>CANRJC010000012.1 GCA_947630795.1 uncultured Phascolarctobacterium sp. | reverse complement strand
TAACCAAACCAGCTGGAGCAGGAAAGGATGCAACAGTATGTGCAGCCTGTTGGCGATGAAGGCCAGCGGGCTTCTGGGAGAGTTGACAGAAGATCGGGAGATAGTGCTCAGAGAAATAGAGATAGATGAAAGAGAAGGGGATGAAGGGACGATCTTGAGCAGTTTCCAGATAGGAGACAAGGTCGGCAAAGGTTACGAATATCCTCGACAGGGGCATCTCACCCTGCCGGGGATGAGTAATAATGCTTTGCCCTTTGTAGGGTTCTGACTTTGATATTTTGCCGGAGAATTTTGCCAACGATTACTTGACACTGTCAGGCGCCGGCAAAATCTTTGGAAAACTGTTGACAAGGCAAAAGCTATCCGCTATAATAAGCATGTTGCCGAAAGGCACGACCCCATAGCTCAGCTGGATAGAGCGTTTGACTACGAATCAAAAGGTCGCAGGTTCGAATCCTGCTGGGGCCACCAAGCGATCAGGGCAGTCCGTGGGACTGCCTTTTTCTTTTGCTTTTCTTCCCCGGCCGCCATATTACGGACGCCCGGGCTTTTTTGTCGCAGCAAGAAGCATAAAGAGCACAGGCTAAGTTTCAAAGGCAGGTCCCGCCGAGAGGAAGATTTAATTTTTCGCAAAAAAATTTTACGGGAAGGGGCGTAATGATAAATAATAAAGGCCAGAGGGAGAAAAAGAAAGTTTACGATCTAGCAAAGAGCTGTGTCATAGGTTACAAAATGTTTACAATTTCGGCCTTGCAAAGGAAGAAGAATTTAGTATAATAGCAGTGAGAATTTTATAAAAGTTAAATTCATCGCCGTCTATTAAAAAGGCAAGGGAAGAAAAAATTCCGCAAAAAAGTTTTACGCGAGCCTTTTGCGGACGCAACTTTTCCCTTTGCGGAGAAAGGACTGAGGGCCATGGCCAAGCTGCGCCGCTTCCTCATTTTCTTCCTGCTGCTGTTGCCGGTCCTGTTGCCCTTGACGGCTCAGGCCAAAACCTTCAAGCAGGGAGACAAAGACTGGAAGGTGAAGGTGGCTCAGGAAAAATTGATCGTGCTGGGCTATCAAAAGGGAAAGGCAGAGAATTTGCTCACTGCCGGTTGCGCCGCCGCTTTGAAACGTTTTCAGAAAGACTATAAGCTGAAGGCTTCGGGCGAGCTGGACGATAAAACTTACAGCAGCCTCACTTGGCAGGCCTTCGCGCAAAAAGGGGGGATCAAAGGAGTGAAGGGCGGCGACGTCGCAGCTACCGCCGCCAAGCTCAAAGGCGTCCCCTACAAATTCGGCGGCACCACGGTGAAAGCTTTCGACTGTTCTGGCTATGTGCAATACGTTTTTAAACAGCACAAGGCGGCGCTGCCCCGCTTGGCGGATGCTCAGGCTCAAGAGGGAGTGTTCGTTACTCAGCGGCAGCTGAAGCCCGGAGACTTGGTCTTCTTCACTACTTATGAAGAAGGGGCCTCTCACGTGGGCATAGCGGCCGGAGGCAAAAAGTTTTGGCACGTATCTACCAGCAAGGGAGTAATGCTGAGCAGTCTCAACGATGTTTATTGGAAACCGCGTTACTGGGGGGCAAGAAGGGTGCTGGTCGCCAACGGTCAGCCCAAGTAAGAGAGCGGCAAGGAGCGGATCATGTACAGGGAAAGACGCAACAGAGAGAAGCTGGAGCAATACTATCAGCGTTTTATGGAAAGCGGCGATCCAAACAGCAATGTCCATCCCTGGGTGGCTGCTTCTTGGCTTCGCTGCAAAAAGGCGCAGATCCCCAACGAAGCGCTGCCCCGGTTGCGGCGCTTGGAGCCGGCGGCCTTAAAAGATATTCAAACCAAGAGCAGCTCGGTGCTGAACTATTTGGACGGCCTCGTGAGCGAGTGTTGTCCTCCTTTGGCGGAAGCTTGCCGCAGTTTGCTGCTCATCGATAAAGACGGTCATGTTTTGAAAGATCACGCTCCCCGGGAAGGTTTCGGTCCGTGGGAAAATTTGACGGGCTTTAGGCTAACCGAAAAAGATGTGGGCACTACCGCCGTCAGCCTGTGCTTGGAGCACGAAGAGCCGGTGTTGCTCTTCGGTCCGGAACTGTGGTGCCGCCCCCTGCACAGAGGCGATAACTTGGCCGTGCCCGTGCGCTGGCAGGGGCAGCTGTGCTATGTCCTCTCTCTCTATGTGCTGGGAGAGGGGCCTTACGAATTATGGCAGGGCCTGCTTTTGAGCTGGAAGTATGCTTTGGAAAAATTTCTTTTGGCCGAAGAACAGCGTTGCATGAACGAAGTGCTTTTGGAGCAGCTGCCCATGAGCTTCTATCAAGTGGGAGCGGGAGGCAGCGTCAGGCTGGCCAACAGCCGCGGCAGACAAAGGCTGGCGGAAGGGGCAGATTTAAGGGAAACTTTTTTGAATTATGACAAACTGCCCATCGCCCAGGCGCTGGCAGGCAAGCCGGTGTATAGACAGGAAGCCACGTGGATAGCTGCGGACCGCACCTTTGAAGACATCACCACGGCGGTGCCTCTCGCTATGGTGGGACGGTTGGACAGCGCTTTGGTGATCAGCATGTCCGTAGACGATCTGAAGACTACCATCGCCCATGCTCGGGGCTACAACAGTCGCTACAGTTTATACAGCATGGTGGGTGAGAGCAAAGAATTCCTCTTCATGCAAAGCAGAGCGGGCCGCTTGGCCCGCAGCAGCGGCAACGTGCTGATCCAGGGAGAGCCGGGCACGGGCAAGCAGCGGCTGGCCCACGGCATCCATCAGGCCAGCACCCGCTCCGCAGGACCTTTGATCACGCTGCAATGTTGCCGCCAGTCCGAAGAAGAATTGGAAGAAGAGCTCTTCGGCCGGCCGCAGGGGAAAGAACCGCTGCTGGGCAAATTGGAGCTGGCTCAGGGAGGCACTCTCTTTTTGGATGAAGTGGAGAAGTTGCCCAAGGCGCTGTGTGAAAAATTGGCAGCCGCTCTTACCGGTCAACTGACGGACGAAGCCGGGCAGCCTCGCCGCTATGATGTGCGCATTTTAGCAGCCTGCGATTCCAATTTACGTCGGCTCACTGCCAAAGGCCTCTTCCCGGAAAAACTTTACGGCCTGCTGGCCTCTTCGGTGCTGCAGGTGCCGCCTCTGCGGGAGCGGCCCGGGGATATCCCCGTCATCGCCCAGCACATGCTGGCAGAATTGGGGGCTCAATACAACACGGGACAAAAACGCTTGACGGCGGCGGCCACGGAAGCTCTCGAGCAGTGCCGTTGGCCGGGCAACGTGAAACAATTGCAAGGAGTCATCGAAAAAGCCTGCTTCCACAGCCACAGCGCCCTCATCGATGCCGAAGACTTGGTGCTGCCCCAAGACAAAAATGCTCAGCATGCGTGGAAGCACGACAAAGAAGCTTTCATCGAAGCATGGAAGGGCTCCGGCGGCAACATCACCAAATTGGCGGAGAGCCTGATGGTGAGCAGAGTGACCCTCTACCGCTACATGCGCAAGTACGGTCTCAGCGAAAAAGGCCTGAAGAGCTCTGAAGCCGCACAAAAATAAAAAGACGAAAAAAGCAAAGGCTCTGTCGATCCGAGATCGGCAGAGCCGGCTTTTATTTTTGTTTTGAAAATTCCAGCCTGGCCTTTAATACGATCTGCTGCCCAAAAGAGGATGGCGGCAGGGGCGGAGAGAGAGACGACCCACCAAATAGGCCGCAGCACTTAAGGGCACGTCTTCAACGCTCCCTTTTCTTTCCAACACACAGCAGGGAGAAGCGGCGCCCACTTCGCCGCCGGGCAGATAGATATATTCGTCGTTGTCATTGTCGCCGAAAATGAAGCCGGCCAACAATTTTTCTTCGATAACTTTGCTCACAATCGAACCCTTAAAACATCCGCTTTTTCCAGAGGAACCAGCCTACGACGCCGGTGATGCAAAAAGCCAAGAGGAGGACGCAATAAAAGCCGAAGTCCAGCTGGGCGAAGGGCACGGGCACGTTCATGCCCCACAGGCCGCTGATCAAAGTGGGGATGGCCAAGAGGATGGTGACGGAGGCCAAAAATTTCATCACCAAGTTCAGGGTGTTGCTGATGATGCTGGCGAAAACTTCCATCATGCTGTTGAGGATGTGAGAATACATCTCCACCATCTCCAAGCACTGTTTGTATTCGATGATCACGTCTTCCAACAGGTCTTCGTCTTCTTCGTAAACTTTTAAATGGCGCTGAGCGCTCGTTTGGCTGCGCAGACGGGTGAGCCTTTCCAACACTACGGAATTGGAGCGAAGAGAAGTGGAGAAATAAGTGAGAGACTTTTGCAAATCCAAAAGGTTGAAAAGCTCCGAATTCTCCATGCTCTGGCGCAGGTGCCGCTCCAATTGGTCGGTGCGGCGGATGATGATGCGGATGTATTTCAAATAGAGGGCCGCAGAGCGATAGAGGATCTGCAGCAGGAAACGGGTCTTTTTGGCGGTAGAAAAAGCTTTTTCGGTGTGAGCGCTGAAATCCGCCGTGACCCCATTGGTCTCCAAGCAAACGGTGACGATGTGCTCTTCGCTGAGGATGATGCCCAAAGGCAGGGTATCGTAATCCTTATTGGAACGGAGGAAGGGTATGTCCACTACAAAGAGGATGGCATCGTCTTCCACTTCGATACGCGATTTCTCTTCTTCGTCCAGAGCGGCGGTGAGAAAGTCCATCTGCAGGCCGGTGGCAGCTGCCACTTCCTTCAATTCTTCCTCATCGGGGGCGGTGAGATCCAGCCAGCAACCTTTTTCCAGCTGCGCAAGCTCTAATTCTTCCAGCCCGTCGGCGCCGCTTTTATAGATGCTGTACATAGCCTTCCCTCCCTTCGTCCGTGCCGGACGGCTCTTTTACAGATTGGCCAAGATGGCCTTGGACAGTTGATCCGAACAGCTGGTGCCGCGGCCGCCGCAATCGGTGCCGGCCAGCAACTTGGCCACGGCGGCGGCGTCTTGGCCTTCGATGAGTTTGCCGATGGCTTTTAAATTGCCGGGGCAGCCGCCCAAAAACTTCACATTGTGAAGCTTGCCGTCTGTCAATTCGAAAGTGATCTGCTTGGCGCAGGTGCCTTGGGTGTTATATGTAACGTTCATGACGTTGCCTCCTTTCTCAAAAGGGCCTTTCGACCTAACTTTTAACATTCGACAAGGGGCGGGAAAATCCTCTTTAAGGGCAGCAGAGGGCGAAAAGTTTGAGAAAAGTTCGACGCTCTCTCAAGGCTATAGCGAAAAATACGGACATATTTTGCAAAAGTCGACTCCGAAAAGTCGAGGACAAAATGAAAAAAGGCTCTCAAGGCCTATGTCGAAAAATAAAAACTGAATTTGAAACAGTCAAAGTTAAATTTAACGAGGAAAATAAAAAAGCAGAGCCGGCAAGGCCGCGAGTGAAGAAAAAAATATTTTTTCAAAATAGTGAAGGCGCTCAGAGCTGGGAGCAAAAATGAAAGACGTCGGGCTTAAAGAGCAAAGCTGAAAATGAAGCAAGATTATTTTCACAAGGCCTTTAATTATCTAAATAAAATTGATATAATCTACATAGTTGCGGCCGCCGGCTGCGGCTCCGCATCGCAGTATGGAAGGAAGGTAGTGTTTTTATGTCCGTTCAATTGGTGATCGTCATCTTATACATCTGTCTGCTCTTTGCCATCAGTTTTTGGGTGAAGCACAGAGCCGACAGAGGTTCCACGGAATATCTCTTCGCAGGACGCAAACTGGGCAGCTGGCTCATAGCGGTGAACATCACCGGCTTGGCCGTAGGCGCCGCCTCCACCGTAGGCGTGGCGGAGAACGCTTTCAACGTAGGCATGGCCGCAGGCTGGTACAACGGTGCCTGGGCCGCGGGGGCAGTGGTGATGGGCCTCTTCGCTGCCGGCAAACTGCGGGCCATGAAGGTTTCCACTATCCCGGAATTTTTCGAATATTACTACGACACCAAGGGCAGATTGGTGTGCGCCGTCGGTCTCATCATCATCATGTGCGTCATCACCTCTCTGCAATATCTGGCGGGAGGCGCCATCCTTTCTTCTCTGCTTCCCAACGTATTCAGTTTTCAAGGCGGCATGCTGACCAGCGCCGTGGTCTTCATCGGCATCACCCTTATAGGCGGCCTCTGGTCTTCCGGCTTAGCCAACGTGGTCAGCGTCCTCTTGATCTACGGCGGCATCCTTTTCAGCTGCATCATGGCCGTCAGCAACATCGGCGGTATGGATGCGCTGGTGGCCAAGCTGCCTAAGGCAGACGTTTTGATGGACCCCTTCGGCGGCGTGCCTTTGGCCATCATCATCGGCTGGTTCATCGTCATGATCACTCAGGCCATCACAGCTCAAGGACCGGTGCAGATCGCCTGCGGGGCGAAAGATGCCAAGACCGCCCGCAACGGGTTCGTCCTCGGCGGTCTTTTGATGTTCCCCGTAGGTTTTTTGAGCGCCCTCTTGGGCCTGTGTTCTAAAGTGAGCTTCCCCGATATCGCGGCGACCATGGCTCTGCCCAAGATCGTCATGAGTTTGGATCCTCTCACTTCCGGCGTGACCTTGGCTGCATTGTGGGCGGCGGACGTGTCTACCGCCTGCACCATTTTGCTGGGGGCGGGCACCCTCTTCAGTCAAGATGTATATAAACGTTTCATAGATCCGCAGGTGACAGACAGCAAATTCGTGAAAGTCAACAGGCTCTCCGTTTTCGTCATCGGTCTTTTGACCCTGTGGTTCGCTTTCAATGCCGTGGGCATCGTCAAGACTATGGTGGCCGGTCTCTCTATGACCACCGCTTTGACCTGCGTTTTCTTCTTCACCGTTTTCGCTCCCGGTCTTTGCCGGCGCAGCAGCGCCTTTTGGACCACGGTGGCGGGGCTTTTGTGCATCGTCATCTGGGAGTTCGTGCCGGCTCTTCACGTTCTGCAGCACGTGATTTATTTCGAATGGCTCGTCTGCGTGGCCGTGTTCCTGGCGGTGGCTGTGCTGGATAAGGAAAAGATCAAAGAGGTGGAACTGAGAAGCGACGAGCAGGAGTGAAACGTTTTGCAACAGGACGTAAGGACTTATAAAAGCATCGAGATAGGCAGAGCAGCTCTCGGCATGGCTCTCACCGGCTCGCGGGGAGAAGAAAATGCTCTCAAAGAGACGCTGGCCCAAAAAGGCATCCGCTCTACGGCGGTGGACTTCGGCGGCGAATTCATCACTTCCGTGGTGAAGATAGTGGAGCGGGCAGTGGTGGCCGCCACCCGGCAGGGCTTGGTGACCGACAGCCACGTAGGTGCCGGCGCAGTAGCCGGCGCCGCTCACGAAGCTTTGGAGCAGGTGAAGAACAAGGCCGTGGGCTTCAACGTAGGCGGCAAGATAGGTCTGGCCCGGGCGGGGGAACATCTCTGCGTGGCGGTCTATATGGCCGTGGGTGTGTTGAATCTAGATGAACTGGGGGTGGGCCTCGCCCACCGCTCTTTGGCCGGCGACGAATAAATACGGCTCTCGCGTCCGCAAAATAATAGGAAAAACCCTTGACGCGGGCAGGTGCATATAGTATAATGCTATCTGTCGCCGACCTGGTGGGCTTGGCGGTACGCGGTGGCTGTGGTGAAGTGGTTAACACGGCGGATTGTGGCTCCGTTACGCGTGGGTTCGACTCCCACCAGTCACCCCAACACACTTTCCCTCCTTGGGGCGTCGCCAAGTCGGTAAGGCACAGGACTTTGACTCCTGCATGCGTTGGTTCGAGTCCAGCCGCCCCAGCCATGGTGCATTAGCTCAGTCGGTAGAGCACCTGACTTTTAATCAGGGTGTCCCGCGTTCGAGTCGCGGATGCATCACCAGAAATTTTAAAGACCGTCTGCAAATTTTGCGGGCGGTCTTTTTTTGTTGCCCTGGTCGCAAAGCTGTCTCCTGCGGCAAAAGTGGACAGGGCAAAAGGGCATATGCTATAATTTGTTTCAGATAAAGAGAAACAGGGGGAATGAGAGATGAGAACAGCTGCCGAAAAATGCATAAAAGTAGGCGACAGCTTCGCCTTCGATTACGGCACCATGTTCGGCAAGGGCCGTCTGACGGAAGATGAAGTGGAAGCTTTGGCTCCCAAGGCCGAGGCTGCGGCCGCCGCAGTGGCTGCGCTGCGGGCCACAGGCCGCGCCAAAGCCCACAAGTCGAAAGACGGAACGGATGAGCCGGTGTTATTCACTCGTTTGCCTTATATCTGCGAGGCGGGGCCCAATACTCCCGCCTCTATCGCAGCTCTTTGCGACTTGGGGGCTCATTGCCTTCGCTCGGTGGACGGAGTCGTTTTTTTGGGAGTGGGGGGCTCCTATCTCGGCAACAAAGTGCTCTTCAATCTTTTCTGCGGCGAAGGGTGGAACAGTCTTTCCTTAAAAGAAAGAGGAGGGAGACCATATATTTTTTTCGGCGGCAATAATTTAGGCGCTTTGCCAAACGAACTTTTACTGAGAGAGATCAAAGCTCTGGCAAAACGCACTGTCGGCGCCGAACTGAAAGGCGAGCGCTTCCGCCTGCTCTTGGTGCCCATCTCCAAATCGGGCGGCACTTTGGAGACTCTCACCGCTTTCAGCTATCTTTTTGAAAAATTAAGCGCCGAACCGCAGATCGATGCAGAGGTGACAGCAGTCACCGATCTGAGGGAGGAGGCAGCGTCGCCTTTGGCCCGCTTGGCGGCCCTCAAAGGCTGGCGCACCTTCGACATAAAAGAAGGGGTGGGCGGCCGCTTCTCCGTTTTCCATGCTCCGGGCCTGGTGACGGCGGCAGTCATAGGCTGCGACATCGAAGCTCTTTTGCGAGGCGCTCGGGACATGGACGCCGCCTGTAAAACAAAAGACTGGCGGCGCAACCCTGCCTTGTTGAACGCCTGTTTGAAATATGCGGCCGGCTGCGCTCATGGCTGCGACATCGAAGTGTTCATGGGCTACGGCCAATGTTTGAAGGCCGTAGGCGAGTGGTACGTGCAGCTTTTGGCAGAATCGCTGGGCAAGCGTTGCGACAGAGAAGGGCGGCAGGTGTTCTACGGCCGCACTCCCATAGCGGCGGTGGGCAGCACCGATATGCACGCGCAAACTCAGCAGCATCAAGACGGGCGCCGCAATAAAGTGATCCAATTTTTGCAAATAAAAGACAGCTTAGCGGAGGCGGTGCTGGGGGCTCCCTTCCCCGAACTGCCGGACATCGCCAAATACGCAGGGCTGAACTTGAACGAAGCTTTAGAAGCGGCTCTTTTCGCCAACCGAGAAGCTTTGGATAACGACGGCCGTTTCAGCGCCGTGTATACTTTGGCGCGGCGGGACGAATACTGCTTGGGGCTATTGCTCTGTTTTTTGATGCTGAGCATCGCCTACGAAGGAGAACTGGCCGATGTGGATGCCTACGATCAGCCGGGTGTGGAAGCCTACAAAAAGATCATCAAGCGGGAACTGGGACGCTGAGGCTCGACGTAAAAAGATAAAAGATCGATCCGTCGCCGCCTGCTGCGAAAAGATGAAGATGTAGGGCGGATGAAGCATAAGCGAAAGGCGAGAATGACGATGAAGAAAATTTTTAAATGGGCGGGGGCGCTGCTCTTGCTGCTTGGCCTCTTCTTCGGGAGCGGTCTCGCAGATGAGATCGCTCCTTCTCCCCAAGGTCGAGCTGCTGCCCCGGGCGGGCAGCTCACCATCACCCTGCTGGACGTGGGCCACGGCGATGCCATCTTGTTGCAGCAAGGCGGCAAAAATGCGATGATCGACGTAGGGGATCGCTCTGCTTGGCAAATTTTGCAAGATCGCTTGGCCGAACGGCAGGTGCAGCGGGTAGAAAAAGTTTTCATCACCCATCACCACAGCGACCACATGGGGAACATTTTGAATTTTCTGCCTCGCTACAAAGTGAGCCGCGTCTACGACAACGGCGGCGTGAACGAAAAGATCAAGAAGAAGACCAGCGTGAAACTGCGGCAAATTTTAGACAGAGGCGACTACGGCTACGCCAAAGGCGGCCGCCTAGAGGCGGGCAGCAGAGTCGAGCTGGGCCCCGGTTATTATTTGGAGATCTTTTCGCCCGGCAGCTTCCTCACCGGCTCTCTCAGTAAAAAAGAGCTCAAAAATATCAACAACACCGGCTTGGTGATGAAGCTGCACTACGGCGACTTCACCATGCTTTTCACCGGGGATGCGGAGGCGCCGGCAGAAGCGGCCTTGGCCCAACGGCTCAGCCTTGAAGAGCTGCACTGCGACGTGCTGAAGGTGGGGCATCACGGCAGCCGCAATTCGTCTTACTATCCTTTTATCGCTAAGGTGAAGCCCCGCTACGCCCTCATCAGCTGCGGCGACTTTCAAAAATATCATCATCCCAACCCAAAAACAGTGGGACGCTTGCAGCACATCGGTGCCACAGTGTACAACACTCGCGAGCACGGTTGCCTGACAGTGGTGACCGACGGCAAAAATTATCAGGTGCGCAAAGAAAGATAGAAGGCGCAGCTCTTCGCCGAAAAATAAAAAGCAAAGGCTCCCGCAGCTGCGGGAGCCGTAATTTTTTATAGGAAGAAAAAGGCGAGAGCTCGCCCCTAAAGAGTGCGGCTGTTGGTCAAAGGGATGCGATCTTTGGCTGCAGCCTGTCTTTCTTCGGCAGTGATGAAGCCGTAGGCGGCCATAGCCTTCAGCACCAAACGCTGACGACGGCGGCAGTCTTCGGGATATTCCAGCGGATTGAGAGCAGAAGGAGCGTAAGGAAGAGCGGCGACGGCGGCGCACTCGCCCAAGGTCAGGTCTTTGGGCTGCTTAGCGAAAAAAACGGCGGCGGCCTGTTTGATGCCGTTGGCTCCGGCCCCGAAGTAAGCGGTGTTCAGGTAAAGTTCGAGGATCTCGTCCTTGCTGTATTCTTCTTCCAATTTCAAACTGAGGATCGCTTCGTAAACTTTACGCTCTGCCGTCTGCTCCGGCGAAAGAAAAATATTTTTCACCAGCTGCTGAGTGATGGTGCTGCCTCCTTCCACCACTTGTCCCGCCATGATGTTGGCGACGGCCGCTCGCACCATACTGCTGAAGTCGAGAGCGCCGTGTCGGTAAAAATCGTGATCTTCGATGGCCACCAGCGCCGAAGGCAAAAGGGGCGCCATGTCGGCAAGAGGAGTCCAGTTGGGATTGGCGCGGATGGGACCGATTACTTCCGCCAAATTGAAAGCAGTATAGAATTTTTGCACAGGCTCGGGCCACTGCTCCCGCTCCGGCAAAAGAGCCAAGATGACGCTCTTGACCACGCTGCCTGCGGGTCGGGTCTCTTGCTTTTGCTCTTGCGTCTCTATAGCGCGAGGCGGCGGAGGGGGAGACTTTTTGTCGTAGGTATCGTAGGCCACCAGGCCGGAGAAGATCAGCAAAGTGAGGATGAGAGTCTTGAGCATTCGCAGGGCCTCCTTCGTCTCTTTATATTTTACCAGCAAGGGCCGCTAATTGCAAAATATAAACAAAAGCGAAGCGAAAAAAAGTCTTGCAAAATCCAGCTGTGCGTAGTATATTCATAACATAAAACGGCAGGGTGGCCTTTGAGCCGCAAAATTTTTATTTATGCAGGTTTTTAGAGGTTTTATGCAAAAGACCGCCGGCTGTTTCGGAAGGAGGAAAAGTATGAGAGTCAGTGTCATCGGCGCTACCGGTTATGCCGGAGCGGAATTGTTGCGGCTTTTGACAGAACATCCGGAGGCGGAGCTGGCCCACATCACTTCCGAAAGCAGCACGGGAGAGAATATCGCTTCTCTTTACCCTCATCTGAGCGGCAGAGTGGAGAAAGAATTGGAGTCTATGCGGGAGCTGGAGGCCATCGCTGCCGACAGCGACGTCATTTTCATCGCCCTCCCTCACGGACACGCCATGAAGATCGGCAAGCTGTTGCGAGGCAGCGGCGTGAAGATAGTGGACTTGGGCGGCGATTACCGCTTCAAAGACCCCAAGGTCTTCGAAAAATGGTACAAGACAGAGCACCTGGACCCCGAGGCAAAAGCTGTTTACGGTCTGACGGAGCTCTATCGAGAGCAAGTGAAAAAGACGGAGCTGGTCGCCAATCCCGGCTGCTACACCACCTGCAGCATTTTGGCTTTGGCTCCCCTTTTGAAGGCCGGGCTCATCGCGACCAAAGGGATAGTGGTGGACGCTAAAAGCGGCACCACGGGGGCCGGCCGTTCTTTGAAACTCGGCAGCCTCTACTGCAGCGTCAACGAAAGCATCAAGGCTTACGGTGTGACCACTCATCGTCACACCCCGGAGATAGAACAAATTTACAGCGAATGCGCCGGCGAGCCGGTGATCATTCAATTCACTCCCCATCTTTTGCCGGCAGATCGGGGCATCTACGCCACTTGCTACGCCATGTTGAAAGAAGGAGTGAAGGCAAAAGAGATCGCCGCTGCCTTCGACGCTATGTACGGCAAAGAATTTTTCATCAAAGTGCGGCCGCAGGGCGAAGTGCCCGAATTAAAAAATGTACGGGCTTCCAATTATGTGGATATCGGTTGGCAAATAGATCCTCGCACGGGGCGAGTCATCGTGATGAGTTGTTTGGATAATTTGGTGAAGGGCGCGGCCGGGCAGGCAGTGCAGAACATGAATGTGATGTTCGGCATCGACGAGACTGCCGGGCTAAGACACTTGCCCGTTTATCCCTGATCTTTCGTCCAAAGCTTTCTTGTGTCTGCCAAAGAGCAAAAGGAGGCATGATCTATGGAAAAAACAGAGGGCTGGGTAACGGCACCTCGGAGCTTTGTTGCCGCCGGAGTCAAAGCGGGGCTCAAGAGCAGCGGCAATCATGACTTAGCTGTCATCTTCAGTCAGCGGCTGGCTTCTTGCGGCGCCGTTTTTACGCAAAACAAGATGTGCGCCGCTCCCGTGCTGGTGAGCAGAGAAGTGGCTAAAGGCGGCAGGGCCCGGGCCATTTTGGTGAACAGCGGCTGCGCCAATGCCTGCACCGGCGTGAGAGGACTGGAAGATGCCAAGGCTATGCAGGCGGAAGGAGCGAAACTGCTGGGCATAGAGCCGACGGAAGCTTTCGTTTGCTCTACCGGCGTCATCGGGCAGTTCATGCCTATGGAAAAATTAAAGGAGGGTCTGGCCGCCGCTGTCGCCGCTTTGAGCAAAGAGGGCGGGGAAGACTGTGCCAAGGCCATCCAGACCACCGATACTTTTATCAAGCGCAGCGCCTATAAGACCGTTATCGGCGGCAAAGAGATCATCTGCGCCGGCATCGCCAAAGGGGCGGGGATGATCCATCCCAACATGGCCACCATGCTCACCTTTTTCACTACCGATGCGGCGGTGGCTCCCGCCGTTTTGCAAAAGGCCGTGAAGGAGGCTGCGGACTCCAGCTTCAACATGGTGGTGGTAGACGGCGATACCTCCACCAACGATACCATGATCGTGCTGGCCAACGGAGCCGCAGGCAATCCATCGATAGACAGCACCGAGCACCCCGATTATGCCGCCTTTTTGCGACTTTTGACCGCCTGTGCCCAAGACTTGGCCAAAATGATCGCCAAAGACGGAGAAGGGGCCACTAAATTTTTGGAAGTGCACGTGGTGGGAGCAGCCACCAAAGCCGACGCCAAACTGGCAGCTATGGCCATCGCCAAATCTCCTCTGGTCAAGACGGCTTTCTTCGGGCAGGACCCCAACTGGGGCCGCATCGTCTGCGCCGCTGGCTACAGCGGAGCCGAGATGGCAGCCGATAAAGTGAACCTCGAGATCGGCGGCATCCGTCTTGTGGAGGCCGGGCTGAACTGCAATGTGCCTTTGGAAAAATTGGCGCCCACCATGAGCCGACGGGAGATCGCCATGACCGTCGATCTGGCGGTGGGACACGAAGCGGCCACGGTGTGGACCTGCGACCTGTCTTACGAATATGTAAAGATCAACGGTGAATATCACACTTAAAAGAAGCGGAGGGCTAAGACAATGTTGATGACCGATAAAAGCATCGCCACTTTGATGGAGGCGTTGCCCTATCTGTACGATTTCAAAAACAAGACCATCGTGGTGAAATACGGCGGCAACGCCATGCTCAACGATGAGATCAAAAATAAGGTGCTGGGAGATATCGTCTTTTTGCAAAAAGCGGGCATGCGGCCGGTGGTAGTTCACGGCGGCGGCCCCGAGATCACCGCCATGTTGCGGCAGGCAGGGAAGAAGAGCGAATTCGTCTCCGGCCTTAGGGTGACCGATGCGGAATCGGTAGGCATCGCGGAGATGGCTCTCGTGGGCAAGATCAACACCGACTTGGTAGCCCGGCTGAACATGATGGGCGGCAGGGCCGTGGGCCTTAACGGCAAGGATGCCTGTCTGACCAAGGCCAAAAAACATTTGGCCGATGTTTATGAGAACGGCGAAGTGAATCTGGTGGATATCGGCTACGTAGGCGATGTGGAAAGCATCAACACTCATCTTATCAACGTATTGCTGGACAACGGCTACATCCCCGTCATCGCCCCCACCGGCGTGGGCCAGAGCGGCGAGACTTATAACATCAACGCCGATTCCGTGGCCGGAGAGATCGCCGGCGCTTTGAAGGCGGAAAAATTGCTGGTGCTCACCGATGTGAAGGGCATCTACAGCGATTATCGGGACGAGAGCAGTTTTATCTCCACCCTATCTTTTGAAAAAGCCCAAGAATTGATCATCCGCGGCAAGATCGACGGCGGTATGATCCCGAAGGTGCGGGCCTGCATCACCGCTCTCAGCGGCGGTGCCAAAAAGACCCACATCATCGACGGCCGGGCCGAACACACCATCTTGATGGAGATCTTCAGCGATGAAGGAGTAGGCACCGAAGTCGTGAAAGGGCTGTAAGAGCGACTGCTGCCGCATGAGGGGGAAAGAGAGCAGTGAAAGCGGATAAAGTTATAGAACAAAGCGAGCGGTACTATCTGCCGGTCTTCGGCCGCTATCCTATAGTGCTGGATCACGGCAAAGGCTGCAAAGTTTACGATGCCGACGGTGAAGAATAT
The DNA here is from genome assembly GCA_947630795.1 of uncultured Phascolarctobacterium sp. GTDB lineage: Bacteria > Bacillota > Negativicutes > Acidaminococcales > Acidaminococcaceae > CANQBR01. The sequence continues at coordinate 48,054 of CANRJC010000012.1, read as the reverse complement.
ATAGATTTTTTGGCCGGCATCGCCGTCAACTGCTTGGGCTACGGCCATCCCGTGCTGAGCCGGGCCATCGCCGAGCAGGCGGCAAAGTTGATGCATTGCAGCAATCTCTACTATACGGAGATCCAAGCCAAGGCGGTGAAGATCATCGCCGAGGTCAGCGGCATGGACAGGGTCTTCCTCGCTAACAGCGGCGCCGAGGCCAACGAAGGAGCTATGAAACTGGCCCGCCGCTTAGGGGTGAGCAAGGATCCCGCCAAATTCAAGATCATCAGCGCCGACCATTCTTTCCACGGCCGGACCTTCGACACGCTGGCCGCTACCGGCCACGATTACTATCGCGTGGGCTACGGCCCTCTGCCGCCGGGCCATGTTTTCGTGCCTTATGATGACATCGAAGCTTTGGAAGCTGCTATGGATGAAAACGTGTGTGGCGTTCTTTTGGAACCGGTGCAGGGAGAAGGCGGCGTCCACGTGCCCGCCCCCGACTATTTTAAAAAAGTAAGGGCTCTCTGCGATAAGTACGATGCCCTGTTGCTCATGGACGAGATCCAGACCGGCGTGGGCCGTATCGGCAGTTGGTTCGCCTATATGCAGACGGGAACAGAGCCGGATGTCCTCACCTTTGCCAAAGGCATCGGCGGAGGCTTTCCCATGGGCGGCTTCGCCGTGAAAGAAAAGTTCGCTCACGTCTTCCAACCCGGAGATCACGGCAGCACCTTCGGCGGCAATGCCTTGGCCTGTGCGGCCGCTTGTGCCGCCCTCACCGCCGTGAAGGCGGAGAATTTGGTGGAGAGAGCAGCAGAGCAGGGCGCTTATTTTAAGAAACGCCTGCAAGAAACAGCCGCGAAGTTCCCCGAAAAAGTGAAAGAAGTGCGGGGCAAGGGCCTGCTTTTGGGCCTGGAGCTCTATAAGCCTGGCAAAGCGATAGTTGAAAGCTGCCTGAAAGATCACGTCATCGTCAATTGCACTGCCGGCAACGTTATCCGTTTGGTGCCGCCCCTCATCGTTTCCAAAGAGGAGATCGACGCAGTGTGCGCCGCTTTGGAGCGGGCCTTGGCCGTTTTTTAGAAAGGACGGAGCTGTATGGGCTTAAGAAATAAAGACTTGATCTCCATCCACGACCTCAGCGTGGGCGAGGTAGCCACCATTTTGGATGTGGCGAAAAAATTGAAACGGATGCAGAAGGCCGGGCAGCCCCATCGTTTTTTGGCCGGTAAAAGCTTGGCCATGATCTTCTCTAAAGCCTCCACCCGCACGCGGGTCTCTTTCGAAGTGGGTTTTCACCAATTGGGAGGGCAGGCCATCTATTTGAACGATGCGGTGAGCCAGATAGGCAGAGGCGAGCCGGTGAAGGATACGGCCAGAGTGCTGTCCCGTTTCGTAGACGGCATCATGATCCGCACCTTTTCTCACGAAAGCGTGCTGGAGCTGGCTCGTTACGCCACGGTGCCCGTCATCAACGGTCTTACCGATCTTCTCCATCCCTGTCAGGCGCTGGCCGATATCTTCACCATCCAAGAGAAGCTGGAAGTGCTGAAAGGGCGCAAATTGGTCTTCATCGGCGACGGCAACAATATGGCTCATTCCTTGATGTACGCCTGCGCCAAAGTGGGCATGAACATGGTGTGCGCTTCTCCCAAAGGGTATCAGCCCCGGCCGGATATTTTGGCCCGGGCCCAAGAAGATGCGTCTCACACCGGCTGCACCGTCAGCGTAGAAGAAGATATGTTCAAGGCCGCCAAAGGGGCCGATGTGCTCTACACCGATGTGTGGACCAGCATGGGTGAAGAAGCCGAAAGAGAGCAGCGCTTCGCTGCCCTTCACACCTATCAGGTGAACGAAGAGCTGTTGAACATGGCCAGACCGGAGTGCATCGTCCTCCACTGTTTACCGGCCCACAGAGGCGAAGAGATCACAGACAGCGTGATAGAAGGACCTCACTCTGTGGTCTTCGACGAAGCGGAGAACAGGCTCCACGTGCAAAAGGCCGTCATGGCCCTCTTGATGAGCGATCAAACCCTCTAGCTTTTTGCAAAGGGTGAAATATTTTTCGACGGGGAAGAAAAAATTTCTCACCGCCGCAGAAGACTGAGCGTTAGGTGGCGTTCGAAAAAAATTTGAAGCTGTAAAAAAACAGAGGAGGCATCTTAAGCTATGAAAAAAGAGGACATCAAAAAAGTCGTGCTGGCCTATTCCGGAGGCCTGGATACTTCCATCATCATCCCTTGGCTGAAAGAAAATTACAACGATTGCGAAGTCATCGCCGTTACCGCCGACTTGGGGCAGGGCGATGAACTGGATCCGGTGTACGATAAAGCGTTGAAGTCCGGCGCCAGCAAGTGCTACATCTTCGATCTGAAAGAAGAGTTCATCAAAGATTATGTGTGGCCGACGGTGAAGGCCGGTGCCGTATACGAGAAAAAATATCTGCTGGGCACTTCTTTCGCCCGTCCTCTCATCGCCAAAAAATTGGTGGAAGTGGCCCTGAAGGAAGGGGCCGACGCCGTGGCTCACGGTGCTACCGGCAAGGGCAACGATCAGGTGCGCTTTGAATTGAGCGTGAAAGCTCTGGCTCCCGACCTGGCCATCATCGCTCCTTGGCGGGAATGGACCCTCAAGTCTCGCGACGAAGAGATAGATTACGCCGCCGCTCACAACATCCCCGTCCCCGTGTCTCACGATCACGATTATTCTATGGATAGGAACATGTGGCATCTCTCTCACGAGGGCTCCGACCTGGAAGACCCGTGGAACGCTCCCAAAGACGAACTGTTCATCGTCACCAACATCCCCGAGAAAGCTCCCGATGCCAAAGAATATGTGGAACTGGAATTTGCTCAGGGCGTGCCGGTGAAGGTGAACGGCGAGGCCCTCAGCCCTGCGGCTCTGGTGGAAAAACTAAATGAGATCGGCATCCGCAACGCCGTAGGCATCACCGACATGGTAGAAGATCGCTTGGTGGGCATGAAGTCCAGAGGCGTTTACGAAAATCCAGCCGGCGCCATCATCTACTACGCTCACAACGAATTGGAAAATCTCACCTTGGACAGAGCAACGCAAAGCTTCAAACAAATGGTGGGCATTCGCTACAGCGAGCTGGTGTACGACGGCATGTGGTTCTCGCCGCTTAGGGAGGCGCTGGATGCTTTTGTGGATGAGACCCAAAAGACCGTGACCGGCACCGTTCGTTTGAAATTGTACAAAGGCAACATCATCAGCGCCGGCGTCAAGTCTCCTTATTCTCTCTACAGCCAAGAGTATGTGACTTTCGGCGAAGATGCGGTATACAATCAGGCGGACGCCACCGGCTTCATCAATCTCTTCGGCCTGCCCCTCAAAGTGCGGGCTTTGATGCGGAAAGGAAACCTGAAATAATGGCTAAATTATGGGGCGGCAGATTTTCCAAATCTACCGACGAAGCAGTGGACGCATTCAATGCGTCCATTGGTTTTGATAAACGGCTCTATCGGGAAGATATCAGAGGCAGCATGGCTCACGCCGCCATGCTGGCTAGGCAGGGCATCATCTCGGAAAACGATGCCGCCGCCATCATGCGGGGATTGCAAGAGATATTGGCGGAGATCGAGGCGGGGAAGTTCGAATTTTCCGCGGAATTGGAAGATATCCACATGAATATCGAAGCTGCTCTGACAAAAAAGATCGGCGCAGCGGGGGAGCGGCTCCACACTGCCCGCAGCCGTAACGATCAGGTGGCGCTGGACACTCATATGTACGCGAAAAAGATCGTGGCGGAGTTGGGCGAGCTTCTTTTGAAATTAGAAGAGGCGCTGCTTTTTACGGCAGGGCAGCACACCGACACCGTCATGCCCGGCTACACCCACCTGCAGCGGGCGCAGCCCATCACTTTCGCTCATCATCTGCTGGCTTATTTCAATATGCTGCAGCGAGATTTTCGCCGTCTCATGGGCGTGTGGCAGGGGGCGGACATTATGCCTCTGGGGGCCGGCGCTCTGGCAGGAACGACTTTTCCCATCGACCGCTTCTTCGTGGCCGAAGAGCTCAACTTCGGCCAAGTTTACGGCAATTCCCTCGATGCGGTGAGCGACAGAGATTACATCATCGAATTCATGAGTTTCGCTTCTCTCTTGATGCTGCACTTGAGCCGCCTTTCGGAAGAAGTGTGCCTGTGGAGCTCGCAAGAATTCGGCTATATCGAATTGGACGATGCCTTTGCCACCGGTTCGTCCATGATGCCGCAAAAGAAGAACCCGGACATCGCCGAGTTGGTGCGGGGAAAAAGCGGCCGTGTCTTCGGCCATCTCTTGGGTCTTTTGACCACGGTGAAGGGCCTGCCCCTCGCTTACAATAAAGACCTGCAGGAAGATAAAGAGGGCTTCTTCGACACGGTGGACACTCTGCGCTTCACTTTGACGGTGTACAGAGACATGCTCCTCACTTTGAAAGTGAAGAAAGAGACGATGGCGGAGGCGGTGAGCAAAGATTTTTCCAACGCCACCGACTTGGCCGACTATTTGGTGCGCAAGGGCCTGCCTTTCCGCGAAGCTCACAGAGCAGTGGGACAGTGCGTGGCTTATGCCATCGAAAATGGAAAATATCTTCCTCAATTGACTTTGGCGGAATACAAAAACTTTTCGCCGCTTTTCGAAAAAGATCTGCTGGAGTGCCTCGCGCCCGTTCGTTGCGTTGAAGCAAGGCGGTGCTACGGCGGCCCCGCTCCCGAAGAAACGGCGAAGCAGCTGCGGCTGGGAACAGAGGCGCTGGCCGCTCAGCGCGAACAGCTGGAGCTTTTAAAGGCCAAGCTTTAAACTTTGAAGGCCGAGCCTTAAGAAAAGAAAACAAAAAATTTACCGAAACCATTCCGGCGCGACTGTCGCTGCTGTGGTTTCGGTTTTTTTGTGTTATAATTAAAATGATAGAGTGTGCGTAAAAAACTTCAAGAAAAAATCGCGCAAGAAAAAAATCGCGGAGACTTTCGCCTCCGGCGGCGGCAAAAAACTTCAGCGAGAGTTTTAAACGGGCAGGTGATATCTTGTTAGTATCCATACAGGGGCTGTGGGCTACTCTCAACGTGTGGGATGTGATCGACATCCTGGTGGTGGCCTACTTCTTATACCGCATATATTTGATGCTGAAAAATACCAGAGCGGGCACTCTCACCAAGGGCGTGCTGTTGCTGCTCGTCTTCACGGCCATCTGCAAATTACTGAACCTGCACGTCATCAGTTGGCTGTTGGACAAATCCACCGCCATGCTGATGGTGGCGCTGCCCATCGTCTTTCAGCCCGAGCTGCGCCGCGCTTTGGAGAGGATAGGCCGCTGGCCCATCTTCGGCAGCCGCACCAAGCTCACCGAAACAGAATTGGAAGAAATGCTGAACGGCGTGAGCGATGCGGTGAGGGTCTTCAGCAGAGACAAAGTAGGAGCGCTGTTGGTCTTCGAAAGGCTCAGCGGTCTTGAAGACCGCATCGAGACCGGCGTGGCCATCGACGGCTTGGTCTCCAGCGGGCTTTTGCAAAATATTTTCGTGAAAGACACGCCTCTGCACGACGGGGCCGTGGTGATCAGGGGCAATAGGATCGTTGCCGCCTGCTGTCTTTTGCCTTTAACAGAGAACCGCAATCTCAGCCAAGAGTTGGGCACCAGGCATCGGGCCGCCCTCGGCGTTTCCGAACAAAGCGACGCAGTGGTGCTGGTAGTGAGCGAGGAGAACGGCACCATCAGCTTGGCCCGAAACGGCGAGCTGCTGCGTTTTTTGACGAGGGAAGATGCCCGCCGCATCTTGCAGCAGGATCTGGTCACTCACAACGAAGATATCTGGAGCCAATGGCGGCGTAAGTGGCAGGAGGGGCGGGAGAGAAAAGAATGAGCGCAGAAAAAATTTTGCAAAAGATCGCAGACAAGTTCTTCAGCAGAGAGAACCTGACCGCCAAGCTCGTCTGCCTGCTATTGGCCATAGGCTTTTGGATCTATGTGATGGTGGAGCAGAACCCCATCACCGAGCGCACGCTGGAAGCTCGCCTCTTGCACGTGAACGTGCCCAACGAGATGATGATCTACAACGCGCCCGACAAAGTGCAGGTGCGGGTGCGGGGCAACAGAGACCGCTTGGATCAGGGAGTAGAAGAGCATCTGAACGTTTTCGTCGATTTCAAAGGGGCGACCTCCGGACGACAAATTTTGCCGGTGCGGGCCCTCTACGACGAGGGGGAGGTAGTGGCCGTCAGGCCCGAGACCGTAACGGTCTATCTCGATACTGTGAGTCAGAAGACGGTGCCGGTGGAAGTTCATCAAATAGGCAAAAGCGAAGCGGACTACACTTTGAGCAATGTGAAGCCGACGCCTGCGGAAGCGATGATTTTCGGTCCATCTCATCGACTGGATCAAGTGACTGCATTGGCGGCCACCGTCGATATAACGGGCAGAGAAGGCAGTTTTGCGACGGAAAGCAAATTGGCCGCTTTGGATGAAGAAGGCAAGGAAGTGGCCGGGCTCAGGATCATGCCGGCCGACATCATGGTGGAAGGGACCATGGTGCGGCAGCTGTTGACGGTGGATCTGCCGGTGGAGCTGAGCATCGGCGGCCAATTGGCGGCGGATCTCAAGCTGGTGAGGACGGAGCTCGATCCCGTCGCCGTGCGACTGACGGCTCCTCCTTCGATCTTGAACGGGCTCACCGGCGTGAAGACCAAAGCTGTGGATATTTCCGGTCTGCGCAAAAGTTCGACGGTCTACGCAGAGCTGGAGTTGCCGCCTAAGTCTTTCTGCCGCACCAAACAGGTGCGGGTACGCCTGACAGTGGAAAAAAGCGATCGATGAAACTGAAGATAAGCAATATTAAAATCGACTTGCGGCAGCCTCGAGAACTGAGGGAGGCCGCAGCCAAAAAATTGGGACTCGGTCCCGATGAGCTGAGCATCGAAGCCGTCCTTCGACGGGCGGTGGATGCCCGCAAAAAAGAAAATATCTGTCTCAACTATCAGGTGTTGGCTAAAATCGATGCGGGAAAAAATTTTCCGCGGCGCTTTTTGAATAAAAGAGATGTTTCTTTATATCATGAGCCCGTTGAAGAGCAGCTCGTTTTAGGCAAGCTTCCTCTTAAGGGTCCGGTGATCGTGATCGGGGCCGGCCCCGCCGGCCTTTTGGGAGCCTTGGAACTAGCTGAACACGGTTATGCTCCGCTTATTTTGGAGCGGGGGCAGGCTCTGGCCCAACGAGTGAAGTCAGTAGAAAAATTTTGGCAGGACGGCGATCTCGACCCCGAAAGCAACGCTCAATTCGGCGCCGGAGGAGCCGGCACTTTCAGCGACGGCAAATTGACCACTCGCGTGGACGACCCCGCTCTTTCGGCCATCGCCCGCACGCTGGTGGCGGCAGGTGCTCCCGCAAACATCCTTTACGAATACAGGCCTCATGTAGGCACCGATAAATTACGTCTCATGGTTGGCGGCCTCATCCGCCGCATCAAAGAGCTGGGGGGACAGGTCCGCTATCAGACCAAAGTGAAAGACTTTCTGGTCGATAACGGTAAGCTCACCGGTCTGGTGCTGGCCGACGGACAGAAAGTGGCCGCCGGCGCCGTGCTGCTGGCCTGCGGCCACAGCGCCCGCGATACATATGCGGCCTTAGCTCGGCGGCAGATAGCCATGGAGATGAAGCCCTTCGCCGTAGGTCTTAGGATAGAGCATCCTCAGGACTTGATCGACAGGGCTCAATACGGCGGTTTTGCCGGTCATCCGCTTTTGGGCGCCGCTGCCTATCAGCTGGTGCATCACGGGGTCGAAGGCCGCACCTGCTACAGTTTCTGCATGTGTCCCGGCGGTTGCGTGGTGGCCGCCGCTTCCGAAAGAGGAGGCGTGGCGGTAAACGGCATGAGCGATTTTGCCCGCGACAGCGGCGTGGCCAACAGCGCCTTAGTCGTCAACGTAGGGCCACGGGACTTTCCCGCCGGCGCCATGGGCGGCGTAGCTTTTCAAAGATACTGGGAAGAAACGGCTTTTCGGCTGGGAGGCGGAAATTATCGCGCTCCGGCCCAAAACTTGGACACTTTTCTGAAGGGGACGGCGCCTTCTCTGCAAGGGGCGGTGCCCGGCAGTTATCGGCCGGGGCTGAAGGCGGCGGAGTTGGAGAGGGCGCTGCCGGCCTTCGTCATAAACAGCATCAGAGAAGCGGTGGCGGCCTTCGATAAAAAAGTGGCGGGCTTCGCCGACGGAGGAGCTCTGCTGACGGGAGTGGAGAGCCGCACTTCGGCGCCGCTGCGTCTTTTGAGAAACAAAGAAAATTATGTGAGTTGCAACTGCGATCTGCTCTATCCCTGCGGGGAAGGAGCGGGCTATGCCGGCGGCATCATGTCCGCAGCTTTGGACGGCTACCGGGCGGCCCGAGCCCTCATGAGCAGATTTGCACCGCCTTTATAGAAAACGGGAGGATAGGGAAGATGGCGCGTTTATTCGGAACAGACGGAGTAAGAGGGATAGCCAACGTGGAGCTGACGCCCAGCCTGGCTTTTAAATTGGGTTACGCCGCCACCAGATATTTCAGCAGAGAGGGAGCGGCGCCCAAGCTCATCGTGGGACGGGACACCCGCCGTAGCGGCCAAATGTTGGAAAGCGCTTTGGCCGCGGGCATCTGTTCGGCGGGCGGCGATGTCCTGCTACTGGGGGTGATGCCCACGCCGGCAGTGTCGTATCTCACAGAAAAGGTGCAGGCCAACGCAGGTGTGGTGATAAGCGCTTCTCATAATCCGTTTGAAGATAACGGCATCAAGTTCTTCTCCCATTCCGGTCATAAATTGCCGGATGCGGTAGAAGACGAGATAGCGGAGATAGTTTCGCGTCCCATCGACTACGCGCATGCGGCGAGGGGCAGCAGCGTAGGGCAGATCTTTCACGACACCGGTGATCTGGTCGGAGTCTATGTAAAGCATATTTTGAGCACTGCCCCTACCAAATTAAACGGACTGAAAGTGGTCATAGACTGCTCCAACGGCGCCAACAGCGAGATCGCTCCCGTTATTTTGAGGAACTTGGGCGCAGAAACAGTCACTATTTTCAACGAGCCCAACGGCAGCAACATCAATGACGGCTGCGGCTCCACCCATTTGGAAGCTTTATGCCGCAAAGTGACGGAAGTGGGCGCCCACGTGGGCATAGCCAACGACGGCGATGCCGATCGTTGCTTGGCCGTGGACGAAAACGGGACACCGCTGGACGGCGATCAGATCATGTTGATCTGCGCAAAAGAATTGCTGAAGAAAAAACAGCTGGCGGACAAGATGCTGGTGGTGACGGTGATGAGCAATTTGGGCCTGCATAAGGCCATCCGCGCTTTAGGGGGGAAGACCTGCGTCACCAAGGTAGGCGACCGCTATGTTTTAGAAGAGATGACCAGACACGGTTATTCTTTGGGCGGCGAGCAGAGCGGCCACATCATCTTCGGCCGCTATGCCAAGACCGGCGACGGTATTTTGACTGCGGTGCAATTGTTATGCGCTATGGTGAGAAACAACAGACCTCTTTCGGAACTGGCCGGGGCCATGGAAAAATTCCCTCAAGTTTTGATGAACGTGCGGGTGAAAAATAAAAACGGCTGGGAGAGCAACGCCGCTTTGGCTCAGGTCACGGAAAAATATAAAAACGAATTGGGCGAAGACGGCCGCATTTTGGTGCGGGCTTCGGGAACGGAGCCTTTGCTGCGGATCATGGCAGAAGGACCGGATCAGGTACGATTGGAGCAGATAGCCGCAGCCATCGGTGAAGTAGCCGCCAAAGAACTGCAATAAAAATTTTCAAAGGGCGGGAGCGAAAACGTCCTTCGGGCAAAACGTTTTACTGAAAAGAAGCGCCGCAAAAGACAGCAGGCGGGAAAGGAAACGAAGATGGCAGGCAAGCCCTTCTCCGTTGCGGAGAGCACACTGATCCTTTACTTCTACCGTTTGAGCGAAAGACCTGGTGCGAATAAAGAAAAGACACTCAGACAGTGCAAAAAAACTTTGAAAGCTTTGGCTGTGTGCTGCGGTCGTTCTTGCAGCGACAATTACAGAAATACGGGAGTGCTTTTCACCCAGTTCGCTCTTGTGGCCGCCATCGTCAGCGGAGGCACGGATTGCCGCAAGTCCGCAGAGCTTTACCGTGAACTGCTGGCCGCCGAACATCGGCAGCCTCGTCTGCTCATGGCCTTGGCCGCCGATATTCTTTGTTTGCTCACGGCGCAAGAAGAAGGAGCCGAGGCGAAAGAAACGCAGGACATCACCCTTGCGGAGGGCATGCTCATCATGCATTTTTACAAACTGGGGGCAGAAGGCTTGCTGAACTTTGATGAAGCTTTGTCGCAAGGTTTTGCTGCTTTGAGGAGCCTGACCGGCCGTTGGCGAGAAGCTGCGGGGCAAAAAGAAATGGAACGGTGCTGGGCACTCTTGAAGGCGGAGGAGAAGGCCGCGCTCCCCGCGCCTTTTAACGAACTGACGGATCTGCACTTTGCCTTCCCCCGGCTTTTTTACGGTTATCTGGAAACTTTTCTCGAATTGGCTAACGGCCCCAAGGCGCCGCGGATATAAAAAACTTGTCCCTCTTTGGCAAATATGCTAAAATGAAAAAGCGGTCGAAAAAGAAAGAAGGCCGTTGCCTTCGGTGTTTTTCCTCAGATTTTTTTAAAAACCGCGGGAAGGGAGAGACAGGATGGAAAGTCGGGAGCTTCGAGCTCACTTGCTCTCCCTCATCGAGCGGGACCTGCCACTGCGGCAGCAGAGGGTGGTAATCGAAGAGTTGAACTGCGGCAACGCCGCCGTCAGCCAGGCAGAGCCGGCGAAAAAGCAAGGGCCGTGGGCGGAAGCTGCGGGACGAGCTCGTTATTTGTTGCTGGCCGATTTTTGTGCGGTGCTGGCTGCAGCGACGTGCGGATCGCAGACTGTGCCCCACAGCCTCAACATGGATTTTCTTCACGGCGGTTTTGTCCCGGCAGTTATCCGAGCCCGCGCCCGAGTGCGGCACCACGGCCACACCACCGTGGTGACAGAAGGTGAAGTCATCGACGAGGACGGCAAGACTTTGGCCGCTTATTTGGCCACGCTGCTGGTGACGGGCAGTTTGGAGGGTGTGCCCCGTAAATGGTAGCGTTCTCAGCTTAAGGGAGCGCCTTTTTAAGTATTTTTCGCAAGCGATAAGGAGGCAATCATGGATTTTGCGCTTAACGAAGAGCAACTGGAATTGCAGCAATTGGTGAGGGAATTCGTGGCTAAGGAGATCACTCCTTACGCCGCCCAAATGGATAAAGAGAATCACATGCGGGACGAATTGGTGCCCTTGGCAGCCGAGATGGGCCTGTTGAACGTGATGGTGCCGGAAGAATTGGACGGCATGGGGCTGGACAGTGTGTCCATCGCCGCTATCTACGAAGAATTGGGCAAGGGTTGCGCCGGTGTGGCCACTTCTATCGCCGCCAACAGTTTGGCCACTCTGCCGGTGATGATAGCAGGCACCGATGAGCAGAAACAAATCTGGGCCGAGGTAGTTAACAACGGCGGAATGGCTGCCTTTGCTCTCACCGAGCCCGGAGCCGGCAGCGATGCAGGCGGCGTGGCTACCAAAGCGGTGAAAGATAAAGAGGCCGGCACTTACACTTTGAACGGCACCAAAATGTTCATCACCAACGGCGGCATCGCCGATATCTATCTGATCTTGGCAAATGTTCGCAAGAGCGGCGGCATCCGCGGCCTCACCTGCTTCATCGTTCCCAAAGGCACGCCGGGTCTTTCTGTCGGCAAAAAGGAAGACAAGATGGGCATCCGTCCCTCCAACACCTGTGAACTGGTGTTACAGGACGTGGTGGTGCCCGAGGCTAACAGAGTGGGCAGAGAGGGAGAAGGCTTCCGCATCGCCATGAAAACTTTGGACAGCGCTCGTCCCTTCGTGGGGGCCATCGCCGTGGGCATCGCTCAGGCAGCGCTGGACTGCGCTACAAAATACGCAAAGGAAAGAAGACAGTTCGATCAGCCTATCGCCAGCTTCCAATTGGTGCAGGGCATGATAGCCGACATGGCCATGAAGGTGGATGCTGCCCGGCTCTTGGTCTACAAAGCCTGCTGCCTGCGGGACGAAGGCAAAGACTTCGCCAAGGAAGCGGCCATGGCCAAGTGCTATGCTTCAGATGTGGCCATGGAAGTGACCACCGATGCCATCCAAGTGATGGGCGGCTACGGTTACAGCAAAGAGTATCCTGTGGAGAAGATGATGCGCGATGCCAAGATCATGCAGATCTACGAAGGCACCAATCAGATCCAGCGTTTAGTCATCGCCAATAAGATTTTATATTGAGAGAAATGTAACTGTCCCCCCTCGGGCCTGCTGCATCGTTGCGGCGTCTCGGGCGGGGGCTTTGTGTTTAAAGCTATGAATGTGATCTATATCGCTCTGGCCGTTTTAGCGGCTGATCAAGCCGTAAAATTTTATATCGCCGGCCACTTTGCTGTGGGAGAGAGCCTGCCGGTGGCGGAAAATATTTTTCACATCACCTATGTGTTGAACGCCGGGGCGGCCTTTGGTATTTTAGAAGGCAACCGTTGGCTTTTTTTGGCGGTGGCCCTTGTGGCTTTGGTCTTAGTGTGGGTCGAGCGTCGCTTTTTTCTGGAAGGCGATCGCCTGCGGTGTCTCGGCGCTGGCCTCTTCATCGGCGGGGCCGTAGGAAATTGCATCGATCGCTTTCGGCAGGGAGCAGTGATAGATTTTTTGGACTTTCGCATCTGGCCGGTCTTCAATATAGCGGACATGGCTATCTGCGTTGGTGTGGGAGCGATAATATGGGGCCTCTATCGGCAGGAATACCGAGAGAAGAAAGAGAAGAAGAATTAGAGCAAGAAGAAACGGCAGAACTCGACGTCGCCGCAGAGAGCGTGCTTGTTGTGAGCATAGACGAAAAAAAAGCAGGGCAGCGCTCTGATGTGGCGCTGGCCGAACTCTTGGCGCTTACTCGCTCTCACGTGCAAAAATTATTAGACGAGGGCAGAGTGAAGCGGGACGACGGTAAAGTGTTGCGAGCAAATTATCGTTTACGGCTCGGCGATAAAGTGAGCGTAAAGTTGCCGGCTCCTCAGCCGTTAAAAGCAGAGCCGGAAAATATTCCTTTAAATATCGTCTATGAAGACGACGACGTGATAGTAGTGAATAAAGACCGGGGCATGGTTACTCATCCAGCCGCCGGCAACTTCACCGGCACCTTGGTCAACGCCCTGCTTTATCATTGCACCAATCTTTCGGGGATCAACGGGGTCATCCGCCCCGGCATCGTTCATCGACTGGATAAAGATACTTCCGGTCTTTTGGTGTGTGCTAAAAACGATAAGGCACACCTGTCGTTGAGCAGACAGATCCAAAGTAAGCTCTGCCGCCGCCTTTACATCGCCATCGTGCGGGGCAATGTGAAAGAAGATGAGGGCTGCATCGAGACCCTCATCGCCCGCTCCAAGACCGACAGAAAAAAGATGGCGGTGGTGCAGGAGGGGGGCCGCAGGGCCGTCACTCATTACAAAGTTTTGGAGCGTTTCGGAAGATACACCGTGGTGCAATGCAGTTTAGAGACGGGCCGCACTCATCAGATCAGAGTACACATGGAATATTTGGGACATCCGCTGGTGGGAGATCCCAAATACAGTCCTCTGAAGACCGGCTTCAACATCAAAGGTCAGGCCCTGCATGCCGCAAAGCTCGGCTTTTATCATCCGGTCACGGGAAAATTGCTGGAATTCACAGCGCCCTTGCCCGAAGATATGACTCGTATCATGAACCGACTGAGGCAGCACCAATACAGTTGACGGCAACAAAAATTTTTTAAGATCACAAAAGCGAAAAATAAATTCCCATACTAAGTTTTGAGGTGATAAAGATGGACGGATCGACAAAAAAGAAACAACTTATGGACGGCGATGCCCTGCGCCGGGCGCTGACCCGTATCGCCCATGAGATCTTGGAGAGGAACAAAGGCGTCGAGGACCTGGTGCTGGTGGGCATCCGCACCAGAGGAGTGCCGCTGGCCAAAAGATTGGCTGCCGCCATCGCTCAGATCGAAGGAGCGGAAGTGCCGGTGGGCGGCTTGGACATCACTCTCTATCGGGACGATCTCAGCACTTTGGCCTATAATCCCATCGTTCACGGCACCGATATCGATTTCGACATCAACGGCAAAAAAGTGATCTTGGTCGACGATGTGCTGTACACAGGCCGCACTATCCGCGCAGCTCTCGATGCGGTGATCGACATGGGCCGGCCCAAAGCGGTGCAGTTGGCAGTGCTCATCGACAGAGGACACAGAGAACTTCCCATCAGAGCCGACTACGCCGGTAAAAACGTGCCCACCAGCCGCAAAGAAGATGTGCGGGTGAGCCTGAGCGAGATGGACGGCGAAGCAGACGAAGTTGTGTTGGTGGATCTGAAGTAAGGGAGGCGGCATCATGAACGAAGCTATGCGCAAGGTAGTGCAAAAACGCAACGATCTGTACGGAGCCACGGTGGTGGCCAATTTGCAAAAGAGAGGCTTCACAGCCTACTATGTGCCCGATAAGGAGGCGGCGCTGGCCAAAGCGCTGAAATTGATCCCCGCAGATCATACAGTTGCTTGGGGCGGCAGCGTCACCATTGACGAGATCGGTCTTTTGGCTGCGGTCAAGGAAAAATATCGCACCATCGATCGGGAAAAGGCCCAAACGCCGGAAGAAAGAGCAGAGCTGATGCGCCGGGCTCTTTTGTGCGATACTTTTTTGATGAGCTCCAACGCCATCAGCGAAGACGGACAGTTGGTGAATATCGACGGCAACGGCAACCGCTGCGCCGCTCTCATCTACGGGCCGCGACAGGTGCTTCTCATCGCCGGCATCAACAAGGTGACCAAGGACTTGGACAGCGCAATCAAACGGGCGCGGCAGGTAGCGGCTACCATCAACGTACAGCGTTTCGCTCCTCTCCCCACGCCCTGTTGCAAGACAGGCCTGTGCATGAACTGCAATTTGCCGGAAAGCATCTGCAATCAATTCGTCATCACCCGCCGCAACAACCACGGACATATCGTGGTGGTGCTGGTAGGCGAAGACTTGGGCTTTTAGATCATCATGAAACGCAATTATGCGGCGGCGGACGAAGTGCTATATCACGTAGGCTTCAGTCCTGCGGAACTGGAAGGGGCTACGGTGGCGGTGCTGCCGGGAGACCCGGGGCGAGCAGAGCCTTTGGCCGAAGCTTTGGGAGATAGCGGCGGCGACGTCAGAAAATTGGCCGTGCACCGGGAATACACTTCTTATCTATGCCAGATAGGCGGCGTCGAAGTGCTGGTTTGCTCCACCGGCATGGGCGGGCCCAGTGTGGCCATTTGTCTGGAGGAACTGGCGCGGGCCGGCGTCCGCTATCTGATCAGAGTGGGCACCACCGGAGCCATTCAACCGGGCATAAAGCTAGGGGATATCATCATCAACAAGGCGGCGGTCCGTTTGGACGGCACCGGCAGGCATTACGCTCCTTTAGCTTTTCCGGCGGTGGCCAGCTTTACGGTGACTGAGGCGTTGATCGCCGCGGCCGAAGCTTGCGGCGCTCCCTATCACGTGGGCATCTCCGCTTCCAGCGACACTTTTTGGCCGGGGCAGGAGCGCTACGACAGCTTCACCGGTTACGTGCGCAAAGCTTTTCGCGAAAGCATGGCGGAATGGCAGCAGCTGGGCGTGCTGAATTACGAGATGGAGACCGCCGCTCTTTTTGTGACTGCCCAGGCATTGGGCCTGAAGGCGGGAGCTGTGTGCGGCGTAGTGGCTCAGCGCCTTAGCGGCGAAGGCGTGAATGCCGGAGCCGTATATCAAAAAGCTCTGCATCTTCAAGAAGCGACGGTGCGGGGCGCAGTTTTGAAGCTGCAAAAGGAGGCTGATGTTTTATGCGGGCTGTGATCTTATTGATGGACTCCTTCGGGATCGGCAGCGCAAAAGATGCGGAAGCTTTTCACGACGCAGGCAGCGATACTTTGGGACATATTTGCGAATATTTTGCGGCTCATCGTCGAGATGAAGCAGGCCGCAGCAAACCTCTCTATCTTCCCAATCTGGCAAGACTGGGGCTGGCAGAAGCGGCAGCGGCGGCCAGAGGCTGTCCGTTGCCGGCCGATCTGGGCGGCGAGGCTCGCTATGGAGCCTATACTTACGCCGAAGAAGTTTCTCGGGGCAAAGATACTCTTTCCGGGCATTGGGAACTGGCGGGTGTGCCGGTGGATTTCGATTGGGGTTATTTCCCCAACGTCCCCCATTGTTTCCCTTCTGAAGTGATCAACGCTCTCATCAAGAGAGGAAGACTGCGGGGGGTGCTGGGAGAGTGTCACGCCTCCGGCACAGAGATAATAAAAGAGTTGGGCATCGAGCACATGCGCAGCGGCAAGCCCATCGTCTACACTTCTGCGGACAGCGTGTTGCAGATCGCGGCCCACGAAAGTTCTTTCGGCTTAGAGCGGCTCTATGAGTTGTGTAAAATCGCCTTTGAACTGGTGCGGCCTTACAACATCGCCCGCGTGATCGCCCGCCCCTTCATCGGGTCCGACCCGACGGACTTCGTGCGCACCGGTAACCGCCACGATTACGCAGTGGCCGCTCCTCAGCAAACTTTGCTGGACAAAGTCGTGGCCAATGGGCAGCAGGTGTACGCTGTGGGAAAAATAGCCGATATCTTCGCGCATCGGGGAATCAGCCGCCACTATGCGGCGGGCAATTTGGAGGCTCTCATCGACGCCACCGTCGAGGCCGTACGGGAAGCGCCTGAAGGCGCATTGGTCTTCAGTAATTTCGTGGACTTCGATTCTTCCTTTGGCCATCGCAGAAATGTTAGAGGCTACGGGGAAGCGTTGGAATATTTCGATTGGCGTTTAAACGAGATTACCGGGTGTTTCCGTCCTTTGGATCTGGGCTTAATCACGGCCGATCACGGCAACGATCCCACTTGGACGGGAACAGATCACACTCGGGAGCGGGTGCCGGTGCTTTTCTTCGGGGATGCGGTGGAGCCGGGGCCTCGGCGGCCTCTGACTACTTTCGCTGACATGGGTGCTACCGTGGCGGCTTATTTGGGCACCGAGCCCCTCTTCAGCGGCAGAGCCGTGGATCTGTAAAAAGACGAGGTGAGGATTATGAAAAAAATTTTGCGTTTCTTCTTTTTGGCAGCATTGGTCGTGAGCTTTTGCTGCGGTGCTCCCGCTGCGGGGCAGGCTGCTTTTCCCGAGCGGCCGGTGTCCTTCGCAGTATTGGATCACAGCGGGGCCGTGGACGGCTCGGTGTACAGCCAATGGCGCAGCGTAGTGAAGTGGGCCTATCACTTCCCCTATTATAAGATCAAAGAAGACGGAGCGGCCCAAAAGGCTGCCTCGGAGGCAGTAGCCGCAAGCAAAAAAGTGACCGCCGATACTATGGCGAAGATAGCCGCTGCGGCTGAAAGCGACGTGGTGGTGTTGGCTCGCATTTACGATATGAGCGAGAACATGATCTACAGCATCGGCTTCGACGACGGTCCCTATGTGCGGGTGTGCTGCCGGGCCGATCTATTCGTTTATCGTGTGAAAGATGGTAAATTCCTCACCAAAAAACTGAGGGAAGATCGAGTAAGGGACTTGGGCAATTACGATAAACCTCAAGAGACCGTCAAGTGGGCTCTGTCCAAACTGGTGAACACCATGGAGGGCCGTCCCATCATCGGCGAAGAGTGAAAAAATTTTAAAGGCTGCGAGGAAAACTCGCAGCCGCTTTCGCATTAAATAAAAAATCAAAACAGGAGGCTCCGAAATGGAGAAGATCAGGCGGGTCTATGTAGAAAAAAAGACGGACTTTGCGGTAGAAGCGCAGGGCCTGTTGGCCGACTTGCGAGAAAATTTAGGCATCACCGCTTTAACGGGGCTGCGGCTTGTCAACCGCTACGATGTGAGCGGGTTGAGCGACGAAGAATTCGAAAGGGCCGTGACCTTGGTGCTCAGCGAACCGCCGGTGGATATCGTCTATCGGGAAGAACTGCCTTTGCCTTTAGGCTGCGCCGTATTCGCCGTAGAGTTGCTGCCGGGGCAATACGATCAGAGGGAAGATTTCGCGGCAGCCGGCATCCAGCTGATCACTCAAAAGGAGCGGCCTCTTTTGGCGGCGGCCAAAGTTTATATTTTGGAAGGGGAACTGGGAGAAGAAGAGCTGACCAAGATCAAGGCTTATTGCATCAACCCGGTGGAAGCGAGAGAAGCAGAATTGAAAAAGCCCGCGACTTTGGCGGCGGAACTTCCGGAGCCTGCGGCTATCGAGAGACTTAAAGGTTTCAGGGAGATGACAGGAAGCGAGGCCGAAAATTTGCGCAGCTCTTTGGGCTTGGCTATGAGCTTAAAAGATCTGCTTTGGTGTCAAAAATATTTCAAAGAAGAAGGGCGAGACCCCAGCCTGACGGAGATAAGAGTGCTGGACACTTATTGGTCCGACCATTGCCGCCACACCACCTTTACGACTCATTTGGATAAAGTGGAGATCGAAGAGGGTCCCTATGCTGCTCCCATCAAAGAAGCTTACGCCCTTTATCAGGCAGACAGAGCAGAAGTTTACGGCCCCGACAGCAGCCGCCCCGTCACTTTGATGGACATGGCGGTGCTGGGGATGAAGAAGCTGCGCCAAGAAGGCAAACTGCCCGATTTGGACCAATCGGAAGAGATCAACGCCTGCTCTGTTGTGGTGCCTATCGAAGTGGACGGCAAGACGGAAGAATGGCTGCTGCAATTTAAAAACGAGACTCACAATCATCCCACCGAGATCGAACCCTTCGGCGGTGCTGCCACTTGTCTCGGCGGTGCCATCCGCGATCCTCTTTCGGGCAGGGCTTATGTCTATCAGGCTCTGCGTCTTACAGGCTGTGCCGACCCCCGCACACCGGTGAGCGAAACTTTAGCGGGGAAATTACCTCAACGAAAGCTGACCATCGGCGCCGCTCAAGGTTATTCTTCTTACGGCAATCAGATCGGTCTGGCCACGGGTCAAGTGGAAGAATATTATCATCCTCGCTTCGTGGCCAAAAGGATGGAGATAGGAGCGGTAGTGGGGGCGGTGCCTCGCACTTTTGTGCGGCGCCAAACTCCTGCCCCCGGCGATCTTGTCGTTTTGTTGGGCGGCCGCACCGGCCGTGACGGCTGCGGCGGCGCCACCGGTTCTTCCAAAGAACACACGTTGGACAGCCTGCTCACCTGCGGGGCAGAAGTACAAAAAGGCAATCCTCCCACGGAGAGAAAATTGCAGCGGCTCTTCCGCAACGCAAAAGTCGCGCCGATGATCAAACGCTGCAACGACTTCGGCGCCGGCGGCGTGTCCGTGGCCATCGGCGAGCTCACCGACGGTGTTTATATCGAATTGGATAAGGTGCCGAAAAAATACGAAGGACTGGACGGCACAGAGTTGGCCATCTCCGAATCGCAGGAGAGAATGGCGGTGGTGATCGCCGCCGCCGATAAAGAAGCCTTTGTGGCTGCTGCAGACGCAGAAAATTTGGAGGCCACGGTAGTGGCGACAGTAACGAAAGAGCCGCGCTTAGTGATGACTTGGCGAGGCGACAAGATCGTCGATATCGCCCGCTCTTTTTTGGACACCAACGGCGTGCCCCAGCATGCCGCGGCAAAAATAAAAGCAAGCGAAGGAGACATCTGGGGACAGTTGAGCGAAGAAGTCGCCGAAGAAAATGAGCTGCGGCAGGCATGGTTGAAAAATTTGAGCCGCCTCAACGTGGCCTCGCAAAAAGGTCTGGCAGAACGTTTCGACAGCACCATCGGTCGAGGCACGGTGTTGTTGCCCTTCGGCGGTGCTCGGCAACTTACACCGGCAGAAGGTATGGTGGGCCGCTTCCCCGTGCTCGAGGGACACACCGATGCCGCCAGCGTCATGGCCTGCGGTTACGATCCCTTCGTTGCCTGTGCCAGTCCTTTTCACGGTGCTGTCTATGCGGTGATGACGGCAGTAGCCAGGGCCTGTGCCTGCGGTGCCGACTATAAAAAATTGCGGCTGAGCTTGCAAGAATACTTCCCTCACGTGCACGATGAGCTCACTTGGGGCCTCCCCTGCGGCGCCTTGTTGGGTGCATATAAAACGTTGGATGCTTTAGGCTTGGCGGCCATCGGCGGCAAGGACTCTATGAGCGGCACCTTTATGGAGCTCACCGTGCCTCCGACGCTGGCCGCTTTTGCCGTAGCGGCCATGGATGGCAGAGAAGCAGTCAGCCCCGAATTTAAAAAAGCCGGAGAGAAAGTATTTTTGCTTTCGGTGCCGATAGATAAATATCAGATGCCCGACTTTGAAGTTTTCAAGAAAAATTTGACGGCTTTGCGTTCGGCTGCGGCTGCTCATATGGTGGCAGCAGCAGGCGCAGTGAAAGCAGGCGGTGTGGCTGCACAAGTGAGCAGGATGTGCTTGGGCAACGGCTTGGGCTTTGCCTTCGACACAGCGGCAATGAACGGCAAAGACTTGTTCGTCTTGCGGCCGGGCAGCCTCATCGTAGAAGTGAGAGCCGGCGGCGAAAAATATTTTGCCGAGGCTGCTTACACGGTCCTCGGCGAAGTTACGGCCGAGCCTGCGATCGAAGTGAGCGGTCTGCGCCTTCCTTTAAAAGAAATAGAGAAGGCTTACACGGCTCCTTTGGAAAAAATTTTCCCGGCGAAAACGGCAGCGGTGCCCGAGCCCGCCGATATAGAGAAGCCCATAAGCGGCAGCGAGGAGAAAAAGAGAGCGGCCTATCCTGTCATCGCCAAGCCCAGAGTCTTCATACCCGTCTTCCCCGGCATCAACTGCGAATACGACAGCGCCGCCGCTTTCGAAGCAGCCGGGGCGAAGGCCGAGACCTTCGTGGTGCGCAACTTGACTCCCGCGGCCATCGAAGACTCGGTGGCGAAGATAGCTGCGGCCATCAAAGAAGCCCAGATCGTGATGCTGCCCGGCGGCTTCAGCGCCGGCGACGAGCCCGACGGCAGCGGTAAGTTCATCGCCACCATGTTGCGCAACGGCTGCATCAAAGAGGCCATCGGCGAGCTGTTGGAGCAAAGAGACGGTTTGATGCTGGGCATCTGCAACGGCTTTCAGGCATTGATCAAATTGGGGCTGGTGCCCACCGGCCGCATCTCGGAGCTGACGAGCGAGTCGCCCACTCTAACTTATAACACCATAGGCCGCCACGTTTCGCAAATGGTGACCACCCGTGTGGTGTCGACAAGATCGCCGTGGCTGGCGCTGTGTGAACCCGGTGAAGAGCACGTCATCGCCGTGAGCCATGGAGAGGGACGATTCTATGCGCCGCAAAAAACGATCGAAGAGTTGTTCGCAGCGGGTCAGGTGGCTACACAATATGTGGACCCCTCGGGCAAGCCCACCATGGAGAGCCCCTACAATCCCAACGGTTCTCTTTACGCCATCGAGGGCATCACCAGCCCCGACGGTCGCATTTTGGGGAAGATGGGCCACAGCGAGCGCTATGCACCGGGGCTTTTCCTCAATGTGCCGGGGCAAAAAGATCAGAAGCTCTTCGCCGCCGGCGTGAAGTATTTTAAATAAGGTGCGAGGGCAAAATAGTTTTGGAAAAAGTTGATGAGCACCATACGATAGCTGTGAACATAAGCTTTTTTGAAAAGGGCGCAGCAAAAATACGACAAAGAAAGGTCCCTGTCCGAATGGACAGGGACCTTTGTGTGTTGAAGACGCTTCTCGTGCGGGCGGTGAAAATATAAAACAGACAGCAAAAAGCCGCTCAGTTCATCTCTTCGATGATCATTTTTTGGGCACAGGAAATTTTCCGCTCAGTTTTTTTCTTTTGAACTTTCCCATAGCGGTGCCGGTGGAAACGAAAAAATATTTTCAAGAAAAGCAGCTTTGCGGCTCGGCAAAAAGAACGGGATATCTTATCGCTTCGTCCGAAGGAAAAAGTCCCGACATTTTGACAGCAGCTGCAACAGTTGGGAGCGAAGAATTTTAAGCGTGCCCTTTTCTCTTCAGCTCTTGTGCCAAAAGTTATGAAATTTTGCCGCCAATTCATCTTTTGACAGCTTGGGCGGCCACAGTTGTTCTTTGCCGCTTCTTAAAGCTGCCGCCAAATGCGAAAAGAGATCGGGATAGACAGCAGCCATTCGGGCCAGTTCTTCTTTGGCCTGCTGCCGCCCCGTAGTTCCGTCGTAAGGACAGGGGCTCTTGAGGGGCGCCAGTTTTAAACGGCGGCCTATGGTCCGCACCTCTTCTTCGCGAAAGTAGAGCAGGGGGCGGATGACTGTGAGGCCGCTGCGGGAAAGATAGGTGGCGGGCAAAAAAGTGCTGAGTTGACCGCTGGTCACTAAATTCATGTAAAAAGTTTCCACTGCGTCGTCCAGATGATGAGCGTAGGCGATCTTGCCGTAGCCTTCTTCTTTAGCCCGGCGATCTATAGCCGCGCGGCGAAAGTAGGCGCAACTGTAACAAGGAGTGGCTTCTCTCGCCAGTTGAGGCACATTGATGTGTTCGAAATAGATGGGCAGCCCCAGAGAAAAGGCAAACTTTTGCAATTCGTCTCGGGGAAAGCCGGGCCCGAAGCCCGGGTCTACGCTGATGCAGCCTAAGTCAAAGGAAAAAGGCGCATACTTTTTTGCTTCGGCCAGCAGCAAAGTGAGGAGCAGGCTGTCTTTGCCGCCGCTGAGGCCGATGAGCACCCTATCATTCGGACATAAAAGATCGAATTCGATACATGTGCGCCACAATTTTCCCAAAGCTCGGGCGATGACTTTGTTGCGCTCCCCCTTTTTTTCTTTTTGCTCCATCCCTTTTCTCCTTTTCGTACTTGCTCTTTTGTGCTTATTATAGCACAGGAGGAAAGGAGATGACAGCCTCTGCCTTGAGGGAGAAGAGGACTGCCTCTCTCTTCTCGCCTTTTCCTTTTTCCGGGCAAGTGTTATAATTAAAAGGAAAAATTACGAAAGGAGAAGCGCCATGCACATCTACGCCATCGGCGACCTGCATCTGTCGGGGCAGCCTCCTGTCAAGCCCATGGAACTGTTCGGCGAACAGTGGCGGGGCCATTGGGAAAAGATAACGGCAAATTGGCAGGAGCAAGTGAAGACCGAAGATGCTGTGCTGCTGTGCGGCGACCTCTCCTGGGCCATAAACCTGCGGGATGCGGCCGGCGACTTGGAGCGGATCGCTGCCCTGCCCGGACGCAAGGTGCTGCTGCGGGGCAACCACGATTATTGGTGGAGCTCTTTAGCGAAAATGCAGAGCCTTTATGGCGGCCGCTTCGATTTTTTGCAAAACACCTGCATCGACTTGGGCGGTGCTTGGGTGGGCGGCACTCGGGGCTGGCTGCTGCCTTCGGCGGAAGGTTTCACCGAAGAAGATGCCAAGATCTACGCTCGGGAGGGGATCAGGCTGGAGCTTTCTTTGGCGGCGGCCAAGAGAAGAGGAGAGCAGCCTCTCATCGCAGCCCTTCACTATCCTCCGCTATATGATGAAAACGACGAAAATATTTTTACGCAACTTTTAGAAAAATACGGCGTGGCCTGCTGTATCTTCGGTCACATCCACAGCGGCGGGACCTGCTCTGCCTTTCAGGGAGAGCGGCGGGGCATCGTCTATAAATTGGTCTCCTGCGACACCATGGATTTCAAACTTTATCGGGTGCTGTGAAAAAAAGACGGGCAGAGTCGAGCGGCGCTCTTTATCTTCGCAAATAAATATTGACAGCGGCGGGGGAAGATGCTAATATATTAGCTGTTGATGCAATCGCAAAGCAATAAAGGCGAGGAACGGAAGAGCTTCTTTTGCAAAAGCAGCAAGAGAGCTGGCGGCAGGTGCGAGCCGGTGTGCCGAAAAAGGAGCCGTAGTCCGGGAGCCTCTCTGCCGAAACGGCCCGGCGGGCAAGTAGGCAGAGACGAAGGCGGCGCGTTAGGCCGAAGAAGAGCACCGCAAAAATATTTCGTGCGGTGAAGATAGGTGGTACCGCGGCTTTAAAGAGCACGTCCTGTTATCCTGTTAGGATAGCAGGGCTTTTTTATTGGCCAGGGCCCACGGCGCAAAGAAGAAAAAAGTTCTCGGGAGGAAAGAACATGAGCGAACAGCATAACATCCCCAAAGTTTACGACCCGGCGGCGGTAGAAGCGAAATGGTACAAATATTGGGAGGAAGAGGGCCTCTTTCATGCGGAGCCGGAGCCGGACAAGCAGCCCTTCTGCATCGTCATCCCTCCCCCCAACATCACCGGCCAATTGCACATGGGCCACGCTTTGGACAATACACTGCAGGATATCCTTATCCGTTATCATCGCCTGAAGGGTGACAACACACTGTGGCTGCCCGGCTACGACCATGCGGGCTTGGCCACCCAGATCAAAGTAGAAGAAGTTTTGAAAAAAGAAGAAGGCAAGAGCCGCTACGATCTGGGCAGGGAAGAATTTTTGAAAAGAGTGTGGGCTTGGAAAGAGCAGTACGGCGACCGCATCATCGAGCAATTGAAGAGGCTGGGCGTGTCCTGCGACTGGGAGCGGAAGCGCTTCACCATGGATGAAGGTTGCTCTCGTGCGGTGCGGGAAGTTTTCTGCTCTCTCTTCGAACAGGGGCTCATCTATAAGGGCACCCGCATCACCAATTGGTGCGTCAACTGCAACACCGCTCTTTCCGATATAGAAGTGGAGCATAAAGACGACCCAGGACACCTGTGGTACATCCGCTATCCTCTTGTGGGCGAAAAAGATCGATACCTGACTATCGCTACCACTCGGCCCGAGACCATGCTGGGCGACACCGCCGTGGCGGTGAACCCGGCAGATAAACGTTACGGTCACTTGGTGGGCCGGCAGTTAGTGCTGCCTCTCACCGGCAAGACTATCCCCGTCATCGCCGACAGCTACGTTGATCTGGAATTCGGCACCGGCGCCGTGAAGATCACTCCCGCTCACGACCCCAACGACTACGAGATGGGGCTGCGGCACAAATTGGAGAACGTGGTGGTCATCGGCATGGACGGCAAGATGACCGCCGAGGCAGGCAGCTACGCCGGCCTCACTCGGGAAGAGTGCCGGGAAAAGATCGTGGCCGATTTCACAGAGCAGGGTTATTTGGTGAAGATCGAAGAGCACGCTCATGCGGTGGGCCACTGCCAGCGCTGCGGCTGCGTAGTGGAGCCTTTGGTCTCCTCTCAATGGTTCGTGAAGATGGAGCCATTGGTGAAAGCGGCGGTGGACTGCGTGGAAGACGGCCGCACCCAATTCGTTCCCGATCGTTTCGTGAAAACTTACACTAATTGGATGAGCAACATTCGCGATTGGTGCATCTCCCGCCAGATCTGGTGGGGCCACCGCATACCCGTGTGGTATTGCGACGACTGCGGCGAGATGAGCGCATCTCGCACCGATCTTACGGTTTGCCCCAAGTGTGGCAGCACTCACATCCATCAGGACGAAGACGCTCTCGACACTTGGTTCAGCAGCGCCCTGTGGCCTTTCTCCACTATGGGCTGGCCCGATAAAACTCCTCTTTTAAAACAATTCTATCCCACCTCCGTGCTGGTGACCGGCTACGACATCATTTTCTTCTGGGTGGCCCGCATGTTGCTGATGGGCATGGAATTCATGAAGGAAGTGCCCTTTTATAAAGTTTTCATCCACGGTTTGCTCCGCGACTCTTTAGGCCGCAAGATGTCCAAGTCGTTGAAAAACGGCATCGATCCTTTGGAAGTGATCGATAAATACGGGGCGGACACTCTTCGCTTCATGCTCATCACCGGCAACACACCCGGCAACGACATGCGCTTCCATTGGGAAAGAGTGGAGGCCACCCGCAATTTCGCCAATAAGATCTGGAACGCTTCCCGTTTCGCTTTGATGAACATGGAAGGCTACGACGAAAAGGCCGAATTGGCGGAGCCGGAACTGGCGGACCGTTGGATAATGAGCAGGCTGCAGCGCACCGTAGAAGAAGTGACTCAGCTTTTGGACAAATTCGAATTGGGCGAAGCGGGCCGCCTCATCTACGATTTCATTTGGGGCGAGATCTGCGATTGGTACATAGAACTGGCCAAGCCTCGGCTGTACGGCCGTGCGGGGGAGGCAGCCCGGGCTCGGGCCCAGCACGTGCTGGCCCATGTTCTCACGGGCGCCATGCAGTTACTGCATCCCTTCATGCCTTTCATTACGGAAGAGATCTATCAATGCCTGCCTCACAAGGCCAAGGCTATCATAGTTTCTCCGTGGCCTCGGGTTGATGCCGCCGCCGTCGATTCGGAAGCCGAAGAACTGATGACCGCATTGATGGAGGCTATCAAGGGCATCCGCAACATGCGGGCGGAAGTTGGGGCAGTGCCTAGCCGTCAGGTGCCTGCCACCCTTTTAGTGAGCAAAAAATTGTTGGCAGGAGTTGAGGCCAACGCTGCCTACATCCACCTGCTGGGGAACATCGGCGAACTGACGATCTTGCCGGAAGACGGGGCCAAGCCCGCCAACGCCATGACCGCCGTGACCAAAGACATCCAAGTGTTCCTTCCCTTGGCCGGGCTCATCGATGTGGAAAAAGAAGGACAGCGTCTGGAAAAAGAACTGGCCGGCTTAGAGAAAGAATTGGCTAGGGTGGAAGGCAAGCTGCACAGTCAGGGCTTTTTGGCCAAGGCACCGGCGGAGATCATCGCCAAGGAAGAAGCCAAGGCTGCGGAACTGAACGGCAGAAAGAGCGCCCTCACGGAGCGGCTGGCCTATTTGAAAACATTGTAAGTCGAAAGATCTTCGCGATCGATAGATCATCTGTCGTAAAAAACTCGGCGCTTCACGAAGCGCAAGAAAAATTTCCTCAGCAGAAAAGGCCCGAGCCTCGGGCCCTTCGACTCTCGCAAAAATTGCGGGAGCGGGCAAGGACAGTTGAAAGAGCATGGATTATAAAGAGAGCCTCGCCTATTTGGATAGCCTAGGCAAGTTCGGCATCCATCTGGGACTGGAACGGATCGAAACTTTGCTGAAAGAATTGGGCGAGCCCCAAAAAAATTTGCGGACGGTGCATATCGCCGGCACCAACGGCAAGGGTTCGGTGGCCGGCATCATCGCCGCCATTTTACAAGCTGCGGGACTGAAGACGGGGAAGTTCACTTCGCCCCATTTGGTGAGATACAACGAAAGAATGAATATCGACGGCGAAGACATAAGCGATGCCGACTTTGCCGCCATGTTGAGCGAAGTGAAAGCTGCCGCCGAGAAGATCACCGCTCAAGGCAGGAGCGAGCAGCCCACTCAGTTCGAGATCTTGACTGCCGCCGCCTTCCTTTGGTTCGCCCGTAAAGAAACGGATTACGCAGTGATAGAAGTGGGGCTGGGGGGCCTTTGGGATTCCACCAATGTCATCACTCCTCTGGTCAGCGTCATCACCAACGTGCAGCACGATCACATGGATCGCTGCGGCCCCGACTTGGCCCACATCGCCATGCAAAAAGCCGGCATCATCAAAGAAGGGGTGCCGGTGGTGACAGCGGCGGCGGGGGATGAAGCTCTGGGCATGATCGCAGCCACCGCCGCTTTGAAGGGTGCCCCCTGCTATCTATACGGCAAAGCTTTTCGAGGCGAAGAAGAGGAAAGCTCTATGGCGGGGCAGCGCTTCACTTTGCGCGCCGGCACCAACTATGTTTCTTCTTACGAACTTTCTCTGCCGGGAGAGCACCAGATAGTGAATGCTTCTTTGGCCATCGTGGCAGCAAGGCTGCTGGGGAAAAAAGACGGGCGCATCACGGAAGAAGCGCTCCATGCGGGCTGTGCCGCCGCCCGCTGGCCCGGCCGTTTGGAAAGAATAGCTTCACGGCCCGATGTGATCTTGGACGGGGCCCACAATTTGGAGGGAGCTCAGACCTTGCGCCGAGCCTTGGACAAATTTTACCCCGGGCAGCAACGCACCTTCGTTTTAGGCATGATGGCCGATAAAGACATGGCGGGCGTGATCGCCGCCCTCATTCGGCCGCAGGACAAAGTTTTTACCGTGCGGGCGGATGAAAGCAGCAGGGCCGCAACGGCAGAAGTTTTGGCCGAACTTATCGGACCCAATGCCGCGGCAGCAGAGGATCTCGCCGCCGCCTATGAGGCGGCCGAAAAAACGAGCGGCCCCGAGGGCGTGGTGTGCGTGTGCGGCAGTCTCTATCTCATCGGCAGTTTCAAAAGGTTGGGGCTGCAAGAAAAAAGTTGAAGCAAAGGAAGCGAAGGGCAGAGCCGTCGCTCCACCATATAATAAGAATACGATAACGGGGAAAGGACAACGGGACGATGAAGGCAAAGCTCCGCAAGTGGGCTCAGGCAGTTGAGCCCTACGTGTACTTTCTGCTTTTGCTGACGGCGGCGGTGCTGCCGTTGAGCCAGGCAGCAGTCTGCCTCTCTTTGACTGCTGCCTTTTTTGCTGCCCTTTTGGCGGCCGGTCATAAAAAAGAGCGGCCTTCACCGGTGCTGCGCAAGTGGGAGCAAGGGGCTCTCTACGCTATTTTGGCCGTAGCCCTTTTCAGCATAACTTTGTCGCGAGACCCCAAGGGCAGCGCTCTCCACTTCTTTTTCACCGTGGGGCAGTATGCTGCCTTCGTCTTCGTGCTGCTCCGCTACGGCTGGCGGCGGCCCTCCCTTTTCGGTTTGGACCGCAGGGAGCGAGGAGCCTCCCCCGACGATGAAGCTGCCATGTCGGAGCTGGTCCCGCTGCTTTGTTCGGTGCCCGCCTTTTATCGCAATAAATTTTTCTCGCTGCCGCGGCCTTTGCAATTATTGCTCGTATTTTTGGCAGTCTCCTGTTTGGTGAGCCTTTTGGGTTTGGGGCAGAGGAGCACCGGTCTTGATACCGCCGCCGTGTGGGTCGACCCCGCCGCTTTTCCCGGGCTGACACAAAGAGTGTTCTCCACCTGGGAAAATCCCAACATTTTGGCCGGCTATCTGGTGGCGGTCATCGCTTACAGCGCGGCTTTCTTTCATTTATATAAGGATAGACTGCCGCGGCTGGCGGCGGGATGTTGCGGACTTTTGGCTTCAGCCTGTTTGCTCTTCACCTATTCTCGCGGCAACTGGTTGGCTTTGCTGGCAGTGCTGATCATTTTTTGCGGTTGCTTCGACCGTCGGGCCGTTCTGCCCTGCGGGGTGCTTTTGGTCTTGGCGCTTTTTGTCGGCGGCGACGAAGTGTGGCAGCGACTGCTTTCTCTCGTCGGCAGCGAAGATACATCCATAGCTTTGCGGAAGGCCTACCTGCGCTCTACTCTGTGGATCATCGAAGACCATCCTTTCGGCGTGGGCTGGTGCGGTTTTCGTTATGTCTATCCAGAATACAACTACTATCTTGC
Source organism: uncultured Phascolarctobacterium sp. (assembly GCA_947630795.1). Taxonomy (GTDB): domain Bacteria; phylum Bacillota; class Negativicutes; order Acidaminococcales; family Acidaminococcaceae; genus CANQBR01. Next base: position 18,775 of record CANRJC010000012.1, on the reverse strand, counting down.
CGATACCGGTGTCATCATGTATCACTGCCACAATATTTTTCTCAACGTGCTGGCGGAATTGGGGTGGCACGGCTTGGCAGTTTTTCTCGCGGTGTGGGGCAACTTCGTCTATAATGCTTACCGCTTGGTCCGTTACGGTTCTGCTCTATGGATAAAGGCTGCGGGCGAAGGGTACTTGCTGGCGGCGGCGGGGCTGGCCGTGGGAGGCCTCACGGATCATGTCTGCTTCAATCCCCGCATGGGCCTGCTCTTTTGGCTGCTGGGCTTTTCCGTGCTGTTGGCCCGCAAGATAGACGAGGGCCGGCGCCCTTAGTTCGGACAGCGGAGCGGGGAAATTTTGGTTTACATTATTAGAGCAACAGTGTACAATAATAAGTGAAAATCTTTCGATTTAAAGTCTGCCGAACACGGGGAAGAATCGAGGTCACGGAAGGAGACGGCCATGAAGTTGCGACAGGTGCAGCAGCTGCTCGGCGCCAGAGTGCTGTGCGGCGAGCGCTGGTTGGATACGAAGGAGGTAGCCACCTGCTTCGGCAGCAATATGATGAGCAAGGTCTTGGCTCGGGGCAAACGCCAGACCATCCTCTGCACCGGTCTCACCAACGTGCAGGTGATACGCACCGCCAACATGACTGAGTTATGCGCCGTAGTTTTTGTGGAAGACAAATTGCCCAAGGCTTCCGTCACCGAAGAAGCAGAGTCTTGGGGCCTGCCTCTTTTGGCCACGCCTTTGCCTTTGGAAGATGTCTGCCGTTTGCTTGACGAAGCGGGGCTCCCCAGTTGCGATAAAGGTAGGGCACCATGACCGATACTCTTAAGCTCAGCTATTATTGTCCCGGAGACGATTTCGACAGAGCTGGAGAAGCGTCCGCAAAAGTAAAAAAGGCCCTGCAGCGTTTGGGGGTGCCTCCCGATGTAGTGCGGCGGGTGGCTATAGGCACCTACGAAGCGGAATTGAACGTGATCATCCACGCGGGAGGAGGAACGGTGACGGCAGAGGTCTCCGGCGAGTCCACCCTCATCACCGTCAGCGACGAAGGCAAGGGCATTCCCGATATCCAAGCGGCTCTGCAGGAAGGTTTCTCCACCGCTCCCGAATACGCCAGACAGATGGGCTTCGGCGCCGGCATGGGGCTGCCCAACATGATGAAATGTTCCGATGAATTCAACATCGAATCGACAGTGGGGAAGGGCACGGTGATCACCATGCGCTTCTGCCACCGCAGCGAAGATCTGTAAATACCTTCGGTCCCTCACTTGGGCCCTAGGCAGAGGAGACTTGCGACCGTGGCCGTGGAATTTTTTCATTCGGTAACTTTACAAAGGGAAAAGTGCCAGGGCTGCGTGGCCTGCGTGAAGGTGTGCCCCACGGAGGCCATTCGGGTGCGCAACGGTAAGGCCGAGATCATCGGCGACCGCTGTGTGGATTGCGGGGCCTGTGCGGCTCGCTGTCCCTATCATGCTTATAGCGTCGTCACGGAAAGTTTGGACCGTCTGCAAGATCATGAATATAACATCGTTTTGCCCGCTCCTTCTCTTTATGCTCAATTTCCGGAGAAGGTGGCCCGTCCCACCATCTGGCAGGGATTGCGCTATTTGGGCTTCGACGAGATCTTCGACGTGTCTTTGGCTTCGGAATATATCGCTTTGGAGATCGAAGACTACGTAAAAAATTATCGGGGCGGACGCAAGCCCCTCATCTCCAACACCTGCCCGGCTGTGTTGCGGCTCATTCAGGTGAAATTCCCCGAACTGATCAAGCAAGTGGTGCCCATTTTGGCTCCCACGGAAGCGGCGGCCATCTATGTGAAAAAAGAAGCAGCCCAGCGTTTAAGACTGGCGCCGGAAAAGATTGGCGTTTGGGCCATTTCTCCCTGCCCTTCCAAAAACACCAACATCCATCAATCGGTGGATGTGCGAGACACGCAGCTCACCGGGTCCTTCAGCCTTTCGGAGATCTACGGCCTTTTGTTGAAACATTTGGGCGAAGACGAAGAGATCAAGGTGAGCACCGGTTCTTCCTACGGTCTGGCCTGGGGAGCCTACGGCGGCGAGCTCTTGAGCGCAGGCATCAGCCACGGTCTGGCGGTCCACGGTATCGACGACGTATATGATATGTTGGAGCAGATCTCCATGAATAAAGTGCCGCAATTGGATTACGTGGAATGCAGTGCCTGTCAGGGCGGCTGCATCGGCGGTATCTTGGCTGCTCAAAATAAATTCGTGGCCGAAAGCAATTTAAGAGGTCGTATTCGCCTTTTGCGGCAAAAAGAACCTGCAGATCGAGAAAAGGCCATGGCTCGCAGCATGACTCTGAAAGATTTTCCTTCTTCTAAAGATCATGTGAAGCCTTTGGTGCCTCGGCCCATGATGCAGTTGGACGACGACATCGTCACCGCCATGAAAAAATTCGAGCGGATGGAAGAGGTGCTCTCTTCTCTGCCGGGGCTGGACTGCGGCGCCTGCGGCGCTCCCAGCTGTCAGGGTTTGGCGGAGGACATCGTGCAGGGCAAAGCCCACGAGATCGACTGCATCTTCAAATTGCGCTCTTCGGTGCACAGGCTGGCTCAGGGGATGCTGGAGCTGGCCAGGCAGATACCGATCTCGCATGAGCCGGAAAAACCGAAAGAGGAGAGGTAGGCGGGGCAACCTCTTGCATGAATAAGTGAAATAAAAAAGAAACAAGATGAGAGAGATCGAACGCAAAACAAAATGAGCGGGAGATACACGATAAAAAGAGCGGCGGAAAAATTACGCAGGCGAGGAAAAGATGCAAGTCAAAGAACTTACGAAAAAATTGGAGCTGACTTTGGTCACCCCCGGCCTTAAGGCCGAGGAGCTCACCGCAGAGGTCGCGGGGGGCTATGTCTCCGATCTGCTCAGCAATGTGATGGGGCAGGCTCGGCCGGGGCAAGTGTGGGTCACTATGCAGGGCCATCAGAACGTGGCGGCGGTGGCTGCTCTTATCGGGTTGGCCGCCGTTATCGTAGCGGGAGGGGCCAAGCCCGCTCCCGACACTTTGGAGCGGGCTGCAGCCAATGACGTGGCAGTCTTCACCACGCCTCTCAGTGCTTTTGCGGCGGCAGGGAAGCTGTACGCACTGGGCCTGAGGGACTGAGGTATGAAGACGGTCTTGGCCGACTTTCACGTTCATACATTGTTGTCGCCCTGTGCTGAGGTGGAGATGACTCCTCATCACATCGTGTTGCGGGCGGCGGAATACGGTATCGGAGCCGTAGCCATCACCGACCACAACGCCGGCGGCAACGTGCTGGCAGCCCTGCGGGCGGCGGAACGTTATGACGTGCATGTCTTCCCGGGGATGGAAGCGGAGTCGGCGGAAGAAGCCCACATCGTTGTCCTCTTCGACACTTTGAAACAGTTGCGCAGGTGGCAGAGTTTCGTAGACGGTCACATGAGCGGCCTGAAGAATAGACCGGAAGTATTCGGCCCTCAATATGCGGTGGATGAAGAAGACGAATTTCTTTATGAAGAAGAGCGTTTGCTCCATGCTCCTTTGGATCTCGGTGCCGAGGCCATCGTGGCCAAAGCGAATGAATTGGGCGGGCTGGCTTTGGCTGCCCATATCGATCGGCCCAGCTATAGTTTGGTAGGTCAGTTGGGCTTCATCGACCCCGCTATGGGGCTGGCGGCGGCAGAATTGTCGGCGGCGGGGTGGCGGCAAAAAAAGCAGGATGATGCTCTCTTGCGTCGTTTGGCCGGTGGCCTGCCCTACATCAGCGACAGCGACGCCCACAATATCTACGACTTCGTGGAAGGACCGAAAAATCTTTTGACGGTAGAAGAACTGACCGTTACAGAACTGCGCAAGGCTTTGGCGGGAGAAGATGGCCGCAGTTGCCGGCCCGGGCACTTTGCGGTGCCGCTGTGATTGTCTTCTATGAAAAGCGAATGTCAGCTCGACACACGGAAGAAGTTCATCGTTACAGGACAATAATATCCGCATGACTATGATCAGGCTGCATTTGCAGCCGTTGAGCCGAGGAGGAAGTATGAGCCGGAAAGAAACGGAAGGAGTTTGCTTCGAGAAACGGGAACAGGTGGATGCCATCCTAGCCGAATATGAAGGCAAGAAGGGCACCTTGATCCCTATTTTGCAAGAGGTGCAGAACCTCTACAATTATTTGCCCCGGGAAGCCCTGGAATATGTGGCGGAGAGGACCGGAGTGCCCATCGCCGAGATCTACGGTGTGGTCACCTTCTACTCCCTCTTCCATCTGGATCCTCGGGGGCGCAACATCATCAGAGCCTGTCAGGGCACTGCCTGTCACGTGCGGGGAGGCAAGAGCGTCTTGCAGGCGTTGGAAAAAGAACTGGGGATAAAAGCGGGGCAGACTACTAAAGACCTGCGCTTCACTTTGGAAACGGTGGCTTGTATCGGTGCCTGCGGTTTGGCCCCGGTGATGCAGATCAATCAGGACACTCACGGCCGTCTGACGCCGGAAAAGATCAAGACCATTTTGGCCGGTTACCGTTAAATGGGCGAGTTGGCGCTGAACATTCTGGATCTGGCGCAAAATGCCGTGGCCGCTCAGGCTACGCTGATCCGTATCGAAGTGGCGGAAAACGAAGAGGGCTTTTTGGTCTTTCGCATCGCCGACAACGGCAGGGGCATGGAGCAGAGCTTTTTGGAAAAAGTGCGGGACCCATTCGTCACCACCCGCACCACCCGTAAAGTGGGCATGGGCATACCCCTCGTGGATATGGCGGCTCAACAGTGCGGCGGCCGCTTGGACATCACTTCCCGGCCGGGCAAGGGAACGGAAGTGACGGCTTCCTTTCGTCGAGACAACATCGACTGCCCGCCCTTAGGTGATGTGGCCGGCAGTATCGCCGTTCTTTTGGCCGGGGCCCCTGCGACGGATGTGCTTTTCAGCTATAAAGGGAGCCGGGGCGACTTCGTTTTCGACAGCCGCAGCATTCGGGAAGAATTGGGAGAAGCCTGCGACTTTTCCCATCCTGAGTTGGCTGCTTGGGTAAGGACCTACTTACAACAGGAAATAGAACGAGTAAAAGAGGAAGGGAGAGCAATATGAAAAGTTTGGCCGATCTTCACGCATTGAGGGATAAATTGAAGAGCGATCTGAAATTGAGGAAGGAGAGCGGCACCAAGATCATCATCGGCATGGGCACTTGCGGCATCGCCGCCGGGGCCAGAGAAGTGATGGCCGCGGTGCTGGACGAACTGGCCCGACGTCACCTCACCGATGTACAGGTGCAGCAGACCGGTTGCATCGGCATGTGCGATAAAGAAGTGCTTTTGGATGTGCTGCGGCCTGGAGAGGCCCGCATCACTTACGGCAATGTGAAGCCCGAAGACGTGAGCAAGATCATCGCCAACCACGTGGTCAACGGTAACATCGTGGAAGAAATGGTGGTAGGGAAAATAGAAAACAAATAAAGCTCAGCCGAAAAATTTTACGACGGAGGAAGATCATGCAGCATATCAGAGCCCACGTTTTAGTCTGCGGCGGCACAGCATGCAAATCCAGCGGCTCGCAAAAAGTGCGGGACGCTTTCGCTCGCTATCTGGAAGAATATAAACTGCAGGACGAAGTGATGCTGGTGGAGACCGGCTGTCACGGCTTCTGCGAGCACGGGCCTCTGGTCATCGTCTATCCCGAGGGCACTTTTTACTGCCGGGTAACGGCCGACGATGTGAAGGAGATAGTAGAACAGCATCTGTATAAGGGACGCATCGTGGAGCGCCTGCTCTACCGAGAGCCTCTTACTCAGGAACAGGTGCCCAATTACGATGAGATCGGTTTCTACAAAAAGCAGCACCGCATCGTGCTGGCCAACTGCGGCGAGATCGACCCGGAAAACGTAGGAGAGTACATCGCCGTGGGCGGTTACGAAGCTTTGGGCAAGGCCCTCACCCAAATGAGCCCCGAGCAGGTAGTGGAAGAAGTAAAAAAGTCTGGGCTGCGGGGCCGGGGCGGTGGCGGCTTCCCTACGGGCTTGAAGTGGCAGTTTGCCAAAGCGTCCGTCAGCGATAAAAAATACGTTATCTGCAACGCCGATGAAGGCGACCCCGGCGCTTTTATGGATCGCAGCGTGCTGGAGGGCGATCCTCATCGGGTGTTGGAAGGCATGGCTATCTGCGGCTACGCCATCGGTGCCGACGAAGGCTACATCTATGTGCGGGCTGAATATCCTCTGGCCATCAAACGGCTGCGGGTAGCCATAGCTCAAGCGGAAGAGGCCGGGCTTTTGGGTAGGAACATTTTCGGCAGCGGTTTCGATTTCACTATCCATATCAAAGAGGGAGCCGGCGCTTTCGTGTGCGGCGAAGAGACAGCTCTTATGGCCTCCATCGAGGGCAAGCGGGGCATGCCTCGGCCTCGGCCTCCCTTCCCGGCGGTATCGGGCCTGTGGGGCAAGCCTACCAATATAAATAATGTAGAAACTTTCGCCAATGTGGCCCAGATCATCAACAACGGCGCCGAATGGTACAGTCGATTCGGGACGGAAAAATCCAAAGGGACGAAGGTGTTCGCCCTTACCGGCAAGATCAACAACACCGGCCTGGCGGAAGTGCCTATGGGCATCACCATGAGGGAGATCATTTACGATATCGGCGGCGGCATCACCAACGGAAAAAAATTCAAAGCCGTGCAGATCGGCGGTCCTTCCGGCGGCTGTTTGCCGGAGAGTATGCTGGATCTGCCGGTGGACTACGATTCTCTCATCGCCGCCGGCGCCATGATGGGCAGCGGCGGCTTGGTGGTGATGGATGAAGACACCTGCATGGTGGACGTGGCCAAGTTCTTCCTCACCTTCACTCAAAGCGAATCCTGCGGCAAATGCACTCCTTGCCGGGAGGGCACCAAGCGGATGTTGGAGATACTCACCCGCATCACCGAAGGAGAGGGCAGAGAAGGAGACATAGAATTGTTGGAGTCTCTGGCGGAAAATATCAAGGCCACAGCTCTCTGCGGTCTGGGCCAGAGCGCACCCAACCCGGTGCTCAGCACTCTGCGCTACTTCCGCCACGAATACGAAGAACACATCAAAAATAAACGCTGTCCTGCCGGTGCCTGTGAGAAGATGCTCAGCTACATCATCGGCGACGATTGCAAAGGCTGCACCAAGTGCGCTCGCAATTGTCCGGTGCAGGCCATCAGCGGCGCGGTGAAGCAAAAGCATGTCATAGACCAGTCTAAGTGCATCAAGTGCGGAGCCTGCATGGCCGGCTGTCCGTTCAAGGCTATCACCAAAGGTTAAGGAGGAGCGAGCAAGATGACCACGATAAATTTGACGATCAACGGCCAACCTGTGCAGGCTCCGGCCGGAACCAGTATATTGGAAGCGGCCCGTCAGGCCGGCATCTACATCCCCACTTTATGCTATCATCCGGAGCTTCGCCCCGAAGGTGCCTGTCGTCTCTGCATGGTGGAGGCCAGCGGCAGCAGGGGCTTGGCTGCGGCCTGCGTGTATCCCGTAGCCGAGGGCATGGTGGTGAAGACCAACACCGCCAAAGTACGGGAAGCCCGCCGCACGGTGGTGGAACTGCTTTTGACCAATCATCCCAAAGATTGTCTCTGCTGCCAAAAGAGCGGCGACTGCGAGTTGCAGAAGATCGCTGCCGACCTGGGCGTGCGGAAGTTGCGTTTTGAAGGCGGCGAGAAAAAATCTCACGCCATAGACGACAGCAATCCGTCTTTGGTGAGGGATCAGGAAAAGTGCGTCCTCTGCGGCCGTTGCATCCGCATGTGCCGTGACGTGCAAGGCATGGATGTCTACAGTTTCGCTCGTCGTGGCTTTAACACTATAGTAACTCCTGCTTTCGGCTTGGGCTTGGGGCAGGCTGCCTGCTCATTGTGCGGTCAGTGCTCTACCGTGTGCCCTACCGCTGCCATCGTGGAAAAAGACGACACCGATAAAGTGTGGGACGCTCTATCAGATCCCGATAAATTCGTTATCGTCCAGACCGCGCCTTCAGTGCGGGTGGCTTTAGGCGAAGAATTGGCTCTTCCCAGCGGCAGTGTAGTTACCGGCAAGATGGTGGCAGCTTTGAAGCAGTTAGGTTTCGATAAAGTTTTCGACACCGATTTTTCCGCAGACCTCACCATCATGGAGGAAGGCCACGAATTCCTGCACCGTCTGCAAAACGGCGGCGTGTTGCCCATGATCACCAGTTGCAGTCCCGGCTGGGTGAACATGATCGAGTTGAAATATCCTGAGCTCTTGCCTCATCTTTCCACCGCCAAATCTCCTCAGGGCATGTTCGGTGCCATCGCCAAAACTTATTTTGCCCAAAAAGCGGGGATCGATCCCGCCAAGATAGTCTCCGTATCCGTGATGCCCTGCACCGCCAAGAAGGCCGAGGCAGCTCGGCCGCAATTGTGCGACAGCGGCTATAGAGACGTGGATATCGTCATTACTACCAGGGAACTGGGTAGGATGATACGCTCCGCAGGTATCGATTTTGCTGCTTTGGCTGAGGCAGACTTCGACAGTCCTTTAGGCTACGGCACCGGCGCCGGAGTCATCTTCGGAACTACCGGCGGCGTTATGGAAGCAGCGCTGCGCACCGTGGCCGATGTAGTAGCCGGGCAGAGCCTGCCAAAAGTAGAATATCACGAAGTGCGGGGCATGGAAGAAACTCGCGAAGCAACGCTGAATATAGTCGGCACGGAAGTGAAGATCGCCGTAGTCCACACCTTGGCGGCGGCGAAAAAAATGTTGGAGAGGATAAAAGCGGGAGAGGCAGACTACCATTTCATCGAAGTGATGGCTTGCCCCGGCGGTTGTATCGGCGGGGGCGGCCAGCCGGTACCGGTAGATGCTTCCGTGCGCAGGCTGCGGCGTGAAGCTCTCTTCGGTTGCGATGAGGCCAGCATCATTCGCAAGAGCCACGAGAACCCGGATATCATCGCTCTTTACAAAGAATTTTTGGGCGAACCTCTCGGAGAAAAAGCTCACCATTTGCTCCACACCACTTATCAGGCGCAACGTCGTTAAAAAGCTCGGTGCCGAAAATAAAAAATTTCTGAAAAGTGTGTGAAATATTTTACGGTTTGTGGTATAATGAGGGCGATGGAGTGTGACCTGGGTATGAGTGCGCAACTGTCGAGTTTGCGGCAGGACTTAAAAGAGGTCGCGTAGAATGAAATGTACCGAGGCCGATCACGGTCTTGCTCCGTGTAAAAGTGCGGGGCCCGCGCGCAGATAAAATCTCTTCTTCGGCTCTCCTGTGAGTCGGCGATGAGTTTTATGTCCAGTATCCCATATCATTACAATACCTATTTTTAAGGAGGAAGGTTAACATGATTGACATCAAAGATCGCATTTGCGATGCAGTAGCCGGTCTGGTCACCACCGCCGAAGCCGCTGCGGAATTTGTCAAAGACGGCGATAATGTCGGTGTTTCCGGTTTTACTCCGTCCGGTTACCCCAAGGCAGTGCCTCTGGCTTTGGCAGAAAAAGGCAAGAAGACTCCTTTCAAGGTTAACATTTGGACCGGCGCTTCCGTTGGTCCCGAGATCGACGACGCAATGGTGCAGGCCGGTGTCATCGACCGCCGTCTGCCCTATCAGACCAACGGCACTATGCGTAAAGCCATCAACGCCGGCAAAGTTAAATACGCCGACATCCATCTGTCCCATATGGCTCAGATGGTTCGGTACGGCTTTATGGCCAACCGCAGAGGCGTAGATGTTGCTATTGTTGAGGCCTGCAAGATCATCGATCTGGGCAACGGCCAGATCGGTATCATCCCCACGACATCTATGGGCAACAGTTCCTCTTATGTACAGGGTGCCAAGAAGGTCATCATCGAAGTCAATGTTACCCAACCTGTAGAATTGGAAGGCATGCATGACTCTTATGTTCCTCTGGATCCTCCCAACCGGAAGCCCATTCCCGTTGAGAAACCCGAAGACCGCATCGGCACCACCTACATCCCCTGCGAACTGAGCAAGGTAGTAGCTGTAGTTCCCTGCGACATCACCGATAAAGTTCGTCCTTTGGGCGAGATCGACGAGGATGCTAAGCACATGGGCGCCAACTTGGTGGCCTTCCTGAAGAACGAAGTAAAAGAAGGCCGTCTGCCGAAGAACTTGTTGCCTCTGCAGAGCGGCGTAGGCTCCGTGGCCAATGCAGTTATCAACGGCTTGGTTAATTCCGACTTCACCGACCTCACCGTTTACACCGAAGTTATCCAAGACGGTATGTTCGACCTCATCGACGCCGGCAAGTTGCGTGTTGCCTCCGGCACTGCATTGACCCCGTCCCCCGAGTGCCAGAAGAAATTCTATGCGAATGTAGAGAAGTACAAACCCTATCTGCTGCTCCGTCCGCAGGAAATCTCCAACAGCCCCGAGGTTGCTCGTCGTATCGGCGTTATCGCTATGAACACTGCTATCGAAGTGGATATCTATGGCAACGTTAATTCCACTCATGTAGTAGGCACTAAGTTGATGAACGGTGTAGGCGGCTCCGGCGACTTTGCCCGTAACGGCTACTTGACAGTATTCTTCACCAACTCTTTGGCTAAGGGCGGCAAGATTTCCTCTGTAGTTCCGTTCTGCAGCCATATCGATCATGCCACTTTGGACGTTGATGTTATCGTTTCCGAACGCGGCGTAGCCGACCTGCGTGGCCTGTCCCCGAAGGAAAAAGCTCCTATCATCATCGACCAGATCGCCAACCCCAAATATCAGCCTTGGTTGAAGAACTACTTCAAGAGAGCCTGCGAAGCCTGCGGCAATAGCCAGACTCCGCATATCCTCTCCGAGGCTTTCAAGTGCTATGAGCAGCTGGAAAAGACCGGCAGCATGGAAGGCTTGGAATAAGGCACTAGTATCAGGGAGCCGACCTTAGAGGTCAAATATGAGGTGAGGATGCCCTGCTCGAGGGCCGGGCATCCTGCCTTGAATATCACGCCACAAGGCCTCATGGCTTTGTCATAGACCGTCGCAAGACGGGACTCTCACTTCTATCTTGGATCCGTCCAATCCAAGATATGCCGACAAAATTTTTAAGGAGGATTTGAGAATGGCATTTGAAGACATCAAAGCAGGGTTAGATAAGTTTAACGCTGGTGTAGAAGCTAAACTTGCTAAAGCCCCCGAACGTGCTAACCTGGAGCCCAATCGCCTGTATACCCCGTTGGATCTGGGCGAGGACTTCGACTATGTGACCAAACTGGGCTTCCCCGGTGAGTATCCTTTCACCCGTGGCGTACAGCCCACCATGTACCGCGGCCGTTTCTGGACCATGCGTATGTACGCTGGTTTCTCCACTGCCAAGGCATCCAATGAGCGCTATCGTTACCTGCTGGCTAACGGCGGCAGCGGCCTCTCCTGCGCTTTCGACCTGCCCACCCAGATCGGCTACGACTCCGACGATCCGATGGCAGAGGGCGAAGTTGGTAAAGTAGGCGTTGCTATTGACTCCTTGGCCGACATGGAGATCCTTTTTGACCAGATTCCTCTGGACAAAGTTTCCACCTCTATGACCATCAACGCTCCCGCTTCCGTACTGCTGGCCATGTACATTGCAGTTGCCGAGAAACAGGGCGTTACCCCCGACAAGCTGCGCGGCACCATTCAGAACGATATCCTGAAAGAGTACGCTGCCCGCGGCACCTACATCTTCCCGCCCAAACCCTCTATGAGGTTGATCACCAACATCTTCGAGTATTGCTCCAAGAACGTTCCTCAATGGAACACCATCTCCATCTCCGGTTACCACATCCGTGAGGCCGGTTCTACTGCTGCTCAGGAGATAGCCTTCACCATCGCCGACGGCATCGCTTATGTAGAAGCCGCCATCAAAGCCGGCATGGACGTTGACGCTTTCGCAGGCCGTCTGTCCTTCTTCTGGAATGCTCACAACAATGTATTGGAAGAAGTTGCCAAGTTCCGTGCTTCCCGTCGTGTATGGGCTAAAGTTATGAAAGAGCGTTTTGGCGCCAAGAAACCCAAATCCATGATGCTGCGCGTTCATACCCAGACTGCCGGCTCCATGCTGACCGCTCAGCAGCCCAACAACAATATCGTTCGTGTAGCTCTGCAGACTGCCGCAGCCGTTATGGGCGGCACTCAGTCCCTGCACACCAACTCCAAAGACGAAGCTCTGGCTCTTCCGACCACCGAGTCCGTTACCATCGCGCTGCGTACTCAGCAGATCGTTGCTTACGAATCCGGTTTGGCTGACACCGTCGATCCGCTGGGCGGCTCCTACTATGTAGAGGCTCTTACCGACAAGATCGAAAAAGAGTGCTGGGCTTACATCGAGAAGATCGACGAACTGGGCGGTGCTCCCGAAGCTATCCACAAGGGCTACATCCAGAGAGAGATCCAGGATTCCGCTTACAAGTGGCAGATGGACGTTGAGAAGGGCAACCGCATCATCGTCGGCGTTAACAAGTTCACCCAGGAAGAAGAGCCCCCGAAGAACCTGCTGCGGGTAGACGCTTCCGTAGGCGTAGAGCAAGCTGCTAGACTGAAAGAGCTGAGAGCTAAACGCGACAATGACGCTGTTAAAGCTAATTTGGCTGCTCTGGAGAAGGCTGCTGCCGATGAGAATGAGAACCTGATGCCTTATATTCTGGACTGCGTTCGCGTTTACGCTACCGAAGGCGAGATCTGCGGCGTACTGAGAAAGGTATTTGGCGAGTATCAGGCTCACACCACTCTCTAATTTGCGGATATAACACAGTAACACGGAGGTAACGATAATGGCAAATATTAGAGTATTAGTTGCTAAACCGGGCCTGGACGGCCATGACCGCGGCGCGAAGGTTGTTGCTCGTGCTCTGCGCGACGCCGGCTTCGAAGTTATCTATACCGGCATTCGCCTGACTCCCGAGCAGATCGCCGAAGCAGCTCTGCAAGACGACGTTAACGTTGTTGCTCTGTCCCTGTTGAGCGGCGCTCACAACACCCTCTTCCCGAAGGTAGTAGAGTTGCTGAAAGAGAAGGGCCTGACCGACGTACTGGTTATCGGCGGCGGCGTTATCCCTGCAGCTGATATCCCCGGCCTGAAGGCTGCCGGCATCAAGGAAGTATTCACTCCCGGCACTCCTACCAGCGACATCGTTAAATTCATCAACGAGAACGTTAAAGCTTAACTAACCTATTCTCTCGTAACCTAAAGCAAGCCGGGCTTGTCCCGGCTTGCCCTTAAGATATCCACTAGCGTAACAAGGCGGTGTGAATATTGGAAATAGTTGAAAGATTACTCAACCATTCCCGGTTGGCTCTCTCGAAGGCCATTACGGCAGTGGAGAACGAGTATGATGACGCTGTCAAGATCATGACAGAGATTTATCCCCATACCGGCAATGCCTACGTGCTTGGCATCACCGGGCCTCCCGGCGCCGGCAAGAGCACTCTTACGGATGGATTGGCTAAAGAATATCGGAAACGCGGCAAGACCGTGGGCATCGTGGCTATTGACCCAACCAGCCCATATTCCGGCGGCGCCATTTTGGGCGACCGTATCAGGATGATGGACTTGATGAGCGATGAAGGCATCTTCGTGCGCTCCATGGCTACCCGCGGCAGCTTGGGCGGACTCTCTCAGAAGACCGGCGATGCTGTAAAATTGATGGATGCATTCGGCATGGACGTCATCATCGTAGAGACTGTCGGTGTAGGCCAGTCGGAGGTAGACATCGTCAAGACTGCAGACACCTCTATGGTAGTTGTTATCCCCGGCATGGGCGATGACATCCAAGCTATCAAAGCCGGCATACTGGAAATCGGCGACCTGTTCACGATCAACAAGGCCGACCGTGAGGGCACCGATAAGCTTAACATCGAGATCGAAATGATGTTGGAATTAAACCCCGAGCGGGTTGCTTGGCGTCCTCCCATCAACAGGACCATTGCCAGCAAGGGTATAGGTATAGAAGCTGTTATCGATTCCATCGAAGCCCATAAGAACTATTTGATCGAATCCGGCCGTCTGGCCGAGATCCGCAGGGCTCGCATTAAGAACGAAGTAACGGCTATGCTCAATGACCGGGTCAACCGGTACATCGACAAGAACGTGGTGGAGACTCCCGAGTTTGAAGAGACCGTTAGGAAACTGCAGACCAGAGAGATCGAGCCCTATTCTGTCGTTGATAAAATAGTTGGTAACGTTTTGAAATAAAAACCACCAAAAAAATTTTTCAGGAGGTACTTATCATGGCTTTCAAGACTATCTGTGTTGACCACGTTGGTATCGCATGCGCCGATCTGGACGCCGCTACCAAAATTTACACCGAGGTTCTTGGCTTGCAGGTAACTAACCGCGAGGAAGTTAAAGAGCAAGGCGTTGCCACCGTATTCATTCCCTGTGGCGAGACTCTGCTCGAGCTGTTAGTGGACATCACCGAGAACAACGACGGACCTATCGGCAAATACATTGCCAAGAACGGCCCCGGCATCCAGCACATCGCTCTGCGCGTTGACGACATCAAAGCTGCTATCGCTGACTGCATCGCTGCCGGCGTTAGAATGATCGACAAAGCTCCTCGTGGCGGCGCCGGCCATATGGATATCGCTTTTGTTCATCCGAAATCTGCCGGCATCCTGCTTGAGCTGTGCGCTCCTGCCAAATAAGATCTCTTAAAGAGAGCTTATAAGGCTCAGGTCGTACCTAAGGGTTACATGCTGCCGGGCTGTACAGGTGATACAGTCTGGCAGCTGTAAAATAAATTGTTCTTCCAAATAATGATGGAGGTGTAAGATTTGTCTACTCAGGAAAAGATTGAGAAAATGCTCAAAAAGTCCGAAGTAATTCTGGCTGCAGGCGGCGAGAAACGGATTGCTAAACAGCATGAATCCGGCAAAATGACCGCCCGTGAGCGTATCGCAGCTTTGCTGGACGAAGGCTCCTTCGTAGAGTTGGATCGTTTCGTTCGTCATCGTTGCACCAACTTCGGACAAGAGAAGAAAGAACTGCCCGGTGAGGGCGTGACCACCGGTTACGGCACCATCGACGGCAGGCTTGTTTATGTGTTCGCTCAGGACTTTACCGTTGAAGGCGGCTCCCTCGGCGAAATGCATGCAGCCAAGATCGTTAAGGTCCAGAAGCTGGCCCTGAAGATGGGTGCTCCGCTGGTTGGCCTGAACGACTCCGGCGGCGCTCGTATCCAAGAAGCCATCGACGCTCTGGCAGGCTATGGCAAGATCTTCTTTGAGAACACCATCGCTTCCGGCGTTATTCCTCAGATCTCCGCTATCATGGGTCCGTCTGCCGGCGGCGCTGTTTACAGCCCTGCTCTGACCGACTTCATCTACATGGTAAAGAACACTTCCAAGATGTTCATCACCGGCCCGGCTGTTGTTAAGTCTGTAACCGGCGAGGAAGTTACCCAAGAGCAGTTGGGCGGCGCTATGACCCACAACAGCGTATCCGGTGTTGCTCACTTTGCCGCAGAGGACGACGAGGACTGCCTGAAACAGATCCGTTATCTGCTGTCCTTCCTGCCCTCCAACAACATGGAAGGCGCTCCCATCGTTGAGACCGGCGACGATCCTCAGCGTACCGAGGAGTCCCTCAACACCTTGCTGCCCGACAACTCCAACCAGTCCTACGATATGTATGATGTAATCAAAGCTATCGTAGATAACGGCGAGTACTATGAAAACCAGAAATACTGGGCAAAGAATATTATCACCTGCTTCGCCCGTATGGACGGCCAGACCGTTGGTATCATCGCCAACCAGCCTAAAGTTATGGCCGGCTGCCTGGACATCAACGCTTCCGACAAGAGCTCCCGTTTCATCCGCTTCTGCGACGCCTTCAACATTCCTCTGTTGAACTTGGTCGACGTTCCCGGCTTCCTGCCCGGCACTAACCAAGAGTACGGCGGCATCATCCGTCACGGCGCCAAGATGTTGTATGCTTACTCCGAAGCAACCGTGCCCAAGGTAACCCTGGTTACCCGTAAGGCTTACGGCGGCTCCTATCTGGCAATGTGCTCTCAGGATCTGGGCGCCGATCAGGTCATCGCATGGCCTACCGCCGAGATCGCAGTTATGGGCCCTGCCGGCGCTGCTAACATCATCTTCAAGAAAGATCCCGATGTTGAGCAAAAGACCAAGGAGTACATCGACACCTTCGCAACTCCTTACATCGCTGCAATGCGCGGCATGGTTGATATCGTTATTCAACCTAAGGATTCTCGGCCCGTTATCATCAACGCTCTGCAAATGCTGGAAAGCAAACGCGAGACCCGTCCGGCAAAACGCCACGGCAACATTCCTCTGTAAGACGCTGTCAGCAGTTGCATAAATTTATTGAAAAGTTGAGGTGAAAATAATGGGTCCTGTTACCGAAAACCCCTTCTTGATCGCGATCATCAACATGAGCATCGTGTTCGGCGTCCTGATCGCTTTGGGCGTACTGATGACTCTGTTGCAATACGTGGATCCCACAAAAAAAAAGTCTAAGCCGGTAGCCGCTCCTGCTCCCGCAGCAGCACCTGCTGCTCCGGTTGCAGATCCTGCAGCAGCTCAGGATAACAACGAAATCATCGCCGTTATCGCCGCTGCCGTAGCAGCTTGCGGAGTTTCTTCCGAGCAGATCGCTTTTGTTCGTCGGGTAGACCTGAAGAACAGCTGGACCATGAATGCTCGCGCCGAAGCTATCTCTGTTCGCAAAGAGTGCTTCTAAAACAAAGTCTAACTTGTAAATCCAACGAAAAATTTTAAGGAGGGTCATTCTAATGGCTAAACTGTACACTATCACCGTTAATGGTACCGCATATGAAGTAGAAGTTGCCGAGGCCGGCGTTACCGCTGCTGCCCCGAAAGCTGCTGCCCCGAAAGCTGCTCCAGCTCCCGCTCCGGCTCCGAAGGCTGCTCCGGCTCCCGCAGGTGCCAATGTTGTTTCCGCTCCTATGCCCGGCAAGGTTCTGTCTGTTAACGTTAAAGCCGGCGACGCTGTTAAGGCCGGCGACGTTCTGATGATCCTTGAGGCAATGAAGATGCAGAACGAGATCATGGCTCCGGCTGACGGCACCGTATCCGACGTTCGCGTAAGCGCAGGCTCCACTGTTAACACCGGCGACGTTATGATCGTTATGTAATCGAGTTGTGGCTGCGGCCACACTTGATAGCAAACGGGCCAAGGCGGCCGGCTCGTCCGGCCGCAAAACTAAACAATGGGAGGATATTAAATGTTTGAGGCATTTATAGTTGCTATCGCTTCCATATGGACAGATTCCGGCTTCGCCGCCTTGACCAGTGGTCACTGCATCATGATCCTGGTAGCTTTGATCCTGCTCTATATGGCTATCGGCAAAGGCTTCGAGCCCTTGCTGCTTTCCCCTATCGCCTTCGGCTGCATCTTGGCTAACATCCCCAAGAACGGCTTTGAGGCCCCCGGCGTTATGTCCGTAATCATGTACGGCATCAACCACGAGGTGTTCCCGCCCCTCATCTTCTTGGGCGTTGGCGCCATGACCGACTTCGGTCCCCTGCTGGCCAATCCTAAGACCTTGTTGCTGGGCGCTGCCGCTCAGGCCGGCGTTTTCGTAGCCCTCTTAGGCGCTATGATGCTGGGCTTCACCGTGCAGGAAGCTGCCGCTATCGGCATCATCGGCGGTGCTGACGGCCCCACCTCCATTTATCTGGCTGCCAAGATGGCTCCTCAGCTGTTGGGCGCTATCGCCGTTGCCGCATACTCTTACATGTCTTTGGTTCCTCTGATCCAGCCTCCTATCATGAAGCTGTTCACCACCGAAGCTGATCGTAAGATCGTTATGAAGCAGTTGCGTCCCGTTTCTCACTTCGAGAAAGTTGCATTCCCGCTGATGAGCACCATCGTTATCTCCTTGCTGTTGCCTTCCGTAACTGCATTGATTGGTATGCTGATGCTGGGTAACCTGTTCAGAGAAGCCGGCTGCTTGGATCGCTTGAGCGATACCGCACAAAACGCTTTGATGAACACCGTTACCATCATGCTGGCTACCGGTACCGGCTTGACCATGTCTGCTGATCGGTTCCTGACCTATCAGACCATCTTGATCGTAATTCTCGGTCTGGTTGCCTTCATCGGCGGCACCGCTGCCGGTGTAATCTTCGGCAAGCTGATGTGCCTCGTTGACGGCGGCGCTACCAACCCGTTGATCGGTTCTGCCGGCGTATCCGCAGTGCCTATGGCTGCCCGTGTATCTCAAGTAGTTGGTCAGAAAGCTAACCCTGCCAACTTCCTGCTGATGCACGCTATGGGCCCCAACGTAGCAGGCGTTATCGGTACCGCCGTTGCAGCAGGTACCATGCTGGCAATGATCGGTCCTGTAGCAAAATAAGTTTTCCGAGTCTTACAAGACTGCAAAGGGCTTCCCGTTATGCGGGAAGCCCTTTTGTAATAGTTGCAGATCGATGCTCATAAATTTTTCAGACAAAACAGGCTCTGCTTCTCCGAAGACGAGGGATCGGAACCTGTTATTTTTCGCTGATGGGCAAGGATAGTAAAGACAAATCTTTCAGTGAGAAGTCACTATGGAAAAAGTGCATCACTCGTTAGAAAGCAAGCAGTTTTGAATGTGATGATTTCTTTGTGAAGAACGGTAGTGTCAAGATTTATGCGCAAATTTTTTGTTCTCTGGTAGAAAAAGATCTCTGATTTATATCCATACCTTATTCAGCGACATCTAAGTGTTTCGTGTTCATATACTTTTTATTTCCCCATTGCGTACCGGCAACATAACGCAACCTTGCGCAAAATAACATCAGTGCGGAGTTGCCATCCGGGAAACAGCCGACTACCCTCGTGCGCCGTCTGATCTCTCTGTTCAAACGTT
>CANRJC010000011.1 GCA_947630795.1 uncultured Phascolarctobacterium sp. | reverse complement strand
GGTATTGATATGATCAAGTGATATATTCTGCCGGAGAATGGGAATGAAAAATTTGCGCATAAATCTTGACACTACCAATTTCGTTAATCGTTCGTTTAAATTTGCTTGAGCAGTAAAAAGCCCCGGCCGCAAGGCGGGGGCGAGAGGCAAAAGAAAAAGCCCCCCGGCGAGGGGGGCTGCGGCAGAATGGAGACAGGGGGAGTGGTGGCTCCGCTCCTGCCTAGATAATGAGCAGGTGCCGCCGAAAGAAGCACCTGAATTGATGCATCTATATTGTACCACAGAAAGGGAGGAAGGGGGGTTGAAGGTCACAGAGTTGAAGGTGGCAAAGGGAAAATATGTCACTATAGTTCATAACAAACATCATATTAGCGAACTAGGGCTCTTCTCTTTTTTCGACTTTATTTGCTTGAAAAAGTGTTCAATATTGCTTCAATAACAGTATCAGCGTCTGAAATGTCTAAAGAATCTATTACATGAATAACCTTTTCAAGAATTTTCTTTTCTGCTATAGTCAAATTGTCAATAGTATTCAACGCCTTGTACTTCGTAGCTCCTTTTACCTTTCCTATGAGCATATCCAACTCTGCAAAGGCAATGTCATGGTAGTACTGCTCAGTATCGTCTTTAACAGCGGCCTTATTAAGAGCAATTTGAGTTTCTTTTAATTTTTTTAAAATTAACCCCTTTTTAGAATCTGAAACACCTTCCTGTATTGCTGTATTAGCCTGTTGTACTATTACTTGATGTTGTTCCATAACGCTCGACAATATTGTATTTCTTTTCACCGATGCTATTCTTATTTCTTTAGTTATTCCTGCAGCAATTGTCATTAATTTTTCATGCAAAGAAAAAAATGCAGAGTTTTTTTCAAAATTATCTCTTCGTGCATTAGGTATTACGCATTTATCAACTATAAATATCTCCCCAATAGACCATCCATTGAATCTTGCATCTTTGAAGGCACCATTCAAAGTTTGATAATCACCAACGAGAATATTTCCCTTTCTAAGCCGGATTCCTTTTAATGCTTTATCATAAATACTGCCCAAATAATTTGTTTTTGCAAGCCACCCAAATGCTGCAGTATTTTTACCTTCCCCAGGAATCTTTATTATCTTAATGTCTTGGATGACATCAGCAATATTTTTACTCTTATCAACAATAAATTTATCCCTATATGGTTTACAGATGCGTATTGTTTTTGTACCGTACTCCAAACAGATGTTGTAGATACTAATTTCCAGACCTTCTTTCCGAAGTCGTTTTGTTATCTCCTTTCCCCAAATAAAATTGGGATTGTATGGAACAGGAGCGTTTTGAGCAAGGTAGTTCTCAACGTCCGCACAAGAAAAAAGTCGCGAGTTTTCATCTACCCCATCCAACTGAACAGAAAAATAGTGAGCATCATTGCGCTCTGAAAAATTGGAAATTGTATAAACACTTTCAAGTACATCCACAGCAGCAACATCTGATTTACTATCGTCTGCTAGGACATCTGACAATTTTGAGGCGTCAATTACTATTCTTGTTGCAAGACTTTCTCCTTGGAATGAGGTTGTAAAAGTCAATTGCTGGCAATAGCTCAATGCGGCTAGACGACCAATACCACGGAAACCACGGGAACTTTCTGAGGTTTTTTTAGAGTTACCAATGCTAATTAATGTCTTTTCCACATCTCTGGATGGGATACCAAGCCCGTTATCAGAAATAATTATCTGATTCTCCGTTGGCACTAACCTTACAATTATTTGATCTCCGCCAACGGGAATTATGCCGGTGCGAATCGCCTCATCAATTGAATCGACACTGTTTTGAATATATTCCCTGAATACGACATACGTATCAGAATACATACCATATGTGAGAGATTCCAATGTATGTTTGCCAATTATTATGTTACTCATTAGATTCCCTCTCTCAAAAAGTTCGCAAGTTTGAGTTGAATATTGCCCATAATAGTCTTTGTGATCTTTTGTAAAATAGCTTGTCCTTTTTCGTTGTCAACTGCAGAACGAAGTAACAACTCAAACTTTTTGATATTAACATTGAGAATTGCAGCCAAATCGACCATTGACATTGCAACAATATGTTCTCGAGCTGCTTCATGTTCTGCTGTAGATAGTACATTTAAATCAACAAATCGACGGTATACTCGAATCAATTCAAAATCTATGTATCCTATACCTTCTTTTTTGGAAATTTCAGCCCATTTGGATAGTTGCTTGTCTGCAGCAAAATCAACTGTTTGTAAACGCATCAACAAATCTGCAATTCCTTTTCGCCCGAAAAAGTTAATATAATTTTTAAATACATAATTCTGTTGAACCTCGCTTTCTGAAACCATATCAAGAATATCTGCATAAAGTTCTGGACACTCAACTTCGATGAAGGCTTTGATCATGGAATAAGTAGGAGATTTCTTATCAATCATTCCCAGAAATGAAACCAATCGCGGCGTGGTTAAATATAAAATATACAACTTTCTTTGGATGTTTGATGAAATTCCCAGTACTTTCTCTGGCAGGTATTCATTATCGCTAATAAGATTAATAAAGTCCTTCTGCTCATTGCCGAGCATCGAGTACAGCATATTCCATCTTTCAATTTTAAGTTGATCTCGTTTCCAATACTTTTTACGAAGCTCAAACTGTTCTTCAGTTTCTGATGACCTTCCTCTGGATGTCGCACTAATTTTTCCTCTTTGCGCAATAAGCTTTTCTGGCATACTAAGATAACGCACAAAATCATCGGCACTCTTACCGAAGTCCGCTTCAAAAAAGCTTCGGCTGCACACGCCTTTTCCTTGTGTTGGAACAAGCATACGTTGAACTGCTCGCAAAAACTTTGCATTCCATTGAGAGCCTACATATCCACGCTCGTGCGCTGACAAAGGAATATACCGCATTGGGAAGGAGAAAGCTGCAATTCGCTGCTCTTGACCATATTTCTCATTCAGCTCGTCGAGAAGATCAAGCGTAATTCTCATCCTGTAATATAAGTCTGCCGGAGTATCTGCGTGATATTTTTTCCCTTTTCCGCTAAAATCTTCACTGTTGTAAAGTACGTAATTTGATAACTCCGTAATTCCGTTCTTCGCACAAAGACGAAGAGCTCGTTCATATATCTCTCGATCCTCAATATGATCAAACGCAATTCTCGCAGGGCGTAACGCAATCTCGCCAAGACGCTTTGCCTTCTCCTCTGTCAAAAAAAGAGCATCAAGGCCTTGATTGAAGTCAACATATCTCTGTACGACCTTGCCAGTATGGGGATTGGTGTATGTCGCTCCCTTTTCAAACCCTGCAGCAATAATATCATCAATAATGTCGTTGAAACGAGGAGACCGAAGGACATTATTATCCATTAAGATAAGATCTTTTTTTTGCCCAAACATCTCTTCAATTGATTTTATTCTCTTTTTGATATCGATGTATGGGACGAATTCAGGCTCCAGAGTCTGCACAGCACAAAAACCACATTTATTGCCACAGCCTTTTGTAGCACTTAAAAAATATGCATTATTAAACGGATACACATAATCCACATCACTAAGCATTGAATAATCAGGGGTAATTTGGTCAATACACTCATCACCGGGTAAGCCAAGTTTTCCTGGTTTATTCAACAATCCGCAGACTGGATATATTCCGGTTTCTTCAAATATTTGATTCGGAAGCATTGTAGCAGCGATACCACCAACTATAATTTTATCCGTGGAATCAACTAAAGTCTTTGCATACTCAATTGCCTCTATTGTAACTTTCCATTCAAACGTAAAAAGAGACGTAACATATATGCGATCCCACTTAGTTTCGGAGAGCGCATCAGGTAGTTTTCCTTTTGTAAATTTTACATAATCGTGTAAGATATTCTTATGAAAAAATGAAATTTTCATTAGCCCCAGGGGAGGCTGTTTACATTTATATGCTGGTTCAATAAGCAGAATATTTGCCATATCAAGCACCAATTGTTGCCTTACATTTTGTATTCAGCACATAAAGATAGTACCTCGCACGTGTAATGGCAACATATTCCTTTCTTTTATCAATAGTCGACAACGGTAAGTTAGTAAATTCATGTGTCAAATAAATTACAACATCAGATTCTAATCCCTTAAATTCTTCCGCAGTTTTAAAGCATATCTCCCCTTTGTTAACATCTTTATAATGCTTAAAAACAATATTGTAAGCACCGATACGTTGTTCCCCTGCAAGAACTGATTCTTTATAAGCTATGTCAGACACAATAACTATGGACTCTGCTGGAACGTACTCTTTTTGAGTCAACCGATTAACTATAAGGCTAAGAGCTTTGATAGTTTGCAAGGAATTTACATAGTTGTGTATTTCCGGATAAACGCCAACAATGTTACTCGCTACTGTATCGGCCCCTAAATCGGTATGATCCACAGCATAATTGTAAATGCGTCCTGTGTTTCGAATGTTATATCTCAAAACATAGGGCGGCGCATCAATGGCGAAAGCATTTTCAAAATCATTCTCGAATACGTTTTGATTCTTGTCGTAGAAAACATAAAGCGTAGATAAGTTTTTATCTGCTAACAAACTTCGTATCGTAAGCCCCATATCAACATCAAAATCCTGTGCTTCATCAATAATAATAGAGTTGTATTTCTTTTCAGCTGGAATCTGATCCATGAGTTCAGAACAATCTTTATTACCATTTGCATTGATTGGCAATGTATAGTACATGTCTCCCAACAGATTTCTCATCAACTCGGTGTAAGTTAAAACATCAATATTTGGGTATTGACTCAGTTTTGATTTTACAAAAGCCGTTAATTCCTCATTGCAACAAGTCATGAGAACGTGCCTATCATTAGAAGCATCCCGAACAGCTTTTTTCATACCTATAAAAGTCTTACCAGTACCAGCACCACCAACAATTTTAACTTGTCGATAGTTATGCAGGAAATCTAGGATGGAATCTTGTACAAAATCGATTTTTGAAAACTCTCTTTCTTTTATGGGAATCAAAGCTCCTGCAGCAGCAGACATGGAAATCTGCTTATTTATTGCATTTAGGAAGCATGTACGTTGTTCTATAGAAAAAGGAATGGTTATATTCCTCTTGTTTCTCCAATAGTGGAAAATACGATTGATCTTTTCTTGCAGTGAAGACATATCCTTGATATCTATTGTGATTTCCGGCGGGGCTTCCTGTGCCAACTGTGAATTTATGGCATAGCTAGGGAATGCGACTGCAAAACCATAGACACCGTTATATTCTTTATTAAACTCGGATATGAAGTAAGTTCTGAAATGACGCATGCTCTTTTCTGCTTGTTCATATGGACTACACTTTAGGACCCTACTACCTGAATTGCTAGGGCTATAATTCTCGATAAGTGTCCATTTCCCGTTTTCAACAGAAATTCCGGTACCTCCCTTCACTTCGAGCGCAATAAAACCAAAAGATGGATCGAAAATCAGAAAATCGCATTCGCTGTCAATTCTTTTGTTATCAACTGTTTCAAACCAGCGAACAGAATAAAATACTTGATACTTTTCCGGAAGTTGCTTCTTCAAAGCATCATACATTTTCTTTTCTGTATGCGTATAACAATAGTTCTCAATATCAATCGGGTGCATTACCGCCACTACTCATTCCTCCCAAAAACCTGTTGTTTTTCTTTGAGTTTTACGATCGACATGACCAATAACTAAGGCCCTATCCAAGTCTTTATTGAAATGTTGGCACGATACTTCGTTAACAAAAAGACATCCTGTGCAAGCTTTTTGTCTTTCGATGCAAATAGGATCAAAAATACACCTTTGAGCACTGGCATACGCTTTGTTAATCCACTTATCGAAGTATGCCTCAAATGTGTTAAATAAAGACCCCAAGTTAAAGCCCTGTGAGTTTTGACAATAGATCAACACTGCAGGAATGCCCGGAAAAATGTATTCTGCCAAAGAATCCTTGCCCAAACCACCAATATCAGCCGCGGCTCTAATAAGGAGATGCGAAAGTGAGTGAATGAGCCTGTAAATGTAATATGTTTCCAAACTTTCCGCTTCGTCAATGGTGGTGAATGACCTAATAAGATGCGGTTTAATGTTGTTTAAGAACCATATCTTAATTTCCTCCTCTGAATCAAGGTTTGGAGCTGCATCCGCACTGATAAATTCATTTATAAGTAACCATTGTATGATTTTCTTCCTGTCGAATTCAAAGAGAACTCCTTCGGTATTTAACTTTGTAGCGTAAATATTCTTTCGCCCATGTTCTTCTTCTTTAAGTGCGTGAAGTTGAACTCCTTCTTTCCACTCAGTCTCTACTCTCGTATACCCATAAGAACAAGAGACAAATGGAATTCTGTCACAAACTCTGGCGCTATTAATGCCAAAGCGCTTTGCAATCTGTGCGTATTGTTTCGGATTTGCGTTTGTATTTAAAAGACGAGCGACATTTATAGCAGAATCCAAATCAGATACATCATCTAGCCTGGTTACCATTTCATACTCCAGAATTCGTTCAGCCATGCTGGACATATCGCTTTTTGTAGAAAAAACCTTGGTTCTTAGGTCATTAACGATGTCATTAAATCTATTTCCGCATATTTTGTCGGCAGCTATTTTTGCCGCCTGCGCTGCGACAGTCGCCCCAAGAGGAAGCATTTCCTTATACATTCTGTCATATTCTTTTTGATATATATCCGGATCAGAAACAATTCCATTCCTTATAATTTCATCAAGCTCCTCTTTATTTATTAATTCAAGCCAGTATGCGAATGTTATATATGTCCCATAAGAGGTTTCAGAAATAAAATTTTCCAATTTTTCGTCGATTAAGTCAATAAGACTTAAACTAAACACAAAAAACTGAGCTGGATCAAGGGCAACTTTAGGCCTCAATATTTCACCACAAATCGGGCACTTCACTTGCATGGGAATAGTCTTGTTACATCTGTAACAAATAAAATTATAGTTTCCGTCCCATTTTACATATTGATATCCGTGCTCTGGACAACGTGGATTATGCCTGTCTGTTGCATATCCACACTTGCAGAAATATATCTGCCGGAACTGAGCAAGCTCGGATTGATGGCATTCCGGATTAGTACAATATTTATGCTTTTGATATTCTTCCTCGCTACTGAACTGATAAACCTTATGGCAGCTCTTACAATAGAAAGTCAAAGGGCTAATCTGAGCGACAATACCTCTTTCTTCGTCAGAAGCTTTAGGGGTAAGAACATAACAATTATCCTTAGTAAGTTCAGTCCCAAAACCAACAGTTGGCTTAATAGCGCCATGTGTTTGGCATTGGTTTTCAAACGAGCGAACTAACTCATTAACGGTTCTAATAAGTCTTTTGACATTTATTTCGTCTAGCTTTTCGCTGTTCCATCTTACAACTTTAGCAATATATTGTTTCCTTTCCTTGCCTCGAACAGAAAAATCTATCCAAGTTTCGGGAAGATATTTGTACAAAGACTGATTCTTTCCTCTTTTCATCTGCCGTTTAGAACTCATATTATTCACCACCCTCATTCCAGTTCGATAATCAATTGAGTATCGGTATCTCTCATACTATTCATGATGTGATAACCCATAAGTTCAAATCCAGAAAAGATATTTTCCTTTTCCCAGTTCTTATCAGAGATTCTTGCAAAAACATCCTCAACGAAACTTTCAATCTTTTCTTTGTATTGGTTTCCAAGCTCATTTACTTGTCCTGCAACAGTGCATCCATAAGCCAGTTTTAATTCTTCGATAACAGTTGCCTTATCCAAGTAGCCATTAGAAATTGCCTTTTTAATGTTGTTCATAAAGAATTGCGAACCGCAACTTGATTGTAATTGGGGGTCATATTTCATCAGCAGTAGACCTGTGAAGATACCCGGCAACGTCCAATCTATGGCTTTCGTTGCCCAACGGTTGATGGGAACAGATTCGACCAGAATATCTTTAAACTCATGAAAGTTTACGAAGTTTTTTAGATAGCTTTGATCTGTTTCTCTGGAAGGTCTCATTATATCGATAACAATGCTTGTATATTTTCTTCCGGTTCTGCTGTATGCCTGAATGTACTCAGCCGTATTACCAGGCATACCATAGAAGAACATTATGTTAAATCGATCAGCATCGACCCCATGAGAAATCATCGATGTTGCAACAATAAGGTTTACACCGTTAAACACATCCTCATTGTTTTCTACCTTCGATAAAACCTCACGCACGTCCTGAAAGGTTTCGTCACCGGTCATTTTTCTTGTTTTGAAAGGAGTTACTCCATCTTTGCGGAGCTCAACATTAATAGGTGTTTCGAGAGCACCTTCAACATTATTCCCGTCTCGCTTGATATTGTTATATTCAAGGAAGATCCAGTAGTCTTTCAGTATTTCCAATGCCTCATCAATAGAATCAATACCTATACCGGGGATATTCAAGACCTTTTCAGGACATTTCACATAGTCATATACAACTTCTCTCATATATTTAAGTGAGTAGACTACAGAATTGATAATAGCTTTACCGAAAGGTGCGTATCCTATAATTAAACGTTGAATATCATCATTCCCAATATATGAATAGAAATTTCGTTTCAAATCTGGAGAAGCACAGGGGAAGCGAATGGGATCCTTGTTATACAACTGAGAAATCTGCGTCTTGTAAGAGGAAATTGTTGCAGTAGCACCGATGATTTTGATAGGTCGATGTGACGGTGATACATTTTTCACATAGTAATCAATAAAAGATTCATAATGAGAAGCGTACGTTCCCAGACTTTCACGAATCAAGTGCAACTCATCTTGTATGAACAAAGTAGGTGCTGGGTCATACATTTCAACTTCTTCGAAATCGGCAATATCAACATCGCAAAACTCCCTATCTACCATACATTTTGTAGTGTTCGTAAAACCATGCTTTGGGCATCTGTGGGTAGCTCCAGAAAAAATATTTCTAAAATTCGGGTTATTCCCCAAAATGGCAAGCTTATCAACTGTACTTATAATGGCAGAAGGTAAATAACGGTAGATTTCGTGGTCAACCATAAAAATCGGTAAAATGCCATTTGACCTGCATTCCGTATTGTCACAATAATGAATCAGACGATAAGAGTTTTCATCGAATTTCAAATGAACTGTCTTTTTGCCACAAAAAGGGCAAACATCAATAATTCGCTCCTCATCTAGGACTTCTTGTGAAGCTCTCCTATACTTTAGTACATTTTTCTTTTCTATTTTGTTAGGCGTGTTCGCATCACCAACAAAATAGCCAAGAGAAAATTCTTCAGTTCTGAATATTGCTTTGTCATTTCTCCTGATCAGTTCAGCTTGAGCAAGAACATTAGCCAAACGCTGTACCTGCTGAACAGAAAGAAGCCTTAATGGATATCTGAGGATTGATGTTACGCCGCATTCCTTTCCGCGGTATCTATCAAAGAACAGATTAAAAACCAAAACCCCAAGGAAAGCTTCAGTCTTACCGCCACCTGTAGGGAAGTATAGAAGAGAAACCTCGTTAAGCGTGCTCTGTTTTTTGTGAACATCAAGAATCGCAGTCCCATCACATGCCGCTATATCTGGTATGAGCGAAACGATATAAACAATCTGAAACAATCTCCAAGTACTATATTTTTTGGAGGTATTCAAGAACGTCTGGTTCATATTTTTGAAGCTTTTCATAATGATTGGGTAATCGTTGATTATCTCAATACCAAACTCAAAGCGACGGATTTCTCGTGCAAACTCGTTAATTTCTTCCTGCATATTTTTAATCCCAACAGGCGAAAGTACTGGTCTCTTTTCTTCAAGAATATTTTCCCAATTTTTGTGTTCAGCGAGCATATTATTATGGATGTCCCTGAGAATTGTAACAGGGTCATCGATCAATGATTGGAACGAGACAGCAAACTCATCATTTGTGAGCAACCGTTTTTGAATAAATACAGGCAGATGGTTTGTTATAATCGAGTTGTTGTCCGCATCATAAATGACGGAACAATTATTTCCTACAGCTTTCTGGCTGCTGTTGTATTTGTAATCTTCAGCAAAGAAATCCAGGTCAATAGTAGAGAAATTAGCCCCATCGAGCTTGATTTCCATCCCGGAGTTAAAAAGTGTCTCGATTGTAGGCTTATCATTGGATTTTTTATTCGATTTATGAGTAACGCTGTTTGATTGAACCTGAGATCCATTAACAAGGGCAACAGATATCAAATATTCGTCTCTGTCCTTAATGAGTTTTAAGGTCAAATCAACATATACATTCCAATTCTGACGTATAGGAGGGCCTTGTTTGGCATTCCTTTTAAGAAAATTTTTATAATTTTGTTCTGTCAACAAGTCCTTTACAGTAGTTTTTTCAAATAGTTCCGTGGTATAGCAGTATTCATCCTCACAAATCGAATTTTGGAGGTTGTCAAGAAATTCTGCAAATTGCATGTTCTGTGCGTGATTTGCGCCTGCAAAACCGAACTGTGGATTATCTCGCAGAAGTTCATGCAAATTAAATGTTAGCGTAAAGTCGCTACGGTTGATTTGCACTTTCTTATAAATTGGAATGAGTTTTTCTTTGAGTTTAGATAATACTGAATAATCCTCTTCATATCGTTTAATAATCTCATCAAAGCTTGAAAAACTTGTTTCAAACAGTTCATTGGCTCTTTTGAGCATAGCAGTACGCTGCTGTTCAAGAGTAGGATACGCACGATAATAAAAGTCCCCTTTTGGATAAATGGTAAGCTGTGCTGTCTTTATTTCTTCTATAGCAATGTAAAAATCAGTTCCTATAGATTCTATAAAAAAATCAGATCCCCAAGAGGATTTTTGTGAATCACTAACGGGCAAGAGCTTTCCGACGAAATATCTATTTTCTGGGTTTTCCCCAATTACTACATCGGTACCTTCACCTGTTATTTTACCTTTAAAACCCTGCAAAATTGCATTAGCAAGTAGTTCACGGTCAATACTTTTTATGTTAGGCATTCTATTTACCTCGCTTACGGTCATTTTCCTTCTCCGATGCTCTTGCAATAATTAGATTAATTGCTGTTCCTCATATAATGTCCATGCTGATCTTAGCTTATAAATTTGTTATTCTGTGCCTAAATAGGCTTATTTCTTTCAATCATCTTACTTACAGTTGCGTATTTTAACCCAATAGATTCGAAAAGTTTTTCCATAATGATTCCCCAATTATCGGATACTCTTTCTTTAAGCTTTACTGCCAGCAAAAGAACCTTAGCGAACTGCTGAATAGATGTAGGTTCAAAACTTAATTTCTCAACCTCACTCTGCGCTTTAGGAAGGTAGCTATTACCTATGTGCTCGATTGTTTCATAAGAATATATTTCAGCTGGCAATACTTTCTCTGCTTCAAGAACTGTCAAATACTCTTCAATAGTCCCAATTTTATTTTTATAAGACATCTCTACCAGACAAGAAAACATCTGTTCCACAACAGGAAGTGTTTTTAATTCGTCACTCTCGATTAAGCTCAAATGTCTTAAATGTGCCATTATTTGTTCTTCGTCCATTTCAGGATATCTCTTGTACTCCTCGATGAGTTTTTGGTTTGCTAATTTGATAATTTCTTCAATTGGCTCTAAAGAAACAGCTTTAACGGGAACTGTATTACTGATTGTAGTATCCGTTTCCAGTTCTACAATTTTTCCTTCGCAGTCACCATCAAATTCGAAATATTCGTTTGCTATGGCATTGAGAGCGGAGAACTTGCCTTCACCCGTTATTCCTTCGCATGCTATCATAGTCTCTACTATTTTTGCATTACGGTTAATGTTTACTGATTTTTTGACAACTACATTTCCGTCACAGAGCAACTCATCACAGTTGATAGAATCAACGATCATATCCCCACCAACATAAATATTATCTGAATACAAATCGCCTTTACAAATAAACCCATTTTGACAGTCCAGATTATTAATACGAGCATCACCCAGAACTGTTAATGAGCCGTTTACTTTGCACTCTTGAACAGTCACATCTCCCATAATTATCAAGTCATACAAAGCATGTAATTTAAACGCTTTCGTATGTTTTCCAATGATTATGTATGTCTCATTAAATAAAACTGTGTCGTTACCTTCAAACGCTTCAATAACATTTTTGCCGGCAAAACCATTGCCTTCTTCCCCATCATATTGAATCAACGAACTGCTTTGTGCGTTCGTCAAGCCGTCTATTGGCCTACTTTGTAAACTTTTATTTGCGGTACTATTATCGGTTCCTTTTATGATCTTCAGTTCTTCGTTAATACTTGTTTTCCTGAATTTTTTAGGCCCTACGTTTTCAAAGTTGATCGTTACATAGTCATTCTCGGATTTTATGAAAGTTCCGACACCCCAGCCTGGCCTACCGGAATGCTTAAATTTCGTTTTATTTTCAATCAGATTCATAATTTCCTACCTTTCACTAAATTGAGTCTTTGAGCAGCTTCATAAAGATGGATTCTTCTTCGCTTTCCGGAGCGATAATATATAGGAGCTCTTTAGCTCTTGTGCAAGCCACATAAAGGTTTTGAATGGCACGTTGAATATCGGTAATCGTATTTTCATATTTTTCTTTATCAGTTTTTAAAGACTCCCATTCAGGATTCTTAATATGCTCATACTCACCCAAGGTAACAAGACCGCAAATAATGGCTGCCCGAAAATCCAAACCTAGCGATGTTTGAAATTTAATGATACGAACACCGCCTGTATCTCCAAAATGATCTTGCCAGGCCCCTTCAGTAGAGTAAAGGCGGCAGTACGGAATATTTTCAGCATCCATTCTTTTTTCTAAATTCTGCTGCAAAAAATAGTTTTTGTCCAACCAGCCAGAAATTTTCTTTCGAAACTTTCCTTGGTACATTATCACAGCAATTTCATCATATGGAATTTCTTTCATATCATGTATTTCTTTGATAGAATGAATAATATTATCAATCTCACATTCCACTTTTTTTGTAGTCAGCTGAATGTATCGCACTCCTTCCCCATGAAAGATAGCCTGCCCCCGCAAAAACATATCGGGATCAATCTTATAATCATCTTGTATTTCATAGAGATATCGTCTTACGTTAGAAACATACCGATTTATGTATTCGTTAATTTCATAACAGTTACGGTAATTCTTTTCTATGCGTATGTTTTTGTTTCCACCCCGGTAATTCGGATATCCTTCTCCAGCCTGCCAGGGTGCTTGGCCATGCTTTTTGAGCTTGTCCAAGCGTTGCGTTTTGTCTCCACAGATAACAAATATATGATCTTTAGTATCCTTGTTTTCAAGGAGATTGAAACAAAACTTATACCATTCGGGTTCAAATGCCTGCACCTCATCAATAAAGATACCGTAGTATCTGTCTGTAATTTTACCCTGATTTAGCTTTTCGATAGCCGAATTGACCCAGCCTTCAAAATCTTTGGGTTTTACACTAAACTTGTTCTTTTCAAGAAGTTTCTTGCAAAGAGCATGAAAAGTCATGCATTCAACATTCTTATTATGAAGCCCGGCGCGGTCAATAAACCAAATATAAAGTGAATGAAGATTTTCATTTTTACATGTGATTAGGAACTTCTTGTCAGGATTCATTTGCGCTGCCTTAAAACATTTGGATATGAGCAATACACTTTTTCCGGATCCTGCACAAGCCAGTATCAGCTGATTTGGGTCATCCCTGCTGATTCTATTTACAATGTTGATTTGCTCCTTATCCAGGCGGAAAGCCTTAACTACAACATCATTCTCATCTATAACCAAAAGCTCACTATCTACACCAGGTGTTGTTTTGGCACAGTCAATGCAAGCAACTCGCACAGTAACATATTCAGGAGCGATCCTCTGCATTATGGAATTTACATTCAAATCGGAGATCTGCATTGTATTAGCTGATATGGTAATAATAGGAGTATCCAAAAAGTGATTTAAAACGGCGGCAAATCCTTGACGCAGTTCAGAAAACTTCTCTGCGAACAAACAATGTTTTTCAACAAATTCTGCAATAGTATCATTCTTCACCTTTTCAATATCTGTTTGCTTGAGACACGGAAAAACATGGACGATATTGATTGGGAACTTCAAAGCCGTTCCATTCTCGGATATTGATTTATTGCTGAGAAGTTTCTTGACAATAATTTCTTCTGACATAGAATAGACGCATTTATAAGATTCCATTACACTTCCAAATAGGGTTGCATCCGAGATTTTCTCCAAAAACTTAAAAAACACAACCCCTCTAGAAGTAATCACAACATTCATACTCTCATTTTCGATCATAGTGGGATTTACTTTCAATAAAAGAAAGCCATACTGATCGCTAGAAATGGCGTAGCGCACGAATATTTTCTCATATCTAGAGAGCTCAATATTCTGATACTCAGATGGTAGTACTTCCATAGTAAGCCTACTTTCTGTTCAATTCTGAAACAATTTCTGCAATAATCTCATCAACAAGGGACTTGGCAAGTTTCTTTGAAAGGATGTTACTAACTACTCTTAAAACTTGCTTACTCTTTTTATCTATACTGGAATTAATATGGTTAATTTTGAAGTTTTTGCTTTCTGAAACTTCTTTGATAGCCGCTTCGATCTTTTCTTCAAGTTCTTTTTTCTTTTGTGAAAAATCATCGTTCACTCTTAATTCGGATAACGAAATAGCACTTTCAGTCAAAGATTTTAAGAGTGTTTCTTTATCAATGCTCGAATTAAATCCTTCCGAAACAGCATTGGAAGCCTCTGCAATCACCTTCTCAATCTCCCTCAATGCCTTCGCGTTAGGATTATTTCTTGTAAACGAGGCTTCACGAATAGCTCTGGAAATTTCTAAGCTCACTCCATTACTTAAAGCGTTAATGAGATCATAGTAAGCATCATTCTGTTCAAAGTCGTCTCTGCGAGCGTTTGGAACAAGTTTATCAGTAACGATGAATATTTCGCCCTGTGTCCACCCATTGAAACGAGCTTCTTTAAAAATTATATTCATCGTTTTGTTGTCACCGATAAGGATATTTCCTTTCCTTACTCTGATGCCGGACAACTCCTTATCAGACAAGGTCCCGAGCCATCCACAATTACCATACCATCCCAGTGCGTATAATTCACCATCGATTATTACATCGAAGTATGACATGCTTGTGATTTCATCGGTTGTTCGCTTTGCTCTGTCGGATTTGAATCTACTTTTGTTCGGTTTGTACACTGGCGCCAGATTTAATTCATCCTCACCAAGAAAAATTGGAAACTCCTCAACAACATATCCATTCTTGCTCAGATATTTTTTGAGTTGAGGAGCATAAATAAAACTACGCAATTGGTATGGGAGTGGCGCTACCTGCGATATATAACTTTTTACGGCATCAATGTCGAGTAAATCTGAAAAACCATTTACCTCCTTCATTTCCACGATCAAATAGTGCAGCTCTGGTTTTTCCGGAAGAAAATCAACCTTCGTAATTTCTTCCAATACTTCAGACAAACTCATATCTTCGTATTTACCAGGAATAAGTAAATTACGAAGTCTTTTACAGTCAAAGGTGATAACAGTCTTAACTGCCTCTTTCTCAGCAGATGTCGTAAACACAAGGGTATCGCAGTAACTCATCCCGCCAAGGCGACCAATGCCGCGGAAACCGCGATTGTTGGAATTGCGTTTTTTTGAACTGCCGACATTCATCAAGGTTTCAGGCGCCTCAGCAGAAGGAATACCCATTCCGTTGTCTTTTATACATATGTAAGAGGTCTCTGCTTTTACGATGATGTCTATACGCATACTTGACTTTTCAATCACACCGAGGGCAACAGCATTTTCTAGAGAATCTACACTGTTTTGAATATATTCGCGATAGACAATTTTGGGATCGGAGTACATACCTGTTGTAAGAGATTCCAGCGTGTATTTACCTACCTGTACAGTTTCTCCCGCCATAGTTGACCCTCCATATCATCTCATATCCCATTTTTGTAAACTATTGTCTTATTTTGATAACTTGGCAGAAGCGCCAACTCAAATGCACTGTATTCTTCACAGATTATTAGAAACAGCTATTCTATAACGCTTAATTCTTTCCAGAGTCACTTGCTGCATCAATGTAGAAATTAAAGTGTTTGCAAATACACAGCCGAATAGAAAATGCAACTTTTCTTTATTGATGAGCTTACTCGTGGTTCTGATAGTAAAGTACAAAAATATCAATAAATTCCGTGATTTATCATAGCACATAATCAAAAAGATTACCAGAATCCACAGGCGTTTTCAATACCATTTTCACTATAATCCGTTATACATCAACAAGTACGCCTTACAACAGTATCCTCTTTTTTCATTTTATCAAACCACTTGGACAACATCCGTCATTCTAAAAACACTTTGCGAAAATTTTCGCAAGAATTTTTAATAGAGCGTGCTCTCCCCCTCTCCCCCTCATTATACCAAACCCGTCGCACAAAAAAGTCGCCTGCCGGGCGACTAATGAGCTTTCTTTTTAACCGCCTCCAAATGCACACGTTTAAAACAGATTCCCCCCAAACGAAAAGAGCCCCTTGGGGCTCCTCTCTTTAATATACATATTCGAATTGACTTTTACCGATCAGGCAAACAAACTTCGCCTTCGGCAGTTTCTTTTTAGAGAAGGGCCGAACATCGACCTCTCTAGACCTTATCGAAAAACTCTTTATCGACCTCGAAGACCGCCTTTTCCTTCACGCCGATCCGATATTCTATCAGCTTATTTATGAACTCCTCGCCGTCGATCAGATCGATCTGTTGCTTTCCGGCAATCGATGCTTCATCTCTGGCAGCTTTCGTAAAAGAGCCGGTGGTGATAAAGATACCTTTTTCCCTGTCCGTGGTCAACGATCCTCTGAAATTTCTTATCTCCACAGCGCCTACGCTCCCCTTGAACCGTTTGCACTGAAAGGCCACATTGAAGCTGAATATCCCGTTGATCAGAAGTTTGCCCCTGCCGTCGATCCCGCCGTCGCCTGTCTTTTTTGTTACCGTTACCTGCGAAAAACCGCATTCTCTCAACAGCAACTGTGAAAGACGCTCGAAGGCAAAAGGATCCATGCTATGCAATATTTCTGCGATCTGTATTCTCCACGGTTCCAGTTCTTCCGGCGGATCTACCCCGTCGTTCGACGGATCGTCATCCTGTGTCGTACCGTTTTCACCGCCTGATTTGCCGGTTTTCTCCAAGAAAGTCTTAATGACCTCTTTCCCGTCAACGGCCACGGTGTCTGCAAAAGCAGGAGTAATAACCCACACTCCTCGCTCTGTGTTAATTATAGCGCCGTAATTTTTTAAATATGTTCTCGCCCATGCCAATTGATATTCCAATTCCGTCTGCGCTGCTTTTCCGACATGGGGCTCGTCTACGACTTCATCCGAAAGCCGGAGCGTTTCGATTATTTCATCCCTGATCTCGGCATTAGTTGCCGAGCCGCCGAGACATTTAATCACGAGAAAAACCGGTTCAATGAGCCGCTCGACATATTCGAGTTCAAGTTTGTTTTTCTTTCGTGCCATTTTCACATTTCTCCTTCGTCTCTGCACTTGCCGCTCGATCGTAACTGCGGTATTCGGGATCATATTTTCCCTGCTGTTTGCTTCTTTTTCGTTGATCCGTTATCTCTCTTTAAAACAATTATAGCATAACCGTCTCTCTAAAACAAATTGCGCTTCCCCTTTTTCCCCGTCTCGAAATGCACACGTTTAAAATAGATTCTCCCCCCTCAAACGAAAAGAGCCCCTTGGGGCTCTCTTCTCAAACTTTTCTCTTAAAGCTTCTTATTTGCCCGTGCGTCCCCTCTTGGTGAAAGGCACGCCCTGGGCGCACAGCGGGCAGCTCTCCGGCTTGAACGTCTCTACGTTCAAATGCAGCAAAGCCTCCGTGCGCACGCCCAAATTTACCTTGCCGCCGCTGCGGTCCACCAAAAGCCCCACGCCTATCACCTCGCCGCCGTGCTCTCTCACCACGTCGATCACCTCTTTGATGCTGCCGCCGGTAGTGGTGATGTCTTCCACCACCAGCACCTTGGTGCCCTCCGGGATCTGAAAGCCCCGCTTCAAAGTCATCTTGCCGTTCTCCCGCTCGGTGAAGATGGCCCGGGTGCCCAAAGCCTTGCCCACTTCGTGGGCCAGCAGGATGCCCCCGGTCATGGGGCCTATCACCAATTCCACGCCTGCGTCCTCATAACGGCGGGCGATCTCTCGGCAAAGGCGCTCTGTGTATTTGGGGTGCTGCAGCACGTTGAACTTTTCTACGTACATGGGGCTGTGCAGGCCGCTGGTCAGCAGAAAATGCCCGTGCAGCACCGCCTGAGTCTCTTCCAACAATGCCATTACGTCTTTTTCGGTGAGGATAGCCAT
This sequence comes from uncultured Phascolarctobacterium sp., assembly GCA_947630795.1. GTDB lineage: Bacteria > Bacillota > Negativicutes > Acidaminococcales > Acidaminococcaceae > CANQBR01. Next base: position 63,165 of record CANRJC010000011.1, on the reverse strand, counting down.
GTTCTTACACTCCTTTTATCTCTTCCGCGATGGCCGCCGCTGCAGCTTTGCGGTCGGCTGCTTTGGTGATGGGCCGGCCCACCACGATGTGGGTGGACCCATTTCTGAGAGCGCCGGCCGGTGTGGCCACTCTGCTTTGATCGTTCAAAGCGCTCCCTGCCGGCCGCACCCCGGGGGTGACGATCAGGAAGCCGGGGCCGCAGGCCTTTCTGATGGCCGCCGCTTCCATAGGCGAAGCCACCACGCCGTCTAAGCCCGCGTCCTTCGCCATCTTCGCCAAAGCCACCACTTCGTCGGCGATGCTGCCTTTATAATTCAGTGCGGCGAATTGTTCTTCGTCCATGCTGGTGAGGATGGTCACGGCGATCAATTTAGGCGCCGGCTTGTTCGCTTCCGCGGCTGCTTCTTGCACAGCTTTGGCCGCAGCCGCCAGCATCTTCGGCCCGCCCACCGCGTGGACGTTGATCATGTCTGCGCCCAGTTTCGTCAGCACTTTCAATGCGCCGGCCACGGTGTTGGGTATGTCCTGCAGTTTCAGATCGAGGAAGATCTGTTTTCCTTCCTCTTTTAAAAAGGCGAGGATGGAGCTGCCGGCGGCATAATAAAGTTCCATGCCCACTTTGTAGTAGCTCACGGCGTCGCCGCATTCCTTAACGCAGGCCTTTGCTTCTTCCAACGTCGGAAAGTCTAACGCGACGATCAAACGCTTGTCACTATGCATCGTTCATCACCTACTTTGCTAGCAATTGTAAAGAGGCATGCTGTGCTTCCCGTGGGGAAGAGCCAGCCCGACGGCCTCTTCGATATTTTGCATCTGATGTCTGTCCAAATAGTTTAGAAGACCGTGAGCGATCTTTTCGGCGATATCGGGCTCCACGAAATTGGCGGTGCCCACGGCCACGGCACTGGCCCCGGCCAAGAAAAATTCCAGCGCATCTTCGGCGCACATGATGCCGCCCATGCCGATGATGGGCAGCTTCGTCACCTGCGCCACTTGGTAGACGAGGCGCACGGCCACCGGCCGCACCGCAGGACCGCTGAGGCCGCCGGTGACGTTGCCCAGCACCGGCCTCTGCTTTTCGATATCGATCTTCGTCCCCAAAAGGGTGTTGATGAGGGAAAGGGCATCGCTGCCCGCTTCTTCCGCCGCTTTGGCCATCACCGTGATGTCCGTCACGTTGGGGGAAAGTTTGGTGATGACGGGCTTGGAAGTGTTTTTCTTCACTTCTTTGATGACGGCTGCCGCCGCTTCGGGGCAGGTGCCGAAGATGATGCCTCCCTCTTTCACGTTGGGACAGGAGATGTTGATCTCCACCGCCGCCACGCCCTCCACGTCCAATTTGGCCGCCACCTGTCCGTATTCTTCGGGGCTGTGGCCGTAGATGTTGACGATGACGGGAACGTCGTACTTGCGCAGTTTAGGAAGCGTCACGTTTAAAAAGTAGTCGCTGCCCGGGTTCTCCAAACCGATGGCGTTCAGCATCCCTGCCGGCGTCTCCACCGCTCTCTGCCCCTTGTTGCCGCAAGAAGGCAGAAGAGACGTGCCCTTCACCGTCACCGCTCCCACTTTTTCCAGATCGAGGAAGTCGGTGAATTCCAGGCCGAAGCCGAAAGTGCCGGAGCCGGTGGTGACCGGCGTCTGCATTTTGATGCCGGCGATATCTACGGCCAGGCGGCCGTCGTAAAGAGGCGCTACCATTCTTCCACCTCCTCGGCCCAAAAGACCGGGCCGTCCTGACACACTTTGGCTCTTTTGCCTTTGATGGTGCAGGCGCAGGAGAGGCAGGCCCCCAGGCCGCAGGCCATGTATTTTTCCAAAGAGACCTGACAGGGCACCCCTGCTTTGATACAAGCTGCGGCCGCAGCCTTCATCATGGGCACCGGCCCGCACACGAAGACCCGGTCGTAGCCTCCTTCTGCCAAAAGCCGGGGCAAAAGGGCCAGCACCGTGCCCTGCGTGCCTAAAGAGCCGTCGTCGGTGGTGAGAAAGATCTTCTCGGCCTTTTCGGCAAAGAGGTGCCGCCAAAAAAGTTCGTCGGCGCTCCTGCCCCCCATCAAAACGTCTGCCCTTTTTAAAACTTGGGAGAGATAGAGCAGCGGAGCAAGGCCCAGCCCGCCTCCCACGATGAGAGGTCTGGCGCAGTCAAGGTCGAAGCCGTTGCCCAAGGGCCCCACGATGTCTAAAACGTCGCCTTTTTTCGCAGCGGCCAGCATTTTCGTGCCCTCCCCGATGATGCGGTAGATCATAGAGAAGGTGCCTCTCTCTTTATCGACGCCTGCCACGCCGAAGGGACGGCGCAGAAGGGGCGCCGCATGATAGCTCACTCTCACGTTGGCGAAATGGCCGGGCCGTGCAGAGGCAGCGATGGCGGTCGCCTCCACTTCCAGCAGCCGCACCGTGGGAGAAAGCTGCTCCTGCCCCATCACTTTTGCTTTTTCGATAACTTTATGAGTCATAAAGTGCGCCTCTCAATCATCATAAGTGAGGTCTTGCAGAGCCATGACGCTCACCACCCGGCGGCGGCGCATGGCGGTCATCACCCGCTGCAGTTCTCTGGCGGTGTCCATGCTGGTGAGGCAGGGGATGGCGTGCTCTACCGTAGAGCGGCGGATCTTGAAGCCGTCTCTTTCCGCATCGCGGCCGTGGTTGGTGGTGTTGATGACCATGGAGATGCGGCCGGCCTTGATGTCGTCGATGATGTTGGGCGAACCTTCGCTCACTTTGGTGGCCCGCACCACGTGGATGCCGTGCTCTTCCAAATATTTGGCTGTGCCGCCGGTGGCGGTCACCACGTAGCCCAATTCTTCGAAGCCCCGGGCAATCTCTACCGCTTCTTCTTTGTCCATATCGGCCACGGTGATGAGGATGGCCCCTTCGTGAGGCACGTTGATGCCGGAGGCGATGCAGGCTTTGTAGAGGGCCCGGCTGAATTGATAGTCGCAGGCCATCACTTCGCCGGTAGATTTCATCTCCGGCCCCAAGGTGATGTCTACGTTGCTCATCTTGTTGAAGGAGAAGACGGGGGCCTTCACGGCGTAATAATCGGGGAACATCCTCAGCCCCGGCTTGTAGCCCTGCTCTCTCAAGCTGCGGCCCATGGCGCACATGGTGGCCACGTCCACCATGGAAACGCCGGTGACCTTGGAGAGATAGGGCACGGTGCGGCTGGAGCGGGGGTTCACTTCGATGACGTACACATTTTCATCCCGCACGATGTACTGGATGTTGATCATGCCCTTCACTTCCAGGCCCAGCGCCATCTGGTTCGTATATTTGATGATGGTCTTGATCACCGCTTCGCTCAAAGAAAGAGGCGGATAGACGGCGATGGAGTCGCCGCTGTGGACGCCGGTGCGTTCCACATGCTGCATAATGCCCGGCAGCAGCACTTCTTTGCCGTCGCAGATGGCGTCCACTTCCACTTCGGTGCCCAAAATGTAGTGGTCCACCAGCACCGGGTGTTCATGGGAAGCTTTCACTGCGCTGGACATGTAGTGCTTCAGCTCTTCGTCGTTGTAAACTATCTCCATGGCCCTGCCGCCCAGCACGTAAGAGGGGCGCACCATAACGGGATAGCCCACGTCGTGAGCGGCAGCCAAAGCGCCTTCGGTGTCGAACACCGTGTGTCCCTTGGGCCGGGGGATGCCGCACTCGCTCAACAGTTCGTCGAAGCGTTCTCTGTCCTCTGCTCTGTCGATGCTGTCCACGCTGCTGCCCAAAATGTTCACGCCGGCAGCGGCCAAAGGCCCGGCCAGGTTGATGGCGGTCTGGCCGCCGAACTGGACGATGACGCCTTCGGGCCTTTCTTTATCGATGACGTTCAGCACGTCTTCGGTGGTCAACGGCTCGAAGTAGAGCTTATCGGAGATGTCGAAGTCAGTGGACACCGTCTCCGGGTTATTGTTGATGATGATGGTCTCGTAACCCAATTCTTTCAAGGCCCACACGCAGTGGACGGAGCAATAGTCGAATTCTACGCCCTGGCCGATGCGGATGGGACCGGAGCCCAGCACCACCGCTTTTTTATGAGGCGTAACTTCTACTTCGTCTTCCTCTTCGTAGCAGGAATAATAGTAGGGAGTGGCGGCCTCGAACTCGGCGGCGCAGGTGTCTACCATTTTATAGGTGGGGATGATGCCGGCTGCTTTTCTCTCGCTTCTTATCTCCATGGCCGTCTTCCCCACGATGCCGCCGATGACGCTGTCGGCAAAGCCCAGGCGTTTGGCTCTCTTCAGCAGCGAGGGCGTGAGAGGATGAGTGGCCAAAGTTTTTTCCATCTTCACGATGTTTTGGATCTTGGAGAGGAACCACTTGTCGATCTTGGTGACGGCATTGATCTCGTCGATGGTCATGCCCCGGCGCAGCCCTTCCGCCACGGCGAAGATGCGCTGATCGTCGATGAGGGCGATCCGCTCTTTCACTTCTGCATCGCTGAGCTTCGTCAGTTCCGGCATTTGGATGTGGGTGAGGCCTATCTCCAAGGAGCGGATGGCCTTCAGCATGGAAGCTTCGAAGCTGCGCTCGATGGCCATCACTTCGCCGGTGGCCTTCATCTGGGTGCCCAGGGTGCGGTCGGCGGTGACGAATTTATCGAAGGGCCAGCGGGGGAACTTCAGCACGATGTAATCGATGGTGGGCTCGAAGCAGGCCTTGGTCTTTTTGGTCACCGCATTTTCGATCTCGTCTAAGGTATAGCCCACGGCGATCTTGGCGGTCACCTTGGCGATGGGATAACCGGTGGCTTTGGAGGCCAGGGCAGAAGAACGGCTCACCCGAGGGTTTACTTCGATGACGTAATAATTTTCGGAATAGGGATCGAGAGCCAGCTGCACGTTGCAGCCGCCTACCACCCCCAAAGCCCTCACGATGTCGATAGACACCTGCCGCATCAATTGCACTTCTTTATCGTTGAGAGTTTGTACCGGGGCCACCACGATGGAGTCGCCGGTGTGCACGCCCACCGGGTCCACGTTTTCCATGGAGCAGACGGTGATGCAGTTGTCGTTGGCGTCGCGGATCACTTCGTACTCGATCTCTTTCCAGCCGGCGATGCTCCTCTCGATGAGGCACTGGCCGATGGGGCTGTAGCCCAGGCCTTTCTGCACGATGTCCACCAGTTCGTCTTCGTCGTTGGCGATGCCGCCGCCGGTGCCGCCCAAGGTGTAGGCGGGGCGGACGATGAGGGGATAGCCTATCTGACGGGCGAAGCTGCAGGCGGCCATCACCGTCTCCACGATGGTGCTCTCGGGGATGGGCTGATGGATCTTCTCCATGGTCTCTTTGAACAGCTCCCTGTCTTCACCGCGACGAATAGCGGCGATCTGGGTGCCCAAAAGACGCACGTGATATTCGCTCAAAATGCCCTTCTCTTCCAATTCCATGGCCATGTTCAGGCCCACTTGCCCGCCTAAAGTGGCCAGCAAAGAGTCGGGGCGTTCTTTCTTGATGATATTTTCCAAAAATTCCACGCTGATAGGCTCCACATACACCCTATCGGCGATGTGGACGTCGGTCATGATGGTGGCGGGGTTGGAATTCACCAGCACCACTTCCAGCCCTTCCTCTTTCAGCGCCCGGCAGGCCTGAGAGCCGGCGTAGTCGAACTCGGCGGCCTGACCGATGATGATGGGGCCCGAACCGATGACCAGAACTTTTTTCACATCTTTCAGCTTAGGCATGGTGACGGCCCTCCATTAGATCGATGAAGTGTTGGAAGAGATATTCGTGACCGCCGGGGCCGGGGCAGGCCTCGGGATGATACTGCACGGCGAAAGAGGGATGGTCCCGATATTCCAACCCTTCTACAGTGCCGTCGTTCATGGAGATGTGGGTGACGGTGATGCCCTTCCCTGCCAGCGACTTCTCGTCCACGGCGAAGCCGTGGTTCTGGGAAGAGATGTAGATCTTATTTTGCCGCAGGTCTTTCACCGGCTGGTTGATGCCTCTGTGGCCGAACTTCATCTTGTAAGTGTCGGCGCCGTTGGCCAGGGCCAGCAATTGATGGCCCATGCAGATGCCGAAGATGGGCCGCTGCCCCATCAGCTTTTTGATGTTTTCGATCACTTCCGGCACGTCCTTGGGGTCGCCGGGCCCGTTGGAGAGGAAGATGCCGTCGGGGTCGTAGCGCAAGATCTCTTCCGCGCTCGTGAAGGCGGGGAAGACGGTGAGGTGGCAGTCGAAGAGCTGCAGAAAGTTCAAAATGTTCTGCTTGATGCCCAGGTCCAGCACTGCCACGTGATATTTTTTGCTCCTGTGGCCCAAAGTGTAGATATTGGGCGTAGTGACTTGCGCGATCTGGTCGTGCACGTCGGGGGAGGCCAGCAGGGCCTGCACTTCTTCATCCGATGTTTCTTCAGCCACGATGACGCCTTTTAAAACGCCGTGGCTGCGGATCTTTCTCGTGATGCTGCGGGTGTCTACTCCCGTCAGGCAGGGCAGCTCTTGCTCTTTCAGAAAAGCTTCCAAAGTGCTTTCACAGCGCCAATTGCTGGGGCAGTCGCACAGGTCGCCAATCACATAGCCGGCGAAATAGGAGCGGCGCCCTTGGTCGAACATGGGGTTGATGCCGTAGTTCCCCACGAGAGGATAGGTCATCACCACGATCTGGCTGCAAAAAGACGGATCGGTGAGGGTCTCCTGATAGCCGCTCATGCCGGTGGTGAACACCACCTCCCCCACTGCCTGCCTTTCGCCGCCGTAAAGACGGCCGTGATAAACGCTGCCGTCGATCAAACAAAGTTTTCCCAGTCTTACTTGTTCGTGCATACTACACCATCTCTCATTACGAAGCGGCCGGAAAGCACGGTGGCCACCGCTTTGCCCCGGCAAACTTTGCCTGCATAGGGCGTGGCCTTGCCCCGGGTATAAAATTTGTCGGGGTCTACTGTCCACTCTTTATCAAGATCGATGACGGTAAGGTCGGCCGCTGCCCCTTCCCGCAAAGTGCCTGCATCCAGCCCGAAGAGTCGGGCGGGGCTGCAGCTCATTTTATCGATGATGGTGGCAAGGTCGAAGATGCCGGTGTGATAAAGATCCGTCAGCATCACGCCCAGTGAAGTTTCCAGCCCGCAAAAACCGTTGGGGGCATAGCGGAACTCCACGTCCTTTTCTTCGGGAGCGTGGGGCGCGTGATCGGTGACGATGGCGTCCACGGTGCCGTCTAAAACCGCTTCCCGCAGAGCTTGCACGTGATCGAAACTCCTGAGCGGCGGGTTCACTCTGGCGGCGGAGTCATAAGTGGCACAGGCTTCGTCGGTGAGGGTGAGGTGCTGCACCGCCACTTCGCAGGTGACGTTGATGCCCTTCTTCTTCGCCTGACGGATGATGTCGATGGCTCCTTTGGAAGCCACGTGAGCGATGTGGACGTGAGCTCCCGTATATTCGGAGATGATGCAGTCTCTCGCCACGCAGATATCTTCGGCGATGGCAGGCACGCCGGGCACGCCGATGCGGGCGGAAACGGCACCTTCGTGCATATAGCCTTCCGCGTCCAATTCGGGGTCGATGTCGTGGCAGATGAGGGCCTTGCCGAAGGGGGCGATGTAGCGGGCGGCCAGGAGGAAGAGGCGGCTGCTCTTCACGTAGTGGCCGTCGTCGGAAAAGGCCATGGCTCCCTTTTGGGCCATGTCCACCATCTCGGACAGTTCTTCGCCTTTTTCGCCCTTGCTGATGGCGCCGATCACTTCCACGTGAGCATAAGCTTCTTTGGCGGCTCTTTCTTTGATGCCGCTGACGATGATGGAGGTGTCAATGACCGGTTTGGTGTTGGGCATGCAGGCCACGGTGGTGACGCCGCCGGCGGCGGCGGCCATGGTGCCTGTGATGATGTCTTCTTTAGCTTCTAAGCCCGGTTCGCGCAAGTGAGTGTGAACGTCGACGAGACCGGGGCACACCACCAAGCCTGCGGCATCGTAAACGGTGTCGGCGGCTTCAATGATGGCGGGGGCCAGTTTTTTGATGCGGCCGTCTTCGATCAGGATGTCCAGCACCGCATCCAACTTTTGAGCGGGGTCCACTACCCTGCCGTTTTTAATCAAGGTTCTCAAAGTGCTTCCCTCCCGTCAAAGTCAAGAACAATAGAGCCATGCGCACGGCCACGCCGTTCTGCACCTGGTCGCGGATGTAGGCGTTGTCGCAGTAGCCCACTTCCCACGAGATCTCCAAGCCTCTGTTCATGGGGCCGGGGTGCAGCACCAGCACGTCTTTTTTGGCCAAGGCCAAACGTTTTTCGTTCAGGCCCCACACCCGGGCATACTCTCTGGTGGTGGGGAAGAGCCCCTTCTTCTGCCGCTCCAGCTGGATGCGCAGCACGTCGATGACGTCGGCTCCTTCGATGGCGTCTTCCACTCTGCTGTGCACTTTCACGCCCAAAGCTTCTATATCGTGAGGGATGAGGGTCATGGGCCCGGCCACGTGCACTTCGGCGCCCAGCCTAGTCCAGGCCACGATGTTGGTGCGGGCCACGCGGCTGTAGAGGATGTCGCCCAAAATGGCCATCTTCAGCCCGGGGCCTACCTTCTTCCCCGCTTCTTTGATGGTGTAAAGATCCAGCAGGCCTTGGGAGGGATGAGCGTGAGCGCCGTCGCCGGCGTTGATCACCACGGGCTTGGCCACCTTGGCGGCATATGCGGCTGCGCCTTCGATGGGGTGGCGCATCACGATGGCGTCGCAGTTCATCGACTGCACCGTAAGGATGGTGTCACGCAGGCACTCGCCTTTCACCACGCTGGAAGAGGAGGTGGTGATGTTCACCACGTCGGCGCCCAAATATTTGCCCGCCAATTCAAACGAGGTGCGGGTGCGGGTGCTGGGTTCGTAGAAGAGGTTGATGACGGACTTTCCCCGCAGGGAAGGAACTTTTTTGATGTCCCTCTTCATGATCTTTTTCATTTCCGCGGCAGTTTGCAAGATCAAAGCGATCTCCTCATTGCTGAGGCTGCCCAGGTCCAGTATATCTCTGCCGCCCAGAGATATGTCGCTTTTAGCCATGCACTTTATACCTCCTGTACCAAAAAAGCCTTCCGGCGTCCCGAGCGGACACCAGAAGGCCTGAGCAACGACTGGGAAGTTTCTGCCTTGAAGTCTCACGGGACCCGATTAAAGGAGCAAACTCTTACTGCTCCTATTTTACACCCAACATTTCCCGCCGTCAAACAAATATATGCAGTTTTGCGCATGAAGAGAAAATTTTTTGAGCAGCCCTCGTTTGCAAAAGACGAAGGCGAAAGCGCCTCACCTTTTATCATCGACGCTCGTTTCAAAAAGGCAAAGATAAATACGCCTTGGCCTTCGGCTCCGCCGCTCAATCTTGTCCCTGCAACTCGGTGTCGTCGTCCATGATGATCTCACGAAAAGGAGTGCCTTCGATGCATGTACTATCCAATGCATCTTCCATAGTCGCAAATTCTCCCAATAGGACGTAGTCTTTTCCCGAGATATCTTCTTCATTTTTCCTATAGAGTCGAAAAACTATCTTGCGTCCGTCAGGCAAAATTTTCCTCTCGTCTTTATACATTGCCCAAGTATGAAATCTGTATTCAACTCCTTTATATATAAAATCCAGCCCGAACCAATGACCGTCGGACGGTCCCCATACGCCTATATATTGCGATGTGAATTCTTCCAAAGATTTATACTCGTTTTTTCTCATTTCAAATGAAACTCCTTTTTTATTTTAGCTATCAGAGCTAGTTCTGCAGCATTAGGAGGAACACCAGGTGAGTCTTTGTCATGATTCATATAAATATGTCGGTGCGGTTTTACTCCGTCGTGACTGTGCGCCAGATCGATATTTACAGCTTGGTTGTGATTTTCATCGTAATACGCCAAGTGTTTGAGTATACCGTTTTTTACTACTGCATATATTCGGCCCGGTGTATGAGAATACTCCGGCGCTTTTACATTTGGCGCATCCTGAATGATGATCTTAACATTAGGATCATCGCTCAAAACACCGATTGTTTTGTAATGTTTACCGCCAGCCTTAAAGGTAAAGTCTCCTCTGTTTACATCTACGAAAGCTCCTCGTGATCCCATTATGATACCTCCTTTATAGGAAAAATTTGATAATCCGTCAAAGGTGAATACTCTGCCTGTCTTAGCTCAATCTTGTCCCTGCAACTCGGTGTCGTCGTCCATGATGATCTCACGAAAAGGAGTGCCTTCGATGCATGTACTATCCAATGCATCTTCCATAGTCGCAAATTCTCCCAATAGGACGTAGTCTTTTCCCGAGATATCTTCTTCATTTTTCCTATAGAGTCGAAAAACTATCTTGCGTCCGTCAGGCAAAATTTTCCTCTCGTCTTTATACATTGCCCAAGTATGAAATCTGTATTCAACTCCTTTATATATAAAATCCAGCCCGAACCAATGACCGTCGGACGGTCCCCATACGCCTATATATTGCGATGTGAATTCTTCCAAAGTGTTATACTCGTTTTTTTTCATTTCAGATAAAACCTTTTTGCACCGTTGCTTATACCGCGCACCGTCGGTGTGATCGTAAAAGTAGGGTGTATAAGAGCGATGCACCTTTTCAAGATTAATATAAGCCGAATTTTACACCTTTTCAAGATCAGTGACGATGATCTGCAAAAAGCGAAGACGGAGACAGCGCAGCTCCCGCCGGGCTACAGCAGCCAAGCCATATATACGGGCAGCAGTCTGATATCTTCTTTCTCCGCAAGATCCGCAGTATGCAGGATGTAAGGAACATCCAGTTCTTCTTTGTATTTTTCTTTGAATTTCTTCAGCGACGAATAGGTATAGCGCTTGCCGGATTTCACTTCTATCGGGGACACATTGTGTCTGTCGGTGGTCCTTCTCTTCGAGATGAGAAAATCGATCTCCATCCTCTCCCCGCTGTCATTTCGCGAAGGGTTGGAATAAAAATAGAGTTTGTGGCCGGACGCAGTCAGCATCTGCGCGACGATGTTCTCGAAGATCATCCCTTCATTGATATCCAGTTTGCCCAGCAGCAGCTTCTGATAGATATCCTCCGAGATGAGCCCGTTCTCATCGAAGGCCAAACTGATCAGCAGTCCGGTATCCCCCATATAGAGCTTCAAAGTGTTCCTGTCCCTGTTCAGGCGGATGCCCACATTGGGCGCCGTCGAATTGTAGCAGATATTGCAGATCATCGAATCTTCCAGCCACAAAAAGGAGCTTTCGTAATCTCTAAACCTGCTCCCGCGTCCGAGGGCTGCCAAGGTGAACTTCTTTTCGTGCTTGGAGAGCTGTTCGGGTATCTCGTCAAAGAGGGAGCTCACTTTTCTCTCGTAGCCTCTTGCATGTTTGGCGATATCCTGCCGATAGAGCTCCAGGATGTCTCTCTTCACCAGGTCCGCCTCTTCGAAGCTCTTCGTCTGCAGGTAGGCGTTGATCGCCTGGGGCATCCCGCCTATGATGATGTACTGTCTGAAGAGGGTCATCGCCTTTCTGTGGAGCGCTTGCCCCAGGGGCTGCCTTTTCTCGAAATTATTCCTGATAACGCCGAGCAGCGCCGTTTCATCCAGCGCCCACAGGAATTCTTCGAAGTCCATGGGATAGAGTTTGAGATGCCTCTCCTCCGACGGTATCACGATGTCCGCAACATTTTCGTGGATGGACAGCAGCGAGCCCGTCTCCAGATAGTGGTATCTGCCGTCTGCTACCAGATATTTGACGGCGGCTCTCGCCCGCGGACAGAGCTGCACTTCATCGAAGATGATGAGAGACTCTCCCGGGTACAATTTCACTTTGTATATCGCAGAAAGGTACATGAAGAGGGTGTCGAGATCGTTCAGGTATTGGTCGAATAAAGTCCTCACCTGCTCATCGGCCCTGTTGAAATCGATCAAAATGTAAGACTTGTAGTTTTCGCGGGCGAATTTTTCCGCGATATAGCTTTTGCCTACGCGTCTGGCCCCGTCGATCAGCAAGGCTGTCTTGCCTGCGCTCTTTTCTTTCCAGCTGAGCATCTGCTCCATGAGCTTGCGTTTCATGTTACCACCTTTCAAGATCTGCTTTGCACGGATCTTGTGCTTTTTCCAAGATCAATTTTGATTTTAACACGTTTTCAAGAATAATGAAAGCCGAATTTTACACCTTTTCAAGATTAATATAAGCCGAATTTTACACCTTTTCAAGATTAGTGTTAATGTCTGCTGAAAAAATCTTCAGAAAACGGCCCTCTTCCCTCTCATCAGCGTTGCTCAAAAAAAAGAACGGCGCACGACCGGGAAGGCCGCACACCGTCGGGACTTTCGAAAACAGTAAAAGCCGAAGCATGGGGGCGACGCTCGCCGCCTTTTCTCTTATTTTCTGATCTTTTGCCAGTGCAGCTTGCTTTCGTCGATGACAGCCTTTGGGACAAAAGCGATATATTTGTCGTTCACTTTCAAGATCGTCTCGCCCAAAATATTGGTGTTCAAAGCCAAGTCGAAGGGAGGGAGCCAGCGAGGTCCTTCCGTTACAGTGCCTCTGAAGAAATTAAAGTCTGTCCGCCACAAGGCAACTGTCTTTGCGGAATTGGGGAAAACGATCAAAGGGGGCTGGGGTGCGCTCGCGGCATTTCTGAAGTTGGTGCCGGTCTGGACGCCGCGGCCGGAGTAGCCGCCGAGAGTTATTTGGCTGCGCTCCAGATCGATCTCCAAAGGCTGCTCGGTCTTGTTGGTGACGGCAACCTTCAAATAAGGCAGAACGGGAACATAGAGGGAGACAAACCTAAAGCCCCCGCCTGTGACCATGATGACAGAATCGGCTGCCATGGTCTTTCTCAGGGCCGAGCTTGCGTTAAAATATTCCATTTTGATATACGGCAGCACTTCTAAACGGAGGGTGTCATTTTCAAAAATGTTGTCGGAAACGGTCATAGCCTTCAAGAGATCGGCCAGAACGTAGGCAGGAATGGCGTCCTGCTTGCACTTGAACTCTTTTTTGATGGCGTCTTTATCGTATTCATAGGCAGCTGCCGGCGCAGCATTGAGAGAAAACAGGCACATTGCCAAAAGCAAAGCAGAAACAGATTTTTTCATGATCTTTACCTCCCGAATAACGAATGTCGGCGGCCCGCTTCTTTTTATGAGCCGCAGAAAGCATCGCTTCACGCCCGCTCCCACAGCAGCATAGCGTTTTCAAAATGCACCGTCACCCGGCCTGCGTCCTTCAGCCACGCCAGATAGGAGCGCACCGTGCTGCCCACCAAAACATACTGCTCGAAAGTCATGGTGAGGCCGAAGCAGAGGAAAAGTTTCTGCAGCAACACTTCGAAAGAGAGAGGCTCGCGGCACAGCTCTTCGATCTTTTCTGCGATCTCCCACACTTTTTTTATGTTGTAGTCGGCTAAGGGGGCGATGTCGTCCGTCACTGGGGCGTGGGCGGGGACGAAAACTTTCGCCTCCATGCTCTTCACCGCCTCTAAAGTCTCTAAATAGGCCGCCACGTCGTAGATGAAGACGATGCCGTATTTGTCCAGCGCCTCGCGGCTCGCCAAGCAGTCTGCCAGATAGACGGTGCCGGCGGCGGTGCGAAAACCGGTCATGTCGAAAAAATGCCCCGGCAGTTTCACGGGCACTAGATTCGGCGGCAAAACTTCCGCCCTCAATTCTTCGGCAGCGCTCTCCTGAGCCAGCAAAAATTTGTGGCGCAGGTCTTTGGGAGGATAGCCGCCGTACAAAAAGGCCGGCTCTAAAACAGTGCGGCGGGTGAAAGCGCAGTCGATGCCCGGAGCATACACCTTGCAGCCCGTCTGCGCCTGCAGATATCTGTTGCCCCCGATGTGGTCGGCGTTGGCGTGGGTGTTGAAGACGGCGGTCAGGCGCCAGCCGTTGCGGTCTAAAATTTGCCGCACTCTTCGACCTGCGTCTTTGTCGTTGCCGCTGTCGATGAGGCACACCTCGTTGTCGTTCACCTTCACCAGCCCTATCTTGGCCGGGCTTTCGATGTAAAAATCCCTCTCGTTCAGTTGTACCAATTCGAACATGATGACAGCACCTTTCTGGATTCCGTAAGAAATTTAATGCGATTTGCTCCATTCTAATACTACGCAACTCTATATATTGTACTTGTATATTGTATTTTTTCTTGACGTTAACTACAATTTCCTTTATACTAAGGGTGCTTATTTGGAGGATATTCATATCCCTCAAATGAATAGACCCGTCGGATGTTGGTAGCGCCCGGCGGGTTTATGTTTACTCTATGTCAGATGGTAGGGCTTCCTCAAGCGAATAGGAGCATAGTATTTTACCGTCTTCAGTGTTTTTTACATATACAGTCGTTTCGTCAGGAGATAGATAATAACGCACAGCGTCATGCTTCGCCAGATAATCTGTCAAGCGTATTTTGCTATTCGCCTCTGTTGCGGCATAAGTCTCCACATCGGACATAACGTAAATTTGCGACCAATCACTATGCTCCGACACCGAAAATTCATCGCTGCGCTTATATACTCTGAGCCAATGCCCTTTCGGACGCAACTGAACTTCATACACTCTGCGGCATTCTCTGCAATACCAATAATCTACTCGCTCTGCTCTATGCATAAATTCCTTTTGACATTTATTCTTTTCGTCCCAATCGGTCAAAAAATCGAACAAAGTGATGTCGGGATCATCGGATAAAGCTTGCTCGATCTCGTCTTTATAGTACACGAAAAGAGAAAACGGAGAAGGACACTGAGTCGTTCCCATTATCGCTCCGCATTTGCATCCTAATCTTGCCATAGTTTAACTCCTTTTTTATCATCGCAGGATTTGATCGTCAGCTCCAAACTTCTATCCGGTCCGTGCTTTTATACGAATACGACTTCGCAGTCCATGTAAAATAAGTTTCAGAATATGCCTCTATCGTTCATTATACCGCAAGATGAGCCGCCGCCGCGAAAATTTTCTTCCGGAGCCGCACTGACCCTGTCCCGAAGCGTTAGGGGGCAGACATTCTGCTCGAGTCGGGCCCTGAGCGCCCGCTTTCGCAGTTTCCGCCGAAAAATTTTTCCTGCTTACGGCAAAAGCGTGGTACAATGACCCATGAGGGAGGTGCGTTCATGACCGCTTACGAAAAAGCCGTAGCCCTGTGGCAAAAACGGCACATCACCACCGCCGCCCAACTTGCCGAAGCGCTGAACGGGCACAGCATCGCCTTTGCCTATCATTCCGGAAAGATCGAAAACCCCAACGTCACCTACAGCGACACCCGCGACATTTTCGAGCGTGACGGCGTGAGCAGCTATACAGGCGACCTGCGCACTCTTTTTGAGATCCGCAACGCCAAAGAAGCCGGCGAGTTTCTGCTGACTGCTTTCGAGGAAAGGCGTCCTCTCGATGCCGCTTTGGTCTGCGAAGTCCAGCGTCTTTTGACGCAAAACACCTACGACTCCCGTCGTTGGCAGTTGGGCGAACGCCCCGGCGAATACAAACGGCACGACTATGTGACCGGCAAAAACGAGATCGGCGCAGCGCCGGAGAGCGTGGCGGAAGAAATGGCGGAGCTTTTGGCCGAACTCACCGCCGTTCCCATGGATAAGGCCCTCGTCGCCGCCGCTTATTTTCACGCTAAATTCGAAAATATCCACCCCTTTGCGGACGGCAACGGCCGCGCGGGGCGGCTGCTCATGAATTACTTTCTGCTGCTCTGCGATCATCCGCCCATCATCATCCACGAAGAAGACCGCAAAGCTTATTATGCGGCGCTGGAAGCGTGGGACGAGCGACAAGAACTTGAGCCTTTGCTCCTTTTCTTGCGCGAGCAGACTGTCAAGACGTGGAAAAAACAAATGGAGCGGGAAGAGAGAAGATCGTCGTAGAAAACTTCCTCAACTCCACACTCCACCTTCTTGAACATTCATACATTCTGTTCGAGCCGGGCACTCATGTAGCGCCCGCCCGCTGAGCTTGTCGAAGCGTTAGGGCGCGGATGAAAGGCTCTGCTGCGCCGGGCACTTCCTCCCTCTTGCACGCTCAGCTGATTTATATGATCGAGCTGAGGGAGCCCGGGACCGCTCAGTGACCGGCGCCTTCCTCAACTCCACACTCCACACTCCAAACTGAAGAAGGGACGCCTGCGCGTCCCTTCTTCATTACAGCCTTGAGCAAATTTTCAGTTCCAATACTGCTCTACCTTCGCCGCCGCTGCCTCGGGCGTGAGGTCGAAGCGTTGCATCAATTTTTGCTTCGCAAAATCTCTTTCCAGAGACAATTCTTTCAATGTGGCGACCATGGCAGCGATGCCTTCGTCTCTGCCTTTCTTCATGCCCTCGGCTCTGCCTTCTTCTCTGCCTTCTTCTAAAGCATCCTTTATGACATTATACTCGTGGATCTCTCTTACTTTCTTTTCATCGAACAATACTACCATCATATCCTCTACCTCCCTCCTGCGTGACGCCAAAAAAACTGGCAGCACTCCTTCTTCGATACAGCGGTCGATGATCCTCTCTACAGTTTTCACCGTGGGGCCGCCTTTGCGCCGCTCTTCGTCGGCGATCTTGCAAAAGCGCACATACTGCCTCACGATGTCGTTTTTATCGGCGGCATCTCCCCGCAACACATGGACTCTCGTTTCTACATCTATATCTTCTTCATCTTTCCCTTTTTCGCAGAGATCCGAAAATCGACAGACAGCGGGGACTTCTCCCTCCCCCGTGTAGATAACATATACCTCCGCATGAGGGAAGTGCAGATCTTTCTGCGAGTGGCTGTCCATCTTTTCTCTGTCGGCGTAGGCTTTGAAAGTTGCTGTCATGTAAAGCAGCATACGATAGGCGATGTTCCGAGAAAATGTGGACTGGGCTTCCACCAAAATGATCAGCCTGTCTTTCACCAAAAAGCCTAAGTCGTTGTAGATGTCGTCGACCAAGACGTTGGTCAGCGTGATCACTTCGATGTCTTTCTCTTCGACGCCTTTGTCTTCGCCGTGCAGCGATTTATAGAGTTGCAACGTGTACTGCGGATCTTGGAAAAGATAAGTGAAAACACTGTCTTTTACGGTCCTTTTCATCCGGGGCATCGGGTCTCCTCCTTTTGCTTTTTTATTTTACTCACCTTGCCCCTGATGTGACCGTACTTTTATTATACATTTTTAGGGACAAAATGAGAAGAAAAACTTGGGGTGCTGAACTTTTATACTTAAAAACAAAAATCCTTCGCCTAACGGCGAAGGACGTGTTCACTTCGGTCCGACTGCTTCTATCCCGCTGTCGGTGAGCGGCCGGATCGCTGCTCTATTCATTTTTCCGCAAACAACTGGGCTGATCCCTTGCGGTGCCGCCGCTCCTCTTGCGAGATCGGCGACGGCTCAAAGCACCTTTATTGTAACAAGCTTGAAAGATAAAGTCAACGCTTTAAATTTTCATAAACAGTACTATTTGAAATTCGACAAAATTTTAGGCCTGCACACTCTTGCACGTTCATACATTCTGCTCGAGCCGGGCACTCATGTAGCGCCCGCCCGCTGAGCTCTGTCGAAGCGTTAGGGCGCGGATGAAAGGCACTGCTGCGCCGGGCACTTCGACAGGCTCAGTGACCGGCGCCCAACTCCACACTCCACGCTCCACACTCCACACTCCACACTCCTCACTCCACACTCCAAACTTAAAAGGGGCTTGTCGCTTTGCGAGCATCTTCGCAAGGCAACAGCCCCTCTTTATTTCACGCTGTCCTCTGATGCAGGCGCTATTTCTCCCACACGATGTTCAGGCTCAGCCCGTCCCCGCCGATGCCGCAGGCATTGGCCTCGTCGGTGTCGATGTGGATCTCGTCGGCGTGTTTGATGCCGGCCCGCACCAGCACGTTGTGCATGGTGAGCGCCCTCTCCCCCGTCGTCTCCACGTCCACGATGTCGCCGTCTTTCAGGCCCAGTTTTTCCGCCGTCTCGGGATAGAGATGCACGTGGCGGGCGGCGATGATGATGCCCTCGGCGATCTCCACTTCACCGCAGGGACCCACCAGTTTGGCGCCGGCGGAGCCGGCGATGTCGCCGCTGTTGCGTACAGGCGCCTTCACTCCTGCTTTGCGGGCGTCGGTCATAGACAGCTCGATCTGAGTGAAGGGGCGCAGGGGCCCGATAATCCGCAGTTTCATCTCGCCCTTGGGGGTCACCATGGTGATCTGCTCTTCGGAGGCATACTGCCCGGGCTGGCCGATCTTCTTTTTGGGATGGAGCTCGCTGCCCTTGCCGAAGAGGATGTCCATGTGTTCCCGGGTGAGATGAGCATGGCGGGCGGAAATGCCGAGAGGGATGAGTGCTTTCATTGTAGTCATTTTTTGATCACCTCGTAAATATTTCTCCGCAGGCCCAAGGCCGCGGCGATCTTACTTTAAAAATTTTTCCGGAAAAATTTTTCGACGCTCAAAATATGTTCGACCGCTTTTTTAAAAAGAGAGCGCCGGGGATCTTTCTCTTCGCCTCTTGTATCTTGCCTGAGAAAAAGCGGCGCATTATCTTTCCAAGAGAGCTTTGGCGCAGGCCGCCGTTTCGGCGCAGATCTTCTCTTCGTCGTAGGCAGTCAGGTGCCCGTCTTTTAAGACCACCTTGCCGTTCACCAGCACCGTTTCCGCATCTTGGCTCGAGGCGGCGTAGACCAAAAGGCTCAACTTGTTGTGCCGGGGGTACCAATGGGGACCGCTCATCTTCCACAGCACGATGTCCGCATAGGCCCCCGCTTCCAAACGGCCCAAGTTTTTAAAGCCCAGCACCTTGGCCCCGTCCTCCGTGGCCATTTTCCACACTGCGGCGGCGGGAAGAGCAAGAGGATCGTAAGTCGTCGCCTTGTGCAACATGGCGGTGAGCCGCACTTCTTCCAACATGTCCAAATTATTGTTGCTGCTGGCTCCGTCGGTGCCGATGCCCACGCATATGCCTTCTTTGAGAAGAGCGGGCACGGGGGCGATGCCGCTGGCCAATTTCAAATTAGACTGAGGGTTGAGGGCCACCCGCATTTGGCGTGCGGCCATGATGTCCATGTCTTCTTCTGTCAGATGGACGCAGTGGGCGGCGATGACGCCTCGCTCTAAGAGGCCGATCTTTTCCATCCTCGCGATGGGGGTCATGCCGAAGTCTCTCAGGCTGTCTTCGATCTCTCCTTTGGTCTCGCATAAATGCATCTGCACTTCGGCGCCCAGTTCGAAAGAAGCATCGACTACTTGCCGCAAGAAGTCGTCGGGGCAGGTGTAGGGAGCGTGAGGCCCCAAGGTCACCCGTATCTGTCCCCGATCGTAATTGTGCCAATCTTTGAAAAGCTGTTTGTTCTCGGCGAGAGCTTCTTGAGCGTTGGGGGCCGCGCCGATGAGGCCGCGGCTGAGATTGGCCCTGATGCCCAGTTTGGCGGCGGCTTGGGCCACCTCATCCATCTCCGCATACATATCGGCAAAGCAGGTGGTGCCTCCCCTCAGCATCTCGTAGATGCCCAGCATGGAGCCCCAGTAGATGTCTTGCGGCTTCATCTTCGCTTCCACGGGCCAGATCTTGTTTTGCAGCCAGTCCATCAGGTCCAGATCGTCGGCATAACTTCTTAAAAGAGTCATGGCCACGTGGCCGTGGGTGTTCACCAGGCCGGGGGTGGCCAGCTTGCCGCCGCCTTCTAAGACTTCTACGTCGGCGAAGTCGAAATTTTCCGGCAGAGTTTTTTTGACGAAGACGATCTTGTTGTCTTCTATATAGATATAATGAGGGACACCGGCAGGAGCGTCCGTCACTTCCGCATTGCGGATGAGTAATTTCTTCACCGTCATTCCTCTCCTTCCTGCCGTTTGCTGTAATGTTCTTCATAAAAAATGTGCATGGCCTTGGTCTGAGCCGCCGTCAATTTTTTGCCGCCGCCCAAGAGCTCTGCGAGGATGGCGATGTGAGCGGCCTTTTCGATCAGCTGAGCGGCCATGAAGGCCTGCTCCAAAGATGCGCCCCACACCGCGGCGCCGTGGTTGGAAAGCAGCACGGCCCTGCGCTCTCCCAGGGCTCTCACCGCCGCTTCGGCCAATTCTTCTGTGCCCGGCGGCGCATAAACAGCGCAGTCCACCGCTCCCCCTATCACCTGAGCCAAGTCTTCGGTGAGGGCGGGGATCTTTTTATGAGCTGCGGCGAAGGCGCCGCTGTAGACCCCGTGGGTGTGGATGACGGCCCGGGCTTGAGGGCAGGCTTTGTAGATGGCTATGTGCAGCGCCTTCTCCGAAGAAGGGAGGCGCTTGCCTTCTAACATCTCTCCTTCGCTGTTCAACAGCACTATGTCTTGCGGCTGCTGTTGGTCGTAACCGAGGCCGGAAGGAGTGATGAGGATAGCATCGTCAGAAATTTTCAGAGAGATGTTCCCCCAGGTGCCGGCGGTGAGCCCGCTTGCCAGCAGCTGCCGCCCCATGGCCGCCACCGCTCTTCTCTCTTTTTCATACATGATCCCTCGCTGCCTTCCTTTTCATTCTGCAGCCAGATAAGCCGCCTGCTCCGGCGTCAGCTCATCGATGCCTGCGCCCAAAGCTTCCAGCTTCAAAGCCGCCACTTCTTTATTCAATTCGTCGGGCAAAACGTAGAGCTTGTTTTCCAGTTCACCCTTGTGTTCTACCAAATAGAGCATGGCCAAAAATTGCATGGCGAAGCTCAGGTCCATCACTTCTATGGGGTGGCCGTCGCCGCAGGCCAGGTTCACCAAGCGGCCTTCGCCCAAAAGATAGAGCTTGCGGCCGTCTGCCATGGTGTAGGCGGTGATGTTCTTGCGCACTTCGAAGGGAGGCACCGTGCTCAATGCTTCCAGATGCTGCTTATTCACTTCCACGTCGAAGTGGCCGGCGTTGCACAGCACCGCGCCGTCTTTCATCTTCTCCATGTGGGGCTTGGTGATGACGTCTTTGCAGCCGGTGACGGTGATGAAGATGTCGCCTACGGCCGCTGCTTCCTGCATGGGCATCACTCTGAAGCCGTCGAAGACCGCTTCGATGGCTTTGATGGGGTCCACTTCGGTGACGATGACGTTGGCCCCCATCCCCTTGGCCCGCATGGCCACGCCTTTGCCGCACCAGCCGTAGCCGGCCACCACCAAATTTTTGCCGGCGATAGTGAGATTGGTGGTGCGGATGATGCCGTCCAAAGACGATTGGCCGGTGCCGTAGCGGTTATCGAAAAGATATTTGCAATAAGCGTCGTTCACGGCGATCATGGGGAAGGCCAAATGCCCCGCCTTGGCCAAAGCCTTCAGGCGGTGCACGCCGGTGGTGGTCTCTTCGCTGCCGCCGTAAAGCTTGCCGATGAGGTCGCGGCGTTCGCTGTTGATCATGTTCACCAAGTCGCCGCCGTCGTCGATGATCAAGTGGGGGTCGGTGGCGAGAGCTTTGCGCAGATAGTCATCGTATTCTTTTTGTGAACAGCCGTGAGTGGCGAACACTTCTACGCCGCTTGCGGCCAAAGCGGCGGCCACCTCATCCTGAGTGGAGAGAGGGTTGCTGCCGGTCACCGCCACCTCAGCCCCCGCGTTTTTCAGCACTTGGGCCAGATAGGCGGTCTTGGCTTCCAAGTGGATGCTCACCGCCATCTTCAGGCCGGCGAAAGGTTTGCTCTGGCCGTAACGAGCGTTCAGGATGTTCAAGAGAGGCATGTAGGCCTTGGCCCAAGCGATGCGCTGCTGCCCCAAGGGGGCCAAACTTTTATCGGCGATGATGCTCATGAGTTCTCCTCCTGATATCTTATGCTTTATTTTTCAGCAAACGAGAGATGTTTTGGGCGTAAGGCGGCCTGATGACCCCTTTTTCCGTGATGATGGCGGTTATAAGAGCGGCCGGCGTCACGTCGAAGGCGGGGTTATAGACCAAAGCTTTTTCCGGTGCGATGATGTGGCCCGCAAATTTTTTTATTTCTTCAGGCGCTCTCTCTTCGATGGGGATGGCCGAGCCGTCTGCCAAATGCAGATCGAAAGTGCTGGCAGGGGCGGCCACGTAAAAGGGGATGTGCAAGGCTCGTGCGGCCAGAGCCAGGTTGAAGGTGCCTATCTTATTGGCGGTGTCGCCGTTGGCGGCGATGCGGTCCGCTCCCACGATGACGCAGTCCACCTTCTTTTCCTTCATGGTCCAGGCGGCCATGCCGTCGGTGATGCAGGTGACGGGGATGCCTTCTTCTGCCAATTCGTAGGCGGTGAGGCGGGCTCCCTGCAGCAGGGGCCGGGTCTCATCGCTGTACACCATTTTTATTTTTCCCTGAAGATAGGCGCTGCGCACTACCCCCAGGGCCGTCCCCCAGCCGCAGGTGGCCAAGGCCCCCGCATTGCAGTGGGTGAGGACGACGGCCTCTTTAGGCAAAAGAGCTGCGCCGTGCTCGCCCATCTTTTTGTTGGCGGCGATGTCTTCTTCGTAAATAGCGACGGCTTTTTCTTCCAGTTTTTTTAGGAGAAGAGAACCTCTGAGACCTTCCTCATAAAATTTTTTCGCTGTATCTATTATCGTCCGGCAGCCCCAGGCGAGATTCACCGCCGTAGGCCGGGCGCTTTCGAGGTCCGCTGCTATCTCTTCCAGTTGAGACAAAAAGGGCTCATGCTGGCTGTGTTTAGCCCCCAGCACCATGGCAAAGGCGGCGGCGGCCCCGATGGCGGGAGCGCCACGCACCTCCAAGCGGGCGATGGCTTCTTTGACCCGCAGATGATCGAAACAATCTATATACTCAGTGACTGCGGGCAGCTTGGTCTGATCCAAAAGCGTCAAACGGTCGCCGCCCCACACCATAGTGTTCAGCATAAAAGCTCCTACAATTTAAAGCCGCCGAATTCGGCAAGAGCAGAGGCGCAAGAGCAACCTTCGGCCGGCGGCGCTTCTTCGATGAAGGCGTCGATGAGGCGGCCCGTCTTTTCGATGCTCTCGCTCATGGCCGCCACCACTTCGCTGTGGCTGAGGGGCGTAGGCGAGATGCCAGCCGCCATGTTGGTGACGATGCTGCAATTGACGTAGCAGAGCTCCGCCTCACGGGCCAGCACCGCTTCCGGCATATTGGTCATGCCCACCACGTCGCCGCCCAACTTAGCGAACATTTTTATTTCCGCCGGGCTCTCAAAACGCGGCCCTTCCGTGCACACGTAAACGCCGCTCGCGCTGTGCTCGATGCCCAGCTTCGTCAGCAATTTGTGCAGGTGGGCCCGCAGCCGGGGACAATAGGGAGAAGTGAAGTCCACGTGCACCACTCCCCGCTCGGGGCTGTCGTAAAAAGTGCTGCACCTGCTTTTGGTAAAGTCCAGCACGTCGCTGCAGATCACCAACTGCCCGGCGGTGATGGCCCTATTGAGGCTGCCTACGGCGGTGGTGGCCAGCACTTCTTCCGTGCCCAATTTTTTGAGGGCCCAAATGTTGGCCCGATAGTTCACTTTGTGCGGGGCCACGCTGTGGGCGGTGCCGTGGCGGCTCAGAAAAACAACTTGAGCGCCGTTTCTTTCGCCTATCTTGTAAGCGGCCTCGCCGTAGGGAGTGACGATAGTGCGGCTCTCGAAGTCGGGAAATTTCTGCGGGTCCTCTACTCCGGTGCCGCCGATGATGGCCAATTTGCGCATGGCTGACCTCCTTGATCTTTTCGAAAAAACAGCAGGCCTTCGCAACGCCTGCTTTTTCAGGCAAATATATTCTATCACACTCACCGTGTAAAATAAAGGAGCAGCGGCTTTGGGGACAGTGTGAAGCGATCGTCGGCAAGAAGCTTGCACCGCCCTCTCGCTTTCTTCTTTTTCTTCCTATGTATATATACAAGAAGCCCGCCAACTCCTCACTCCACACTAAAAAAGCCCCGGCCGCAAGGCAGGGGCGACGATGAGGAAAGCCGGGCCGTTCCCCCTCGGAGCTTTCGGAAAAAGGCAAAATATTTTCTCACTTTCTCGTCAATTTATAAAGAAGAGCGTTGCAGATGGCCGCGGCCACGTTGCTGCCGCCTTTGCGGCCTCTCGCCACGATGAAGGGCACGCCGCCGGTCATGATGAGCTCTTTGGCCTCCACCACGTTCACGAAGCCCACTGGCACGCCGATGATAAGGGCCGGCGCGATCTTTCCTTCTTTGATCAATTCGTGCAAGCGCACCAAGGCGGTAGGCGCATTGCCCACGGCGATGATGAGGGGACCGGCGAGAGCAGCTGCCTTCTCCATGCAGGCGGCGGCTCGGGTGCTGCCCGCCTCTTTGGCTCTTTGGGCCACGTCTTCATCTGCCATGAAGCACAGAGCCTTGCAGCCCAACTTGGCGAGAGCGCCCTTGTTGATGCCGGTGGCGGCCATATTGGTGTCGGTGACGATGGTGGCTCCCTGCTTCAAAGCGGCCAGTCCTTTTTCCACAGCATCATCGCTGAAGATGAGGGTGCGGGCGTAGTCGAAGTCCGCCGAAGTGTGGATCACTCTTTTCACGATGTCCGCTCTCTCGGCGGGGATGACCAGCTGTCCCAGCTCTTCGCCGATGATCTCCATGCTGCGCTTCTCTATGTCTTGGGGCAAAACCTGTGCCAATCGCATCTTTCTTCCTCCTCTTTTCTGCGCCTTTTCAGCGTTCTATCCCTATGCGGGCCGGCACCCCTTTATCGAAGGGGTGTTTTCTTTTCACTATTTCGGAAACATAATCGGCCCTCTCCAGCAATTGGGGGCTGGGGTCGCGGCCGGTGAGGACCGCCTCTGTCTCTTGCGGCCGAGTGTCCAGCAAGTCCAAAAGCTCCTCCTTGTCCAAAAGCCCCGTTTGCAAAGCTCCCAAGGCTTCGTCCAAGATCAAAAGATCTATGTTTCCCTCTTGCAATTCTTTTGCTATCTCTTTTAAAAGGGCGCTGTGCCGCTCTTTCACGGCGACCAGTTCTTCCGGCGTCATTTGAAAAGTGAATTTCGTCGCCTCTTTGGCCCGCAGTATCTTGATGTTGGGGATGAGGGCCAAAGTTTTCAATTCGCCGCTGGGCTGTCCCTTCAAAAATTGAGCGATGAGCACTCTGCCGCCCCGTCCCGCGCAGCGCAGGGCCAAGCCCAAAGCGGCGGTGGTCTTCCCCTTGCCGTTGCCGTGATAGATGTGCAAAAGACCGAGCCCCTGCATTTTTCATCTGCCTCCCTCTCTCAAGCCCGCTATCTCGTAGATCTTTTTCATGTCCAAACGGGCCCGCACCGCGGCTGCGAGAAGATCGTACTGCTCTTCTTTATAGGCGGCGAAATCGATCACCGCCACGCTTTTGCCGCTCAGACCTTTTTTCTCTAAGAGAGCCTCCACCACTTTGGCCGCTATGCCTTCGCCGTCGAAGAGGCCGTGCACATAGCTGCCGTACACGTTCACAGTATCCCCGATATTTTGGCTGCCTTCGGCGAAAGCCTCCCCCTCGCCGTGAACGGGAGCGATGACAGTGAGCGCGTCTTTTTCTTCATAGCGGGTGACGCCGCTGTGGATCTCGTAGCCTTGCACCGGCAGACCGCTGAGCCGGGCCAAGGGGCCTCTCACTTCTGCGAATCTTCCCTGCATCTGCACCGTGCGTTTATTTTCGATGAACACCGTCTCCGTGTCCAAAAGGCCGAGGCCGGGAGTGTCGCCTCCCGCCTCCACCCCCAAGGGATCGGAGATGACCTTGCCCAGCATTTGATAGCCGCCGCAGATGCCGAAGATCACGGTGCCCTGACGGGCCTGTTTCAAGATCTCCGCTTCCAAACCGCTTTGCCGCAGCCACAGCAGATCGCCGATGGTGTTTTTGCTGCCGGGCAGGATGATGAGGTCCGGCTGCCCCAGCTCTTTCAAAGAGGCCACATAGCGAAGAGAAACGCCGTCGATCAATTCGAAAACGTTGAAGTCCGTATAGTTGGACATACGGGGGAGCCTGATAACGGCGATATCCGCCAATTTCACGTCTTTCGTCACATGACCGCTCAAACGTTCGCTGAGGCTGTCTTCGTCTTCGATGTCCACGTGGAGCATGGGCAGCACTCCCACCACCGGGATGCCGCATTTTTCTTCGATGAGGTCGAGGCCCGGCTGCAAAATTTTGACGTCGCCTCTGAATTTATTGATGATGATGCCTTTGATCCTTGCTCTTTCCTCTTCCTCCAGAAGCATCACCGTGCCGTAGATGGAAGCGAAGACGCCGCCTCGGTCGATGTCGGCCACCAAGAGCACCGGTGTCCCCGCCAGTTTGGCCATGCCCATGTTGACGATGTCCTGCTGTTTCAAATTGATCTCCGCCGGCGAGCCCGCCCCTTCCAACACGATGATGTCGTTTTGGGCGGCCAAGGTATCGTAGGCCTTCATGATGTCGGGGATGAGCTTCGTTTTGAAAGCGAAATATTCCGCGGCGGTCATGGTGCCGATGGGCGTGCCGTTGACGATGACCTGAGAGCCGCAATCGCTGGTGGGTTTCAACAGGATGGGGTTCATCAAAACGCTGGGCGCCAGCCCCGCTGCTTCCGCCTGCACCACCTGGGCCCGGCCCATCTCCGCCCCGTCGGCGGTGATGAAAGAATTCAAGGCCATGTTCTGCGATTTAAAGGGAGCTACTTTGTAGCCGTCCTGTTTGAAGATGCGGCAGAGGGCGGCGGTCACCCAACTTTTCCCCGCGTTGCTCATGGTCCCCTGGATCATTAAGGACTTAGCCATTCTTCCCTTCCTCCTCCAACAAAAAAGCTCGGATATCTCGATAAGAAGCCAAACGAAAAGCGGGCAGCGGCGGTCCGTTCAGCACTCCCGCCAGCACCGGCACCGGGCCCGCCCCGTGCTTGCCCGTGCGGGAACTGGTCACGTGGTCGCCGCACACCACGATGCGAAAAGGTTTGCGGAATTTCGTCATCGCGTAAGCCAAAAATTCGCTGTCGATCTGGCTGATGAAGGCGGCCTTGGCCCTGCCGTCCAAACGGTGAGCCGCTTCGTCGCCGCCGTTGAAGTGGGCCACCACCACATCGTAGGAAGCTAACAGGTCTGCCGCGGCCCGAGCTTTGGCGAAAATGTCGGTGTCCACATCGCCGGTGGCGGTGCTGGGTTCCCGCACTTCCATGCCCATGGCCTTGGCCAGGCCCAGCACTATCTCCGCCTTCCCCACCAAGGCGCCTCGCCGTCCTTCGTTCAACGAAGAAAAACTCGGCAGGCTCTGCTTAACGCTTAGCCCCCACGGGTAGAGAGCGTAATGACAGCCGCCCCGGGCGAAAGGCAGCAGCCTCTCTTTTGCCTTTTGCAAAAAAGCTGCCAGTGCCGGCGAGCCCTCTCTTAAAGGCGCCAGCAGTTCGTCCATCTTTTCCCCCACGTGTTCGTGAGGAGGAGGAACGAAGGGCCCTCCCCCGTTTTTTTGCCGCTGCACCACCAAAAGGTTGCGGTATTCGGAAAGAAAGACGAAGATGAACGCTTCGTCCAAATGAAAACAGCTGCGGGCGGCGGCGGCCATCTCTACGGTGCTGAGGCCCCGGCCGTTGAAGGCGGCCAAGCGCCCCTCTTCGTCTACGGCCACTAAATTGCAGCGCCACACCTGCTGATCGTCGGCTATGTCCCAGCCCCGGGCCAGCATCTCCAAATAGGCTCGATTGCGGGGCAAAGCCTCTTTCGGCAGGCCCAAAAGACGGCCGATGCAGCCTGCGCTCTCCGGCACCAAGTCATCTTCGCAAACAGAGCAACTTGAAGAGCACTGCTCGCCCACTTTGTCGAAAAGCGGGTGAGAAGCTGCTTCAAAAGGAGTTTTGTCGTTTAAATACGCCAGGGGCTCATCCCCCAGTCCGTCGATCAACAATAGCAGCGATGGCATCTTGCAAACAATCCTCGATGGCTTTCAGCAGCCGTTGCCCGTCTTTCCTTTTTTTCACGGCCACTCGATAATAACGCTGGTCCAAGCCGGGATAATCGGCGCAGCTGCGCACCAAAATGCCCCGTTTCAGCAGCCCCGCCTTCAGGTCGAAAGGCACCGGCAGGCGGAAAAAGACGTAGTTGGCGGCAGAGCCGTAAACTTTCAAGCCCATGCGGGCCAAACGGGAGCGCATATAACTGCGTTCTCCCGCCAAAAGAGCGTGAGTTTTTTCCAAATAACCCTGCTCTTCTAAAGCGGCGGCCCCCGCCGCCTGAGCGGGGCCGGAAACAGACCAGGCCTGAGCCTGCTGCCGCAGCCTATCCATGAGGGCCGCATCGGAACAGAGGAGATACCCCAAGCGCAGGCCCGCCATGGCGTAAGTCTTGGTGAAGGCTTTCAGGATGAGGAGGCGGGGATGAGCGGCCAATTCGTCTTTCAAACTGTAGGCTTCCTTCGGGTCCACCAAGTCCATGAAGCATTCGTCCAGCAGCAGATAGGCGCCTTTGGCTTCGCAGCGCCCCAAGATCTCCGTCAACAAAGTTCTATCGACCAGCTGCCCCGTGGGGTTATTGGGATTGCACAGATAAACGATCTTCGTCCCGGTGTTTATCTTCGGCAAGATATCCCTTTCGAGACGAAGATCCTTCGCCTCCGCAAGATAATGATACTTGATCTTGCAGCCTACGCTCTCCAAAGAGCGGGCGTAATCGCAAAAGCCCGGGGCCAAAAGAAGGGCCGTTGCGGGCCGCAGCAGCTGGGCCAAACGGTACAGGAGATCGGCCGCTCCGTTGCCGAAGAGAATGAAGTCTTGCTCAACACCTAAGTGTTTCGCCAAGACCGCCGTCAATCGGCGGCAGTAGGGATCGGGATAGCGTTCGAAAGCCTGCACCCCCTCCAGCAAAGCCTTCTTCGCTCCCTTGGGCAGGCCGAGAGGATTGATGTTGGCGGAAAAGTCCAGCACCTTTCCCCCCAGGGCCGGGTCGTAGATATCGCCGCCGTGACCGTAGAAGATCATGCTTTTTCTCTCCTCTTGCTTTTATGAGCCCGGCCTTGCAGGCTTCGAGCTCCGCATCAAACTATAAGACGCTGGTCCAAAGAGCCCACAGTGCGAGACCGCAGAGCAAAGCCAAAAGGCTCGTGGCGTAAAGGAGCTTCCTGCTCGCTTCGATATGCTCCACCGCCGGGGAGCAGAGGGCGTCGCCGATGGTCTCTTTATGGATCAATTGCCCGAAATAGAAGTGGTCGCCTCCCAGACGCAGGCCCAAAGCTCCCGCCGCCACGCTCTCGGTCATGGCCGAATTGGGGCTGAGGTGCTTATAGCGGTCTCTTTTGAAAATGCGCCAAGCTCTTTTCGCATCGAGGCCGCAGAAAAAGGAGGCCGCGATCATCAAAAGAGCGCTGAGACGGGCCGGCAGCAGATTCACCGCATCGTCCAAACGGGCGGCGCAGCGGCCGAAATAAAGGTATTGCTCTGTCCTGTAGCCGATCATGCTGTCCATGGTGTTGATGCCTTTATAGAGAAAGGCCAAAGGCGCGCCCCCGATGAACATGTAAAAAAGAGGAGCCACAACTCCGTCGGAAGTATTTTCCGCCACCGTTTCCACCGTAGCTTTGATGACCTCTTCTCTGCTCAAGCCTCGCGTGTCACGGCCCACGATGCAGCCCACTTTGGTGCGGGCTTCTGCCAAAGTGCCGTCCCGCAAAGCGGCGGCCACGTCTTCGGCGTTATCGCTCAAACATTTCGTGGCCAAGATCTGATAGCAGAACCAAGTCTCCAGCGCCGTCCGCAGATAAGGATGGACGAGGCCCGCTCCGTACAGCAGCAGCCACGGCACGAAGAAGGTGCAGCAGCACACCGTGAAGACCAAGAGAGCGCCGCTGTAGAGCAAGGCCACGTCGTTGCCTTTGAAGGGCAGCCGCAGTCTTTTTTCCAAGGCGGCGATGAGCTTGCCGATGAGCACTATCGGGTGAGGGAGCCACAGAGGGTCTCCCAGCAGCAGATCCAAAACATAGCCCAAGGTCAGGGCCAAGATATGCTCCATAACGCACCAGCTCCCCCACTGTCAGCGTCGGCCTTTGTAGGTCAGGCAGGCAGCGATGAAATTTTCCGCAAATACCGTGTTGCTCCACAGATGGATGTGAGGATAACCGGCATAAAGATTTTCGGTGTGATAACAGCAGGGCCACTGCCTCTTTCCTCCGGCTTTACGGGCGATGAAGGAAGAGCCGGTGGCTTCGCTGTCGCTGTAGTGGAACTCGTGGCCGCGGATACGGTCCCCCGCTCGGCACAAGAGACCGCCCTCTTGGGCTTCCAATTCCACATAACCGAAGCGCTTCAAACTGTCGGTGAGGCGCACTTCTCCCGGCAAGAGCCCCACCCAGGGGAAGAAGCCTTCGTCGCCATAAAAGCCCTGCTGCAGATACATGAAGCCGCCGCATTCGGCGAAGGTGGGCAGGCCGCCCTCTATCTTTGCTTTGATGTCCGCAAGCAAAGTTTTGTTTGCGGCTAACCGAGCCGCATATAATTCGGGATAACCGCCGCCCAATACGAGGCCGGAACAACCGGCGGGCAGGGCTCTATCCCCCAAAGGACTGAAGGGCGCAAGCTCCGCTCCCAATTTCGTCAAAAGGTCCAGCGCATCCTGATAGTAAAAGGAAAAGGCCACATCGCGGGCAACGGCGACGGTGCAGGAGCCCAGGGGGCGAAGGTCGGGCTCTTCGTAAGAAAGAGCTTCTGCCCCTTTCGCTATGGCCAAAAGGCTCTCCAGATCGATGCTCCGTTGCGCTTCTTCGCCCAAACGCCGGGCGATGGCCTGCAGATCGGCTATCTCTTCTGCAGTCACCAAGCCCAAATGACGGCTGCCGAAGCGGCACTCTTCGGGCAGCGGCGGCAAATAGCCCAGCAGTTTCACGCCGCTCTCTTTTTCCAAAACTTCTTTATAAAAAGCATAGACGGAAGGCTGCACGTTGTTCAGGATGGCCCCCGCTATGAAGCTGTCTTTTTTGTAGTTTTTGAAACCCTGCAGCAAAGCGGCCAAAGAAAGAGCCGCGCCCTTGCCGTTCACGATCAAGATCACCGGCGTTTTGGTGCAGCGGGCCAAGTCGTAGGCGGAAGCTTCGCTGCTTTGGCCGATGCCGTCGTAGTAGCCCATGGCTCCTTCCAGCACCGCCACGTCCGCTCCCCTGCCGTTTTCTGCCAGCAGATAGCGGACGGTCTCTTCTCCCAACATGTAAAGATCCAAGTTGCGGGACTTGGCGCCGCACACTCGGCTGTGGAACATGGGGTCGATGTAGTCGGGGCCCGACTTGAACGCCGCGGTCTGCAGGCCGGCCGAGCCTAAAGCTTGCAATAAAGCGCACACCACGGTGGTCTTGCCGCTGCTGCTGCCGGGGGCGGCGATGAGAAAACGAGGCAAGATCGCTTCAGACATTTTTTCTTCTCTCCTGCCGCAGCTGCAAAGTCATGATGAAGACGGGGTTCTCCGCCTTCAAAAGGTGATAGCCTCCGGCCAGCTGTCCCCGGGCGGCGGCCAATTGCACCAGGTCGAGCTCCAACTGCGGTCTCTTCTGGCAATAGGCGCTCACCTGAGCCAAAGTCTCCACGGTGATAGCTGTCACCACGATGCGGCAGGCGGGAGCAGCCTCATAGATGAGGTCCAGCATCTTCTCCAAGCCGCCGCCGCTGCCGCCGATGAAGACAGCTTGAGGAGCCGCCTCTTGCAGCAAACGAGGCAGATTGTCCAGAGCTTCCCCCGGGACCAAAGTAAGATTGGCGAGACCGAAGCGCTGTTTGTTTTTTTCCAAAAGCTCCAATGCCTCGGGCTTCCTCTCCAAAGCATAGACCCGGCCCAAAGGAGCCAGCCGCGCCAATTCCACGGAACAGGAGCCGGTGCCCGCTCCTATATCGTAGATGATGTCGTCGAGAGCGGGAGCCAATTTGCTCATAGCCACACAGCGCACTTCCTGCTTGGTCATGGGTGCCTTGCCCCGCAGAAAAAGTTCGTCCGGCAGGCCGAAAAGAGGCGGCCGCACCATAGGCTCGGGGTTGATGATGAACATCACGGCCAAAGAGACGAAAGTTTTTTTCGCCAATTCTTCCGCCGTGCCCACAGTGAACTTCTCTGTGGGATAAGAAAGGTCCTCGCCGACATAGACCAAGCAGTTGCCCAGGCCGTGCTCGTGCAAAGAGCGGCAGAGGACGGCCGCGTTGTTGTCGCCGCCGGTGAGAGCGAAAACTTTTGGATGAGAGGCTACAGCCGCCGCTAAATTCTGCCGGCGGCCGTGCATGCTGATGATGTGGGCATCGTCCCAGGCAAGGCCCAGGCGGGCGGCAAAATAGACCAAGCTGGAGATGCCGCAGATGAAGGTGCACTCACAGCCGGACAGGCGGTCCCGCAAAACTTTGGCCAAGCTGAAAAAGCCTACGTCGCCGCTGACCAAAATGCCCAGAACATCCCGCTCGGGGTCGGCGGCCGCTGCCACGGCCCTGATCTCCTCTGTTTTGATGGTGGCGTACGTTTTTTCGGAAGAAGCGGCGTAAGCTGCCAACATCCTCTTGTCGCCGCACAAGATAGTGCAGCCGGCTATGGCCTCTTTGGCCTCTGCAGTCAGCAGCCGAGGGTCGCCGGGCCCGATGCCGATGATCTTCACTTGCAGCATTGCCTCGTCCTCCTTGCGTCAGGTGTAGCGATCTTTTCGCGCAAGATCATTTTCATGAAGTGTCAGCGTTTGATCTGCGGTTTTTACGATGAAGTCTTCGCCGCGAGTTTTGAACGGCGTCATTCAAAAAATAAATTTACAAACGAAGTGTTTTTCTTTCGAGGGCGCCTTTTGAAAAAATTCACTCGCCGCGGCTCAAGGTCTTCAGTCGGGCCAGCAGCTCCGAGACGGACGAACCTTCTTCCCGCTCTTTGCGGCCGATGACGATGAGCTGGGCCCCCACTCGGACGGCCGCTCTCGCTTTGGCGGAAAAACCTCCCGCTTCGCCGCTGTCCTTGGTGACCACGTAGCGGGCCCCGTATTTGGCGAAAGTGGCAGCGTCCAAGTCTTCGTCGAAGGGCCCCTGCATGCAAACGATGTTGGCGGGAGCGTAGCCCAAGGCCAGCGCCTTGTTCAAACTTTCCGCCATAGGCAAAATGCGCAGAGCGATGCGTTCGCAATAGTCTTTTACGGCGGTGAAGGCGGCCAGATCTTTACTGCCCGTGGTCAAAAAGATCGGTCCTTCCGTTTGCTCTAAGAGCTCTGCCGCTTCGGCAAAATCGGCTACGGTGATATAGTCGCCGCCGGCAGCCTCGGGCCTGAGCAGGCGAAAATACGGGAGACCGACTGCGGCTGCCGCCGCTTTGGCCGTGGCCGTCACCTCGGTGGCATAAGGATGAGTGGCGTCTGCCACAGCCAGGGGCCGCCGCTCTTTCAGCAATTTTATCATGGCGGCAAGGTCCAGCTTGGCGGCCAAAACTTCCAGCCCTTCTCTTTTTTCCATCAAGGCGGCGCCGTAGCCCGTGGCCACCGAGAGCAACACCCGATAGCCTTCATCCATTAGAGCGGCGGCGAGGGCTCTTGCTTCCGAGGTCCCTCCCAAAAGATAGACTAGTTTTTTCATGCCAGATCGTAGCCTCTGGGAGTGACGATGCGGCCGTTGATCACTTTGCTTTGACTGTTGCCGATGATGACGGTGGCGAACATATCGACGGTCTTGCTCCCCAGTTCGCCTAAGGTGGTGAGCTCCCAAGCCTCCCCCGCTCTGCCGATGTTGCGGACGATGCCGCAGGGCACGGTGGGTGCCTGATGCTGCAAAAGGATGGCGCAGGCCTTGGCCAAATGATCTTTGCGTTTATGGGAAGCGGGGTTGTAGATGGCGATGCAAAAATCGCCGGCGGCGGCGCAGCTCAGCCGTTTTTCTATCTTCTCCCAAGGGGTGAGCAGGTCGGAGAGGCTGATGAGGCAGAAGTCGCTGATGAGGGGCGCTCCCAAAAGAGCGGCGCCGGAACAGGCGGCTGTTACCCCGGGGACCACTTCTATCTCCAAGTGGGGATAGGGCGCAGCCACTTCCAACATGATGCCGGCCATGCCGTACACTCCCACGTCGCCGCTGGAGATGACGGCCACTTTCTGCCCTTTCAGCACTTCCTGCAAAGCCAGACGGCAGCGCTCAACTTCCTTGGTCATGCCGGTGCTGAGGAAGCGCTTGCCGGGAAAATCGTTTTTGATAAGGTCCACATATACATGATAGCCGCAGATGATGTCCGCTTCTTGCAAAGCGGCGCAGGCTCTTGCGGTCATTTGTTCGATGCCGCCGGGCCCCAGCCCGACTACCCACAGTTTGCCTTCAGTCATTTGACAGTCTCCCCTCGTTTATCTTTTCAGCGTAAAGTCTAACAGCAGATCTTCCGCGGCCGCGGCGACGGTCACCCCCAGCCCCGCAAGAGAAGTTTTGGGGAGCAGCAGTCTCTCCCCTCCGTCTCTGACGGCGGCTCTTTCGCACACGTTGTCTACTCCTACGGCGGCGCTGACGAAAGCGGAAGCGGAAAAGTTGCCGGCCGCTGCCTGCAATTCTTCTTTAGTGTAAAAGTGCAAAGGCAGCGACATTTTTTCCGCGAAGGCCAGCAACCCCGCTTCATCCTTTTTCACATCGATGGAAGCGATGCTCTTCACCGTCCGCAGGTCTATTTTCGCCTCGGCCAAGACCCGCTCTACTGTTTCTTCGATCTGTTCGACACTCACACCGCGGCGGCAGCCTATGCCCAAACGGACGATCTTCGGCAATAAGTGCAGCGTTTCCGAATAGGGACTTTTTTCCGTGTTCAGAGCCACTCTGAAACCCACGGCTCCTTCGTCCTTGATCTTTATATATTTAGGCAGGGGCCCGCTGACGGGAAAGTCGGCGGAGAGGCCAACTTCTTCACCGGCCACCAAGGCCGCCGCCACCTTTTTGGCAGCAGGCAGAGAGTCGATGACCATGGCATTTCTTGCGGCCCACTCGTCCACCGCGAAAAGTCCGTTCACGTCGGTGGCGGTGGTCACGCAGGCCACGGCCCCCAGACAGGGCGCCAAATAGCGGGCCAAAGCATTGGCGCCGCCGATGTGACCGCCCAGGACCGGGATGACGAAGTTGCCTTGCTCGTCTATCACCAGCACCGCCGGGTCCTTCTCTTTGCTTTTGATGCAGGGAGCGACAGAGCGTAGAGCTATGCCGCAGGCCCCCACGAAAAGCAGGGCGTCGCAGGCGGAAAAATCTTCCGCATAAGTTTTAGCTGCCGGCTCGCTGAAAGCAGAAAGAGAAAATTCTGCCGCAAATTTTGCCGTGCTTTTTATATCGACGCTCTCATAGCCCGCTTTCGGCAAAAAACTTTTTAAATTTTTCGCGAGACGACAACCTCGGGCGGTGTAGGCGTAGATCGCTGCCTTCATTTTTTACGCCTTCGTTTCCGGCTTCAAATTTAAAAGTTCGGGGTCGGCCTCTCTGAAACCGTGGCTGAAAGTCGGATTATATAATTCGCTTCTGGCATATTCGTTGCCCAAGAAGTTGCCCACGCAAATGAGAGCGTTGCGGGTGATGCCTTGGGCGGCGGCGGTCTCGGCCAAAGTGCCCACGGTGCAGAGGCACACCTTCTCGTCGGCCCAGGTGGCTTTATAGACGATGGCCGCGGGAGTGTGCTCTTTATAACCGCCTTTGATCAATTCGGCAGACAGCTTCTCCAACATGCCGGTGCTGAGGAAGATGACCATGGTGGCCCTGTGGGCGGCATAATCGGCGATCTTTTGCCGCGTGGGCACCGGCGTCCTGCCTTCCATGCGGGTGATGATCACCGACTGGCTCACGGAAGGCAGAGTGTATTCCGTCTCCAGCACGGCAGCGGCGGCGCAGAAAGAGCTGACCCCCGGCACTATTTCAAAATCCAATTCGTAGCCCCGCAAGAGATCGATCTGCTCCCTGATGGCTCCGTACACGCTGGGGTCGCCGGTGTGCAGGCGCACTACCGTCTTCCCTTCCTGCGCGGCGGGCACCATAGCGGCGATCACTTCTTCCAAGGTCATCTTGGCGCTGTTCATGATCACGCAACCGGGCTTGGCATCGGCCAAAAGTTCCGCATTGACCAGAGAACCGGCGTAGATGATCAGGTCGGCCTCGGCCAAAAGTTTTTTGCCTCTGACGGTGATGAGATCGACTGCCCCCGGGCCTGCTCCGATAAAGTAGATCATTTTGTATCAAACTCCTTTTCTTTCACCAGGATGACGGAAAAATAACTGCTCTTGGGATCGATCTCTTCCAGATCCCGGTACACTTTTTCGCCGGGAAGGCCGCAGCGCTCCACCATGGCGGCATTTTTCAGCAGCCCCTTCTCCCTCAGTTCGTCCCGCACGCGGCCTATCTCGCTGGCCGACTTCATCAGCACTTTGTTGCCGGGGCCGTCCAAGAAGCCGCTGACTTCTTTGTAAGACCCGGGCAGGATGATGAGAGGCTCGGAGCGCTCGCACAAGGAGGTGCCCAAGCGAGCGGCCACAGCACAGATGCTGGTGACGCCGGGCACCAGCTCCGCTTCATAACCGTCGGCCGTTACCAGTTTGTGGACGTAGATGCAGGTGGCATAGACCGTGGGACAGCCCAAAGTGATGTAGACCACCGTCTTGCCCGCATCCAGCAGAGCTTCCACGTCGTCGGCAGCTTTGCGGTGAGCTCTGTCCATGACGGCCATGTCTTTGGTCATGGGCATGTAGATCAAAAGCTGCTCTTTTTGCTCCAAGTCGGTCACTTGGGCGACGATGCTTTTGGCGGTGAGCTCGCCGTTATCCCCTTGGGGGATGGCTACCGCGTCGCACTCTTTGAGCAGGCGCACCGCTTTCAGTGTCAAAAGCTCCGGGTCGCCGGGCCCTATGCCTACGCTGTACAGTTTCCCTCTCATACTTTCCTATCTACTCCTTTGTTATTTTGTGCAGTTCTATAAGTTCCGCCGCTTCGCCGCTCAGTCCCAAAAGCCCGTGGACGTTGGAAAAAAGCAGGGCGCCGGTCTTCAGCTTCCCGTGTACCCGCTGCTGCATGTAAAAATGGATGCGCCGGCCCACTTCTTTCATCACCGGCTGCAGCAGCCCCTCATCTTTCAAAATTCGCACCGCCTCGTCGGTGGTGTTGGCGGCCCAGACCTTCTGCACCGTCTCCTTGGCGGCGCCGGCGAAAAGAGCCGCCAAAGCCAAGCTCTCCGTGCGGCAGTCGGCATATTTGGAGTGAGTGTTCATCACCCCTTGGGCCAGCTTCACCAATTTGCCGCTGTGACCGATGAGCAGCAGGCTGCGAAAATCGCTGTAAGCGGCATAATCCAACAGTTCGCCTACGAAGTTGGAGCAGGTCACCGCTCTGCTCAAGTCTAAATGCAAAATGTCACGGGCGTAATCTTCCCCGTAGTTGCCGAAGAAGGCCAGAAGATCGCGGGTGCCTTTGGCCTTTTGAGCGTCCAGTTCCAAAAAAAGAGTTTGGATCAAAGCGTTGTCGCTCATGGGCTCCACGATGCCGCCGGTGCCCAAGATGCTGAGGCCCCCCACTATGCCCAAACGGGGGTTGAAGGTGAGCTTGGCCAGCTCTTCCCCCTCAGGCAGCGAGATCTCGATGCGCAAGCCCCCTGCATAGCCCGCTTCTCTGGCCGCCTCGGCGGCGGCTTCTCGTATCATGCGGCGGGGCACCGGGTTGATGGCGGCCTCGCCCACCGGGCAGGCCAGACCGGGCAGGGTCACCCGCCCCACTCCCGGGCCTCCTTCCACGGCGATGCCCGCTTCTTTCTTTTTCTCGACTTTGGCGTAGACTGCGAGGCCGTCGGTGATGTCGGGGTCGTCGCCGCTGTCTTTGACGATGCCGCAGCTGGCCCAGCCGGGGCCTGCCGTAAGCTCTATAGGCTCAAGGCTCAGCTCTATGCCTTTGGGAGTGAGCAGCTTCACCCGAGACAGCCGCCGCCCGCTCAACAATAATGTCGTCGCGGCCTTGGCCGCGGCGGCGGCGCAACTGCCGGTAGTGTAACCGCAGCGCAGTCTCTTCCCTTGACTGAAAGCATATTCTTCCACGACTTCACCTTTTCTGGCAAGGAAATATATTTGAGAAAATATTGCAATAAAAAATTTAGGCTATCGCTCATCGCGACAGCCTGTAGCTGCTTCGGGCACGCTCAAAAAGACGCTCCTCCCGAAGCTTGCGCCGAAAAAATTTCGACGCTGCCGCAACCATCGCTCGTGACTGCAAGCCGACAGGACCGGGCGCTGACTTGGGATCTTCCCGCACAGCGGCGTGACCGTGGATGCTCTTGCCTGAACCGCCCTAAGGCGTGCCCTGCCTTCTCTATGCATTTGATAATGTCAACAGTATATCACGCCCCTCGCCTTGAAGGCAAGGGCGTGCAGGAAAATTCGTGCTTCGAAGGCCGAACTTTTTCAAAAAAGCCCGCAGATCATTCGCTGCATAAAATTTTTCCGAAGTTTTTGCGAAAAAAGGCGGCGGCCGCAATCGAAGGCTCGCTCTGCTTTGACTTCGAAAATTTTTCGGCCGTCGACGCCTGAAAAGCTTTTTGTTTTTGCTCAAAGGCAAAAGAAAAAGCAGACCGCTCCCGCAGTCCGCCCTATTTCAGATGATGCGGCAAGCGCCGTAGTAACGGGCGCCCCAATAGCCGGTGAAGGCATCGGCCACCGCTACGCCGGTGCTGCTTCCGGTGTGGAGGAACTTGCCGTTGCCCAAATAAATGCCCACGTGGGAGGGCCCGGGCTCGTAAGTGGTATAGAAGACCAGATCGCCGACGCGGATATTCTTCAGGCTCACCCTGCGGCCGAAATCGAACTGATCGTCGGCAGTGCGGGGCAAGCTGACGCCGGCGGCGCGAAAAGCGTATTGGATGAAACCGGAACAATCGAAGCCGTAAGGGCTGGTGCCGCCGAAAACATAGGGAGCGCCCAGCACGCTGTAGCCCGCCCTGATGATGCGGCGCACAAGAGAAGAAGGCCGATCGGGAGGCAATTCTTTTTTCATCAAAGTGCGGTAAGTGGCGGGGCCTATCACTCCGTCCACATCCAAGCCGTAGTCCGCCTGGAACTTGCGCACCGCCGCCTCCGTGCCGGAGCCGAAGTCGCCGTCCACCGCCACATCGTATTTCAGTTCCGCCAAACGCTGCTGGATACTGACTATGTCCTGCCCTTCGTCCCCTTTTTCGAAAGATGCGTGACAAAAAGAAACGCCTTGACAAAGAAAAAGAGTCAGCACCATGAGAAAGATCTTTTTCGGCATGGTCTAACACTTCCTTTCCTGCCCCGCCGAAACTTCGGCGGAAACATATACATATTTATTTTAGCACAGATCTCCTCCTTTGGCAAGGCGCGGCCGCAGGCTGTAAGAGCCCGCTCCCTCACTACTCAGCCTTTCTTTTCGGCGGACGTTTTTCGGCGAGGACTTTTTCTTTTGAGCTGTGAGCTTGCATAGGGCGGAGCTTTTTATTTTTCCTCCCTTTTCACGTGGCGGGCGATGAGATAGAGGGGCCGATGCTTGACTTCCTGAAAGATGCGGCCGATGTATTCGCCTAAAATGCCGATGCCCAAAAGCTGCAGGCCGCCCAAAAAGAGGACGCAGGCGGCCAAGGTGGGCCAGCCGGGCACCGCATCGTCGATGATATATTTAACGTAAAAGATGTGGCCCAAAAGGCAAAAGCTGACAAAAGACATCACCAAGCCGCAGTAGAAGGCCCAACGCAGAGGCAGGTTGCTGAAAGCGGTGATGCCGTCCAAAGCGAAGTGGAGCATTTTATGCAGGCTGAATTTGGAAGAGCCGGCAAAACGGGCCGGCGCCACGAAATCCAAGGTGGCACAGTTGAAGCCCAAGGTATTCACCAAGCCCCGGATGAAACGGGCCCGTTCCCGATAGAGGCCGAAGGCTTCCACCGCTTTGCGGTCCATGAGCCGAAAGTCGCTGCCGCCCGG
Organism: uncultured Phascolarctobacterium sp.; assembly: GCA_947630795.1. Lineage (GTDB taxonomy): Bacteria > Bacillota > Negativicutes > Acidaminococcales > Acidaminococcaceae > CANQBR01. Next base: position 23,527 of record CANRJC010000011.1, on the reverse strand, counting down.
AGTTATCTCCACGTCGGAGAGGAGGTTGATCAATTTGTAGTAGGCCTTGGAGGTGGCTCTCTTCATGAAGCCTACGTTCTCGGTGGCCAAGCGGCGGGTCTTCACGATCTCCGCGCCGTTTTGCCACAGCCGCAGCATTTCGGGCAGCAGCTCCGGCGGATGCTGCAGATCGCCGTCCATGGTGATGACCGCATCGGCGTCGGCCTTATCGAGACCGCAGGTGAGGGCCAATTGATGGCCGTAGTTGCGGCTCAAAAAATAGGCTTCCACATGGCCGTCCTCTTCTGCCAGTTCCGCCAAAATGCGATGCGACCCGTCGCGAGAGCCGTCGTCCACAAAGATGATGCTGTAGTCAAAGCCCAAAGGAGCGACGGCGGCGGTGACCCGTTTATGGAATTCCCAGATGTTCTCCTCTTCGTTATAAACAGGCGTGACGATGGCGATCTTAGGCATGATGCTGTGAGACCTCTTTCATTAAAACAGCATTTTGCTTGGTATATGCTGTTAATATTAAGGCTGCCCGGCTCACGCGCAGGCAGCCTTATGATCGTTGTGAGTACTCAGTAAGCCGAGTTCTGTTCCGCCCGCAGGCGGCGTTGATCATTTATCTTGGCTTGCAGTCGCCTGCAAGCTCCAGCGACACAACCCGGAAGGTCAGCGGGCCGCTTCATCCCTTCCCTATTCGGTCTTGCTCCGGATGGGGTTTACCTAGCCAGCCTGTTACCAGACTGCTGGTGCGCTCTTACCGCACCGTTCCACCCTTACCTGCCGAGGCAGGCGGTCCGCATTTCTGTGGCACTAGCCCTAAGGTCACCCTCGCCGGACGTTATCCGGCATCCTGCCCTACGGAGCTCGGACTTTCCTCAGCCGCTCAAGGCGGCCGCGATCAACTTTCCGTACTCACGCTCCTCATTTTACAGCGAAAACTTTTCCTTGTCAATTTATCTTTGCCGGCTCACTTGCCGATTTGAGCGGCCCGGGCCAAGGTGGCCTCGCACTCTTTCATCAGGTCGGCGATGACCTGAGCGCAGGGTTTGATCTCGTTGAGGACGTTCAGGCTCTGCCCTGCCATCACAGTGCCGTTCACCGTATCGCCTTCGAAGATGCCCATGCGGTTGGTGCCGGTGCCCAAGGCCATCAATTCTTCCATAGGCACGCCGGCGATCTCTTTCTCGTGATAGAGTTTGGTGAAAGCGTTGGCAAGACTGCGCACGCCGTGGCCTCTGCTCCAGCCGGTAACGGCGCTGTCGGTATCGGTGGCGGCGCAGATGGCGGCCTTGGCTTTGGGATGAGCGGGGCATTCGTCGGTGAGGATGAAGCGGGAGCCCATCTGCACGCCGTCGGCGCCCATCAAAAGAGCTGCGGCGATGGCCCGGCCGTCGCCTATGCCGCCGGCCACCAGCACGGGGATGTCGAATTTGTTGGCCAGCACATTTTCCATCAAGGCCATGGTGGTCTGGGTGCCGATGTGGCCGCCGGCTTCCATGCCTTCGATGACGAAGGCGTCGGCTCCGGCTGCGGCGATGCGTTTGGCCAGTTTAACGTTGGGCACTACCGGGATGGTCTTCACGCCGGCGGCCTTGAAGGTGGCCAGATGAGGCACCGGGTTGCCTGCGCCCAAAGTGACGAAGGCTACTTTTTCTTTGCAGATGAGTTCGATGATATCCTTCACGTTGGGAGCCATCAGCATCACATTGCAGCCGAAGGGCTTAGCGGTCAGGCTTTTGGCTTTGGCGATCTGCTCTTCCACCCACTCGGTGGTGCGGCCGCCGGTGCCGATGATGCCGGCGCCGCCGCCGTTAGAGACAGCCGCAGCCAGTGCGGCGTCGGAGCACCAGGCCATGCCGCCTTGGATGATGGGATATTCGATGCCCAACAATTCGGTCAATCTTGTTTTCATAATGTTACCTCCTATCGTGAACGGTAGCTGTCCACCGTCTCATTATACAATTTTGCAAAGGCCCTTGGGAAAATTTTCCGTGAAATCAAAGCCTTCTCTTAAGAAAAAGCCCCGGTCCTCAATGAGAAAGCCCCCGGCGGCGCAGGCCGGGGGCAAGGCAGGAGCGGCCCGCTCGCTGCCCTCTCGTTACTGTTGCTGCTTGCGGTCGGCGATGATCTTCTCGGCCAGTTTGGCAGGCACGTCTTCGTAATGATCGAATTTCATCTCGAAAGTGCCCTGGCCTTGGGTGATGGCCCGAAGGTCTACCGCATATTCTGTGATCTCGGCGTAGGGCACCTGAGCGCTCACTAAGCTCAGGCCCTCTTCCACCGGCTGCATGCCCAAGATGCGGCCCCGCTTGGAGTTGAGGTCGCCGATAACGTCGCCCATCATGCTGTCGGCGCAGGTGACGCTGAGGTTGTAGATGGGCTCCAAAAGCACCGGCTTGCACTGCTCCATGGCTTTTTTGAAGGCGATGTTGGAAGCGGTCTTGAAGGCCATTTCCGAAGAATCGACGCTGTGATAGGAGCCGTCCAGCAAAGTGATGCGGATATCCACTACGGGATAGCCGGCCAAAATCCCCTTCTGCATCGATTCTATCATGCCTTTTTCTACGGCGGGGATGTATTGACGAGGCACGGCGCCGCCGAAGATCTTATCCACGAATTCGAAGCCGCCTCCCGGAGGCAGAGGCTCCATGCGGATCACTACGTGGCCGTACTGGCCGTGGCCGCCGGATTGTTTCTTATGCTTGCCTTCCACTTCGGCAGTGCCTCTGATGGTCTCTTTGTATTCCACCATGGGGGCCTTCAGCTCGGCCTCCACGCCGAACTTCCTCTGCATCCTCTCCATGATAATCTCGATGTGCTGATCGCCCATGCCGGATACCAAAGATTCTTTGGTGATGGGGTTCTTGGTGACAATGATGGTGGGGTCTTCGTCCATCAAGCGGGTGAGGGCGGTCATGATCTTGTCTTCGTCGCCCTTCTTCTTGGCGGAAATGGCCCGGGTGTACATGGGCAGCGGGAAGGCGATGGGAGCGAACTCCACGGGGTTGGCCTTGGTGCACAAAGTGTCGCCGGTGGAAGTGTATTGCAGTTTGGCAACGACGCCGATGTCGCCGGCCACCGCTCTCTTCATGGGCAGCTGAGTTTTGCCCCGCATGGTGAAGATGTTGCTGATCCTCTCTTCCTGCTCACGGCGGGAATTATAAACCACGCTGTCGCTCTCGATGGTGCCGCTGAACACTCTGAAGAAGCTGAGCCGGCCTACGAAGGGGTCGGAAGTGGTCTTGAAGACCAAAGCGGACATAGGCGCATTGGCATCGTGGAGCTCTTCTTCGCCGGTAAGTTTGTTGGTGACGGTGAAATCGCTGAGCACGGCGGGATAGGTGTAGTCGATGATAGCGCTCATCACCCGGCCCAAGCCGATGTTCTTCACGGCGCTGCCGCAGAGCACGGGATAGAAGTTGGCCTGACGGATGCCTTTCACCAGGCATTTCATGATCTCTTCGTCGGTCACCTCTTCCCCTTCCAGATAGCGCATCATGCAATCGTCGTCGGCTTCTACGGCGGCTTCCACCATCTGCTCGTGAGCGGCTTCGGCCGCAGCCTTATATTCGTCGGGGATCTCTATCTCGTCGGAACCGTTGCCGTTGGCCCTGTAAGCCTTCATCTTATAAAGATCGATGATGCCGGCGAAATTGGCTTCCTTCCCCAAGGGCAGCTGCAGAGGCAGCACGTGCTTGCCGAATTTATGGCGCAGATTTTCCAGCACTTGGTCGAAATGGGCGTTCTCTCTGTCCATTTTGTTCACGAAGATGATCTTGGGCAGATGAGCCTCGTCAGCCAGCTTCCAGCACTGCTCCGTGCCTACCTGCACGCCGCCGGTGGCGGAGACCACGATCAATGCCACGTCGGCGGCTCTGAAAGCGCCTTTCACTTCGGCCACGAAGTCGGCGAAGCCGGGAGTGTCGATAAAATTGATCTTGCAATCTCTCCACTCTACAGGAGCGAGAGTGGCGTTGACGGAAACTTTGCGTTTGATCTCTTCCGGCTCGTAGTCAGTGGTGGTGGCGCCGTCTTCTACCTTGCACATTCTGCTGATGGCTCCGGACCTATAGAGCAGAGCCTCGGTCACGGACGTGGTGCCTGCTCCGCCGTGGCCCACGATGGCCACGTTGCGGATCTTATCGCCGGTATAATCCTTCATAAACTTTCCTCCTTTAACTATTAAGAGCTGTGGCTCAAATATTTACACCTAGACACATTACCTTGACAAATTCGCTGTTCCTGCTCCGTTTTCCTGCTTTTTTCTCACCGCCTGTTTAATTACTTTGCGGAGCGAAAATGTTTTTTATTTTCAAAAGAAGAGCCGTCCTTGACCTCGGCCTGTTTGCCCTCGCCCGACTCCTCACTCCAAACTCCACACTAAAAGAAGGGACGCCTGATCGTCCCTTCTTTTCATTACAGCCTTGATGAAATTTTCAGTCCCAATACTGCTCCACCTTAGCCACCGCTACCTTAACTATCTTCTCTCTCCCTCCGACGTGCCGATAAAAAGATGGGCAGTACTTCTTCTTCAAAGCCGATCTATGTTCGACCTTCATAAAACCTTATGCCTTAGAATCCAAGTACTGCCTCGATAACATCGGATGGTGTCGTAACGACAGCTATAGTATCTCCGTTTTTATCAAAAAATTCTACTTCAAACGCAGAGCCGTCATATTCAAGCACTATCGTACCCTCTGTTCCGACCTTTAACCCCTGAAAATCTCTCTTTAATTTTACGATATCCGATTCTTTCATACTTGTGATCTCACTCCTTTTTGTCAGGAGACAGAGAAAAAGCCTCTCCTCTGCCCTCTCTTCCGTTGGCAAAACATCGGGAGAAAAAGCAGAGGCCGTTCGTTCGTTTCAGACTATGTACAGTCGGCCAAAAGGCTGTCGTAAGGTGCAGACAGGGGCGAAAGCTGCGTCGGCAGATGCAGCCGCTGTTCGGAAAAACTTTTCGGTTTGGTGCGGCTGTAATAGGCGATGAGCAGTGCGGAAAAAAGTTCGGCCCGCCGGGGTCTCAGCTTCTTTTCCTCGCAGAGCCGCCCCAAAAAAGCGCACCACTCTGCCAGCGCCTCTCCTTCGTCCGTCAGGCAGGCCCTCGCCGCCGCTCCCGCAGCGTCCCGCACGAAGGCCAGCACCCGGGTGAGCAGCCTTTGCCGCAAAGAAAAAGGCAGTTCGCTGCGGCGGCAGCGGCTGCACAGCAGCAGGCAAAAAAGGCTCACTTCCTTATAGAGCCGCAAAGCCGGAAGAAAGCCGTGATAGGCGCTCAGCTGGGCCAGCTGCCCCGTCACTTCCTGCAGATAGGCGGCGGTCAGCTCTTCTTTTGCGGCCCGCAGCAAAAAGCGGCACAGCATTTTGTTCAAAAGAGCCGTCTCCGGCTGCCAAGCCCGCCGGGCCAGAGCAGCAGCCAGGGCAGCTGCTTCAAAGAGGGTCGCAAAAACTGCGTTATCCTCTCGTTGAGCGAGGGCGAGCAAATATTTTTCGTAAAGTTTTACGACTGCGGCGTAAACTTCTTCAAAGCGGCGGTCGAAAGCAAGATAAAGAAGAGCCGAAGCCAAAGCTGCTGCGTCGGCCGTCCCTGCGGTCAAAAACCGCTCCATAGAGCATGCGCTTTGCTTTACCAAGGCGGCAAAACAAGCCTGAGAGCGGCCGGAAGCGGCAGCCGTCAAAAAGAGGCGCAAAGAAGAGGGGCCGTCTGCTGCCTCGACGGCAGCAGCCGCGGCCTCTGTCTCTCCCCTGCGCAAGCTGCGGCACAGGCCGGCCAGCTCCTCTTCTTTCATTACAGCTCTCCTTCTCCTTCGTAAACGGCGCCCGCCACCGGGTCGAGGGTGATGAGCTGGCCGTCACGCAAAACTTTCTCCGCTTCTGCGGCCCCCACCAGCACGGGCAGGCCGCAGGTGACGGCCACCACCGCCGTGGCCGAGGTGAGCCCTCCTTCGGCGGCGATGATGCCGGCGGCTTTGCCGCAGGCTTCGGGCACGTAATATTCGTCGAGGCTGTCCACCACGAGGATGTCGCCTTTGCGTAATTTTTCGGTGAAATCTGCGCCGCAGCGGGCGAAGCAAACTCTCCCCTGCACCGCTTTGCGGCCGATGCCCACGGCCCGCAGCAGAGAACGGCCCACCGTCACCGCTCTGATCATGTTGGTGCTGCCCGGCTTGCCCAAAGGCACGCCGGCGGTGATCACCACGCTGCTCCCTTCTTTGATCACCTGTTCCTTCACCGCTTTCTGCAGGTTCAGGTCCAGCATGGTCTCGGTATCGGGGGCGTAGGGCCCCAACAGGGGATGCACGCCCCAATAAAGGGTCATTAGGCCCACGGTCTTAGGCTGACGGCTGAGGGCCACGATGGGACAGTGCGGTTTATATTTGGCCAAGAGCCGGGCGGTGTAGCCCGTTTCCGTCAAAGCCAAGATGGCGGCGGCATCGATCTCTTCCGCCACCTGGGCCGCAGCGTGGCTGACGGCTTCGGCGCTGTGCAGGCACTCCCCCAGCCCCTTGGCGTGAAAGATGGCTGCATAATCCAAAGCGTCTTCCGTGGCGGCGGCGATGCGTGCCATGGTCTGCACCGCTTCCAAAGGATAGTCGCCGGAAGCTGTCTCGCCGCTGAGCATGATGGCATCGGTGCCGTCGAAGATGGAATTGGCCACGTCGCTGGCCTCGGCCCTGGTGCAGCGGTTGGCATGGCTCATGCTCTCCAGCATCTGGGTGGCGGTGATCACCGGTTTGCCGGCGGCGTTGCAGCGGCGGATGATGTCTTTTTGCACCAGCGGCACTTCTTCCGCCGGTATCTCCACTCCCAGGTCGCCTCGGGCCACCATGATCCCGTCGGCGGCGTTGATGATCTCTTCGATGTGGTCCACGCCCGCCTGATTTTCGATCTTGGCGATGATGCCCATGCTGTAGCCCGCCTCTTCCAGCACTTTGCGGATGGCGATCACATCGGCGGCTTTTTGCACGAAGGAAGCGGCGATGTAGTCCATGCCGTTGGCGGCGGCGAAGAGGATGTCGGCCTTGTCCTGTTCGGATAAAAAGGGCAGAGCCAATTCCAAGCCCGGGCAGGCCACTCTTTTGCGGGAAGAAACGGTGCCGCCGGCGACGACCGTGGTGACGATCTCCTTTCCTTTCACCGCCTCCACCCTGAGAGTGAGAAGGCCGTCGTTCAAGAGGATGGTGTCGCCGCTCTTCACTTCATCCGGCAAGGCGGGATAATTCACGGAAGCTCCCGAGGCATCGCCCAGGCGTTCTTCTGCGGTCAAAATAAATTCGGCGCCGTTTTTGAGCACCGTCGGCTCAGCAAAAAGGCCCAGACGCATCTCCGGGCCTTTCGTATCCGCAACGGTGCCTACTGCTTTCCCCGCGGCGGCGGCAGCCTGACGCAAAAGCGCCAACCGCCGGCCGTGCTCGGCATGATCGCCGTGAGAAAAATTGAAACGGGCCAGGTCCATGCCGGCGAGCAGCAGCTTTTGCAATAAAGCCGCATCGTCGGTGGCCGGACCTAAAGTGCAGATGATCTTTGTTCTTTTCATACGCTCGCTTTCTATGCTTTGTAAGCCTTGATCTTGGCTATGAGCTTGGGCAGGATCTCCAGCGCATTGCCCACGATGCCGTATTTGCAGACGGAGAAGATGGGAGCGGTGGCGTCTTTGTTGACGGCCACTATGATGTCCGACTCTTTCATGCCGGCCAAATGCTGTACGGCGCCGGAGATGCCGCAGGCAAAATAAACATGAGGCTTAACGGTCTTGCCCGATTGGCCCACCTGTTTGGAGTGAGGGAGCCAGCCCTCGTCCACCACGGCTCGGGAGCCGCTGACGGTGGCCCCTTCCAAAAGGCCCGCCAATTCTTCCAAAAGCTTGAAGTTGTCTTGGCTGCCCATGCCGCGGCCGCCGCTCACCAAAATGTCCGCCTCTTCCAGCTTCAGATCGGTGCCGGCCGTCAGGGGTTCGGACGAAAGAACGGTGACCCGGGAAGGAGGCAGATCCACTGCGTCAAAGGGGATCACTTCGCCCTTTCTGGCGGGGTCGGGGGTCTTGGGCGCAAAAACTTTGGGGCGCACGCTGCCCATCTGAGGCAGGTTCTCGTCGCAGACGATGGTGGCATAAATGTTGCCGCCCAAAGCAGGCCGGGTCCACTCCACTATACCTTCGGGAGTCATGTTGATAGCGGTGCAGTCGGCGCACAGACCGGTGTGCAGCCGGGCTGCTACCCGGGGGGCCAGGTCTCTGCCCTCTGAAGTTGCGCCGAACATCAGGGCGTTGGGGTTATATTTCTCCGCCAATTGGGCGATGGTCTCGGTGTAGAGCTCCGTGTGGTAGGGGGCATATTTTTCGCCGATGATGGTGTAGACCTTATCGGCGCCGGCGGCGATGAGTTTTTGAGGCAGGTCACCCGCTTCCACGGCGATGAGGACGGCGCAACACTTGCCGCCGCAGGCGGCGGCCATGTCGGAGCCAACGCCCAACATCTCGTAGGCCACGCCCAAGGGCTCTCCCCTGTCCGATTCCACCACTACCCACACGTCTTCCGCCTTGGCCTTGGGCGCCTTTTGGGAAGGAGCGGCGGCCTCTGTCGAGATGGCTTCTTGAGGACACTCCCGCACGCAAGCAGCGCAGGAAACGCATTTATCTTCATCGCAGACAGCCTTGCCGTCGTTCACGTTGATGGCGCCCACCGGGCAGACGGCGGCGCAAGCTTCGCAGCCTATACAAAGTTCTTTATCTACGTTCACAGCCATGTCGTTCACCTCAGCGCTTAATGATCTTCGCCTCTGTCAGTTTGGCGAAAAGTTTTTCTACGGCTTCGTCTGCGTCGTCTTCTTTGATGATCTCGCTGTGGATCTCCGGGGGCGTGGGGGTGAAGGCCTTCAACACTTTGGTGGGAGAACCGGACAGGCCCACCTGCTGCGGCTCCAAGCCCAAGTCGGCGATGCCCCAAGTGGGGATGACGGCCTTGCGGGCCTTCATCTTACCCTTGATGGAAGCAAAGCGGGGCTCCTTTTCCGATTTGGAGACGGTGATGAGCACCGGAGGAGCACAGGCCAAAGTGAGAGCGGCGTAATCGTTTTCCTTCTTCACCACCAGTTGACCGTCGGCAAAGGTGATGGCAAGAGAGTTGCACAGCTGGGGGATGCGCAGGTGCTGGGCGATCTCCGGTCCCACTTGAGCGGTGTCGCCGTCTACGGCCTGCTTGCCGCACAAGATCACGTCATAAGCTCCTATCTTCTTGATGGCGGCGGCCAAAGCGGTGCTGGTGGCCAAAGTGTCGGACCCGGCCAGGGCTTTGTCGCTCACCAATACGGCCTCGTCGGCTCCCATAGCCAAGGCATCTTTCAAAATATCCGCAGCCATGGGCAGGCCCATGGAGACGGCAGTCACTTTGCCGCCGTAGGCGTCCTTCAATTCCAAGGCAGCTTCCAGCGCCTGCCGGTCGAAAGGGTTCATGATGTTTTCCACGCCTTCCCGCGACAGCGTTCTGGTAGCCGGATCGAATTTGACTTTTGCTGTATCCGGCGTCTGCTTCAAGCACACTACGATGTTCATAGCTGACCTCCCACTGATAAGATTGATTTGCTTTCGTTATAACAGTTATCCTTGCGGATGCTAAACGCTGGGCTCATATCCCAAGTATTATATCATATAAACCCGCAAGGTTTAAATCTTTTCTTTGTAACTTTTCTGTGTAGCGCCGATGTGCAAGCTGCCGGGCCCCAAGATCTTCTCCACCGCGGCGCGAAAACCGGGCTGTTGGGGATCTACCCAAAAATTCGGCTCGGTCTTGAAAACTTTGCCGCTGGCCTTCATATGCAGATAGACCACAGCGTTCCCTTTATAAGCGGAAAAAAGTTCCCGCAAACGACGGGTGGTGAGAGCATTGTCCAAACTTGCGGCGATCTTCAAATGCACGGCCGCCTGCTCCCCTGCGTCTGCTTGAGGCTCCTGAGCGAGCTGCTCTATCTTCATGGCGATGATCTTCTGTTCGTCTTCGTTGCTGCTGAGGCGGCCCTCCACCAGCACGATGTTCTCCTCCCGCACCTCTTCTCCCCAGCGGTCGAAGCAGGCGGGAAAGACCATCACGGGAAAACGGCCGCTCATATCTTCCAGGGTCATAGTGGCCATAAGGTCCCCCGCTTTGGTGGTCTTTATCTTGCATTCGCTGATGATGCCGGCCACTCTCACCTGCTGCCCGTCCTGCACGGGGCAGTCGTCCCCCCGCAAACGGCCCAAAGGCAGCAAGCGCTTCACTTGGGCTTTGTAATCTTCCAAAGGATGGCCGCTGATATAAAAGCTCAGCAGTTCTTTTTCGTCCCGCAGCATCTGCGCCCGGGAAAATTCAGGGATGTCGGGGAGAGTGACGTCGCCGTAGCTCTCTTCTTCTTTTTCGTCGGCGAACATATTTATTTGACCGGAGTCCAGCTCTTTTTGGTGAGCGGCGCCGATATCCACCGCCTGTTCGGCCACGGCGCAGAGAGCGGAGCGTTTGCAACCGAAACTGTCCATGGCTCCGCAACGGATGAGGTTCTCCACCTGCCGTTTGTTGAGCCTGATGTTGGCCACCCGGCAGCAGAAATCCACCAGTCCCTGAAAAGGTCCCCCTTCCTTGCGAGCGCGGCAGATCTCTTCCACCACGCCCATGCCCATGCCTTTGATGCCGGCCAAGCCGAAGCGGATGGCGTTGCCCTTGCCGCTTCGGTGAACGGTGAAGCCGCTGTCGCTCTCGTTCACGTCGGGCGGGAGGATGGCCAAGCCGGCGTTGCGGCAAACGCCGATGTACCAGCTCAGCTTATCGTAGTCGCCCATGACGCTGTCTAAAAAAGCCGCCATATATTGGCAGGGCCAGTGCGCTTTCAAATAAGCTGTCTGATAGGCCACCAGAGCATAGGCCACCGAGTGAGATTTGTTGAAGCCGTAGCCGGCGAAATGCTGCAAAAGAGCGAAGATCTCTTCGCTCAAAGCGGGCGGGATGCCGTGGAGTTTTTGCGCTCCGGCCACGAAGGCGCTGCGCATGGAGTCCAGCTCTTTGGCCTTCTTCTTGCCCATGGCCCGGCGCAATATATCGGCCTGACCGAGAGTGAAGCCCCCCAAGGCCGAGGCGATCTGCATCACCTGCTCTTGATAGAGGATGACGCCGTAAGTGTCTTTCAAGATGGGCTCCATCAAAGGATGGAGCACCTTGGCCGTGCGGTGGCCGTGACGGCCGGCGATGAAGTCTTCCGCCATCCCCGTGCCCAAGGGGCCGGGCCGATAAAGAGCCACCAAGGGGATGAGGTCTTCGAAACTTTCCGGCGCCAGATCCGTCAAAAGTTTGGTGATGCCCGCGCTCTCCAGCTGAAAGACGCCGAAGGTGTCTCCTCTGCACAGCATCTGACAGGTGGCGGCATCGTTCAAAGGGATGCGGTCTATGTCGAGCTCGACACCTGCGGTCTCTTTGATGTGGCGCACAGCATCGCTGATCACCGTGAGGGTGCGCAGGCCCAAAAAATCCATCTTCAAAAGGCCCAGGTCCTCTACCCTGTCCTTGTCGTATTGGGTGACGATCCCTTTTTTATCGGCATCCAATTGCAAGGGCACGTAGTCGGTAAGGTCGCCGGGAGCGATGATGACCCCGGCGGCGTGGGTGCCGCTGTTACGGGGCAAGCCCTCCACTTTGCGGGCCAGTTGGATGAGGCGGCGGTTCTCGGGAGTGCTGTCGCAAAGCTCCCTCAGCTCCCTGCTGCTCTCCAAGGCCCGCTCCAAAGTTATCCCCAATTCTTTGGGGATCTTTTTGGCGATCTCGTCGCAGGTGCGGTAGCTGAGGCCCAAAACGCGGCCCACGTCCCGCACCGCCGCCCGGGCCAGCAGGGTGCCGTAGGTGACGATCTGCGCCACGTTTCTTTTGCCGTAGCGCTTCACCACGTAATCGATGACTTCCTGCCGCCGATTATAGCAAAAATCCGTATCGATATCGGGCATGCTCACCCGCTCCGGGTTCAGGAAACGCTCGAAGAGCAGTTTGTAGCGGAGAGGATCGATGCCGGTGATGCCCAAAAGATAGGCCGCCAAGCTGCCTGCCGCGCTGCCTCTCCCGGGGCCCACTGGTATCTTCTCGGCGCGGCAGTGCTCAATGAAGTCCCACACGATCAAAAAATAATCGTCGTAGCCCATTTGGTGGATGATGCCCAGTTCGTAGTCCAAACGGGCGAAGACTTCTTGCGAAGCATCGGGATAGCAGCGGGGCAAACGCTCCAGACAGAGCTGCCGCAGATAAGCTGCTGCGTCGCAGCCGGCGGGCACCGGGAATTTAGGCAGCAGCAAGTGGCCGAACTCTAAGTCCACATGACAGCGTTCGGCGATGCGGGCAGTGTTCAGCAGGGCTTCCTGCTCCCCGGGGAAGGCCCGCTGCATCTCTTCATAGCTTTTCAGATAAAAAGAATCGCCGGGCAGGTGCAGGCGCTGAGGATTGTCTATGGTGTCGGCGGTCTGGATGCACATCAAAACATCCTGAGCTTCCGCATCCTCCCGCATCACGTAGTGGCTGTCGTTGGTGGCCACCAGCTGCAGGTCGAACTCTTTGGCCAGCCGCCGCAGCCCGGCGTTGGTCACCGCTTCTTCCTGCAGGCCGTGGTTCTGCAATTCCAAAAAATAATTTTCCCGGCCGAAGATGTTGAGATGTTGTTCGACCGAGCGGCGGGCCCTCTCCATGTTGCCGCTTTGGATGAGCAAGGGCACCTCGCCGGAGATGCAGGCGCTGAGGCAGATGAGCCCTTCCCTATAGCGTCGCAACAGCTCTTTGTCCACCCGGGGCCGGTTGCAGTAGGACCCTTCCAAGTGGCCGCAGGAGACCAGCTTCATCAAATTGTGATAGCCCTTGTCGTTTTCCGCCAGCAGGATGAGGTGGAACATCTCGCGGCTGTTCCGCTCGAAACGGCTGCCCGGGGCCACGTAAACTTCGCAGCCGATGATGGGCTTTATGCCCTGCTTTTTGCACTCTTTGTAAAAATCGACCACGCCGTACATGACGCCGTGATCGGTGATAGCCAAACTGTCCATGCCCAGTTCTTTGGCGCGAGCCACCAAGGGTCCTATCTTGGCGGCCCCGTCTAAAAGGCTGTATTCGCTGTGGACGTGAAGATGCGCGAAAGGAGCAGACATGGTCCTTCTCTTTCCCCTCGAAAATTTTTCAGAGAATCGAAGCTTTATTCAGGAATGTTTTTTGCGGGAGGGGCCTGCGTAGAGCCCCGCCGCCAAAAATAGCAGGTTGACGAACAGTGCGACGAAGAGGCCGTTGATAGCCACCGGTTCGAAAAGCTCCCACAACACGGCGGTGAGGATGCCTAAAGCGATGGAGCAAAGACCCAAACCTCTGCGGATCTTCCCGTGAAAGAAGACCGAAAAGGTCAAAGGCAGAAAGATGCCGCTGCCCCTCAGGCTCATGGAAAGATAGTTCCACATGAGCACCGAACTGTGCAGATGGGTGAACACGAAAAAGATGGAGCCGAGGATGACCGCAAGCACCGTCATCCTGTTGCAAAAAAGTTGAGCTTTATTTGTTAAACGACTGCCCAAAATGTTGGCTGCGTCTTTGCTGATCATGGTGCCGATGCCCAAAGAGAGGCCGGCGATGGAGCCGAAGGCGGAAAGGAGCAAGGCCGCCAAGCCGATGCCCCCCAGCCATGGGGGCAGATAGTTGGCCAAAAAGACGGGCAAAGCGTTGACAGAGGCGATGTCGGGGTGGTTGGCCCGCATGAAGAGGCCTATCAGCACCGAGGGCAGGCCCACGGGGACGACCAAGGCGGCGGAAAGGAAGCAGCCCTTGGCTGCTGTTTTGCTGTCGGCGGCGCTGAAAATAGCTTGGATATAAGTTTGCGTGGAAACGATACCCACCAAAAGGGAAGCGAAATTCAAGAGCGCCCCTTCGATGCCTGCCCCGCACAGGCTGAACCAAGGCAGCGGAGGAAAGGCGGCGCAGAGGCCCGTGAGGCCGCCCATGCCTTCATAGGCCGCAAAACCTCCCGCAAAAACGGCCGCATAAATGAAGAGCAGCTTCAAGAGGCCCGCCAGCCCGCCGCCGGCGATGCCCCCGAAAAAGACCAGGCCCAAAACTATCACTAAAAGGATGAGAGCCGACACCAAAAAATCGCAGCCGAAAAGATTTTCTACCAAATGGATGGCGGCCAGGCCGCTGGACACGATGCTGAAGAAGATGCCGATGCTGGAAGAGACGGTGGCGAAATAGCCGGCCGCAGGGCCGTAATTGGCTACCAAAAATTCGCTGATGGTGGTGAGGCCGCTTTTGCGCAGGGGCACGGCGTAAAAAAGCCCCATCAAAATGAAAGAGATGCCGCTGCCCAAAGTGAACCACCAGGCGCTGAGGCCCAATTTGAAGGCCAGCTGCGCTGTGCCGATGGTGGCCCCGCCCCCTACGATGGTGCCGATGATGCTGCCCGCCACCATGAGGGTGCCGGAGCTGCGGCCGCCGAGGCTGTAATCTTCCGCGCTTTTGATCCGCCGGGCCAGATAGAGGCCGGGGGCGATGCTGATGATGAGGGTCAGCAGCAAAGAAACGATATGCATCGTCGAAAGGTGCATAACAACAACTCCCGTCTTTTTGTATTATATCATGTTCGGGCCCCTTCGTAAACCGCGCGCCGCCGTCTGCGGGGCCCGCTTCATTATAGCACGGCCCGGAACTTTTCCTTCATACTTTGTAAGACATGTTCGAAACTATTTGCGGGCCTCTTTGCGGGCAAAGAAAAAAGCGGCCGCCGCAGGCCGCTCGGGCTTTGCTCTTTTGAAAAATGTCAAGGCAAAAGATGTGAGGCTCTTCTCTTTCCGCTTTGCTTTTTCAGCGGGGGAAGATCAATTCGTGTTCGTCGCTGTTGGCGCCGGGGTCGGCGGTGAGCTCGAAAGGTATGCGCTTTTCTCTGCCCACTTTTTTGAGGAAGATCGTGATGGCCGCAGAAGTGGACAGGCCGATATTCTCCAACACGGCCTCGGCACTCTTCTTTACTTCATCATCGATACGAAAACTTATCTGTGCCATTAGCTCGGCCTCCCTTCGTTTTAATTATAGCTAAAAGACTGGTTTTGTCAAGCAATTGTGTAGAAAAAATACTGCCGCAGTAAAAATTTCGTCTTTTTTCCGCAAGAGAGGCGCTTTGCGGGGCGAACTTTTCGCAAAAAAACAGCAGTCAAGGCTCACACCTGCAGGACTTGCCGCAAAAATTTTCCCGTCAGGCTGCGCTCGCACTTGCAGATCTCTTCCGGCGTGCCTTGCGCCACTATCTCGCCGCCGCAGTCTCCGCCCTCCGGCCCCATGTCGATGACGTAGGCGGCATTTTTTATCACGTCCAAGTCGTGCTCGATGACGATGACGGTGGCGCCCTTCTCTACCAAAGAGGCGAACACCTTTAGCAGAGTCTCTGTGTCCAGGGGATGCAGACCGATGGTAGGCTCGTCGAACACGAAGACCGTGTCGCTCTGTGCCCTGCCCAATTCGCCCGCCAATTTCAAACGCTGAGCTTCGCCGCCGGAGAGGCCGGGGGTCTCTTCCCCCAAGGTCAGATAGCCGAGGCCCAGGTCCCGCAGCACGGTCAGCTTGCGCACCACCTGGGGCAGATCGGCGCAGGCTGCGATGGCTTCGTCGATGCTCATGGCCATCAGGTCGGGAAGGCTGTGGGCCTCTCCCCCCTTTTTCGACTGCCGCTTGATGAGCTCCGCCTCTTTGGTGTAGCGGGAGCCGCCGCAGTCGGGGCACGCTATCTTCACGTCCGGCAAAAACTGCACGTCCAGTTCGATGGTGCCGGTGCCGTCGCAGGTGGGACAACGCAATGCCCCGGTGTTATAAGAAAAGTCTCCCGCCTTATAGCCCTTCTCTTTAGCGGCCGCAGTCTTGGCGTAAACTTTGCGCAATTCGTCGTGCACGTCGGCGTAGGTGGCCACGGTGGAACGGACGTTGATGCCGATGGGAGCGGCATCTATCAATTTTACCTGCCCTATCCCCGGGGCGCTGACGGCCTTCACGTGCTCGGGAAGTTTTTCGCCGCGGATCGCAGCTTCCAAGGCGGGGATAAGGCTCTCCAAGATCAGAGTGGTCTTGCCGGAGCCGGAAACTCCGGTCACCGCTATGAGCCGGCCTTTGGGGAATTCTGCGTTTAAGGGCTTCACCGTGTGGATCTTATCTGTAGAAAGATGAATGGCGCCAAGAGCAAAGAGCTCATCTTTCGGACAAGAGTCGAACACTTTGATGCTTTTTTCTCCCGTCAAAAAGCCGCCGATACGGGAAGCGGGAGCGGCTGCCGCCTCCATCAGCGGCCCTTGGGCGATGACGCTGCCTCCCCCCGCTCCTGCCTCCGGCCCCAATTCGATGAGCCAGTCCGCTTGGCGGAGCACTTGCACATCGTGATCCACCAGCACTACGGAATTGCCGTCGGCGATAAGGTCGCGCAACACGCCGGAGAGGCCCGCCAAATTATAGGGGTGCAGGCCGATAGAAGGTTCATCCAAAACATAGAGGACGCCGGTGGTGCGGTTGCGCACCGCCCGGGCCAATTGCATCCGCTGCCGTTCGCCGGTGGAAAGAGTGGACGCTGCCCTGTCCAAGGTAAGATAAGCCAGCCCCAGCTCCGTCAAACGCTGTGCATTGCCTAAAAAAGAAGCGCAGATGCTTTCCGCCATGGGCCTTAAAGCAGCGGGCAAAGAGGCGGGGACGCCCTTCACCCACTCGCTCAGTTGCCCCAAGGTCATGGTGCAGGCCTCGGCCAAAGAGATGCCCCGCACTTTCGGGGCCCGGGCAGCCTCGCTCAAACGGCTGCCGCCGCACTCGGGGCAAATATCCTGCCGTAAAAATTTTTCTACCCGCTTCATGCCCTTTTCGTCTTTCACTTTGGCCAGAGCATTCTCTACGGTGTAAGTGGCGTTGAAATAGGTGAAATCCATATCGCCGGCGGCGCCGCTGGTCTTGTTTTGGTAGATGATGTTTTTCTTCACGGCTGGCCCGTGAAAGACGATCTCTCTTTCTGCGGCGGTCAATTCTTTGAAAGGCACAGAGGTGCGCACTCCCATGGCTCTGGCTATATCCTTCATCAGAGACCACATGAGGGTCTGCCAGGGGGCCACGGCTCCTTCGTCGATGGAGAGATCTTCATTGGGCACCAGCGTCGTTTCATCCACCGTGCGTACTATGCCGGTGCCGTCGCATTTTTTGCAGGCGCCTTGGCTGTTGAAAGCCAGTTCTTCCGCTCCCGGTGCGAAAAAGGTCTCGCCGCAGACGGGGCAGACCAAAGGCAGGCCCGCCGCCACGTTCAAAGAGGGCGGCACGTAATGGCCGTTAGGACAGCGATGCTCGGCCACCCGCGAGAAGAGCAAACGCAAACTGTTCAGCAACTCTGTGCCGGTGCCGAAGGTGCTGCGGATGCCGGGGACGCCCGGCCGCTGGCGCAGAGCCAGCGCCGCCGGCACATAGAGCACCTCGTCCACCTGCGCCTTCTCCGCCTGCGTCATCCTTCTGCGAGTGTAGGCAGATAAGGCTTCAAGATAGCGGCGGGAGCCTTCAGCATAAAGGATGCCCAAGGCCAAAGAAGATTTGCCGGAGCCCGATACGCCCGCTATGGCCACGATCTTGTGCAAAGGCACGGTCACATCGATATTTTTCAGGTTGTGCACCCGCCCGCCCCTTATCACTATCTGCTCCGGAACATTCGCAGTTTCCATTTTTCTCGCACCTTCCACCGCTTTTTCCCTTTCCTTTTGCGGCGCCCGTCTGACCTGCCCGGTCTGCGTCAGACCGCTCGCTCGATGAGCTTTCCCGGCAGCCGATGAGCCTTTGCGCCGTTTTGCCGCTCTCGCTTATTTCCGTAAACATTTTAGCCCCCACAGCCGTCGCTATCGACTATGGGGGCTAAAGCCTTCCTTATTTCATCGCGCCGAATCCCGATGATGCAGTTGCATTTTTATTGGTGGGCCCAGTAGGACTCGAACCTACGACCAGCCGGTTATGAGCCGGCGGCTCTACCAACTGAGCTATAGGCCCATCTGGCGCTGACAAGCAACATTATAGTCAAAGGCCTCGGCCTTGTCAAGAGAACTCAATCCAAAAAATCTTTCAGCTTGCGGCTGCGGCTGGGGTGCCGCAGCTTCCGCAAAGCCTTGGCTTCGATCTGACGGATGCGCTCGCGGGTGACGCTGAAGTACTGCCCCACTTCTTCAAGAGTGCGGCTGCGCCCGTCCTGCAGGCCGAAGCGCAGTTCCAAGACCTTCCGCTCCCGGGGGGTGAGGGTCTGGAGCACGTCCCACAATTGCTCTTTGAGAAGTGTAAAGGAGACGGCGTCCGCCGGAGCTGGTGCATCGTAATCTTCGATGAAGTCGCCCAAGTGAGAGTCTTCTTCTTCGCCGATAGGCGTCTCCAAAGACACGGGTTCCTGCGCTATCTTCATGATATCCCGCACCTTGTCCACCGTGGTGCCCATCTCGCGGGCCAATTCTTCCGGCTGCGGCTCCCGCCCCAATTCCTGCAGTAACTGCCGACTGACGCGGATGAGCTTGTTGATGGTCTCCACCATGTGCACGGGGATGCGGATGGTGCGAGCCTGGTCGGCGATGGCCCGGGTGATGGCCTGGCGTATCCACCAAGTGGCGTAGGTGCTGAACTTGAAGCCCTTGTTGTAATCGAATTTTTCCACCGCTTTGATGAGCCCCAGGTTGCCTTCTTGGATGAGGTCCAAAAAGAGCATGCCCCGGCCCACGTAGCGCTTGGCTATGCTCACCACCAGCCGCAGGTTGGTCTCGGAGAGGACCTTCTTGGCCTCTTCGCCCTGCTCGTCGATCTCCCGCAGTAATTTTTTGAAACTTGCTTCCGCGGCTAGGAACCTGTCGTAAATTTTCCCGGCCTCTTGGGGATCGCTCTGCTCTTTTTGCAGCAGCTCGCCTACATGAGCGAGACGGCCGGCGATATCGTAGAGGTCGTGGGCATCTTTATCGCTCGTGGGCCTATGGATGATGAGGCTCTCCCATTGGGGATCGAGGCATCTTCTCTCGCTCAGCTGGTGCTGGAGATGGTTGCGCTCGTCTCTGGTGAGCTCGAAGATAAAGTCTTCGTATTCGGCCGCAGTGCAGGGCCGATCGCTGCGCTGCCGCTCGGTAAGTTCCTTCAAAACGGAAGCTCTGGAGCGCAGCAGAGTGATGTGCTTCTCTTTCGCCGTAAAAGCGTCTATTTCGTCCAACAGCCGGGCAGGGTCGTTCTCGCCTTTGCCGCCGAACCTGTCTTTGTTGGGCTCCCACCCCTGCAGGAGCTTAGAGGCCTGTATGCCCTTCTCCATCCTTTTGGCCAGCTTGATCTCGTCGTCGCCCACCAAAAGAGGCACCCGGCCTATCTCTTTCAGATACATCCGCACCGGGTCGTCGATGCTGATACCTTCCGGCACTTCCAGCCGGGCCAGCTCGCTCTCGCTCACGGTCTCGCCGCTTTGGGCGATCTTGGCCAAGTCGGCCGCGATGGCGGCCTCGTCCGCCTCCGTCTCGTCGATGAGCTTCAGGCCTTTGTTGGCGATCTCTTCCAAGAGCCGCTCCACAAAGTCCGCATCCGCCTCGGGGACAGTCTCCAACACGTCTTCGTAGGTGAGGACGCCGTTATTTTCTTTGGCTTTGGTCAAAAGATCCACCAATTGGCCCTTGGCGAGCACGCCTTCGGGAAGGCCACGGGCAGCGGAAAAGCCTGCGCCGCCGGCTTCGTCTATCTCTTCCAATTCGGCATAATCGTCGGCGTCCTGCAGGTCGGCCAATTCGGCCGCTTCTTCTTCGGCCTGCACTTCCGCATCGTGAAAGTCCTGCTCGGTCCTCAAAGTTTTGCCGTCCAGGCTGGGTTCTTCGTCGTTCTCTTCTTCTGCGCTCTGCTCGAGCTCTGCCCGATCCGCCGGGAGGTCGGCCTTGGGAGCAAGGCTCTTTTCGCTTATGTCGGCCTGCGGGGCTGCCGTGTCGGGCGCGGCGCTCTCGGCTTTGCCTGCGGCTCCTGCCGGGGCGTCGGTCTCTTGAGCCGCTTCTTCCGCAACTGTTTGCTGACGCAGCTCTTCTTGTGCCGGTTCCATGCTCATGGCGTTCCTCCTTTCGCGACTATTTAACGAAACTGTCTGTCTTTATGCTTTATGATACAAATCGCTTATCTCTTTTTTCAACTGCAGACCGCGCGCTAGTTCTTCTTTGTAGCGCCCGTCTCCCGCCTTTTCGTATTCTACGGCCAAGGCTGCGTGCCGCTCGTATTCTTTTTGCAGATGGCGATAAGTGAGCTGTCTGTTGCAATCGGCAAAAGTATCTTCCAAGTTCTCTTTCTGCAGCTCTTGAGCGGCAATCTGGGCCAAGGCCGAGCCGGCCTCTTCGTCATCTTGCAGCTCGTCCAGCAAAAATTCGCTCAAAGTTTTGGGAGAGGCATCGGCAACGTAGGCCCTTATACCGTCGAAGATAGCTTGATAAGCGGGGCAGGTGAAGCCGAACTTCCCTACCGTCTCTTCGCAGTCTGTCACCAAATCGGGACGCTCCAATAAAGTTAGGAGCAAAAGTTTTTCGGCAGGCAACCCTTCCTGCACCCGCCGGGCAACGCCGAGAGGGGCAGAGCTTTGAGGCTGCGCTTGCACCGTTTTTCGCCCTCTGCTGCGGGCCGCTTTGCGGTATTCTTCCGCGATGAGGCCTTCGTCGATCACCAGCCTGCGGGCCAGTTCTTTGATGTAGGCTGCCGCTTCTATCTCGCTGCTCCCCTCTAGAAGGAATGGTAGAATATTCGACACAGCCTGTACTTTTCCTGCCAAAGAGGCCGTATTATTTTGCCTCAGCACCTCGTCGATCTGAAAGGCCAAGCCTTCTTCGGCCCCTTGAATGACCTGCAGGAAGGCCTCTTTCCCCCGCTCTCCTCGGCTGCGGATGAATTCGTCCGGGTCCTTGCCGGCGGGCACTGCAGCCACCCGCACCTTCAGGCCGCAACTCCTGGCCAGGCTCACTGCCCGCACCGAAGCGGCCCGGCCGGGGCCGTCGCTGTCGTAACAAAAGACGACTTCTTCGGCGCAGCGCTGCAATAATTTGGCCTGCTCCCGGCTGAAAGCGGTGCCCATAGAGGCCACTACGTTCTCGATGCCGGCGGCGTGCAGGCTGATGGCATCCATGTAACCTTCCACCACGATGGCCTGCCTGCTCGCCCTGATGGCGGGCAGAGCCACATCGAAGGCGAAGAGGAGAAAGCGTTTGTTGAAGAGATCGGTCTCCGCCGTGTTCATATATTTGGCTTGTCGGTCGTCTGTGCCGATGATGCGGCCGCCGAAGCCTACGATGCGGCCCCGGGGGTCTTTGATGGGGATCATCACCCGCCGGCGAAATTTATCGTAAAAAGAACCGTCTTCCCGCCGGGCGATGAGACCGGCGGCCAAGAGCACTTCTTCTTTGAGGCCTCGTTTGCTCAAATTGACAAGGAGGCTGGTGAAGCCGGGCAGAGCATAGCCGATGGAAAAACGCTCGCAGACAGCGCTTGCGATGCCTCGCCCCCCCAAATAGTCTAGGGCTTCCCGGCCCTGAGGCATTTTCGTGAGGCAGGCCCGAAAATAGCGGCAAGCCGTTTCGTTTGCTTCCAGCACCGCCTGTTTCTGCCGCTGCCGCTCCTGCTCTTGGGGGGTGCCTGTCCGCTCCGGCACGGGGATGTGATAACGGTCGGCCAAAAGTTTCAAAGCATCGCCGAAGCCGCAATGTTCTGCCTGGCGTATGAAGGCGAACACATCGCCGCCGGCGTGGCAGCCGAAGCAGTAGAAGAGCTGTTTGGAAGGGTCAACGGTGAAGGAAGGGGTCTTTTCTCCGTGCAAAGGGCAGCAGCCCCAGTAGCGGCCGCCCCGTTTTTTCAGCGTCACATAAGAAGACACCACCTCCAAAATGTCGGCGGCGCTCCGCACCTGCTCCTTGAAATTCTCCCATTCCTGCTCCATGAGGCCCTCGCAGTTTTTGTCGTTGCGGTTATTATTCCCTGTTTCAAGGGGAAAATCCTCTTTTGCCCTCTTCACAAATTTCCCCGGCCCTGTGCTTCTGCCTTGCGCTGCGGCGGATACATGGTATAATAGAGCCGTGACTCGTTTTTTAAGGAAGGTTTTACGATGAAAAAGATCTTTTTGCTCTTCACTCTCATCCTTTTGTGCTGCTCTTCTCTGTGCCAGGCCGCAGAGCAGCCCACCGTCACCAGCGACAAGCGCTCCTTCAACCCTCTCACCGGCGTCTACCTGCTGGAGGGCCATGCCACCGTGCGCTGGCCCGACGAGAGGATGGACTTGGTGATCACTTGCGACAGAGCTCAGGTGCTGCTCTATCAATTGGAAGTGCACGCCGAAGGCAACATCAAATTGGATTACGACAAAGAGCTGCGCTTCACCTGCGACAAAGTGGACGTTTACCACACGGACCGCACCGCCTACTGCAGCGGCAACACGGTCTTTCGCTGCGGCCAAGATGTGATCTGCGCCGATAAGGGCGCCTATTGCTGGAAGACGAAGCTGGCGGTCTTCAGCGGCAACGTGAAGGTGAACGGCAAGCCCTGGCCCCAAGAAGCGGAATATAACGTAAAAACTCATAAATTGAGCGAACGGTGAAAAATTTTTCCGTTTTATTTTAAAAGCAGAACAATTTGTTTGACTTAGCCTTTTTTCTATGCTAAAATTGTTTTAACTTGAAGATCGGCACCGCAGCGGGCATGTTTTTCGTGAGACTGCTCTTTTCGCCGCGGCGCAAGAACGGAGGCTGTATCATGGGCAGAAAAAGGGCTCTTCCCCCCGATTTCGACGGCACTTATACCGAGGAGATGCTCAGTGACCGTCAGCGCAAGATCCTAGAGTTTCTCCGCACCTACATGCTGATGCGGGGCGCTCCCCCCTCCGTACGGGAGATCGGCGAGGCCGTGGGCCTCTCCTCCAGTTCCAGCGTCCACAATCACCTGCGCAACCTGCAGGAGATGGGCTTCATCAGCCGCGACATGGTCGGCAGCCGCAACATCGAGCTGCTGGGTGCGGGGTCCGAGGCCTGGAAGATGAAAGAGATGGTGGCGGTGCCGCTGGTGGGCAGGATCACCGCGGGCCAGCCCATTTTGGCGGTGGAGAACGTGGAAGACACCTACCCCATCCCCAAAGATCTGGTGGGCTGCAGCGACGACGTCTTCATGCTCACCGTGGAAGGCGACAGCATGATCAAGGCGGGCATCTTCGACGGCGACTACATCATCGCCCGCAAACAGAACTACGCTACCAACGGCGATATCGTGGTGGCCCTCATCGACGGCGAGAGCACCACCGTGAAGCGCTACTTTCGGGACCGCCGCAACGTGCGGCTGCAGCCAGAGAACGACAAGTATCGCCCCATTTTGGGCACCGATAATATCCAGATCTTAGGCAAGGTGATAGCGGTGTTCCGCATCATGTAGCCCGGCACAAGAAAAGAAGCTCCGTCTTTGCGAGACGGAGCTTTTTTGTTGTATGAAGAAAACCCCCACTTTTAGTGGGGGTTCTAAAAACTTATAGTTATGGACAGTCCATTCGGCAACCCTAT
>CANRJC010000010.1 GCA_947630795.1 uncultured Phascolarctobacterium sp. | reverse complement strand
TCATGCAAAACTCCTTTATTTTTTGTTTGGCCCTTAAAATAATAAGATATTTTGCATGATCAGGGAAGGGGAAAACCAAAACCCTTCCCTTTATTTTATTGAGCTTGCCAACGAAAATTATACACTAACAAAAATGAAGCGGCAGCGCCGAAGGGAGCTTCTTTTTCGAAAAGTTTCGGCGGCAGAAAGATCATAAAAATTTTCGCCGCTGTGTGAAGTCGGCGACGGATCGGAGAGAAAAACTTCCGAGAAAGCAGGGACGCAGCTGAGACAGAAAACTTTCGGCGAAGTAAGGCCGTCGCCTGGATAAAGCGAAATTTTTTGACGACGAAGCACGGTCAGCGCCGAGCTGAGAGCGAAAACCGCAGGTGAAGTAAGAGCATTGTGAGCGTCGAGGCGAAGAAAACCGAAATTTTCGACGAGCCATTGTGGCGAAACGAAAATTTTTTCGGCAAAGGCTGGACAAACGCCGGCGGCGGGGCTATAATAAAAACAGAGCGACAAAGGTGTTGCGAGGTTCGTCCTTGCCTTTGCCGTTTTTTTATTGCAGGTTGCTCCTGTACGAGCCGTTTTCAAGAAGAGACGGCGCGACGGAAGCGGCCAAATGAGGGAAAAATAGGGGAGAAAAAATGTAGACAGCTTGGCTTGCGAGGCCGAGCTGTCTGCAGAGCCCCCGCAGTCTTTAAAGCAAGACGCGGCGGGTCTATTTTTTTGCGCAAAAAAGCGAGAACACAGGCGTCGCCGCGAAAATTCAAGGCGAGACGCTTGAGATGAGGCCGCCCCCCAGCACTCTGTCTCCTTCGTAGAGGACGAGGGCCTGCCCCTTGGTGAGGGCCCGCTGAGGCGAAGCGAAGCGGACAACGAGTTTATGATCTTTCGTCAAGCAGGCTGTGGCCGGCTGCTCTTTGTGACGATAGCGGGCCTTGGCCAGCACCGGCTGAGGCTGCCGCCAGTCGCCGCCGCAGGCGAGGTTCACCTCTTCCGCCTCTACCGTGCTGCTGTAAAGAGCGGCTTCGGGAGCGAGGATCACTCGGTTCTGCTCTCTGTCCAATCCTTTCACGTAAAGAGGCGCAGGGAGGGCCAGGCCCAGTCCTTTGCGTTGGCCCACGGTATAATAGATGAGCCCTTTATGTTTGCCCAGCACTTTGCCCGTTTCATCAACGAAGTCGCCGGGCAAGCAGCTTTGCCCCCGATAGCGGCAAATGAAGTCCGCATATTTTCCTTCGGGGATGAAGCAGATGTCTTGGCTCTCTTTTTGCTGAGCGTTGGCGAAGGCATGAGCAGTCGCCAGCTGCCGCACCTCTGTCTTAGTGAGGCCGCCTAAAGGAAAGAGCACCCGAGCCAACTGCTCTTGCGTCAAATTGTAGAGCACATAGCTTTGATCTTTATTCAAGTCCGCCGCCTTGCTCACATAATAGCAGCCGCTCTCTTCGTTCAGCACTTTTTGCGCATAATGGCCGGTGGCCAGATAGCGGCAGCCGAGACTGTCTGCCGTTTTTAAAAGAGCGCCGAATTTGAGACGGCGGTTGCAGGCGATGCAGGGGTTGGGCGTGCAGCCTCTCTCGTAGGCGGCGACGAAGGGTTCGATGACAGCCTCTTTGAAAAGAGAAGAAAGATCTACCGCTCTGTGCTCGATACCCAAACGTGCACAAACTTCAGCCGCTCTTTTTGCAGGGTCGTCCTCTGCAGCAGTAGCGAAGAGGCGCATGGTCACGCCTATGCAACTGTAGCCTGCCTCCTGCAGCAGCAGGGCGGCCACGGAGGAATCAACTCCTCCGCTCATGGCTATCAAAACTTTCTTATCATCCATTTATCTTCTCCTCGGGGCCTTTGGCATCGCCCCTGTCTGTCACGATCTCATAACCGGCTGCTTTCACCAGAGCCCGCAGGCTGCGAAGCCCTTCGGCGCTCTCGGCGCCGCTGTGGCTCTTGCCGCTGTATAATCGATAAAGATCTCTTACCTCCATGGGCGAAAGATTGGGCATCACCACATTGGCCCCGGCCTGCAGGCCCCGGGCTCTGCCGTCGGCGGCGAGAGTGCTCAAAGCAGTTGTGGCAGGCAGCAGGGCGTAGGGGAAGAGAAGGCGCAAAAGAGATATGAGTTTCAATGTAAGTTCTGCGCTGCCGTCGGGGCAGTCTTTGAAGGGCGTGTCGGGGTGATGGATGAAGGGGCCGATGCCGATCATGGCCGGCTGCAATTTTTGCAAAAAACGAAGATCGGCCACTAAATGTTCCGGTTTTTGGCCGGGGCTGCCCACCATGAAGCCGCTGCCCGTTTGATAGCCCAGTTCTTTCAAGTGCCAAAGACAATTTTTGCGATGCTCTAAACTGAGAGAGGCGGGGTGCAGGAGCCGATAGTGCTCCGGCGTCGCCGTTTCGTGGCGCAGCAGGTAGCGGTCGGCGCCGGCTGCTTTTAAACGGCGATAACTTTCTTTTTCTCTTTCGCCCACAGAAAGGGTGATGGCGCAGTCGGGGTGCCGGCGGCGAATGGCGGCGACGAGGGCGCACAGTCTTTCGTCGTCGAAATAGGGATCTTCTCCGCCCTGCAACACGAAGGTGCGAAAGCCCAAGCGATAGCCTTTGTCGCAACAATTTAAAATTTCACTTTCCGTGAGGCGATAACGTCTCACTTTTTTGTTGCCGGCGCGGATGCCGCAGTAGTAACAATTATTTTTGCAATGATTGGTGAATTCGATGAGCCCGCGGATATAAACGGCGTTGCCGTAAACTTTGCGCCTAACACTATCGGCAGCAAGGGCCAAAGGAGCCCGAGCCGCAGGGTCGACGATGAGCCTAAGGAGCTCTTCGTCGGGCAGATCGCCGCAGCGGGTCAATTTTTCTATGGTCTTATCTAAAGATATATCGGACATTTTCATCACTATTGAAAGAAATCAAAGAACGATGGGCTCTCACCGACGATCTTTTGCGAGAAAGAGAGCCGGCTCGAGAGGGAGAAGGCGAAAAAACGGACGAAAAATTTTGTCTTTGCTCAAGATCGAGGCAGAGGACTTTCTTTTGACGAGCCTGAGCGAAAAGGGCTCCGTTTAGTTTGGCAAAGAGCTTAAAAGAAAAAGCGAACGCCGAGACCTCACACCTCGGCGCCTTTTTTCCTACGAGCAAAAATTCATGTGCGAGATCTTTCGTCCGGTCCTTACGACCTGAGCTGGCCGTTGCCGTCGATCAAATATTTGTAACTCGTCAGCTCAGGCAGGCCCATGGGCCCGCGGGCGTGGAGCTTTTGCGTGCTGATGCCTATCTCTGCCCCGAAACCGAACTCGTTGCCGTCGGTGAAACGAGTAGAGGCGTTCACATAAACGGCGGCAGCGTCTACTTCTTTTTGAAAACGGCGAGCGTTGGCAAAATTTTTCGTGACGATGCACTCGCTGTGTTTGGTGCCGTAGGCGGCGATGTGTTCTAAAGCTTCAGAGAGAGAGTCTACGATCTTTATCGAAAGACGCAAGTCCCCGTATTCGGTGGACCAATCTTCTTCGCTTGCGGGGAGCACTTTGGGGCTGTAACTTTGAACTTTTTCGTCTCCTCTTAGTTCCACACCGGCCTCGAGATAGGCGGCCAGCATCTTGGGCAAAAAAGCGGGGGCGATAGACTCATGCACCAATAAAGTCTCCATGGCGTTGCAGGTGCTGGGCCGCTGCACTTTGGCGTTGAAGCAGATCTTCACGGCCATCGCCACGTCGGCATCTTCGTCTACATAAGTGTGGCAGACGCCGGCCCCGGTCTCGATGACCGGCACCTTGGCGCTATTCACCACGGCTTTGATGAGCCCGGCACTGCCCCGAGGGATGGCCAGATCCACCAGCCCCTGCATTTGGATGAGATCGATGACCGCTTGACGGTCGGCAGTGTCGATCAATTGCACCGAATCTCGGGGGAGGCCGCAGGCCGCAGCAGCTGTTGCAAGAAGGCGGGTGACTGCTTTATTGGTCTCGATGGCTTCGCTGCCGCCTTTTAAAATGACGGCGTTGCCTGTCTTCAAGCAGAGGCCGGCCGCATCGGCGGTGACATTGGGGCGGGCTTCGTAGATGATGGCGACGACGCCTAAAGGCACTCTGATCTTAGTTACGGTGAGCCCGTTGGGGCGGCGGCCGCCGCCGATGACCTCGCCGATGGGATCGTGAAGGGCGGCCACCTGACGCAGACCGTCGGCCATCGCAAGCAAACGCTCATGATCGAGACGCAGCCGATCTAAAAAAGAGCTCTTCAAATTTTTGGTGCGAGCGGCCTCCATATCTTTTATGTTGGCGGCGAGGATCTCTTCTTCATGAAGCAAGAGAGCCTCTGCCATCGCTAAAAGAGCTGCATTTTTTTCCGCGGTCCCCGCTGTGGCCAAATTTTTTGCCGCTTCACGCGCCGCCAAACATTTTTCTTTCACCAATGCGTAGGTGTCCATGCTTCCTCCCAAAAGTTTTCGAAAGATCTTAGCCGATCTTCAAAGTCCTCCGCTGCTCAAAGGATGACGAGATCGTCCCGATGGATGACTTCGTCGAAAGTTTTGTGGCCTAAAATATCTTCGATCTCGCCGGACTTGCAGCCTTTGATCAGGTCTAATTCGGCGGCCGAATAGTGGACGAGGCCTCGGGCCAGCTCTCGCCCTTCGTTATTTTTTACGCTTACGGTGCTGCCGGGCTCGAAGCTTCCTTCAACGGCGGTGATGCCGGCAGGCAAAATGCTGCAGCCTCCCGCTTTGCGCAGAGCTTTCACACAGCCGGCGTCCACGGTGATGCTGCCTTTGATGCGGGCCCCGAAGGCCAGCCAGCGTTTGCGAAATTGCAGTCGGTTCTCGCGACTGACAAAAAGAGTGCCGATCTCTTCGCCGGCCAAGATGCGGCTGAGGCTGTCTTTCACGTTGCCCCCGGCGATCACCAAATTGATGCCGCTGGAAGTGGCTGCTTTGGCGGCTTGGATCTTCGTGGCCATGCCGCCGGTGCCCCGCAAACTGCCCACGCCGCCGGCGCCGGCTTCGATGGCGGGGGTGATCTCCGTCACCAAGCTCACCAATTTTGCTTCGGGGTGAGTTTGAGGATCGGCATCGTAAAGACCGTCCACATCGGAGAGGATGATCACCAGATCGGCGTCGATGATGCCGGCCACCAGGGCCGACATGTTGTCGTTGTCGCCGATCTTCAATTCATCCAGAGCGATGACATCGTTTTCGTTGACGATGGGTATGACCCGCTGCTTCAAAAGAGCCATGAAAGTGTTGCGGGAATTTGTGTAACGCTGACGATCGACGCTCTCTGCTTTCGTCAAAAGCACCTGAGCCACGATCTGGCCGTAATCGGCGAAAATTTTCTCATAAGTGTGCATCAAAACGCCTTGGCCGACGGCGGCAGCCGCCTGCTTGCCGGGGATGGTGGCGGGTTTGCCGGGCAGGCCCAGCCGGTCCACGCCCACGGCCACCGCTCCCGAAGTCACCAAGATCATTTCTTTGCCCTGATTTTGCAGATCGGCCATCTCTCGGGCCAGCCGGTCGATGCGGCTGAAGTTGCGCTTGCCGTCGGGATAGGTGATGGTGCTGGTGCCCACCTTGACTACGATGCGTTTGGCTTTGGCCAAAGCTTTTCTTTCTTCTTGCATTAGCTTCTACCCGTCATTCGTTTTCTTTATAGACGAAGACCATGTCCCTGATGCGGACGGTGGCCCCTTCTTCCACGCCTTTTTCTTTCAAGGCTTCGTCGATGCCCAATTTTTTCCAGATCATTTGAAAACGATGAAGAGCTTCAAAGTTGTCGAAGTTGGTCATGGCCACCAGTCGCTCGATGTTGCGGCCCCGAACTTCCCATTCGGTGTCGTTGCCCGCGACGATCTCGAAACTGTCGGGGTCGATCTCTTCGAAGGGAGCCAAGTCTTCTTCGTCTTCTTCGGGCACGTATTGGCCTAAAAGTTCGTAAGCTTTATACATCAGTTCCTGCAGACCTTCGCCGGTGGCGGCGCTTACTTTGGCTATCTCGTAGCCTTTTTCTTCCACGTAAGCTTTTAAGCGGGCGAAATTTTCTTCGGCGCCGGGCAGGTCCATCTTGTTGGCCACTACCAGCTGTTTGCGGCGGCCCAGCCGTTCGCTGTATTCTCTCAGTTCTGCGTTGATCTTTTCGAAATCGTCCACCGGGTCGCGGCCGTCTACGGCGGCCACGTCTACGATGTGGAGCAGCACCTTGGTCCTCTCGATGTGGCGCAAAAAGTCGTGGCCCAGGCCCACGCCGTCGTGAGCTCCTTCGATGAGGCCGGGGATGTCGGCCAGCACGAAAGAATGTTCTTCGTCGATGCGCACCACGCCCAGCACCGGGGTGAGAGTGGTGAAGTGATAGGCGGCTATCTCGGGACGGGCGGCGCTCACTTGGGCGATGATGGAAGACTTGCCCACGGAGGGATAGCCCACCAAGCCCACGTCCGCCAACAATTTCAATTCCAGTTTCAGCCAGCGGTACTCGCCGGGCTCGCCTTTTTCGGCGAAAGTGGGGGCCCTGTTGGTGCTGGTGGCGTAGCAGGCGTTGCCTTTGCCGCCCCGGCCGCCTTTGGCGGCCACATATTCTTGCCCGTGCTCCACCAAGTCGGCCAAAAGAGCATCGGTGGCGTCGTCTCGCACCAAAGTGCCGAGGGGCACTTTCACGTAAACGGGGGCAGCCTGCTCGCCGGTGCAATTTTTGTTGCCGCCTTTGCCGCCGGCTTTGGCGATGAATTTTCTCTTATAGCGGAAGTCGATGAGGGTGTTTAAATTTTCATCGGCTCGCAAAATAACGTCGCCGCCCCGGCCGCCGTTGCCGCCGTTGGGGCCGCCTCTTTCCACAAATTTTTCTCGGCGAAAGCTGCTCATGCCGTCGCCGCCGTCTCCTGCTTCCACGTAGATCCTTGCTCGGTCGAAAAACATGACGATCTCCTCGGTCTCTTTTTAAAACACAAAAGATAAATGCATACAGATACTAACATTATACTCCTATCTTCCAGCCTTAGGCAAGGAATTTGGCAGCCATGCGGTTTGACTTATGCCGAAAAATAAACTACAATTTAGAAAAAGGAGCGCAGTCGCGAGCCGACACTCAAAAAATTTTTCTCGGGGCGCACAGCCTTGGGCGTGAGCGGCCTCGCTTTTTTGAAAAAACCGCCGCCCCTCGGGCTGCGGCGAAAAAAATTTTTAGCGAGCGCTGCGGCCGCCGGCTGAAAAAACTTGGGAAAAGTTTTGCGGCTTCGACTTTTAAAAGCAGACGCTTTCGGGAAAAAGGTCGGCTGCTCGAACTTGAACGAAAAATATAAGAAAAAATTCTTGCGGCTGCGAATTTTTCCGGCTCATACTTTCAGAAAGGCCGAAAGGTGCAAAGGAGCGGACTTAAATGTATAAAGAATTGGCAAAATTGGTCGTCTATCGCAATTTGGAAGAGGACAATCTCCTCTTTCCCTTGGCGGAGCTCATCCGCACCTTTTCGTCCGGCTCTTACGACAAGGCGGACCTTTTGGGGCGGGTCTACAGTCAGATCCACAAGCTGCTGGACGTGGCCACCCGCTACGGCTTCGACCGCAATTTGTGGCACAACTATCTCACCTATCTTTTGATCAGCACCGAGACTCCTTTCTCCATCACCTGCGAAAAGGTGGGGGCCTGCGAGGGCACGGTGAATAATTTGGTGAAGAACGATTTCGACGTGTTCAAAAAACTTTTCGACTACGATTTTTCGCCCTTGGAGAAAGCGTTGGACACCGATGTTTTTTCTCTCATCGAAAATTACCGCAGCGTGGCCAAGAAAAAGAGCCGCTACAACGAAAACATCAGCGAGAAAGTGCGGACCTTGAGCGCCGCCATCGCAAATGCAAAAGACGGGGAAGAGATCTACCGCCTCGTCACCGATTTTTATAAAGCCTACGGCGTGGGCAAGCTGGGGCTGAACAAAGCCTTCCGCATCGCCGGCAGCGGCGAAGAAGCCTGCTTGGTGCCCATCGCCAACACTTCTAAACTCACCTTCGCCGACTTGGTGGGCTACGAATGGCAAAAGGCAGAGCTCATCGCCAACACCGAGGCCTTCATCGCAGGAAGGCCGGCCAACAATGTGCTGCTCTTCGGCGACATGGGGACAGGCAAATCCAGCTCCATCAAAGCCCTCATCAATCAATACTACGATGCGGGGCTGAGAATGATAGAGATCTACAAGCATCAGTTCAAAGAATTGTCTGCAGTGGTGTCGCAGATCAAGAGCCGCAACTACCGCTTCATCATCTACATGGACGATCTCTCCTTCGAAGAATTCGAGACCGACTATAAATATTTGAAGGCCATCATCGAAGGGGGACTGGAGATCCAGCCGGACAATATCCTCATCTACGCTACAAGCAATCGCCGCCACCTCATCAACGAAACATGGAAGGACCGGCAGGACGTGACCAACGAGGGGGGCATCCACAAATCGGACAACATGCAGGAAAAACTGTCGCTGGTGAACCGTTTCGGCTGCACCATCTACTACGGCCAGCCGGATCAGCAGGAATATTTTCGCATCGTCGACACTTTGGCCCAACGGCAGGGCGTGAAATTGGCAGAAGAAGAACTGCACCGGGAAGCAAAACGCTGGGAGCTGCATCACGGCGGCCTTTCCGGCCGCACTGCCCAGCAATTCATCAATTATCTTTTGGGCCGACAAAAAGAAACAGAGGACCTGCTCTGAAAAACGCAGCCGTCTGCTGCGAGGCGAAGCGTTAAAAAGTCAGGTCGAAAATTTTTCGCACATGAAAAAAGACCTCCGGCCGGGGCCGGAGGTCGCGAAAGCTGTCACTCGTTGTTTTTTGCTTTTTTCTTTTGACAAGCGGGGCAGAGCCCGAAGAAGTAGAACTGCTCGCCGCTGATGCTGTAGCCGCTTTGGGCAGCCACGTCTTTGATCACCGCAGCGGTCTTGGCGCTGGTGATGTCCCGCACTTCACCGCACTCCAAACAGCGCAGGTGACTGTGCTTTTCGGTGTTGGCGTCGTAGCGAAAGCTGTTCTCGCCGGTGTTCAGCACTTGGATGAGGCCTGCCTTGCCGAGAGCATCCAAATTTTTGTAAACAGTGGCCAAACTCAATGCTTTGTGTTTGGGACGCAAAATTTTGTAGAGCTCGTCGGCATCGGGATGCCAGCGCTCTTTGCTCAAAGCGGCATACACCGCCAGCCGTTGGGGCGTCACCTTGTACCCGTTTTCATGCAGGGCGGCGGCTACTTCAGCGGTCGTCAGCATCTCGATCACATCCTTCGCATGCAAATGATCATACCGTAATCATTCTAGCGTAAAAAGGGGCGGGCTGTCAATGATTACATCTTGCGCCGACGGCAAGGACTCTTTCTTTGGGGGGACAGGTTTTATTTCTTCCCTTTATAGCAGGATAATGAACGCCGCAGGGCGAAAGAAACAAAATTGACCATATAACCGCGAACCTCCGGTCCGCCGCCCGAGCATCGGACCTTTCAAGGAGAAGTGAAGATCATGAAGCTGTGCAAGTGCATATTTTTGTCGGCCCTCTTGCTGCTTTGTCATATGGCGGGAGCTGCTGCCAAGGGGACTCTCCTCTATGTGCCCATGGACAACAGGCCGGTGAACCTGTCTTATACCGTCGAGACCATGCGTCAGGCAGGCTGGGACGTGCTGCTGCCGCCCAAAGAATTTTTGGCCGATGAAAAGAAGCCCGCAGATCCCGAAGCTATTTTCGCTTGGCTGGAAGGAAACGCCGAAGGCTCTTTGGCCGTGGTGGTCTCTTCCGATGCTCTTCTTTACGGCGGGCTGGTAGCCAGCCGTACCCACGAGCTTTCTTTCGACGTGCTCTCTGAAAGAGCTCAGCGTTTGATCGAGCTCAAACATCGCTACAGAGGGCAGGACGTTTACGTTTTCACCACCATCATGCGCTCGCCCATGATCAGCGCCGCCCCGGTAGAGCCGGCCTATTATCGAGAATGGGGACCGAAACTTTTTCGTTTGGGCGCTTTGGAAGACAAAAAAGAATTCAAAGAGCTCCGCCACGGCGAGGGCAGCGAGCTGAAAAAATTGCGCAAGCTCATCCCCAAGGCCGTTCTGGACGATCTTTATACGAGAAGGGCGCTCAACATCAAGATCACCGAACTTTTGTTGCACGGGGTGGAGAGCGGCGACTTCGATTATCTTCTCATCGGCCGCGACGACACAGCTCCTTTCTCTCAGGCCCACAGGGAAGCGAGAAGGATGGAGATCTTGGTGAACGAATTGCCTAAAGATAAGATCCGTTTCTTCGCCGGTGCCGATCAATTGGGCTTGCTGCTTTTGGTGAGAGCGTCCAATAAATTGCAGATGGAGCTGCCCTTCGTGCAGACGGTCTATGCTCCGGGCAAAGGCGGCGACACCGTGCCCGTTTATGAAGACGATAAGATCAGTTCAACTGCCAAGGCCCACATCTTCGCCGCTGGGGCCGTGCCGGTGAGCAGCGGCCGCAGGGCCGACTATATTTTGGCGGTGAACACGCCTAAAGACGGGGCCACGTTCATGGCGACCCATCCTTCCAACACTGCCGCGCCTAAAAAAGAGACCGCGGTGTTTGTCGAACAGGTGAAAAAATATTTGTCCGAAGGCCGTCCGGTCATGGTGGCCGACGTGAAATACGGCAACGGTGCGGATAACAGTCTCATCCCCCAACTTTTTCAAGAAGGGATAGAATATAAGATCAGTTCATACAGCGGCTGGAACACGGCCAGCAATTCTTTGGGCTTTGCTTTGGCTCAGGGCCTCTTGCGTCCTCTCTTGACGCAAAAACAGCGGGAAGTTCTGCTCGCGCAGCGTTATCTGGACGACTGGGCTTATCAGAGCAACGCCCGCCTCGCCGTGGCCCGGGAAGTCGTGTGGCCGCGGCGCTGGCCCAACAGCGGTCTCGACGAAAAGCAAAAGCAAGTTGCAGAAGCTGCTATCAATGCAGCCGTGACCGAAGTAGCACAGCCTCTCTTGGGAGAGGCGGCGATAAAAAAATTCTCGTTGACTCTGCCTTGGAGCCGTCTTTTCGAAGTAGATGCGGAGCCTGAACCATGAAGTCTTTGCTCCTTCGTTTAGCAAAAGAAGAAGATGCAGCGGAACTTTTAGAGATATATCGTCCCTACGTGGAGAGCCCCGACTTTGCCGTGAGCGACACATCTTTTGAATACGAAGTTCCGACTTTAGAAGTTTGGCGCGAGAGGATGGCAGCCATCTCCGGCAGCTTCCCCTATATATTATTAGAAGAAAAGAAAAAAATTTTGGGCTATGCCTACGCTCACAGTTATCGAGAAAGAGCAGCTTATCACGGTTGTGTCGAAGTCACTATCTATATAAGAAGAGAAGCAACGGGTCGGGGTCGAGGCCGCCTTCTTTATGCCGCTTTAGAAGAACTTTTGCGCATGATGAATATCGTCAATGCTTATGCCTGCATCACCGCCCATAACGAAGCAAGTCTCGCCTTTCATCGGGCCCTTGGTTATAAACTTTGCGGCTCTTTTCCCAAAAGCGGTTTCAAAAACGGCCATTATATCGATATGGTGTGGCTTGCAAAACAATTGGCTCCCTATCCTCCTATGCTTGAGTCTTTGAAAAAAATTTCCGAGCTCGAGGGAGAGCGAGTAGAGGCGATACTCGCCGCCGCCGTGAATAAACGATGAAAAAGAAAGTGCTCTTCGGCTACGATTACAGCAGCAAAGAAGGCCTCAAATTTTTGCTCTACCTCTTTGTGGGAGGAACGGCGGCCATAGTAGAGTGGGCCCTCTTTTATCTTTTCTTCTATTATCTTTTCGCCGGCAGAGGGCTTTCTCTTCCTTGGCTCACCAACGTCGCCACGGCAGCGGCCTTCGGCCTCTCGACTCTCTATCATTATTTTTTGGGAAACATATTGGTCTTCGACAGCGGCAGCCGTTTTTCCCGAGGCAAGGAAGTGGGCTTGGTCTTTTTGGTCAGCGTGATGGGCCTCGGGTTCAATCTCCTCCTCATGTATTTTTTCGTTTCGTTGCTGGCTTGGCCGCCTCTTTTTTCGAAGATAGGAGCCAGTGCCATAGTGGTGGCCTGGAACTACCTTTCCCGTAAACGATTTATCTTCAGGAGCTAAAGATGCCTTTGACTTCTCTAAACAAAGAACGATTGCGCAGGGTGGTCATCGTCCACAATCGCAACAGCGGCAAGCAGATCTTCGCCAGCGTTTTGAGCAGAGTGAACGAGATCCATAAGCGGCTGAAGTCTGTTTTGTCCACCAAAGAAGTGGAGCTGTGGGATGTGTTCCGCTTCGAAGAACTGGAAGGGATAGCCCAACGACTGGCGGCGAAAAAAGTCGATTGGGTGATAATCGCCGGCGGCGACGGCACCGTTCGGGCGCTCATCGATCTTTTGCTGCGGCAAGATTATCGTCCTTATATCAGCGTTTTTCCCGCCGGCACAGTGAATCTGGTGGCCAAAGAATTGCAGCTGAGCATAGAACCGGAGCGTTGGATGAAACGGGTGAGCCGTTTCAATACGGTGCCCGTCTATTTTGGCCGCGCCAACGGCCGCGTCTTTTTGACCGTGTTGGGCATAGGCTTCGACTCTTTGGTCGTAGACAGCGTTTCCTCTTTGGAGAAAAAATTGCTCAGCAAGTTCGCCTATGTGGTGCAGGGCACGGAGCTGATGCGAAAAGAATTCATCTTCAGCAACTGGAGCTATCGCTTTTTTGTGCGTTTCGACGATGAAGAAGAGTGGCACGAAGGCTCTTCGGTCATCGTGGGCAAGAGCCGCTATTACGCAGGCCGCTATAATATCTTCAGCGATGCCGCGCTCTCCAAACCCTTGCTTTATGTAGCTCTCTTTCAGGGAAACAAGAGGATGGATTTCCTTCGCTATACGGCTTTGATCGGCATGGAAGCTCTCACTATGGACAAAACAGTGCTCTTCAAGAGAGCAACGAAGGCGGAGATCCGCTGCAATACGGAAGATTTTGTGGCAGAGCTGGACGGAGATGCAGTGGCTCACGCTCCTTTGACGGTGGCGATCGATACGGCGCCGCTCTCTTTCATCGCTTAGTGACGGCTGCAAATTCGTGCCGCTTAGATAGAGCTAGGCGGCCTTTTTGATATTTTTCGACCCGGCGCCGCAAGGCCCATGAGCAAGGAGGCGGCACACATGTATAAAGACCTGTTGATCAAGACCGTCGCTGCCTTCGGCCTATGGTTGCTGCTGACTGCGGAGGCCACCGCCTGCTGGGGCCGTTATGCAACTCTTCGGCCCTTCCCTTTCAACGAATATCATTTTCTGGTGATCGATCATCTGTTGCGGGATGCTCTCTTGATCTTTCTTTTCTGCAGTTGCTATCGAAAACGTTCGTCTTTGCAAAAATGGGCGGCCGCCTATTTTCCCGTGCTGGTGACGGGCGTCTTATATTTGGGCTTAGCCTGCTTCATGCTGAAGCAATTGAGCCTCGAATTTAATTTTGAAAGTGTGCTCGCCGTTGTGACGGGCACTTTCAACAATATTTTTTTGGTGCTGTCGGCCGCCCTCTTCTATCAGGCCCGAGGCGGCCGAGGGAGCAAAGCTGCCTATTTTGCCGTTTACTTTTTCACCGCCATCGCCATCGTTTTCGACGGCTTTTATTTTTGGCAGACCTCCATGCACGTGGAGAGCGTGCTCTTTCAAAATTTGAATTTTTACGCGGCCAAGGGAGTGCTGGCCACCATGAGCCCGCTGCTCTTGGGAGGTATTGCGGCCGTCATCCTTCTCATCGCTTTGCTCTTTCGACCGGGCCCGCCTCGGGGGTTGTCGGAAAATTTTCTTCACGTGAGCATAGGGCTCTTCACTGCCCTTCTCGCTTGTAATTTAGTGAGCGGTGTGTTGGCTCGGGCCGCTCTTTACGGTGTGGAAGAAGCGGTGGGTCTCTATGCCGAAGTGGAGAGCGAAAAAGTGCGCTGCCGTTATCGAGACATGGTGGCCCAGCCAGTCAACGTGAATTTTGCGGCCAAAGCTCTCTTCGACTCCGATAAGAGAGCTTTGGCCGTGAAGGAGAGGCAACTGACGGAAAAAGATATCGCCGCGTTAGAAGAATTGGGCATCAAAGTGCCTCGCCCCTCGCTGCCTCTTAAAGCACCGTCTTATGAGCGGGTAGTGCTCTTGATCTTAGAATCGGTGCACAGAGATTATTTTCATTATTACAATGAGGCCATACCGAAAGAGGCCACGCCTTTTTCGGACAGTCTTTTGCAAAAATATCCTCACATGGACCGCTACTATGCCTCGGCCATCCCTACCATTCAGGGGCTCAACGCCACCTTTCGCTCTCACTTGATCATGGACAGGGATATGGAGGGACACAACACGCCCAGCATTTTTCGCAGCCTGCAGGCCGTGGGCTTTCGAGGCATCTTCATGAATGCTTCCAGTCAATATTACGCCGACGAATTGCGGGAATATCCCGAGCAGTACGGCATGCAAGAATACTATGCCAAAGAGCACTTGGAGAAAGAGGGCTACACCGGGGCCAGCGGCTGGGGCTTTCACAACGACGTGATGTATGAGGAAGCTGTGAGACTTTTGGATAAACATCGACGGGAAAAACTTTTTCTCGTCTGCAAAACTTTAGACATGCACCAGCCCTATCCTTACACCGGCATAAATTGGAACGACCAGCCCGAGACCGTACAGCACAGCGATCTCGCCACGGTGAGAGGCATGTATTGGGTGGACAAAACACTGGAAAAATTTTTCGCCGCAGTCAAAGAGAAAGGCTTGATGGATAAAAACACTCTCTTCATCATCACCGCCGATCACAACCCTCACAGCGGAGGAGAATACACCAAGTTGGTGAGCAAGCCGGAGGACAGGCAGAGCATCGCCCCCATTCCTTTGCTCTTTATCGGCGAGAACTTAGAGCCTTTTAAAAATTTAGACGGCGCTCGATTTGCGTCTCAGATCGATCTGGCCCCCACTTTGCTCCGTCTTTTGGGAGCGAAGGTGCCGACTCTTTTCATGGGCCGCGATCTTTTGGCTCCCGCCGAGTTGCCCTACGCTTTGGGTTATTTCGGGGGCACGGCCTTTTATCACAGCGAAAAAGCTCACATCGTAGACGAGATGGCGGCCCCGGTACAGGATAAATATCAGGACGCTCTCAGCAATTACATCGTTCACGAATACGGGCGCTGGCACAAAGCGGCAGGAGAAAAAAATGACGACGACGAAAATGAATAGCCTCGCCGAAGAAGCTCTCTTTCAAAAAAAATTAAAAAAATTTTCAGAAGAGCTGGCCGCTTACTCTGCGCCTCTTGTATTCAACCCCTGGCGGGACTGGGACGAAGGAGGCAGCGATATCGGCCCGAGAGGAGCAGAGGTGCGCAGAAATAATCTGCGCCGCTATTTAGAACTGCGCCGCGAAGCCCGCTGGCTTTTCATCGCCGAAGCTTTAGGCTATCAAGGCGGTCATTTCAGCGGCCTCGCCCTCACCTGCGAGCGCATCCTTTTGGGGCAGCACCCCAAAGTAAGGCCGGAAGCGGTGCTGGGCGAGTGGTCCTATGTAAGGACCAGCAATGCCGCCAGCCCTCTTTTAAACAAAACGCAAAAAGAAAAAGGGTTCAACGAGCCCAGCGACACGGTGGTGTGGGAAGCCATCGACAAAAATTTTTTGGCCCCGCGGGACGTCATCCTTTGGAATATTTTTCCTTTTCATCCTCACAAAGCCGGCAATTTATTGAGCAATCGCACTCCCACTGCCGAAGAATTGAAGAGCGGCTTGGTTTACGCCCGGCAGCTTTTGCGATTGGTGCCGGGCATGAAGATAGTGGCCATCGGGCAAAAGGCTGCCGCCACTTTAAAAGAGGCCGGCCTTCCTTGCGAGGCGGTCCGTCACCCCTCTATGGGAGGCGCCGCTCGCTTCAAAGAGGAAGCAGCCCGTATTTTTGCCGAAACAAAATAAAAATCTGCGTCAAGATCGAGGTAAAAGAATGCTTTTAGGCACTCTGTCGAGAGAAGAAACCATGAATTTGGCCCTGGTGCTGGGCAAGGTGCTGCTGAAAAGCGGAGCCGAGACCAATAGGGTGGAGGAGACCGTGATCCGTTTCTGCCGAGCCAACGGTTATGCGGACGTGAATGTTTTCGCCACGCCTTTATTGATAATTTTGGGAGACGAGACCACCGACGGCATGACGTTGATCTGCCGCATCCGCTACCGCAGCGTCAACTTAAGTCTCATCAGCGAGATCAATGCCTTCAGCTTCGACTTGGCCAAGTGGGACAAAAATTACGAAGAGACCAAGCGTTGGCTGGAAGATAAATTGAAAGAGACGCCGCCCTTCGATCGGTGGCAAGTGATCTTAGCTTCGGCCGTGGGGAGCGCTGCCTTCGCCGGGATGCTGGGAGGCAACAGTCACGATCTCGCCGCCGCTTTTTTCGTGGGCGGTCTTAGCATGGCTCTTTTAAAAATTTTAGCCGGTTACAGGCCCAGTGCTTTCTGGGAAAATGCACTGGCGGGGACGGCCATCGGCGCGCTGGCTCTTTTGTGCTGCGCCTTCAGCATCCAGTGCACCATGGAGAACATCATCGTCGGCGCTCTCATGCCTTTTTTGCCGGGCATGGCCTTCACCAACGGCCTGCGTGATTATATGGCGGGAGATCTTATCAGCGGCAATGCCCGCATCTCCGAGGCACTGCTCTTCGCCATCTCCATCGCCATCGGCCTGACGGCCGTGCTCTTGGCCTGGAACCGGTGGGGTTGGGATCTATGGGGGATGGAAGTATGGAAATAGATCCGTTGCTGTCGTTTCTTCTGGCCTTCGTAGCCACCATGGCCTTCGCCATCCTCTTTCAAGCGCCGAGATCGACTCTGCCATGCAGCGGCTTTGTGGGTGCGCTGGGCTGGGTGATCTTTATCATCATGGCAAAAAAATTGGGGCACTCTACGCCCGTCGCCAATTTTTGCGCCACCGTTCTTTTGGCGGCGGCGGGAGAAATTTCCGCCCGCCTCTTCAAACAACCGTCTACCGTTTACATCATACCGGGCATCATCCCCTTGGTGCCGGGCTTGGGGATGTATCAGGGCATGGCGAAATTGATCGCCAAAAATTACGAAGCAGGCATGAGCAGTTTATTGGGAGCTCTTTTAGACTCCATCGCCATCGCTTTGGGCTTGATGATGGTGACCAGCATCTTCAGGATATTTAAAATGAGAAAAAAGGAAGGGCACTTATGAAAAAGATCGGCGAGATCTTAACTGACGGTAAAGTGAACATCTCTTGCGAAGTTTTTCCGCCCAAACAGGGAAAAAGCTTGGCGAATGCTTTTGAGATAGTGGACAAGATCGCGGCTTCTCATCCCAGCTACATCAGCGTCACCTATGGGGCGGGGGGCACCAGCGCCGGCGAGACGGTGAAGATAGCCGAGCACATCGAAAAAAGTTCTCTTACGGCTTTGGCTCATCTCACCTGTGCCGGCGCCGCAAGAGAAGAGATCGACGCTTCTTTGCAAAAATTACGGGCTGCGGGCGTGAGAAACATTTTGGCTTTGCGAGGCGACATCGGCGAAGGGAGCGTCTGTCGAGCTTTTCCTCATGCCGTCGATCTGGTGAGCTATATCAAAAAACAGGGAGATTTTTGTTTGGGGGGCGCCGCTTATCCCGAGGGGCATCCCGAGTCGGCTACGATGAGCGAAGACATCGAACACACCAAGGCCAAGGTGGCGGCGGGCTTGGACTTTTTGGTGACGCAGATGTTTTTCGACAACAACATCTTATATAATTACATGTTCCGCTTATTGAGGGCCGGCATAGAAGTGCCGGTGGTGCCGGGCATCATGCCCGTTACCTCCGCCGCTCAGATCGCCCGCATCTGTCAATTGAGCGGCACAAAATTGCCGAGCAATTTTCGCTCGATGGTGGAGAGATTTGCCTCCGACCCGGCGGCTCTGCAACAGGCCGGCATCAATTACGCGGTGGGTCAGATCATCGACCTCATCGCCAACGGCTTCAACAATGTCCACATCTACACCATGAATAAACCGCAAGTTTTCGGCGGCATCATGGCGGCCATGGGCGAGATAGTGAAATGAGCTGCCGCATCGAATTCAACGCAGCCGAGGCAGTGCGATACATGGGAGCGAAGAGGGGCGATGCCGCCGCCCTCCTTTTGGCAGAAGAAGCTTATTTTCATTTGCGCAACGAAGTGCAGCCTCGCCATCTTCTCATTCCAAGTTCCATGCAGAGCGATGAAGAGAAAGGCAGCGTGATCTTAGCCGACGGCACAGCTTTTCATTCTTACGCTTTGGCTCGTCACTTGCGAGATTGTGAAGCCGTGCTGCTTTTGGCGGCCACATTGGGAGCGAAGGTCGATGCCGCAGTTCGCCGCCTCAGCATCAAACGCATCGCTTTGGGAGCGGCGGCCCAGGCAGTGGGAGCAGCCCTCATCGAAACTTATTGCGATGATGTGACAGCCGCGTACGCAAAAGAAAAGGCCGCAAATTTTATCTTGCTGTCGCGTTTCTCTCCCGGTTACGGCGATTGGGACCTAAAAGAGCAGAGCATCCTTTGCCGACGCCTGGCCACGGAAAAGATAGGCCTGACTTTGACGGCGGGGCTGATGCTGGCCCCGACTAAATCGGTGACGGCTGTCATCGGTTTAAGAAAGAGCGTTTCTTTGGACGAAGAGACAGCGATGAACAGTGAAAAGAAAAAAGAAAAAAATTGCGCCGCATGCGCCAAAACGGATTGTCCTTTCAGGATATAGGTGAAGAATATGACAGAGTTGACGGATCTTTTAGGTAAAGAATTGCTTTTCTTCGACGGGGCCACCGGCACCATGCTGCAGGCCATGGGTCTAAGACCGGGAGAATTGCCCGAAAGGTGGAACCTCACCCATCCCGAGCGTTTGTACGAAGTGCACAAGGCTTATTACGATGCAGGCTGCAATTTCGTGAAGAGCAACACTTTCGGCGCCAATCGTTTGAAATTGGCCGGCTCGGGCCTGGACCAAGAAGAGGTGATCAAGGCGGCGGTGGCTATCGCCAAAAGAGCAGCCGCAGGCCGCGACAAAAAATATGTGGCTTTGAACATCGGGCCCTTGGGCCGCTTGCTCGCTCCTTACGGCGATCTGGCTTTCGAAGAAGCGGTGGACATATTCGGCGAGCTGTGCCGTTTGGGGGCCGCTGCCGGGGCCGACTGCATCCTCATCGAAACTATGAGCGATATCTACGAGGCCAAGGCAGCCATCCTCGCCTGTAAAGAAAATTGCGAGCTGCCCATCTTCATCACCTTCACCTTCGATGAAGACGGCAAATTGCTCACCGGGGGCACGGTAGCGGCCGCCGCCATCATGGCCGAGGCTTTGGGTTGCGCAGCGGTGGGCTTCAACTGCGGCCTCGGACCGAAACAATTGGCGCCGCTCTTGCCGCAGATGCTCGAGGCGGTGAACATCCCCGTCATCGTCAACCCCAACGCCGGGCTGCCCACAGAAAAAGACGGCAAAACTTTTTTTGCCGTGGGCCCCGCTGAATTTGCTTCTTTGATGTACGACTTGGTCGCTCAGGGCGTGAGCATCGCCGGCGGCTGCTGCGGCACCACCCCCGAACATTTAAAAAAAGAGATCGCTTTGTGTCGGTCTCTGCCGGCGGGAGGAAGAAGAAACCATCAGCACACCGCCGTCACTTCTCACGGGCAGGCCCTCTTCATCGGGCCTCGCCCTCTCTTGATCGGCGAAAGGATCAATCCCACAGGCAAGCCCCGTTTGCAAGAAGCTTTACGGCAAAACGATCTCGATCACATCTGCCGCTTGGGCCTGGAAGAGGCAGAGCAGGGAGCCCACATCTTAGACGTGAACGTGGGCTTGCCCGGCATCGACGAAGAAAAAGTTTTGGCCGAGGCCGTCTGCCGTTTGCAGGCGGTCACCGATGTGCCCCTTGAGATCGACAGCTCTTCTCCCGCAGCTTTGGAAAAAGCACTGCGCCTTTATAACGGCAAACCTCTTTTGAATTCGGTGAGCGGCAAAGAAGAGAGCCTTAAAGCCGTGCTGCCCTTGGCGAAAAAATACGGGGCCGCGTTGGTGGCTTTGGCTTTAGATGATGAAGGCATCCCAACAACGGCAGCGGGGCGCATCAAGATCATCGATAAGATCATCAAAAGAGCCGAAGAAGCGGGCATCGAGAGCCGCGAGATCGTGGCCGATCCTTTGGCCCTCACCATCAGCACC
This sequence comes from uncultured Phascolarctobacterium sp., assembly GCA_947630795.1. GTDB lineage: Bacteria > Bacillota > Negativicutes > Acidaminococcales > Acidaminococcaceae > CANQBR01. The sequence goes on along the minus strand of CANRJC010000010.1, from coordinate 68,628 downwards.
GGCACGGAAAATGCGGCGGTGGCCCTTGAAGTGGTGGCCGAGATGAAAAAAAGAGGGCAGGCCACCGTGCTGGGCATCAGCAACATCTCTTTCGGTCTGCCGGCGAGAGAAGCCGTCAACGCCGCCTTTTTCGCTCAAGCTTTGGGGGCGGGGCTGAGCTGCGCCATCATCAACCCGGGCAGCAAGGCCATGCTGGACGCATATTACGGCTTCAGAGCTTTAAAAGGTCTAGACGAAGGCTTTAAAGATTATCTTGCTCATTATGCGGCTCAAGCAAAGAAAAAAGAGGCGGAGCCTAAAAATTTTGCGGCTCTCGGGGTGAGAGAGGCTATCGAAAAGGGCTTAGCCGGGGCAGCGGCAGAGGCAGCGAAAGAGGCTCTGCAAAATTCTGCGCCTTTAGAGATCATCGACGGCGAAATGATACCGGCTTTGGAAGCAGTAGGCAAAGGCTTTGAAGAGAAAAAACTTTTTTTGCCGCAACTTTTGATGAGCGCCGATGCGGCCAAGGCCGCCTTCGAAGTTTTGCGCAACGAAGCGGACACTGCCAGCGGTCAAGAGGGACCCTTGGTGATCATGGCTACGGTAGAAGGGGACATCCACGACATCGGCAAAAATATCGTGAAGGCGCTTTTGGAAAATTACGGCTATCGCGTGCTGGACTTAGGTAAAGACGTGCCGGCGGCCGAAGTGCTGGCCCAAGCGCAAAAGACCGGGGCCAAGGCCGTGGGCCTCAGCGCTTTGATGACCACCACCTTAAAAGCCATGGAGCGGACCATCGAGGCCTTGCACGCCGCAACTTCTTGTAAGATCGTGGTGGGGGGAGCTGTTTTGACCGAAGCTTATGCCAAAGAACTGGGGGCCGATGCCTATGCACCCAACGCCGTGAACGCCGTGCGCTGCATCAACGAGATCTTTGCGCAAGAGAAGGAGGACGGACGATGAAGATCTTTTTTTGGCGGCACAACAAAACTTATCACAGCCACAGCATGATCGACGAGCCGTGCGTGAGCAACGAATTTTATTTGGACGCCGTGGCCATCGTCGCGGCAGAAAATAAAGAAGAGGCGCTGGCTCTTTTGGCAGCGGAGAAGAAAGGCTGGCGCATCGAAGACTTGCGGGCCCTGCCCTGTAAAGAGCTCCCGATGAATAAAGCCGAGATAATTTTCAGCGAGTTGAGAGGTTCCATCCGGCACCTGTAAAAAAAGAAAAAACCGTTACAAACCAACGGCCGTCGGGCTTAAAGTCCGGCGGTCTTTTGCTGCGAAAAAACGGGGGAGCAAATTTAAACGAACGATTAACGAAATTTCTTTGTTCTGAAAATAAAAAATGTTACAATATAAACAGTGAAAGTTTTTTACACAGTGCGTTAAGTATGAAAGGAAGACAAACCGTAATGAAGAAACACTGTCTGGCAGCCTTGGCTGCTGCCGCTCTTCTCGCTCTGCCTCAGGTAGCCGCCGCCGAAGGCTTCGGCATCAACGAATGGTCCGCAGAAGGCGTGGCCATGGGCGGAGCCCGCATGTTCGCCGATAACGACCCGGCCAACATCGCCTATAACCCCGCCGCCATCACCAAAGTGCAGGGAGAGGCCGTCAAATTCAGCGCCACTTACATCAGCCCCCACGGCAAGTACGATGCTGAAGTTAAGCGCCCCGGCGGGATTGAAAGCGGTCACAATCGCATCCACCCGGCTTGGGTGCCCGGCGCTTATTGGGTGAAGCAATTGAACGACAAAGAGTGGATCGGCATCGGCGCCTTCACTCGTTTCGGCATGCTCAGCGAATTCGAAAGGGGCAGCGCCGCTCCTTCCACCAACAATATCTTTGCTAAATTGCAGGGCCTCTCTATCACTCCCACTTATGCCCGCAAGTTCGACAACAAGTGGAGCGCCGCTTTGGGAGCGGAGATCAACTATGTGAGCCTGGAGCTGCAGAGAAATGCATTTAATCCTCTGGCTGGCAACTTGGCCTTCACGCAGACCGAAGGGGAAAGCTATGCTTTGGGCTGGAATGCAGCAGTGAATTATGCCTTCGACGACAAAAACGAAATGGGCGTGGTCTATCGCAGCCGGGTAAGACATTCCATGGAGGCGGAGACCGATTCTTATCCGACGTCACCCATGTTTGGAACTCATCAAACAGTAGATGCCTATGGCAAAGTTACTTTGCCAGACAGTTGGGCCATCGGCTACAACCACAAGTTCAACGAAAAGACCCGGGTGGAATTGAACGCCACCCGCACCATGTGGAGCACTTACAAAAATTTGGACATCTACTTCAATCCGTCGTTAACATTAGCCGGACAACCTGTGCCCGGTGCCTTCTCCAATAAAAACTGGGAGAGCGGCTGGCGCTACGCCATCGGTATAGAACATAAGATCAGCGATAAATATACGGTGATGGCAGGCTACGCCTACGACACTTCCTCCATCCCCTACGACGGCGGCGACTTCATCGTGCCCACCGGCAATCGGCGCACCTATTCTATCGGCGGCCGTTACAACGACAAAGTGCAGGCTCTGGCTCTGGCCATCGGCTTCATGGACATCGGCGATCTGGATTTTGCCGGCCATGCCACCGACAATTACAACAAAGTCCACACTCACGACAATTACGCCAAGATCTTCTCCATCTCTTACGAGAGACATTTCTAAAGAAAAAGGAAAAAGGAAAATTTCCGCCGCTGCACGATCTTTTGTGCAGCGGTCTTTCTTTCGGCAGAAGGATCGAGAAAAATGCGAAAAAATTTCTTGCCGAGGGCGCAGCTCGACAGTATGATAGAAACGAAAGGCGGTGTTGCGCATGACCAAAACAGCAAGCGACGAACAGCCGAAGAAAGCGGGCGGAAAAATTTCGGCCGGGCCGCAGGACGAAGAAAAAACATTTTACTGCCCGGCGAATGTGAAACATCTGCTCAAGGTGATAGAGGGTATCGAAAAGGGAATGCAGCCTCTTAAAGAGCATGAACTGCTCAAGGCGGACGAATAAACAGAAAGCACAGCGAAAAGAAAAAGTCTCTTCCTTTTTCGCGGGAGCTCTTACAGAAAAACTTCAAAACAAAAAAGCGGGGGCCGCAGGCGTTTGACTTTCAAAAGACGACCGCAGCCTTTTTGCTTGCGGGAATTTCGAAAAGAGCAAGACAAATTTCTCTCTTTGTAATATAATTAAACGTAGATTTTTATTTTCGACACCGATCGAAACGACCGGACCCGAAAAGAGGCGGGAGGCCAAAGTCATGAAAAAATACAACAAAGTGAGCCCCGAGCTGCTGGCGGAATTAGAGGCGGCCTTGGGCAAAGAGAACGTGCAGACAGAGCCGGAGGTGCTGGATCGTTACAAAACAGACGAAGAGACAGACCCGAAGATGTTTCATCTGCCGGAAGCGGTGGTGAGGCCCGCAAGCGCCGAAGAAACTGCGGCTGTGGTGAAGCTGTGCAACAAATACGACGTACCCATAACGGTGCGGGGCGGCGGCACCAGTTTGGCCGACGGCGCCATCCCCGTGTGCGGCGGCCTCGTGCTTTTGACGGAGCGGATGAATAAAATTTTGGAGATGAACACCGACGGCCTTTATATGATAGCCGAAGCCGGCGTGAGGACCGTCGACATCCAAAAGAAGGCCAACGAGGCCGGCTATCTTTACGCCGGCGATCCCTGCAGCGCCGAGAGCTGTCTCATCGGCGGCAATTTGGCCACCAACGCCGGGGGCAACAAAGCTGTGCGCTACGGCGTCACCCGCAATCAAGTTTACAGTTTGGAAGTGGTCACTCCCACCGGTGAGATCGTAGAAGTGGGCAGTCGTTTGAAAAAGTGCAGCACCGGCTATTGCATGGAGCAATTGATCATGGGCAGCGAGGGAACGCTGGGCATCATCACCAAGGCCACGCTGAAGCTTTTGCCCCTGCCTCCTTATCGTTTGGATCTTTTGGCCATCTTCGACGACCCGGCCAAAGCATTGGATATGGTGCCTCTCATCGCCAAGGCCGGCATCAACCCCACTTCCATCGAATACATGGACAATTCTTACGTGCGGGGCACTTCTGAATACATCGAATTCAAAGACCCGCCCTATAAAGAAAACGGCATCTACGTCATCGTCACCTTGGAAACTTTCAACGAAGACGAGCTGGACATGAAGATGGAGCAGCTCAGCTCTTTGTGTGAAGAGGCCGGGGCCATCGATGTTTTAGAAGCCGACGACAGGATCTGGGCCATGCGCCGCAACTGTCAGGAATCGGTGCGGCTCATCTCTCTCATCTCTCTCACCGACGACGTGGTGGTGCCGGTGGACAAGATCGCCGACACTATCAAATACATCATGAAGATAGGAGAAAAATATCCCTTCCCCGTGCCCGCCAAGATCAACGCTCACATCGGCGACGGCAATCTTCACATCGTCCTCTGCAAGGGCGAGCTCAGCGATAAAGAGTGGGAAGAAAACGTCCACGCTTTTCACGAAGAAGTTTATGAATATGCCTATGCTCAGGGCGGCCGCCTGGCAGGTGAGCACGGCATCGGCGCCAAGAAGCTGGGCTATATGGCCGAATTCACTCCCGCCGCCGAACTGGACTTGATGAAAAAGATCAAACTGGCTTGGGATCCGAAACTGATCCTCAACCCGGGCAAGATCTTCGAGTGCTGAGAAAAAAGTGAGACCGCATTACAAAAAAGTGAGCCCCGCTCTTTTGGCCGAGATCGGGGCCGCCATCGGAGAAGAAAACGTTTTCACCTCTCCTGCCGCTTTGGAGCGTTATAAGACCGACGAAGAAGCAGACGAACGCTTTTTTGCCGTGCCCGAAGCGGTGGTGAGGCCGGGCTCGGCCGCAGAGATCGCCGCCGTGGTGAAGCTGTGCAATAAATATCTGGTGCCCATCACGGTGAGAGGCGGGGGCAGCGGCCTCAACGACGGAGCCATCGCTCAAAAGGGAGGCATCGTCCTCTTAACGGAACGGCTCGATAAAATTTTGGAGTTGAACAAAGAAGGCCTCTATTTGATAGCCGAGGCCGGGGCGAAAACGTCAGACATTCAAAATACGGCACGCGAAGCCGGCCTCCTCTACGCCGGCGATCCCTGCAGCGCCGACAGCTGCCTCATCGGCGGCAACTTGGCCACCAATGCGGGAGGCAACAAAGCGGTGCGCTACGGCGTCACTCGCCATCAAGTCTACGGTTTGGAAATGGTGACGCCCACCGGCGAGATCGTCACCTTGGGCGGCCCGTTGAAAAAATGCAGCACCGGTTATTGCTTGGAGCAAGTGGTGATCGGCAGCGAAGGGACCTTGGGCATCATCACCAAAGTCATCCTCAAATTATTGCCGCTGCCTCCTTTTAAGGCCGACGTGCTGGCGGTCTTCACCGAACCGCTGGCAGCTATCGGCTTGGTGGCCGCTGTCAACAAGGCCGATCTTGCGCCCACTTCTTTAGAATATATGGACAATCCCAACGTGAGAAGCACGGCGGAATTTTTGAATTTCAAAGACGTGCCCCACAGAGAAGACGGCATCTACGTCATCATCACTTTAGAAACTTTCAACGAAGACGAGCTGGACAGAAAGATCGAACGCTTGAGCGAGCTGTGCGAAAAAGCCGGGGCCGTAGACGTCTTGGAAGCCGATGAGAGGATCTGGGCCATGCGCCGCAATTGCTTGGAAGCTGTCCGCTTGGTGAGCAAGGTGTGCACCACCGACGATGTGGTAGTGCCGGTGGATGAATTGAGCGGCATGGTGAGCTTCGTCATCGAAACAGTGAGAAAATACCCCTTCCCTCTGCGCATCAATGCCCACATCGGCGACGGCAACATCCACATCGTCCTCTGCAAAATGAATTTGAGCGAAGAAGAGTGGGAAGATAATTTGCGGCGTTTTGCCGAAGAAGTTTATACTTACGCTTATGCTCACGGGGGAAGATTGGCGGGCGAGCACGGCATCGGCTCCAAAAAGGCGGCGGTGCTGGCAAAGTTCACGCCGCCGGGAGAATTAGAGCTCATGCGTAAATTAAAAAGAGCTTTCGATCCCAATTGGCTCTTGAACCCGGGCAAGGTGTTGCTTTTAGAGGACGAAAGAAAAAGCGGAGCCGATGAAGGCTCGGCTGAAAATAAAAAGATCGACGATCGAACACAGCAGCATGGAGAGGACGGCAGAAAATGAAAAAGTACGACCCTGTCAACGAAGAAGTTTTGGCTGCTCTGCGCAAGGCAGTGGGCCCCGACTACGTGAAAAACGATCCCGAAACATTAGAGCGTTATAAAACCGATGAAGAGCCCGATCCCCGCTATCATCATCGGCCCGAAGTCGTAGTGGCCCCTGCGACTGCGGCGGAGGTGGCGGCGGTGATGAAGATCGCCAACCGTTATAATGTTCCCGTCACACCCAGAGGAGCAGGCACCTCCGTCTCTTGCGGCGCCATCCCCGTCTATGGTGGCATAGTGCTCTTGATCGAACGGATGAACAAAATTTTAGAACTTAACAGTTCTGCTATGTATATGAGAGTAGAAGCGGGCTGCCGCACCATAGACATTCAAAAAGCGGCCAATGAAGCGGGCCTCCTCTATGCCGGCGATCCCTGCAGCGCCGAGAGCTGTCTCATCGGCGGCAACCTGGCAACAAACGCCGGGGGCAACAAAGCCGTGCGCTACGGTGTCACCCGCAATCAAGTTTATTCTGTCGAAGTGGTCACTCCCACCGGCGAGATCACAGAGTTGGGCTATCGTTTGAAAAAGTGCAGCACCGGCTACTGCCTCGATCAATTGGTGATCGGCAGCGAGGGGACCTTGGGCATCATCACCGCCGCCACTTTGAAATTGCTGCCCCTCTGTCCCTATCGTCTCGATCTTTTGGCCGTTTTCACCGACGTGAGCAAGGCGGTGGCCCTGGTGCCTCTTTTGATCAAGGCGGGGCTAAATCCAACATCGGTGGAATTCATGGACAACGGTTTCGTGCGGGCCGCCTCCGATTACAGCGAGACCCGGTTGCCTCACTACGAGGACGGTAGCTATGTCATCGTCACCGTAGAAACTTACAGTGAAGAAGAACTGGACATGAAAACCGAAAAACTCAGCGAATTGTGCGAAGAAGCGGGAGCCACCGATGTCTTGGAAGCAGACGAGCGTGTTTGGCGGGTGCGCCGCAATTGCTTAGAGGGCTCCAAAGCTTTGAGCAAAGTTTCTACCTCCGACGATCTGGTAGTGCCGGTGGACAAGATCGCCGACTGCCTCGATCATCTCATGGAAGTTGCCAAAGGCTTCGACTTTCGCTGCATGTGCCTGGCTCACGCCGGGGACGGCAACTTGCACTTCAACATTTTGAAAATGGACTTGGACGATGAACAGTGGGAGCAACAGTTGGCTGCTTTTCACAAGATCGCCTACGCTTATGTCTACAGCATCGGCGGCCGCCTCAGCGGCGAGCACGGCATCGGCGCCAAAAAGACCGCTTACATGGACGAATACACCGACCCGGTGGAGCTGGCCATCATGCGCAGCATCAAGCGAGCCCTGGACCCCAATTTGATCTTGAACCCCGGCAAACTCTTCACCATGTAGAGAGGCGGCGGCGGAGAAAATAGCGATAACACGGCAGGATTTATCTTTGCTTACGGCGAAAGTTCCCTTGATGTGAAAAATTTTTGCAACAGGTCTACCGAAAAGGAGCAAATCGATGAATACCTTTTCCAAGGTGCTGCTGGCCACCGATCTGTCCCAGCAGGCCGCCAACCTTACCAAATGTTTATGCAGCCTGTGTCCCGAGCGAGAAACGGAGGTGGTGCTGGCGCACGTCCTGAGCGACGACGATGACGCCGACCCCCACGGTACGGACTTTCAAAAAGTGAGCGCTCATCTGGCCCAGTGTCAGGAAGAACTGCTGCAGGCCGGCTTCGGCAAAGTGAGCACCATCACGCCGGTGGGCAGCGAACCGGATCAGATACTCAACATGGCCGCCGATCAATTAGAAGCCGATCTCTTGATGGTGGCAGCCCATGAAAAAAATTTTTTTCAGCGGGCTCTTTTAGGCAGCACCTCTCGCGATCTGGCAGAGATCTGCACAGTGCCTCTCTTCATCAACGATGACGACGGCGACGACAAAGACGATCTTTTGGCCAAGATACTATTGCCGACGGATTTTTCCCGCAAATCGCTGGAATGTTTGAACATCGTCAAAGATCTGCGGGAGCACGTAGGCAAGCTTTACTTCATGCATGTGGTAGAGCGCAGCCGCAGCAAAGACGAATATAAAGAGCAACAGGCCGCTGCCCGGCTCTTCTTGCAGGAATTGGTGGACGAAATGAAACTCTTCGGCATCGAAGCCGATTATGTGGTGGCCAAAGGCGTCGCTTCCAAACAGATCGCCAAATTCTGTAAAGAAGAGCATGTGAACCTGATAGTGATGAGCAAGACCGGTGCGGGTATGAGCAGCGATCAAGGCATCGGCTCTACTTCCCACAACGTGGTGGAGACCGCCGCCTGCGCTGTGCTTTTGTTGCCGGCAGAAGACGACGGCGATTAAATTCTGCGCTTTTCTCATAAAAATATTGACGAAAGGGCCGATTGTAAGTATAATTACACTTGCAGTCACGAAACGAAACGTTTGGGCGGCTGTCAACAGCATAAAAAATTTTGCTGCAATCCTTGGAGAGATGACCGAGTGGTTGAAGGTGCACGCCTGGAAAGCGTGTGTACGGGATACCGTACCGAGGGTTCGAATCCCTCTCTCTCCGCCATTTAGCTCTTAGCTCCGGCTGTTTCCTTGTTTGGGAAGAGCCGGAGTTGCAAATTGTTTTGAAATTGTTCCTTTGTAAAACTGCGGATGCCGAGTCCTGCGCAATGCGAGCCTGTGAACCAGGTCAGGTCCGGAAGGAAGCAGCCTTAAGCGGATACTTGTATGTGCCGCGGGGTCGCTCGGTGTCTGTGGTCTTATGAAGGAACAATTTTTTATGGTAAAGTGAGGCCGATTATACTATAATAGGACTAGCCGAGAGGCGGAAGGGAGGGCCCTATGGCCTACGAAGCTCTATACAGGCAATGGCGGCCCGCGAATTTTGAATCTTTGGTGGGGCAGCCGGTGATCGTAAAAACTTTGACCGCAGCCCTGACCCAGGGGCGCATCGCCCACGCTTATCTTTTTGCCGGGCCGCGGGGCACCGGCAAGACCAGCACCGCCCGCATCTTGGCTAAAGCGCTGAACTGCCAAGCAGGGGACGGGCCCACCGCCAGTCCTTGCGGCGTTTGCGACAGCTGCCGACAGATCGCCGCCGGTTCATCCCTGGACGTGTTGGAGATCGATGCTGCTTCCGCTCGCGGTATAGACGAAATGAAAGAGCTGCGAGAGCAGCTGGCCTTCGCTCCCGTGAACAGCCGTTACAAAATATATATCATAGATGAAGTCCACATGCTCACCACAGAGGCTTTCAATGCTCTTTTGAAATCTTTGGAAGAACCTCCCGAACGAGTCGTTTTCATTTTGGCCACCACCGATCCTCAAAAGGTGTTGCCCACCATCCACTCCCGCTGTCAACGTTTCGATTTTCAGCGGGTGAGCACCGACGAGATCGCCGCTCATTTGGCCAAGATCGCTGCGGCCTCTGGCTTTGCGGCCGAAAAAGAGGCGCTGCGGCTCATCGCCATCCAAGCCGAAGGGGGACTGCGGGACGCCATCAGCCTTTTGGATCAGTGCGGCGTGGTGAACAGAGAGATCACTGTGGAAAACCTCAGGGCTGTGCTGGGAGTGGTGGGGCGCGAGGGGACCAGAGAGTTGGTGACCTGCGTGGGCAAAAGCGATGTGGAAGGTTGTCTGCGGCAGTTGGGCCGTTTGTTGGAACAGGGCAAAGCCCCGGAGCAGATCTTGCTGGAGGTGGCCGCCTACCTGCGGGCCCTCTTTCTCTATCGCACCGCCCCCGCTTACGAAGAGATCTATTTGGTCGACAGCAAAGAACATTTGGCGGCCTTAGACCCTCTCTTTACTCCCGCTCGCTTGATGGCAAGTCAGGAGCGTTTGCACAGCGGTCTGCAGGAATTGCGGCAAAGCATGCGCCGAAGGATGAGCGCCGAGCTGTGTTTGATGGATCTCTGTCGGCAAAGCGGCAGCACTCTGGCCGCACTTACCGCCCGCGTGGAAGAACTGGAGAAAAAACTTGCGGCTTTGCAAGCAAGCGGGCCGAGAGGCACGGCCGAGGCTTGCGGAACAAAAAGAGAGCCCCCGGCGACAGAGGCTGCAACTGCGGTCCCTGCCCCCACACTGCCGCAGCAAAAACAGAAAAGAGCAGCGAATTCTATCGACAATCTTTCGGAAACAAGCAAAAATTTACAGCCTGAGGCAAGCTCAAGTCCGTTGCCGAAGGAAGAAGAGCGACCGCTTGCAGAAAGCTCTTCGCTGCGGCAGACAGGCGAAGACGGCGGCCTTGCCGCCGGCCGAGCTTATTATCGGCAGCTGTTGGACTTGGCTGCAGCAGAAGGGAAAAAGATGCTGGCCAGCTGCGCTGCCGGCGGCAGTGTCATTGCTTTTGACGGCGAAGTTTTGCAGGTGAGCTTCAAAAACGCTTTTTTGATCGGGACGATGCAGAGCCCCGATTTTCGACGCTACATCACCGATGCTCTGCTCAGGCTTTCGGGCCGGCCGCTGCAGTTGGAGTGCGTGGCGGCGACGGTGAAAGCCGAGAAGAAACGCCCCGTTGTTTCTCAGCCGAAGGCCGCTCCTTCTCAAGCGGCGGCAGACTTATCGAGCAAAGAGGAGGAACTGCCCGAGACTTTACGCAAAGGGCTGGCCGCTTTGGGCGGGCGCGTTGAAAAAATGTGCTGATCGGCTCGCTATATGATCAATAATAAATAAGCAAAGGAGGAAAAGATCATGTTTCCCGGTAACATGGGCAATATGCAGGCCATGGTGAAGAAAATGCAAAAGATGCAGGCGGAGATGGTGAAAGCGCAGGAGGCGTTGCAGGCCCGTATCTTCGAAGCCACCGCAGGAGGCGGTGCCGTTACAGTCACCATGAGCGGCAAAAAAGAAATGAAGAGCATCAAGATCAGTCCTCAGGCCGTCGACCCCGAGGATGTGGAATTGTTGGAAGATCTTTTGCTCAGCGCCGTCAATCAGGTGCTGCACGAGATCGATGAGGTCAGCGAAAAAGAGATGGCTAAGATCACCGGCGGCATCAAACTGCCGGGGATGTAAGAAAGGAAAAGTCAGTGGGGCGGTTGCTGGGGCCTTTGGCCACTTTACGGGAAGAATTGCGCCGCTTGCCGGGCGTGGGCTCTAAAACTGCCCTGCGCCTTGCTTATCACATCGTGGATATGCCGACGGAGCAGGTGCGCAGTTTGGCGGCGGCGCTGGTGGCGGCCAAAGAACAGATCCGCTATTGCCGGCGTTGCTTCGATCTGACCGACGGCGACATCTGCCCGTTGTGTGCCAATCCGGGGCGGGAGAGCAGCTGCCTGTGCGTGGTGGAGCAGCCTCAGGATGTGGCGGCCATGGAGCGGAGCAAAGGTTATAACGGCCTGTATCACGTACTGCACGGGTCGCTCTCTCCTTTAGACGGAGTGGGGCCCGATAAGCTGCGGATCAAAGAATTGCTGCTGCGTTTGCAAACAGAGCAGATCGACGAAGTGATCATCGCCACCAACAGCGATGTGGAAGGAGAGGCCACCGCTGCTTATCTTGCTTCTCTTTTGAAACCGCTGGGCTTGAAAGTGAGCCGCATCGCTCACGGCTTGCCTGTGGGCGGCGATCTTGAATATGCGGATGAAGTGACTTTGGCTAAGGCCTTGGAGAACAGAAGGGAAATGTAGGAGACCGGTCATGGCGGAAAAAGTTTTGCACGATGCCCTCGCCTTTACCGACGAGCTCGCAGCAGGTACCGGCCTCGACAGTTTGGGGAGCGTCGGCTGTCTCTTGCTGGGTGTAGTTCTTCTCTATGCAGTCCTCAAGCTTTTTTCTCTGCCTTTCAAGCTGCTCTGCAACGGCATCGTGGGAGCTGTCATGCTGTGGCTGATGAACTTCGTCGGGGGCTTTGTGGGCTTCGGCATGGAGATAACTTTCACGAGGGCGCTCATCGCCGGTTTTTTCGGCATACCGGGGGTGCTGGCGCTCTTGCTTTTTGAAATTTACAGCCGCTTTTAAAGCGAAGGCTTCGATGGCGGCGCTCTTTTTTTGCAAATCTAAGCCGCACAGGCTTTTCGCTTTTTCTAAACGTGAGAGCCTCTGCGGTTTTTATTTTTTTGAAAAAGCGAGACTTGTTACGTCTATTATTATTTTTCGAGAAAGCGAGAGAGGCGGCGGCTTTTTGTTTTTTTCTAAACGCGAGAGCCTCTGCGACTTTCATTTTTCAAAAATGCGAGACCTGTGACGGCCTCGGCTTTTCAAAAAAAGAGCGGGCCGCAGCATTTAGACAAAAATAAAAAAGTTACAGCAAAAAAGGTCGCTGCTTTTGAAGACGTGCACAAAAATTTTTCGCCGAAGTTTTAGCGTCGCTGACGAGCGGCGAAAAATAATGTATACAAAAGGACCTGCCGTAGACGACGGCAGGTCCTTTGTGTTAGAATAAAATCAGCGGTCTTATCGTTTTTAATTTTGTAGGGAGGTACATAAATATGAATTTATCCGTTAAGATCCTTATCGCTTTGGGCCTGGGCATCATCGCCGGCCTGAGCCTCGGCGCCGAAGGCGCTAAATTCGCCGCCGCTTGGATAGGGCCTTTGGGCACCATCTTCATGAACATGATCAAAATGCTCATCGTGCCGCTGGTGTTCTCCTCTTTGGTCATCGGCGTGTGCGCCTTGGGCGACATCAAGAAGATCGGCCGCATCGGCGCCAAGACCGTAGGCTGGTACTTGGGCACCACTTTCTTCGCCATCATTTTGGGTTTGGCCTTCGGTCTCATTTTTGAGCCCGGCGTAGGCGTGAACATGCCCGGCGCGGACGTTAAGGCCGCTGCCAAAGCCGCTCCCCCCATCATGAAGGTCATCGTGGATATCTTCCCCACCAATCCTCTTGATGCCATGCTGAAAGCCAACATGCTGCAGATCATCGTCTTCGCTCTCTTCTTGGGCATCGCCATCACCGGCGTGGGCGAGAGAGCAGAATATCTGAAGCGCACCATCGACGGTCTCGCCGAAGTTTCCTACAAGATGGTGGGCTACATCATGAAATTCGCTCCCATCGGCGTGTTCGGTCTGGTAGCTCCCGTAGTTGCCGCCAACGGTCCGGCCGTGCTGTTGCCCTTGTTGAAAGTTATCATCGCCGTTTATCTGGCCTGCATCATCCATGCACTGTTCGTATACGGCTGCTTGGTGAAATTCGTAGGCGGCCTCAGCCCCGTAGCTTTCTTCAAGACCGTTATGCCCGCGTCTCTGCTTGCCTTCACCAGCTGCTCTTCCGGCGGCACTCTGCCGGTGAACATGGAATGTGCGGATAAATTGGGAGTATCCCGTGAGGTGAGCTCCTTCGTGCTGCCCTTGGGCGCCACCATCAACATGGACGGCACCGCCGCTTATCAGGGCGTGTGCGCTCTCTTCATCGCCCAGATCTACGGCGTCGATCTCACCGCCGGCCAGTATCTCACCATTTTGCTCACCGGCACTTTGGCTTCTATCGGCACAGCCGGTGTGCCCGGTGCGGGCTTCATCATGCTCACCATGATCCTCACCGCCATCGGTCTGCCTCTGGAAGGCTCTGCCCTCATCGCCGGCATCGACCGTATTTTGGATATGCCTCGCACCTCTGTTAACGTTACCGGCGACGCCTGCGTCAACTATTTGGTAGACCGGAGCGAAAAGAGCAAATAAACCGTAAACCATCGGACGCTTTTACTGCCCGCCGTTCGGTCCTCTAAAGCCGTGACGGCGGGCGGATCTTTTTTGTTGCCGCTGCCGCCGGCGAAAGAAAAAAGAAGAGAGGCGGCGCAAGAAAGAACGGGAGGGAGCGGGCGGTAGCGTCCCCTTGTTTTTTTGCGGCATTTGCTGTATGATAGGTAGCAAGGTCCGCACGACCTTCAATTTTAAAGAAAGGAGGAAGAGCTATTGCTGCGTACATTCATCAGATTGACTATCGCCCTGCTCATAGCCTTGGCCGGACTCATACTCATCAATTACAGCCTGCCTTATTTGTCGGAATATTTGGGCTATGATCTGCACGGCAGTGCGATCTTCGGACTGAGCTTGGCCCACGTCATCATGGGCGTTATGGGCTTGGTCATCTTTTTTTGGCTGGCGCTGGTGCTGTCGCCTTTCATCACCGACAGGCTTTTCGCTTTCGGCGAAAAAGTGAACAGCACCTTTTCCAAAACTCCCACCAGCGATATCATGATCGTGGTCTTCGGCATCGCCTTGGGCCTCATCATCGCCAACCTTTTGGGCGCGCCCTTTTCCCATCTGCCCATCGTGGGGCCCTTCATCCCCATCGTTCTCAGCCTCATCTTCTCGGTGGTGGGCGCTCAATTGGCTTTGCGTAGGCACGGAGACATCGCCGCTTTCTTCAATCGGCTCTCCATCAAAAGGCCGGAGCGCAAGCCGGGGCCCAACATCATGGACGGACCCTTGGGCGATAGGCTCTATTCGGGCAACAAACTGCTGGACACCAGCGTGATCATCGACGGCCGCATCATGGACATCATCGCCGCCGGTTTTTTGGAAGGAAAGCTGGTGCTGCCCTCTTTCGTGCTGCAAGAACTGCAGCGGCTGAGCGATTCTGCCGACAGTTTGAAACGCGCCAAGGGCAGAAGGGGCTTGGATCTTTTTTACGACTTGCAGAACAGTTATAAGCAGCAGGTGGTGGTGGTGGAGAACGATTACGACGACATCCCCGACGTGGACAGCAAGTTGGTGCGCTTAGCCAAAGAAGCGGCTTGCATCATCATGACCAACGATTACAACCTGAACAAAGTGGCGGAGATCCAAGGCGTGAAGGTGCTGAACGTCAACGAATTAGCCAATGCCATCAAGCCCATCCTCTCCAACGGCGACGAAGTGAGCGTTTATTTGGTGAAGGAAGGCAAAGAATACGGCCAGGCCGTGGCCTATTTAGAAGACGGCACCATGATAGTGGTAGACGGAGGCCGCCGCTTTGTGGGCAGCCGTCAAGATGTGATTGTGACCAGCGTCCTGCAGACGGCTGCGGGAAGGCTGATCTTTGCCAAATTGCTGCGGCGCTGAATGAGGCCGCCCTGTGTTTAAAGGCAGGGCGGTCTTTTTTTAGGCTATCTTTACCCTAAAGGGCCGAACACGAAAAAGGAGAGAAACTGTGGAAGAGCTGGTTTGCATCGTGCCGGCTGCCGGCAAAGGCGAAAGGCTGGGGCTGGGTTATAACAAAGCCTTCGCTCTTTTGGCGGGGCTGCCTGTTTTGGTCCGCACTTTAGAGGCGGTGGCCTCCGCCGGCCTGGTAAAAGAAGCGGTGGTGACCTTGGGCGCCGGCGAATTAGAAGAAGGGAAAAAACTGCTGGATCGTTATAAAAAAGAGCATTTTCCCGAGCTGGCGGTGAAATTGGTGCAGGGAGGTGCCACCCGCACGGCCAGTGTAGCCGCTGCTTTAGCGGCAATAAAAGAAGATGCTCCTTACGTGGCCGTGCACGACGGGGCGCGGCCTTTGGTGGAGCCGGAAATTTTTTTGCGCACATTTTCGGCGGCGACTCGTTTTGGCGCCGCAGTGGCTGCTGTGCCCGTAAAAGACACAGTCAAAGTTACAGACGACGAAGCTTTGGTGCTTTCTACGCCGCCTCGAGCAACTTTAATGGCGGTGCAAACTCCGCAAATTTTTCGCCGGGAGCTTTTGCTTGAAGCATATGAGCGCGCAGTTGAAAATAAAACGGAAGCCACCGACGATGCTTCTTTGGTGGAAGCGATAGGCGGCAAAGTGGCCTGCGTGCCGGGCTCGGAAAAAAACATCAAGATAACTACGCCCAACGATCTGCTTTTAGCCCGGCTCTTTTTAGAGAGAGAGGAGAAAAAAATGTACAGGATAGGCAGCGGCTTCGACGTACATCGCTTGACAAAAGGACGCAAGCTGATCCTTTGCGGAGTGGAGGTGCCCTATGAACTGGGTCTTTTGGGCCACAGCGATGCAGACGTAGCGCTGCACGCTTTGACGGACGCATTGTTGGGCGCGGCCGCTCTCGGCGACATCGGAAAATATTTTCCCGATACGGATGAACGTTTTAAAGGCGCCGACAGCAGAGAATTGACGAAGGAAGCAGTTCGCATGCTTCGACTTAAAGGCTACGCTATCGAAAACGCCGACATCACGATCATCGCCCAGCGGCCGAAGCTGGCTCCTTTCATCGAAAAAATGCGGCAGACGACAGCTGCCGCTTTGGGCATCGAAGCGGAGGCGGTGAGCGTGAAGGCCACCACCACCGAAGCTTTGGGCTTCACCGGCCGAGGCGAAGGCATCGCCGCGCAGGCAACGGTGCTTTTGTCGCGAGAGTTTAAGAGAAAATAATTTAAAGCAGGGCGCAAGGCCCTGCTTTTATGATATAATCAAAAGACAAGACGAAGAGCGGCGAGAGTCTGCTCTTTTCTAAGAAAAAGAAAAAATTTCCGGAGGTCGACTACATGGAGAAAGAGGTAAGGGTGCGTTTCGCTCCCAGTCCTACCGGACCTTTTCATATCGGCGGGGCCCGCAGCGCCCTGTTCAATTATTTGCTGGCAAAAAAAAGCAAAGGCAAGTTGATCCTGCGCATCGAAGACACGGACTTAGAGCGCTCCAGCAGAGAATCGGAAGAAAATATCAAAGCCGCCCTGCGTTGGCTGGGGCTGGACTGGGACGAAGGGATAGACGTGGGCGGACCTCACGCTCCCTATCGGCAAACGGAACGGTTAGAGTTATACCGTCAGTATGCTCAGCAGCTTTTGGCCGCGGGGCAGGCTTATTATTGTTATTGTACCGACGAAGAGCTGGAGGCCGAGCGGCAGAGCCTGCTGAAAGAGGGAAAGATGCCCCGCTACATGGGGCGCTGCCGCGACCTCAGCCCCGAACAACAAGCCGCTTTTGAGAGCGAGGGGCGCAAACCCACCATTCGCTTCCGCGTGCCGGAGCATCAAGAGATCGCAGTGAGAGATCTGGTGCGGGGGACTGTGGTCTTCGATTCCGACAACATCGGCGACTTCGTCATCATGAAGTCGGACGGCCTGCCCACTTATAATTTTGCGGTGGTCATCGACGATCACGCCATGAACATCACCCACGTGATCAGGGCCGAAGAACATCTGTCCAACACTCCCCGTCAATGTTTGATCTATGACGCTTTAAATTTTCCTCAGCCGGTCTTCGGCCACATCTCTCTCATTTTGGGAAAGGATCATACCAAAATGAGCAAGCGTCACGGAGCCACCAGTGTGGATCAGTACCGCCGCTTGGGCTATCTGCCCGAGGCCATCGTCAACTTCTTGGCTCTTTTGGGCTGGGCTCCTCCCGGCGAGCAGGAGATCTTCAGCAAAGACGAATTGATCGCCGCCTTTTCCATGGATCGCGTGGCCAAAAATCCGGCGGTCTTCGACTTGGATAAACTGAACTGGATCGATCAGCACTACATCCGTCGGCTGAGCGTCGAAGAATTTTACGAATTGGCCAAGCCTCATTTGCGGGAAAAAGGCTATATCACCGGTCGTGAGACGGGAAAAGAACTGGAGTGGCTGCAGCGTGTGACCGCCACCGCTCAGGAACACGTAGCCTATGGCGCCCAGATCCCCGCCGCCGTGAGCCTCTATTTCGAAGACGAGTTCCCCTTGGAAGATGAGGAGGCCAAAGCAGTGCTTTGCGACCCCGCAGTGCCTGCGGTGATGGAAAACTTTTTGCGGGAACTGGCAAAGGCAGAGCCAGAGGATGCGCCTAGCGTGAAAGCCGTCTTCAAAACGGTCCAGAAGGCTACCGGCTTAAAAGGCAAAGCCGTGTTCATGCCCGTCAGGGTGGCCCTCACCGGCAAGCAACACGGGCCGGAGCTGGCTGCCATCATCCCCCTCTTGGGGGAGAAACGCTGCCGCAAGCGCATCGAAGCTTCTTTGGCTAAAGCAGGCGTGAAGGTAAATTTTTAAAAAAGAACAGAGCAGACAGTATCGAAATAAGGAGGCAGCTCGTGATCAGAGTATATAACACCCTCACCAAGGGAAAGGAAGAATTCAAACCGCTGGAAGCGGAAAAGGTCCGCATCTATGTGTGCGGGGTCACCCCCTATAATCATCCCCATATCGGCAATGCCCGGCCCTTCGTGACTTGGGACGTGATCCGCCGTTTTTTGGAGAGCGAAGGCTACGACGTCCTGCACGTGCAAAACTTCACCGATGTAGACGACAAGATCATCAATGCCGCCAATAAGGAAGGAATCAGCTGGGCCGAGATAGGCGAGCGCTACATCGCCGCTTATTTTGAGGTGATGGATAAATTGAAAGTGCGTCGGGCTCACATCTATCCTCGGGTCTCCGCGCATATCACCGACATCATCAAGACGGTGGCGACCCTAGTGGAAAAAGGCTTCGCTTATGCGGTGGACGGAGATGTTTATTACCGCGTGGAAAAATTCCCTCACTATGGAGAACTTTCCGGCCGCAAGCTGGATGACATGATGGCGGGGGCCAGAGTAGATGTAGACGACCGTAAGAGCAATCCCATGGACTTTGCTCTTTGGAAGGCAGCCAAACCGGGTGAACCGGCGTGGCCCAGCCCTTGGGGTCCCGGCCGCCCCGGCTGGCACATCGAGTGCTCTGCCATGAGCATGAAATATTTGGGCGCAAGTTTCGACTTCCACGGCGGCGGCAGCGATCTGATCTTCCCCCATCATGAGAACGAGATCGCTCAGTCCGAAGGCTGCAGCGGCTGCCATCCCTTCGTTCGCTACTGGCTGCACAACGGCTTCATCACCGTCAACGAAGAAAAAATGTCCAAGTCTTTGGGCAACTTCTTCACCGTGAAAGATATTTTGGAACACTACGAACCGGAAGTGCTGCGCTTTTTCATCGTCTCTACCCACTATCGCTCTCCTTTGGATTTCAGCGACCAGCGACTGACGGAAGCGCAAAAAAGTTTGGCCCGCTTGGCCAAGGCCAAAAAATTACTGGACGAATTGAGCCTCGTGCCAGGGGGCGGCCCCACCGAGGCAGGCAGAACTTTGGCTACTCAGGCCCTCGCTCTCAAAGAAAACTTTAAAGAGGCCATGGAGGATGATTTCAATACCGCTTTGGCCATCTCTTATATGTTCGCTTTGGCCCGCGACCTTGTGACTTATGCCAAAACTTTGCAAGCAGAAGGACAGGCTCCGGACGGCAAAGCTCTGGCTGTAACGAAAAAAGTTTTTGCCTACATGTGCTCGATCATCGGCATTTTGGAAGAGGAAGCTGTCGCCGCTCAAACTGTTCAAGAAGAGAGCGGCCCCTCTAAAGAGGCGGACTTGGTGCAGTTGATCATCGACTTGCGCCAAGAGGCCCGCAAAGAAAAAAATTACGCCTTGGCCGACAAATTGCGCTCCGCTCTGGCTGCTTTAGGCATCGTCCTGCAGGACACTCCGCAGGGAGCTGTCTGGTCTAAAGAAAATAAATAAGATGCGCTTTGAACGATACAGCGCCATCAAGCGGCACGCTTTGACGATGTGCGGCGAGGGTGCCGACGAACTTAGGACACCGGAGCTCTTGAACCCGCTGCTTTTGGCCTACATAGGCGACAGCGTCTTCGGCCTTTATGTGCGGCTGCGTCTTTTGCCTTCAGCTCCTCAGGTGCGGCCGATCAACGATCTTTGCGCCCGCATGGTGAGCGCCGTCTGTCAAAGCAGGGCCATGCTGGCCTTGGCAAAGCAGCTTTCTCCCGAAGAAGAGGTCATCTACCATCGGGGACGCAACGCCAAAAGCACGGTGCCTAAAAGCGCCTCGGTGGCAGAATATCGTCAAGCCACAGCGCTGGAAGCTCTCATCGGCTGGCTCTTTTTGACAGAGCGGCAAGAGCGTTTGGAAGAAGTTTTGGCGCAGACCTTCGACCTCATCGCCAAGGACTTGCAAAGAGAGGATCAAACATGGAGATAAAAGTGAAATTGTTGCGGCACACCCCCGAACCGGACAAGACGGTAGCCATGAGCGCACGTTTGTGCTACAGCCCGGTGGGGGCTGCCGAACTGGAAGAAAAGATCAGCCCCGAGCAGGCGGAAAAATTGGTGAACAAACTGGTGGCGATGGGACATTTTTCCACATTGGAGCACGTCACCTTCACTTTCGCCATCGAGGGAGTATCGAGGGTGCTGAGCCATCAATTGGTGAGGCATCGCATCGCTTCCTATTCTCAGCAGTCGCAGCGCTATGTGAAAGAGCACGACTTTGCCACTATCATGCCGCCCACTGTGGCCGCCAGACCGGAAGCGGCAGCCAAATTCGAGGCGCTGATGAAAAAGATACGCGACCTTTACGACGAATTTATCGAGGAGGGCATCCCGGCCGAAGATGCACGCTACATTCTTCCCAATGCGACGGAGACCAAATTGGTATGCACTTTCAACGCTCGTTCGCTTTTGAATTTTTTCAGCCTTCGCTGCTGCAACCGAGCTCAGTGGGAGATACGTCGATTGGCAAATTTGATGTTAAAAGAATGCAAGAAGGTCGCTCCCGCTATCTTCGCTGAGGCCGGGCCCACCTGTGTCAGTCAAGGTATCTGTCGAGAAGGAGCCATGAGCTGCGGCCGCTTGGAAGCGCTGCAGCGAGCAAAAAAAGCACAGGCAGAAGCCGCAAAAAAGTAAGGGCCGACTAAAAAAGCGAAGAGGGGAGATGGGAAGAGTGGCAGGCAAGCAGGCCAAGGAAGACAGCGAATTGTTGGTGGGCCGCAACCCGGTGCTGGAAGCGCTGCGCAGCGGCCGACCTCTCAATCGGCTCTTTGTGGCCAAGGGCAGCCGCGGCGGCTCCATCGGCGAGATCTTGGAGCTGACCAAAGAGCGGGGCATCCCTTACGATCTGGTCGGCACCGATTTTTTGAACGGGCTCACTCGCTTGCCCCATCAAGGAGTGGCAGCTAAGGTAGCTCCCTATAGTTATGTCGATATCGATGATATTTTGGCCAAGGCCTTTGCAAAAGGCGAAGAACCCTTTTTGTTGCTTTTAGACGGTGTGCAAGATCCGCACAATTTCGGCTCTCTTTTGCGAACGGCGGCAGCGGTGGGAGCACAGGGGGCAGTGGTGTTAAAAAGAGACAGCTGCCCTCTCACTGCTACGGTGGCCAAGGCCGCAGCCGGGGCTTTGGAGCATATCGCCGTGGCCCGAGTCGCCAACATGAGCCGGGCCATCGAACGTTTGCAAAAGGCAGGCTGCTGGGTGGTGGGGGCTCATATGCAGGGGCGAGCTTACGAAGAAGTCCACCTTACAGGGCCGTTGGCTTTGGTGATAGGGGCCGAGGGAAAAGGCTTGAGCCGTTTGACGGCAGAAAGTTGCGATGAGCTGGCTGCTCTGCCCATGCCGGGAGGCGTAGGCTCTTTGAACGCGGCGGTGGCCGGAGGCATCTTTCTCTATGAGGCGCTGAGAAGACGGCGACAGGGCAGCGTTTGAGATGAAGGAATATATCATCGTAGACGGTTACAATGTGATCAATAATTGGCGGGAGTTCACCGCAGTGAGAGAGCAGAACTTGGAGCACGCTCGGGAATTGCTGACGGCACTTGTGGCCGAGTTCGCCGCTTTTCGCGGTTTGGAAGCGATAGTGGTCTTCGATGCGATAGATGTGCCGGGCAGCGCCGAAAGCGAGCGGCTCCACGGCATCGAAGTGGTGTACACCGCCGAGGGAGAAACGGCGGACAGTTGGATCGAAAGAAAAACTTACGAATTGGGCCGCAAGCGGCAAGACAGCATCTATGTGGTCACCGGCGATTATGCGGAACAGCTGAACATTTTGGGCAGCGGCGGCTATCGTATCTCCGCTCGGGAATTTCATCAGCAATATCTGAAAGCAAAAAAGGAAATAACAGCCAGGCTGCATCATCCCGTCGGCGGTCTCAACAGACGGGAACTGGGAGACAGAGTGGACGGGAGCGTTTTGGAACGCTTAGAGCAACTGCGGCGATCGAAATAGAGAAAGAGGGAAAGCGAAGGAGAGAAGAAGATGGAAAAAGAGAGGGCCAACGATCCCTATAGCGCCTTCGACAGTATGGCCGATGAAGAGGTAGTGCTGATAGCTCAACAGCAGGACAATGTGCCGGCGCAGGAATACCTGTTGCACAAATACAGGAATTTCGTCCGGCTCAAGGCCCGCAGTTATTTCCTCATCGGTGCGGAAAGGGAGGACATCATCCAAGAAGGGATGATAGGCCTCTATAAGGCGATCAGAGATTTCAAAAAAGATAAGCAAGCCTCTTTTCGGGCTTTTGCGGAACTTTGCGTCACCCGGCAGATCATCACCGCCATCAAGACGGCGACGCGGCAGAAACACATCCCTCTCAATTCCTACGTGTCTTTGAATAAACCCATTTACGAAGAAGACTCCGACCGTACTCTTTTGGACATCATCAGCGGCATGAGGGCGGCAAATCCCGAAGACATGGTGATCAGCAGGGAAGAATTCGATGACATAGAGAGCAAGATGAACAGCATCCTCAGCGATCTGGAGTGGCGGGTGCTGATGAGTTATTTGGACGGGAAGTCGTATCAAGAGATAGCTGCCGATCTGGATCGGCACATCAAGTCCGTGGACAACGCTTTGCAGCGGGTGAAGAGAAAATTGGAAAAATATATCACCAGCCGGGGCGACATCACCGACCTGCGCTCCGTTTACAGCGGGCTCTTGGCGATGGACCCGGAGGAGCGGTTCAAAAATAAAAATCGCAAATGAGCCCGGGCTCTGTGACATTACTGTGAAAGCGGGCTTTTTTGGCCGACGGGCCTTTGCCTTAAAAGGGTTTTCAGCGTCGGCAGCGAATATAAGCAACACAGACTGGCAGTAATTAGCACTTCGGTGTTGAGGAGGTTTTCTATCATGAGCCAAGTAGATGAATTAGTTAAGGTCGTTAGAGAGGCCCAGGCAGACAAGGGCAATATCGTGGTGGTGACGGGCAAGCCCGGCAGCGGCAAAAGCAAAGTGCTGCGGGAAGCCGCTCAGGAGATGAAATGGACTTATATCGATTGCCGCATGTTGATCAGCGAAGAATTCTTGGCCATCCCCGCTGCCGACAGAGGCCTTTATGCTCCGGATCTTTTTACCGAGATCTTGGAAGGCTATAACGCCGAGGTCATCATCCTCGACAGACTGCAGACTTTGTTCGTGCCTGTCTTTCACATCAACACCGATAGCCTGATGCGCAAATTGAGCAAGAAGTTCACCATCGTCGCCGCTTGGCCCGGCTACAGAGACCACGGCTATCTTTGCTACGATAAATTCGACGGTTCCGAAGCCATCCGCATCAGCCCCGACGGTTTCAGAGTTTGGAACGTGGAGTAACGACGATGGCTGAAGAGGAAGCGAAAAAGCGCCGTTTTGCCGTTCTCACCGGCGGCGGCGACTGCCCCGGTCTCAATGCGGTGATCAGGGCAGTGGTCAAAACTTTTTTGCAAAACGGCTGTGAAGTTTACGGCGTGCCCAACGGCTTCAACGGTTTGGTGAACGGCACTTTGCAGAAGATGGATCATGGCTCCGTCTCCGGCATTTTGCCTCGGGGCGGTACGGTGCTGGGCACTACCAACAGAGACAATCCTTTTAAATTCGCTGTCGAGACCGAGGGACAGATCGTCTACAAGGATATGCGGCAGCAGGTAGTGGATAATTTAAATAAGTACGATATCGAAGCTTTGGTGGTGATCGGCGGCGACGGCAGTTTGAACATCGGCGCCAAATTGGCCAGAGAGTGCGGCGTGAAAGTGGTGGGCTGCCCCAAGACCATCGACAACGACCTGCCCTGCACGGAGCGCACCTTCGGTTTCGATACGGCCATGTCTATGGCCACCGAGGCTTTGGACAGATTGCACACTACGGCGGAGAGCCATCATCGGGTGATGGCTCTGGAGGTGATGGGCCGCTACGCCGGCTGGATCGCTCTGCACAGCGGCATAGCCGGGGGAGCCGATATCATCCTGCTGCCTGAGATCCCGTACAAGTTGGACTCTGTGCTGGCCAAGATCAAAGAACGGCAGGCCAACGGCAAAAATTTCAGCATCATCGTGGTGGCCGAAGGAGCAAAACCGGTGGGCGGCGAGATGTCGGTGGCCCGTTTGGTGAAAGGAAGTTTTGAACCGATCCGTTTGGGAGGCATCGGCGAAAAACTGGTGCGTAAGATAGAAGAACGAACGGGGATAGAGTCGCGCTGCACGGTGCTGGGCTACTTGCAAAGAGGAGGCACTCCTTCCGCTTTCGATCGGGTGCTGGCCACCCGCTACGGAGTGGCGGCCGCCGAAGCCTGCTTAAGAGGAGAGTACAACGTGATGGTCTCTCTCTATCACGACGAGATCGTCACCGTTTATATCCAACGGGCGGCCTCGGAAGCCAGAAGGGTGCCCGTGGACAGCGAGATCATCCGCACCGGACGGCAGATAGGCATCTGCTTCGGCGATTGAAAGACATGAAGAAAAAAGGAGGTCACATCATTGCGGCCTCCTTTCGATCTTGTTGCAGATATTTTTCGTTGATAGTATAATAGTAAATCGGCAAGCGTGCAGGGAGCGGTAAAATGGAGCAGATCATCAGCGCTGTGCTAGTGGCGATCGTGGAAGGACTGACGGAATTCATCCCCGTGTCCAGCACCGGCCACATGATCATCGTGGGGCACATCCTGCATTTTACCGGTCCGGTGACAAAAGTGTTCGACGTTTTCATCCAACTGGGCGCCATCCTTTCCGTCATCCTCATCTATAAGGAGCGTTTCCTTCGCTTTTTTACCAAAGACGGCTGGAACAGGAAGAAGGGCCTCAGCGTTTTTCACGTGGCCGCGGGGATCGTGCCTTGCATGGCGGTGGCTTTTTTCGCTTATAAATATATCAAGACCTATTTGTTCAGCCCTCTGACCGTGGCCGTGGGCCTGGTGCTGGGGGCGCTGCTCTTGCTCTACGGCGAGCATAAGACCAAAGGCAGAGAGGCAGAACTCATCGACGATATAGATAAAATAAGTTTAAAACAGTGCTTTTACGTGGGGCTCTATCAATTGCTCAGCCTGTGGCCCGGCTTTTCCCGCAGCGGCAGCACCATCGCCGGGGGCCTCTTGGTGGGCCTCAGTCGACAGGCGGCGGCCGCCTACACTTTCATCATCGCCGTGCCTTTGATGTTCGTGGCCTGCATCTACGATCTTTTGAAAAACATGGACGCTTTAAACGGCGACGAGCTGCAGATCTTGGCCGTGGGTTTCGCGGTGGCGGGGGCGGTGGCCTACTGGTTCGTGCTGTGGTTCCTCCGCTTTTTGCAAAAGTACGACCTCAGCGTCTTCGCTTATTATCGCATCGCACTAGCCATTTTTACTTTTTGGTTCTTCTATTTTTAAAAGGGCCGCAGTTTGGTGGCGGCGGCAAAAAACGCATACATGCCGGCATAGCTCAATTGGCAGAGCAGCTGATTTGTAATCAGCAGGTTGCGGGTTCGATTCCTGTTGCCGGCTCCAAAAAAGCCCTTGAACTCCAACGAGTTTGAGGGCTTTCTCTTTTTCATGGGCGCAAATAATCAGTCTCTTATGGGCGCAATGGGGCACAAGCGTTCATGAACTCGTGGCGAAGATCCTGCCGGCGATCTCCGCCACTTCTTTATCTTTGCCCGGTACGGCGTGGCCGTAGAGGTTGAGAGTGTGGGCCGCTTTCGAGTGGCCCAGGCGATGGGCCACCTCCAGCAGAGGCACGCTGCCGGCCAGCAGCATGGAAGCATTTGTGTGCCGCAGGGTGTGGAATTTTTTATAAGCGACGCCGGCCCGGTCCAGGATGCGGCGCCAGCTCATCTCTACGTTGTGGGTGGAGAGCGGCCGCCCGGAGGCTGTGCTGAACAGATAGGCCGTGGGCGTGCCGTCGAATTTGTGAGCGGCGATGACCTGACGCAGCAGCTGCTCCAGAGGCGGGGCGACGGAGATCACCCGGCGGCCGGCTTCGGTCTTCGGCGGCTGCTCCGTGGGCTTGCCCAAAACATCGGAGACGGAGGCGCTGATGTTGATGGCGCCGTCCTTCACATCGGCGATCTTCAGGCCCAAGATCTCGCCCATGCGGGCGCCGGTCTCCAACGCCAGGGCGACGATGGGATACATGCGGCGCCGATCGCAGCGGCTGTTCTTTAAATAGGCGAGGATCTTCTCCAGCTCGTCTTTGCTGAAGATCTCTACCCGCTTGGCTTTGAGCTTGGGGGCTTCCACCGCCAGCATGATGTTCTTCGGCACCACGTCGGTCATGGCGGCCTTCGTCACCGCCGCTTTCAGGAGCCGGTGCACCTGATGCTTGTAACTGTCGGAGACGGTGAGAGTGGAATAAAACAGCTGCACCTGATGAGCGGTGAGCTTATGCAGCAGCGTCTCGGCGATGGGGCGCAGGTGCTTGCTGATCTGCACGTAGCCGATATAAGTTTTGAAGCGCACGTTGGGCTTGCAATAGACTTCTATATATTGAGACACCCATTCGCCCACGGTGATGCCGCTGGGAGGAACATAGATGCCTTTGTAAATGGCGGAGCGGATGTCGGCCAGCCAGGCTTCGGCCTGCTCTGCCGTTGGGAAGCGGCGGTGGATGCGCCGGCCTTCCGGGTCGGTTATGCTGGCCCGATAGGTGCCGCGGGCCGTGTCGAAGGTGATGCCGCCTTGGCCGTTTGCTCTTTTTTTCATCAGAATTTACCTCGCAGCTCCACAACTTTGCCGATGATCCGCACCGGCAGGTTCTCCACTTCGTCGACAGTGTAAAAACGGGGCGGATAGACGGCCACGTTCCAGCCGATGAGAGTGAGGCCAAACTGAGAGCGGCGCACTTCTTTGATGGTGGCGGCGTCGCCGTTCACCAGCACGATGGCGAGGTCGCCGTTATCCACGGCTTCCTGCTTGCGTACGATCACCACGTCGCCGGGGCAGATGCGAGGTGTCATGCTGTCGCCGGTGATGCGCAGGGCGAAATAGTCGCCGCTGCGGGCCAGGCTTTCGGGGATCTCTTCGTAATCTAAAATTTCGGTGACCGCTTCGATGGGGATGCCGGCTGTCACTTTTCCAAGCACGGGGATTTTGACGCCCTGGGCTTTTTTTGTGCTAGGAAGCGCTGGATTACTGGTTAAGAAATCAAGGGTAACGCCGTAAAAATTGGCCAGCATTATCAGAGTTTTAATGTCCGGCTCACGCTTACCCGATTCGTAATTGTTATAGGTTTGACGAGAAAGTTGCAATCTTGCGGCGACTTCTGTTTGCGTCAAACCTTTTTGCATTCTTAATTCCTTTAAGAGCAACATTGTAAACACCTCGTAACCATTTTAGCAACAAAGTGTTGCGAAATGTTGTTGTGCCACAAAAAGTTGAACAATAAAATAATTCTGCTCCGAAATGTTGACAGAACAAAAGACGGGTGCTATACTTTTTGTAAACGAATTGAAGCGAAAAGTAAGAATAATAGAAACATTCTGAGGAAGGAGGCTAAGATTCATGCGATGGTGGCTTAAAGAATTGCGTGCTCAGAAAGGGTGGTCGCAAGCGGCGGCTGCCAAAAAAATGAACGTAACCAGGCAAGCATATTCGCTCATTGAATGCGGGGCTCGACAAGCAGACTTGAACTTGTCAACTGCTCAAAAGATTTCTGAAGTGTACGGTGTCCCGCTAACTAAAATCGGCTATTACGAGCAAGAAATGAAGAAGACGGCGGAAAGTGAGGCGGAGTGATGGAGAAGCTGAGAACGGGCAAGATATTGGTATATGTGGCAGACAGCGAAGCCTACGCCCGCAAGAGAGCCCGCAACTTGGGCCTGCTGGTGGTGGCGGCTCCCGGAGGGGAGCGTTTCATCACCGTCGCGCCCCGGCTGTACCTGGCCATCATCGACGGCGAGCTTTGCGGCGAAGAGGAGGGAGACAAATAGAATGGCGATTTATTTAACAGCACCGAAAACAATAATAAAAGCAAAGAACAAAAAGACCGGTAAACATGAGTATTTTGTGCCCCAAATGCAGCGGACGCTCATCGATATCGATGTTTTGACCGCTCAGGAGCCGGGCGAGGTGATCGTGTCTAATGCTTTTGCCATTACAAATGATTATGAATTCGAAGAAAAAGATCAAGACAAATTTCTGATCTACGAAGTAGAGTACAGAGAAAAAACAGAGCCGGAAGCAGGGGATACGGAGCCGATCTTGCCGGACGATTATTACGAGTACACATACGAAAGGGAGTGTGTGTTCAAAGATCAAGCGGATGCTTTGAAAGATTATATCGAAAGACTGAAGTTCACATTGGAGGAGGTAGAAGAGGAGCTGGCAGAGGAGCGATTGAGAAAAGCGGGCGAGTTCGAGTTTACGAAGGAAGAAGTGAAAGCAATAGCCGAAGCACTTGATTGGTATAAAGGCCGATTGAATACTCGGAAAGATGCATGCAGAAGATGTATCGCAAATGCTCAAAGGGAAAACAATCAGGCAGCGGCGGCTCGTTGGCAAGCCGAGCTGGGACGAGACCAAAGAGTCCTAGAGCTTACCGAGGCGCTTTACGAAAGGATGAGCAGAGATGCCGGAGATAAATAAAGATCAGTACGATTTTAAAGTGTCGATCTTTAAAGATGCCAAGCTGGCGCTGCAAGTCGCCGATAACAACGGCGTGTGGATGATGCCCGCCAAGGTGCCCGGCAAGACGCGGCCGGTATACATCGTCATCGATGCTTTTTTGGCGGAGGCCATTCAAAGCGGGGCCATCCAGTTTGACGATAAGTATCCCGTGAACCTCACGAAAAAAGAGATGGAGCTGCTCCGCTTGGGCCTTTTAAAGCAAGAGCGGTGGCTGGAAAAACGCATAGCGGAGTGCCAAAGGAGAGCCCAGCTGCCCCACGGCACCCGGAAGGCCATAGACAGCTGGCTGAAGGAAGAGGAAGAGAGGAAGGCGGAGCTGGGGCTCGCCGACAGGCTTTTAGGGAAACTGAAGGAGGCTTAAAGATGCGATGCAAAGTTTGCGGCGAAGAGTTCATTCCCCATCATCCTTTGCAAAAATATTGTTCGTCGTATTGCAAGAACAAGGCGAAAAGGGTGCTGGATATGAAGGAGGAGTGGCCGGCCCGCATCTTCGACTGCGCTCAGTGCGGGCAGAGGGTGGTGACAGAGCCGGGCACCGGCGATCGGCGCACGAGATTCTGCTCCGAAGAGTGCCAGCGCAAATTCTACCGGCAAAAAGCAAGGCCGACAAAGCAGAGCGCTGCCGCTGCGGCCGCAGGCAACAATGAGACCATCCTGAAGAGCACTGCCTACATCACGGCCGTCGCCGATGTGCGCTGCGCTGCGGAGGATGCCAAAGAAAAGCTGAAAGCGATGGGGAAGAAATTCAAGTACAAGCACCTGCTTCGGCTGCTGATCGCGACGGATGCCTACTTGCTGCCGCTGTCCCTGGGGAAGGGCTGCATGAGGATGAACGAAAAGGAAGACTTCGTGTTCGTCAAGCGCGAGACGAGGCCTGCGGAGGTGTGATCATGGCTGTTACTGCAGACGAATTCATCCGCCCCGACAAATTTCACAAGGCCGGAAGGCGGTGGTGCATGTTCCGGGAAAACGGCGTGAAAAAGGAGTGCGACTGCCTTTTTTACACGAAGAACAAGGCAGACTGCAGCACCGGCAACGGCAGCGGAAGGCTGCTGCAGCCGGAAGCATGGTATTGCCGGCATTTGAGCACCGTCAAAAAGCTGGGCAGTTCGTCGTCTTTTACCGGAGCGGCGCCCGCTTGGTGCCCCAAGCGCAAAGCAGACGAGCGGAGGGAATGAACATGAAGAGAAACTACGCAGAGGACGCTCCCTACATGAAGCTGGCCCAGTACAGCCGCAGCCGGGGCGTAAGCTACGGCTCGCTGAGGCAGCTGATAGCCGCCGGCAAGCTGCCGGCGGGCAAAGCCGGACGCAACTGGATAGTGGACGTGAAGCGCTGCGACGACTTCTTCCGCGATCTGACCACGCCGCGGGAAGAAAAGAGGCCTGCGGAATTTTACGGCAGCGGGCGGCGCTTCGACTTCATGGCTTCCATAGACGCCAAATTGAAGGAAGCGAAAAGACTGGTAAGGGAGGGCTTGGTATGACCTTCGGGAAGATGACGAAAGGGCTGGCCTTGGCGGCTGCGGCCGTAGCTGTCTTCGGCTTTGCCAATCCCATGCACGAAACGCAAAAGATCATGGTGAAGCACACCGTCCGTACCGGGCAGACTATGTACGGCATCGCCATGAAGCTGGCATGGCAATACGGCGATAAAAGAGACATCCGAGAGATCGTCTACGATGCGAAGGTGGCGAGCCATAAATATCGCGACGATAAAGACGGCAACCGCTACTTCAACAGCATCATCCACCCGGGCGAAGAATTGATCTACGTGTTGGAGGTGAACAAATGAAAGACGAAACGGTAGAGGTGGCGTTTTGCAGAGAAGATCGCTTGGCGATAGGGACGATGCTGGTCTGTAGCCGCCATATCTGCGCAGTGGCCGGAGCGGCGGCGTTAGTAGGCGGCATTATCGGCGCGGTGATCGGCACGGCGGTGCTGGGAGCCATAACTTTGGGGGTACTTTAATGAAACGTTTTGTCAAAGTTCATGAATTCGACAGACGCTACAATGGGAAAGAGGTCACCATCGAGCTGGGCGCTCAGCTTTGGGTGAATGCGGATAGGATCATCAAGATCGAGAGCATCCCGAAGGATGTGGGCGACGCCCTGGAGGGCAAGATCGCCGGCGGCGACAGGCGCTATGAGGCCGATGGCATGCGGGCTGCCTGGTGGCTTGCGAAGACCGCCATGGGCGAATACCTGCTGAGCGAACAGGAAAAGTCGCTGCTGATAAGATAGGAGGCGCGCCGATGAAAAACATCGATAAAGAACTTTACAGCCGGGCCTTCAAGATCTACGGCGCTTCGCAGCAGTTAGTGGTAGCGCTGGAAGAGATGGCCGAACTGCAGAAAGAACTTTGCAAACATCTGCGGGGCTTTTGCCCCAAGACGGACATAGCCGAAGAAGTGGCCGACGTGCAGATCATGCTGGAGCAGATCGAGCTTTACTTCAATATTTCCGAAGAGATAAAAGAGTACCGGCAAAAGAAGCTGATCAGACTGGAGAAAAGACTGAACGCCATAGAAGCCGGCGATCGATAAGACGAAACGGGCCGCGTATATATACAAGCACACGCTTCATCCGTTCTCCGGTCTGTCTACGGATAAAACAAAAACTGCCAGTTTAAAAGATACCGGGAAGTATGCGGCCCGTTTTTATAAAAAGGCGATGTGATGGATACAACGATCTATGTGAGCGGCGATGAGCTGGAGACCGCTGCGGAAAAGCTGGCCTTGATAGGCAGCGGCAAAAGCGAAGAGACCGGTGTGGTGAAGATCACAGCCAGGCCGTGGAAAGATAAGCGCTTTTTGCTGAAGCTCCATCGGTTCGAGACCACGGAGCAGCTGATCTGGCGCATGGACGCCAAAGGCGATAAAGACTGCATCGAGCCCGTCTCGGTCACCGTCGATAGCAGAAAGTTCACGGCGCTGGCCAAAAATATGAAGGGCGGCGACGACATCAAACTGATCTTCAAGGAGAACAGATTGATCATACAGATCTCCGGAGGCCGCTATGAATTGATGGCACAGACGACGGAGGTGCCGGAGCTGCCGCCGCCGGAAGAGGGCGTGGATCTGAACGTTTCGACGGACTTTTTGCGGGGCGCATACCGGCACTGTAAGCAGACTGTCAGCAAGAAAGAGAAGAACGCCTGGAGCTGCATCCAGCTGGACCTGAAGGCAGACGGCAGCGCCGCAGGCTGGAGCACCAACATGGCGTCTATGGCCAAATACAGCAGCCGAGACAGCGGGTGCCAAAAGGATGCGACTCTGGTGCTGCCGGCCGACTCTTTGCGAGTGATCACAGAGCTGGCCGAGGAAAGCGGCAGTTTGCGTATCGTGGAGGGGAGCAGCAGGATAAGCGCAGCTACGCCCCGCTTCGACTACACTTGTTTGAAGATCGTCGCACGGATGCCGAAATTTCGGGAGACTTTCGCCAAATACGAGGCGGGGATGACGAAGACGATCAAGGTGCGCCGCGATCTTTTGCTGGCCGCCATAACGAGAGCCTGTACCATCGCCGGCGACGAATACGGTTATATCGAATTGAAAAGCGATGACGGAGATCCGGCAGGGTCCCTCTATGTGGAAGCGACGAGCGCCGTCGGCCAAGGCACCGGCACCATACCGTTGGAGCAGTGCACCGGAGCCGACAATGACGCCAATCTCTTCGTTGCCGCTTCTCTGGCCCGTCTAGTGAGCAGCTGCATGGGAGAAAGCATCGAGATCAAGACCTCGGGGCGCCTGCGGCCTTACATCTTCAGCGCGGCCGGCAGCGACAGCAGCTACGTCCTTGCTCCCTGCAACCGCCGCTAGGGAGATGAAAAATGGATGGATGGATAAAAGTGCACAGAAAGCTGCTGAAGAGCTCCGTCTGGATAGAGGCAGACGCAGAGGGCAAGGTGATACTGCTCACATTGCTCCTGCGGGCCTGCCACGCTCCGGCGCTGTGGCCCATCGGCAGAGGTAAAACGGTGATGCTGCAGCCGGGTGAGATATGGCTGAGCAATCGGCATTTCGCCAAAACCTGCGGCGTCACCGTGAAGAAAATGCGCTTTGAGGTGAATCGGCTTGCCGCAGCCGACTTCTTAAGGCGCACCGCCATGCACGATGGCTCCGTAGTGCATGTGGTGAATTGGGATATCTATCAGGGGGCTCAGGGCCCGCAAAAGGGCCCGCAAAAGGGCCCACCCTCGGACACCGCCTTCGCCCTTGATACGCGCGGTTCTCCGGCTTCGGCCAAAGAGCCTCAGGGCCCGCAAAAGGGCCCACCAAAGGGCCCACAAAACAAGACTGTTAATAATAATAATATAAAAACAAAACAAACGGGACAGCTGCTATCTCCATTAGCAGCTGAACCCAACATCGAGCAAGCACTGAAAGAATACAAACTGCATTTCCCGGGGCGAGATGCCGTTCTCGACCGGGAGACCCTGAACGCTCTGCGTGCTCTCGCAGCTTCGTCCGGTACCGTCTGGGCGGTAAAAGCGGTGAGAGAACTGAAGGCCGTCAGCGCAGAGAAGCAGATACGCTCACCCCAGCGCTATCTGCGGGGAATAATCGCCAACTGGCAAAGAGACGGCATCATCGACACCCACAAGGCAGACGAAAAAGAATTGCTGGATTTCTACCGCGAGGAGGGGATCACATGAGCATCGACAGGCAGAGCATATTCAAGACGTTCTACCTCTTCGACAAACACAAACTGCCAACGCCGCTCTGGTGGGCGCGAAGCGGAAAGACGGCTCCGGAGATGCGCAAAGAGACGGCCGAAACATGGCTGCGGGAATTTGCGGAGACCGACAAAGACGACTGGGAGGCAGCCACAGAGCTGGCCCTGCAAGAGTGCCGACACTGGCCCGATAAAGAGCTGATGCGCACTTTGCTCAGCCGGGCCGCCGCCGCCCGCTACTGGAAGAGCGAACAAGCGCGGGCTTATAAGCCGGCGGCGCCCGCCTGCCGTACCGTCTACAACGAGCGCTGCCGGGCGATGCTGCAGCTGGCGGCCCAGGGACGATACAGCGAGGCGCGGCAGCTGACGCGGCAGCTCAGCTACGAGGGAGGTCAAGTATGAAAAAGAAAAATCTGATCAAGCGGCTGGTGAGGTTGCGCAATGACACCGCCAGGAAGATGATCCTCCGAAAAGAGGACGAGTCTGCCGATTACTGCGAAGGGATCATCGACACCATCGATCGGATCGTCGGGGGCATCCTCGACACGACTTACGCAGCCCGGGGCTACAAAACGGTCAGGACCTGCGAGAGCGTAGACGAAAATACGAATGCCGAATACGAGGAGCTCAGAAAATGCGAGCCTATTTGAACGGCGATGAGCGCATCGTGAAAGTGAAGCGCTGCCCGGCCGGGCTCTATGTGATCACCAACTTGGGCGTGGCCCAGAATGCCGTCGGCAGCAAAGAGACGCTGCAGAGCTTTTTGGACCAATGGGGGCCGGGGCACGATATGCTGCCGGTGATCGTTCAGGACGAAGCGGCAGTCGCCTTCGATGAATGCCCGCTGAAGACGCCCTGCATCACCGGGCTTTGCAAACGCTGCAAAAAGGAGTGAACGACAATGTATGCTGCCTATATCACCAGCCGAGCGAATCCGGGCAATAAATTCAGAGTGCTGGTAAAGAGCAGGGCCGAAGCGCAGGAAAAGGCCGCATCTATACCCTACGCCGAAAAAAAGATCGTCATGATCAAGCTGGGCAAAGTGCCGGAGCCGGGGCAGACCCTGCTGCAGCCCAAGCCGGGCAAAAGAAAGACCGAAGCTCCGAGGTGGAGGACCTTCAGCGTGAGCTTGCACTTCGAAAATATCGTCGATGTCGGCAAGAGCCGCGAACAAAAGCGGATACGCCGGGAGAGCGTGAATGCACCTTCTTTTTGCGCTGCGGCCATCAAAGCCTACACGGAAGTGACGCGGCTGATGCCATTGGCTGCTGCCGCAGACGTAATAGTGACGAAGAACAAGGAATATAGGCGGTTCATGGTGTGGAAGGACCACGCCGAAAGATACCCGAGAAGATTCTCGGCGGCAAGGCTGGCCGACCTGATGAATGAAAGAGGAGTCACGGTGAAGAGGATCGCCCAGCTGACATCGTTCTATCCCCAGACCATCAACAACTGGCTGAAGGGCAAAGGGAAGCCTGCGCCCTTCGATCTGGCCGCCCTGTGCGAGGTGCTGGGGGTGCCGATGGTCTATTTGGAAGCAAACAAGGCTGAGCCGATAGGCAAAATGAAGGGCGGCGAATGATGAACGCAAAGGAATATCTTTCGAGCCTGCGGCTCATCGATGAGACGCTCCGGCAAAAGACCAGGGAACTGAATGCGCTGCGCCTGACCGTCGCTTCTCCGGCCATCGCCAAATATTCGAAGGCTCCGGCCAAAACCGCCGACGCTGCCGGAGACAAGAAGCTGATCGACGCGCTGGCCCGCATCGAGAAGATGGAAGGAGAGCTGGCCGCCGAGATCACCGACTTCATGGAAAAGAAGCATAAGATCATCCGGCAGATACAAGGGCTGAAAGAGCAGAAGTGGACGAATGTACTCTATGAACGCTATGTAGAATATAAATCGCTGCGGACGATAGCGGAAGAAGAAGGCTACACGTACATATATATACGAGTGCTTCACGGCAGAGCGCTGAAAGAATTTAAAAAATTGTTTTGCTCGGAAAAATAAATACCAAGCGGTTGCCGATAAAGGGCAGGATTTTTAGGAGATAGGAACGAATTGATGTATGTATCCATTCGTTCCTGTTTAATTTATGATGTCTTTATGCGAAGAGTTGCTATAGATGGTTGAGCTAATCGGTTATCACGGGACAATAAGAGAAAAAGCGGACAACATTATCAAGGAAGATCGTTATAGACTGAGCGATAAGCCTACGGAATGGCTTGGTCGGGGGGTATATTTTTTTAAGGATAGAGTATGGGCTAAACGATGGTCCGATAGTGCGTCTGAAAGGTGGGGCGGAGAGCCTGCGGTATTAAGATCATTGATTCGTTGCAAAAAAGAAGAGTTTTTCGACTTAGATTCCATAGATAACAGAAATGAGATGGAATCGTTATTAAAAAAGTTTGCAATTGCCAGATCATTGATAGGCGGCGCACCTAATTTTAAGGATGTGCGCGAGGTGAGAAGGTTTTGTTGCAATCTATACGCAGAAAAGACTGGGGTTCTTGTTTATTCTTGCAATTTCCCCGCAAGGGGATTTGATCATATGGGATTTCCGTTGACGCAAGTTCAGTATTGTGTCAGAAGTAATAAAGTTATAAATAGCAAGGAAATATTGGAGAAAGAAAATGGAAGCGAATGATTTTGCTTTAGCTAAAAAAATATGTATGGATATGGGGATCGAGTGGGATGACGGCGCCGAGTATGCAAAAATTGACGGGATATTATTGAAAGACTACCTGTCTCAAACATCTATTTTTGATGATGAAGACAAATATAGCCAGATTACACTCAAACAGTATGGAGATTCTGTGCCTATTTATGAGCATATAGAAAGAAACGGATATGATTTTGCTGCATAGGAGAAAGTGAAATGATCAACCAAGAACAGATACTTTCTGATGCTTTGAAGATGGATAATTTGTATTTTGAGTATATTCGTTTTCAAGCGTCCGGTAATCATACCGTTGACGACGGGGAAGGGCGAATCGGATTCAAAACAGATCACCGAATCGAAGGAAGAACTATAGCGATAAAACTTTTTTGCCGAATTGACATCGAAGATATATTCGATTTAGAACTGTGCCTGGTGGGGAAGTTTGAAGCAGGCGGTAATATAGAAAGCGAAAGAGTGTTGCCAAATGCTATTGCTATAATGTTTCCCTACTTGAGAGCACAGGTATCTCTCATGACGGCGCAGCCCAATATACCTACTATTAACTTAAAGCCTGTCAATATCAATGCGCTGCTTGAAAGACAAAGCAACAAAGAACGGACTTAGCGGGAAAAACAAAACAAGCGACAACACGCAAGGCCGCCGAAATCCGGCGGCCTTTAAATTTTTTGCCTAAAAATCGAAAAGAGTATACAAAAGTATACAAAATTATACATCGACCTGTGGTATAATACTAGCATGAAGAACTGTCCGAAAGGGCGGTTCTTCTCTTTTCCCCGGGAGATGCTCGGATGTGCAGACCCAGGGCAGCTGCACTGACCTCCTACTCTCGGGGGATCGCAAAGCAGCCGCCGGGCACAATATAGACGATCATAAAGGCAGCGCCGCAAAGAGCGCTGCTTTTGTTTGGGAAGGAAGCGGAGGCCATGCCCGGCAGGATAAAAAGAGAATGCAAAAAGCCCGGCTGCCGTGCTCTCACCGCCAGCAGCTCCGGCTATTGCAGCGAACACGAAAGCGAAAGCTATCTGCGCTACGACCGCTATAGGCTCAGCAGCAGCTCGCGGGGCTATGACGAAAAGTGGCGCCGCTATCGCAGCTGGTTCCTGTCGCTCCATCCGCTCTGCGTGAGATGCGGCGGCATCGCTACCGTCGTGGATCACATCATACCTCACAAAGGAGACGCCGCTCTCTTCTGGGACGGCGCCAACCATCAAGCGCTTTGCAAGCATTGTCATGATATAAAAACAGCACGCGAGGACGGCGGCTTCGGCCGGCGCATAAAAAGGGTAGGGGGAGAAGATCCCTGCACGGAAAAATTTTGATACCGCGCCCCTCTCGTTTGTGCGAAAATTTCCCCGATCAAGGAAAAAGCCAGGAATAGCAAGGAAGAAGGTGACATCATGCCGACACCGGCTCAGGGTATACAGGTAGCCATATGGAATAGAAGTATGGGCAGAGGCAAGCATTATACGACGGCTGAGATAGAAAAAAGAGCGGCCGAAGAGGAGAAATTGAAGCGTCGGTCAGTCAAATTGAAGGCACCGGCTTTTCTGCGAGAACAGGCCTGCGATAACGCTCTGAAAATTTGGAAAGAGATCGTGAGAGAGGGCACGGAGATCGAGCTCTTCGACAACGTGGATGCAAGAGTGCTGGCCAACTTCTGCCGCTATCAGGCACTTTTCGAAGAAGAGGCGCAAAAGAACTTTCCGGACCGGAAGCGACTGGACAGTTACGGCAAACAGGTGCTGGCCTACGCCGAAAAACTGGGGCTGACGCCGACGGCCCGAGCGCGGCTGGTGATCAAACGGGCCAACCTGGCCCAAGAGACCGAAGACGAAGAAATGGATGCGCTGATGGCATGAGCGCATATGACGAACTCTTCGTTACTCACCGTTATGCCAGAGAAGTGGCCGACGGACTTCACCGAGTCTGCCGCATGGAGATGCTGGCCTGCCGCCGACATCTTCGCGATCTTGAGCGGCAGGGCAGCGAAGACTTTCCCTACGTCTTCGATGAGACCAGAGCGAACCGCATTTTCGACTGGTTCGAAAAGTGCTGCTGCCATGTACGCGGCCCTTACGCCGGCCAGACCATCCAGCTGCTGCCTTTTCAATACTTCGATCTCGGCTGTGTCTTCGGGTGGGTCCATAAGGACACCGGCCAGCGCCGCTTCTCCACATCCTTCAACATGAGAGCCCGGGGCAACGTTAAATCCACCGAAATGAGCGGGATCGCCCTTTACGGCATGTGTGCGGATGCCATGTATCCGCCTTATCGGCCGCAGTTGCGGCTTTATGAGACCATGCCGGAGGTAGAATGCGCTGCCGTAGATCGCCAGCAGGCCAAACGCGTATGGGGCGACGCCAGGGCGATGGGTCTGAAATCGGACCTTATCAGCAAAAAACTGGTGATCAAAAACACCTACATCACTCATAAAATGCTGGGCGGATGGCTGCGGGCCCTTTCCAAAGACACCAAAAACAAAGACTCCGGCGCTCCTTGCATCGTGATCATCGATGAGTACCACGCTCATCCGACTTCGGAGATCGTGGACGTGCTGAAATCGGGCTTCGGCAAGCGCAGACAGTCGCTGATGCTCATCATCTCCACCGCCGGCAAAGATGCGGAGAACAATCCTTGCAAAAAAGAGTACGACGCCGCCTGTCGCATCTTGGAAGGAGAAGTTGCCCAAGAAAATTATTTTGCGATGATCCGCGAGCTGGAGGAAGGCGACGATCCGCAAGATGCGTCTTGCTGGGTGAAAGCCAATCCCATACTGGCCTACGATACCGAATACGCCAAGCTGCTGCGAGGCGCGATCACCGAGGAGTGCCGCCGGGCTTACGCCAACAATGACCCGGATAAAGTGCGGGAATTTTTGGTGAAGCGCTGCAATTTATGGCAGCAAGACAGCGAAGCGAAGTTTTTGACTACGGAGCAGCTCAACATATGGCGAAGCCTGAAGGTGAGCCGCTCCGAATTTTTGCAGCTCATCAAAGACCGGGAACATATCGCCGGTTACGATTTTTCGAAAAAGATCGACTTGACGGCCTACGGCGGCTGCTGCGATCTGCCGGACGGCCGCGTGGCTGTATGGGCCCACGGCTTCATCCCGGAAGATGCGGTGGAAGCGCACATCCAGAGCGACCGAGTTCCCTATCGGGAATGGATAAAAAACGGCTGGGTAACTCAGACCGACGGCGCTGTGGTGGACTACGATGCTCTCACCGCCTACGTGGACGATTTTTGCAAAAAGCAGGGCCGGGCGCCCAACGAAGACTGCTTCGACCCGTACAATGCGACGTATTACATGACGGAGCTCAACAAAAAGCAGGGACGCACGCCGGTGGAAGTGAGGCAGACCACGCTGGCCCTCTCCGAGCCCACGAACAGGTTTCGGGAGCTGATCGTGAGCAGAAAAGTAGTGCACGACGGCAATCCGCTCTTGACATGGGCGCTGAGCAATGCCTACGCCTACGTGGACAGCAACGGGAATATCAAACTGAGCAAGAAAAACAAAGATGACAGTCAGCGTATAGACCCGGCCGCTGCGGTGATCAACGCTCTCAGCCGGCTGCCGAAAGCTAAAAGCAAGCGCAGCAAGTATGAGGATGCCGATCTTATAGCTCTTTAAAGAAGGAGGTGATAATTTGCAATTCAGGATACCCTTCACGAATTTGACGATACGGACGGACATCAGCGAGACCACCGGCAAGTGGAGCTCTTCCGGCGGTTTCACGACTGTGACCTATAGACCTGACGGCGCAACGGTGAACGAAGAGAAAGCCTTGGGCATCGATGCGGTCTTTGCCTGTGTCAATCTTTACGCGCGGACCTTGGCTTCCATGCCGCTTTTGCTCTACCGAAAGGGACCGGAGGGCAAAAAGCGGGCCGTAGATCATCCGCTGTACGCCATTTTGCACAATGAGCCCAATCCCAACATGAGCTCTCACACCTTCCGCAAGATCATGGAGGCTTCTCTGAAATTGTGGGGCAACGCCTATGCCTGGATCGAGTTCGGCGAAGATTGGCGGGTGAAGCACCTATGGCCGCTGCAGCCCGGCAGCGTTTTTCCGAACCGGAGCACGCGTACCGGCGAGCTCTACTACGATGCTATCCTCTATGACGGTACGCCTCGGCTCTTCAGAGCTTATGAGATGGTGCACATCCCAGGCTTAGGCTTCGACGGTATTGCCGGCCGCTCGCCGATCAGGCAATTTGCAGAAACCATGGGCCTCAACTTAGACATCAAGACCTACGGCCGCGGCTTTTTCAAAAACGGCGCCCGCCCTTCGGGCGTGCTGCAGCATCCTGCAGCTCTCTCGGAGGAAGCTCAGCACCGACTGGAGCGCAAATTCGACCAACGCTACAGCGGAGCCGGCAACAGCGGCAAGACGCTGCTTTTGGAGGAAGGCATGACCTATCAGCAAATAGGAGTGCCGCCGGAAGAAGCCCAATTTCTAGAGAGCCGCAAGTATTCCGTCACGGAGATCGCCCGTATCTACGGAGTGCCGCCTCACATGATCGGCGACCTGGAACACGCTACGTTCAGCAACATCGAATCGCAAGACATAAATTTTGCCAAACATTCGGTGCTGCCGGAATGCGTGAACTGGGAACAAGAGCTGATGCGCAAGCTGCTCAACGACGAAGAGCGGGAACGCTACGAGATCGAGTTCAACATGGAAGGCCTCGTGCGCGGCGATCTGGAGAGCCGCTACCGTGCCTACGCCATAGGCATGCAATGGGGCTTTTTGAATGCTAACAATGTTCGGGCCAAAGAGAACATGGACAACGTGCCCGGCGGCGACACCACCTACGTGCCGCTGAACATGATCAGCTCCGACCTGGCCGCCGCATATTGGCAGGCTAAGATCAACGATATGGGCGGCCGGCCCGGAAAGGGGGTGAAGGATGACGATGGCGAAAAATGAGAACCTTCTCTATCGCGAATTGACCGTGGAAGATGCCGTCGATGCGGAAGCTCGCACGGTGAGCATCAGTTTTTCCTCAGAACAACCGGTGAGACGCTATGATTGGCTGCGGGATGAATACTACGACGAGATACTGGGGCATGAACCGGGGAACGTAGATCTCTCGCGGCTGCAAAATATCGGTGTGGCCCTCTTTAATCACGATAGAGACAAAGTTATCGGTGCTGTGATCGAGCCGGTGCTGGACAGCGACAGTCGCCGCTGTACAGCAAAGATCCGCTTCGATACCGATGAATTTTCGGAAATGATCTTTCAAAAAGTGCTCAGCGGCACTTTGAAAGGAATTTCGGTAGGCTACGCCGTGAAGACGTGGGAAGAAGTGATGCCGGGAGGCGTCAGCACCTGCGGCCGCTTCAAAGGGCCCTGCCGGGTAGCCCGGTCATGGATGCCCTACGAAGTATCCTCTGTCAGCATTCCGGCAGATACGGACGTAGGCGTGGGCCGCAGCTTTGCCGCGATCAACGATGAAGATCTGCGGCGATTCAGAGAGTTTCAAAAACAGCGGCAGCAGCCGCCCGCCCCGGCGTCGGCGACGCTGGCCAACTTATATAAAGAGCTGGAAATTTTGGAAACGGAAGGAGAATGAAAAAATGGACAAGATCATCGTGATGAAACAAAAACGCGCCGACATCGTGAAGAAAATGCGCACTTTGTTGGACGCAGCAACCAAAGAGACCCGCGGCCTGAGCTCGGAAGAGGATAAGGAATATGCGGCTCTGCGCAGCGAAGCCGAGCAGCTGGCCGATGCCATCGTGAAAGAGGAAGAGCTGCGCAGTTTGGAAAAGAGCGTGCCCGTTCGGGAAGTTCAAAAAATGAGCGCAAGAGAAGAAGCTGTCGAGCCCGGCATCCGCATGGCCCGCTTCATCAAGAGCGCTCTGCTGGCATCCCGCAGTCAGACCGAGGGGCTGACGGAGATCGCCGCCCGCATGTATCCTCATGACGAAGCTTTGCGCGCTATGACCGAAGGCGTGCAGGCAGACGGCGGCTACACCGTGCCGGTCAATCTCTACAATGAGATCGTGCCTCTGCTCCGGCAGGTCAGCATCACCCGCAGCTTGGGCATCACCGAACTGCCTTTGCCTAACGGCAACATGAACATCCCCAAGCAGACCGGCGCCGCCAATTTCAAATGGGTAGGCGAGAATAAACCTATCGGCAATGCCGAACCTAAACTGGGGAACATCAAATTGTCCGCCAAGAAACTGGCCGGCATCATCCCCATCAGCAACGAGCTGCTGGCAGATGCATCCATCGCTGCCGATCGCTTCGTGCGGGATGAGATCGTCAACGGCATCGCCGAGGCCGAAGATATTTCCGCCCTTTACGGCAAAGGCAGCGACAACGAGCCTACCGGCATCGTCAAAGCCTGCGAGAAAAACAAGATCGACGCCACCGAGAGCGGCCTGACTGCCGACCTGATCTATGAGATGGTGGGCAAGTTGCTCAGCACTAAGCTGAATGCCCCTGCTTTGGCTTGGCGCATCCCCGGCGTGCTGTGGGCCAAGCTCTACGGCATGCAGACTCCCACCGGCAACTATATCTTCCGCAGCGAGATGAAAGACGGACTGCTGTGCGGCTATCCCTTCAAGATCGACAATAACATCACCGTTGCCGAAGAAGAGGGCAAGACTCAGATCTTCCTGGGCGACTGGAAGCAGTTCATGATAGGCGTAGCTTCCGCCCTGGAGATCTCCGTGTCCCAGGATGCGTCCTACACCGTAGGCGGCAGCGCCGTATCTGCTTTCGAAAACGATCTGACCTTGATGAGAGGCATCTTGCGCGAGGACTTCGGCGTGCGCTATGAAGAGGCCTTCGTTTACGCCGACGGCATCAAGACCAAACAGGCCAGCGAAGCCGTATAAAAAGGAGCGTAGATCATGAAGCTGGAGTGCATCAAACCGCCGAAAGAAATACTGACGCTGGATGAAGTCAAAACCTTTCTGCGCATCGACGGCACTGAGGAAGATGCCTTGCTGACTTCGTTGATCACTGCGGCTAGGCAACAGGCGGAGCGCTTCCAGCGGCGGGCCTACGGCCGCCAGCAGTTGCGTTTGACATTGAGCGCCGATGAAGCGGGGCAGAAGATAGAGCTGCCCCGCTCTAAAGTGCTCGTAAAAGTAGACAAGGCGGTCACTGTTACGCCCGACGGGACGGAGCAGCCGTTCGCCTTCTCGACCTGTTGCGGCGATGTCAATCATTGTCTGTTACCGGATGAAGAGCCGGCCGGCGACATCCGCGTCGAATATACGGTGAACGGCGGCTTGGCAGACAAAAGCGCCCGGCTGGCCATGTGTTTGTTGATCTCCGGCTGGTTCGAAAACCGGCTGCCTTATGCTGCGGACAGCAAGGCGACGATGGAGCTGCCTTTCGGTGTCACCGCTCTGCTGCAGGGAGAGAGGGTGCTGCTATGAACCCCGGAGCAATGACAAGACGCATCACTCTGGAGCGTCGGCTGCCGTTAAAACGGGACGAGCTGGGCGGGCTGCAGGAGGCGGAATATGAAGATGCGGCCACAGTGTGGGCCGAACAGCGGGACAAGACATCCACCTATCGCCAAGTCATCGGCGATTATGTGACGGTGAACACCTGTTACTTCATTATCCGCGACTGCACACCTTCATTGCCTATCACCGCCGATTGGCGGCTGCGCTTTGAGGGCTATGAATATATCATCAACTCCGTCGTGCGCCTGAACAGGCGGGCTCCCTTCTATCTGGAGCTGGAAGCTACGAGGATAGGAGGGCTGAGCTGATGATCTTCACTACTCCCTTCATTCCTTTTCAGGCGGAGCTCATCAAGCTCTTCTCTTCGGCCGACGAAGTGACCTTCGAAGTTTACGACAGCGGCCTGAGCATCGATGAGATACTGGCCGACCTGAAGGCGCTCGCCAACGTCCACTACGGCGTGATCGCCGACGTGGCCTGCACGCCGGACACAGCCAAAGCGGACACCATCATGTGGCGAGTCAATGTGCGGCTGGAACTTTTCTCCACCTACAAGGGCCGCAAGCAGGTGGCCGATATGATCAACACTATCGGCAACGCGGTGACGAAGTATGCCGAAGTTTTCGACCGAAATCTTCAAGGCAAGGGCTACGGCGTCATTCGCCAGCAGATAGGCGAGAGCGTGATCGGCGCGGCCATTTTTATGAATGGCCTGACTTGGCAGAACGGCTACATCAATATCACGTATTATTTATCTCAACTTGATTCGTAAAAGAAAGAGGTGTAAAAATGGCGTATACGGCCGAACAATATCCCGAATACAAAGGATCTTCTGCCATAGCTGGC
This sequence comes from uncultured Phascolarctobacterium sp., assembly GCA_947630795.1. GTDB lineage: Bacteria > Bacillota > Negativicutes > Acidaminococcales > Acidaminococcaceae > CANQBR01. The sequence goes on along the minus strand of CANRJC010000010.1, from coordinate 24,361 downwards.
AAGCGGTTCCTTTTGTACGTCGCCTACGACAGCAAATGGAACTTGATCGGCGGCCTGCGAGACACCAGCCTGGAGATCTCCGCAGACAGCATCGATGCTTCCAGCAAAGACAACGGCGGCTGGGGCGAGAGCATTCCCGGCCCGAGGAACTGGACTTGCAGCCCGTCTGTTGTCGTAAAAAGCAACAACGAGGGCGATGCCATCATCGAAAATTGGATGCTGAAAGAGGAGTTGCAGACCAAGCGGCCGGCCCTGCGCTTCGCCTTGGTGAACACAGCGGACAAAAGCTACTACGACGGCTGGGGCGTGGTCACTTCCTACAGTCTGGAAGCATCTTACGATGACGTTTCCACCAAATCCGTGGAGATCAACGGTGTCGGTCCTATCACCAAACTGGCCGACTTCGATGCCAATACGCTCGATAAAGAAGCTGTTTGAAAGCGGTAAGGGGCGGGCCCGCCCGCCCCTGTTTATCAGGAGGTAAAAATGAATACGATAGATCGCTGCGCGACCTTCACCCTGGGAGGGCGCGAATACAAATTGCTGTTCACCATCAAAAGCACCATGATGTGCGAACCGGAATTGACAGCTAAAAACTTGATAACCACGATAGCTGGCCTTGCGAACGGGCCTTTGAATGTGGGCGATACATATACCCTCTTCAAGTGGGGACTGTTGGGGTCTAAACAATACAAAGAAAGCGAAATAGATGATATCTTCGGCGAATATTTGGATGAATACGGTATGGTGCAGATGCAAGTTAAGATCGCCGAAGCCGTGAATAAATCCGGCCTTATAAGCACGGGAAAAAACAGCGAAGCGCTGCCGGAGGAAAGACCTACGGCAGCGCCCGAGAACTGATAGAAGATATACTGCCTGTCTGCTACGGCAGGCTGAAGATGAAAACGGAAGAGATCGAGAACAGCTGCATCTGCGAGCTGGTGATGATGATCAAAGGTTGGGAGCAACGCTACTACGATTTAGCAGACCTGATGATCGCCTATTGCGCTCTTCCGGTTTATCAGATGCACATGGGCAAAAAAGCACCGAAATTCAAAGATTTTACTAAAAACAGACCAAAAGAAGATCCCTATGCCAGCCTGAGCCATGACGAATTGTTGGCCTTAGCAGAGGAATAAAAATGGCGAAAAAGAGGACTCAAATCGACCTGACTAAAATAGACGGCTTTGTCTATGCCTTACAGAAGGCACCGGATAAGCTGAGGGAACGGTTGCAAAGCGCCATGGAAGCGTGGGCCGCGGCCACCAAAAGCGACTATGATGCCGCTACGGGTTACGGCAGCGGCTTCAGCCGAGTCGGCGGGAAACAGAGTTTTTCCAAAGTCGAAAAGCAGAGCAAAGAAAGTCTGCGCGTTTCTGTAGGCCACGCTTCCTACATTGCCCGCTTTTTGGAGGTAGGCACAAAAGCCCACGATATAGCGCATAAACAGGGCAAAGGTTGGGCTGTAGCGCATGTGAAGGGGATAAGGGGCAGTAAAGCGTTGTCGCGAGTATTCACAAAGCATAGGCAGGAGATAAAGACCATCGTTGAGCGGGAAGTAAAGGCGACTATAACGCAAAAGAGCTGAGCCGCATGCCGGTAAAGATAAAAGCCTCTCTGAAAGAGAGGCTTTTACAAGAATACATGCAGTTACCGTACAAGGAGTTGTCAATCGATATCAAAAGGATCTGATCCGAGCGGAGAGTTGAGATTTTTCCAAATCATATATCCGAAAAGAAGCGGGCAGAACGTTCCGGCTAAAAACAGATAAACCACATTGTTATACCAGCGATCTTTAGAAGATTTCATACAAAACACCTCTTTTCTTATTTATTATAACATGATGCGTTGTTTGCGTCTAGCAAAATGCTCAACGGAGGGCAAAGATGGCAGAAGAAACAAGCCTTTCTATCACGCTTAATGCAGAAAGTTTAATAGACGGATTAGATAAGGCTGCGGCCCAATTTGAGGCGTTTTCGCAAAAAGCTGAAAATTCCATGAAGCTCGTGGAGAGCCATGCCGATGATATGAGCGAGGCTCAGAAACGCGCTTATGAAGCGATAAAAAAGAGCTACAATAATCATGCCTCGGCCATGAAAGAGTTGGGCAATGAATATGAGGCGTTGCGGGCTAAACAGAAGAGCGGCGCAGAACTTACCGAAACTGAATGCAATCGTCTGCAAGCTTTAACGAAAGAGTATAAAAATCATAGCAGCGCCATGCGCTCTTCCATGAGGGATATTGCCCAACTGGTGAAAGAAAATGAAAGCTTTCTCGATAAAACCAAGGAATCTACAAACAGCGCCTTTTTGTTTGCGGAAGCGCTGAGCGGAGCAGCGGCGATCGGGATAGCTAAGTTTAGCGCAGCTCTTGTCGATGTGTCTCGTGAGATCGTCAATCTTGGCCTGCAAACTCAGAATCTTGTATCGCACCTCAATGCGATGAGCAACAACCTTGCGGGCGGGGCTATGGCATATCAGGCGTTCAATGATGTAGCCCGCAACACCAACTACGACTTCACCGCCGTTTACAACATGGGCAAACAGCTCATGAACATGGGCTATTCTGCTAAGAACGCCGCCGACCTTATTCAGTTATGTTCTGACACGTCTGCCGCATTAGGGCAGGATGTGAGCGGAGCGCAGAAACTTGTCGAGGCCATATCCCGTATTCAATCTACCGGCAGGGTGACTAGAGAGCAGCTTGCTTCTCTCCAAATGGCAGGGCTTGACCTTGACAAAGCGTTTGCGCCGCTGGGAATGGACGCTCAGACCGCCATGAATCAACTGAAGGCGGGGACGTTGGACGGACAGACCGCCATCCAAGCCTTGACCGCCTATATGCACCAGTTTGACGGCAAAATGGCGGAAAGCAAGCAGAATATCACTGACCTGTGGGGCGATGTGACGGGGAACGTGACAACGGCATGCGGAGAGATAGGGGCTTCTATTTCCGAAGCGTTCACGAAAAGTCAAATCGTTCAAGACCTTATTGACTTCACTCAAAGTTTCGTCGATTTAGTGCGAGCCGACGGCTGCGGAGCGTTCTCCCTCTTGGGCGAAGTCGCAGAAGGTGTACTCTCCCTCATCGGCGACGCTCTCAGTATCGTTTATTCGACGGTGAAACTTGCCATTATCGGCTTTAACAAACTAGGCGAAGCGGTGAGCCAAGTCTGCGAGTGGATATATGAGAAGCTCCAGTTCATTCTTGAACCGCTGGGGCAAATCGTGTCTACTCTTGGCAGGGCCGCCGCCGCTGTCGGAAAGTCCATCAAAGAGGGCATCGATAACGAATTTGCCGAAACGTTCAAAGCAAAAGTCGAAGTCGTTGACACCGGCAACAACTTCCGGCAGAGGGCGTTGCCTTCTTCGACGGTAAGCACAGGCGGCGGAGCTGCGGCAGTTAACGAAGAAGCGAAAGCCGTTGATGCGCTCATCGAAAAGTACGCTAATGCGTCTGCTTTGGCGAAAGAAAGAGGCGAGATACTTCTCCAGATCGCCGGAATAAACGCTTCCATGATGACGGGCGAGGCCCAGCAGGAAGCTGAACGGATAAACGCTTTGGCTGCTTTGGAAGAAAAGCACAACAGCGTGCTGGCAGGGTATCAGCAAGAGCTTGCTCTTGCCCAACAAATCACCGAGGCAGGCTCCCGGCAGACTGCCATCGATGAAATAAACAAGCAGATAGCGGCCCAAAATCAGCTCTACGAAGCGCAGGTGAAAGCTGTTAACTTCAAAGCGATCCAAACCGATGCAAAAGACATCATCGACCGAGCCTTCGGCGACCCTGAAAGTCTGCAAGAGAAAATCGCCAACTATAAGACGATGCTCACCGACTTTGTGAATGAGATCGCTAACATCGAGGCGAGCGGCGCAGGGGGAACAGGCGGGCTGACTGCTGATTCTATGGCGCAGGACATGAGCGAAGAGGGCATGAGCTTTCTTCAAAAGATGCTCAAAATGACTCCCGAGCAACTTGCCGAGGAATTTGAAGCGAAACAAACACAGTTTACCAACTTTGCCGATTTCATCATAAATAAAATGGCCGAGGCCACCGCCGCCGAAACCGAGAATCTAAGCGTCGGCGAAAAATGGGCGAAACAGCAGGATAAATGGGTCGGGCAAATCGGGAACTCTATGGGCACAGCTGTCGCCGAATGGATAAGCGGGAGCAAGTCTATCGGGCAGGCTATGAAGGACATGACGAGCCAACTTCTGCAAGAAGCGGCTTCGCTTCTCTCTAAGTGGCTGTCTGTTGCGGCAGTAAGTTTGATCTGGCACCGTGACCCGAAGAGAGCCGCCGCAGACGCTGATAGAATTGTATTAGGCCTTGCAAAAGGCGGCTATGTTCAAGGAGTGGGAACAGGCACGAGTGACAGCATTCCCGCTATGCTCTCTAACGGTGAATATGTGGTGAACGCCGCCGCCGTTCGCAGTATCGGCATCGGGAACATGGAGGCCATCAACGAAGGGTATCTGCCCAAAGTCGTTCAATCCGGCGGGGCGAGCAACGTCAATGCGTCGTTCAATATGTACGGCAACGTGAACAACACGGCAGATCTAGATGATATGTGGAGCGACTTCAACGATATGCTTGTCGCCGGAATAAGGGGGGCGGGCTAATGGACGTTTTGAAATATCCGATTCGTGAGAAGAAAGAGAACGCTCTCTCCATCATAAAAGACGGCATTGAATACGTCTTGCCGGAAGCGTGGAGCCTCTCTGACAGCGGCACTTATTCTTTCAGAAACAAGCTATCCTCACGTGCGTTTGCACACGGCTCCGATATGACAGGCGACGGAAAATTGGATGGGCGCACCATAACCGTGACCTTCTCAATGCACGAGCTGACGGAGCAAGAACATGATGAAGTCTTAAATCAAGCCTACACTTACTTCACGCAGACCGACTTCGATCTGAAATGCGGCAGGACGGACAGAGTGTATCATGTGGCGGGGCTGTCGAGGATCCGCCACTCTTACCAAAACGGATTCAAGCAGAGATGGAGCAGCGTGACCGTCTCTTTGCTTTTGGCTGACCCGTTCAGATACGAAGCGCAACAAAGCAAGGCCGTCTTCAAATTCGATGCTGCCGCTAAAGACGCTATGATGGTACTGCATAACCTTGGCTCGGTGGACACGCCGTTGACTTTCAGGCTTATTCCGAAAGACAGAGCGGGGAACATCAGCGTTTGGCATCAAGAAGCGGTGGAGAAATTCACTTTGAACGATTCGCTCTTGATAAGCCCGGCGACTTGCACCGTCAACGGCAAAGAGGGTACGGTGTGGCGTGACAGCGCCAACGCCATTAACACATTTGGCGGGACGTTCCTCTCCGCCAAGCCCGGGGCTAATCACTTTTACTACACCGGCGGGGCGATGACCATCGAGATAACATTCACAAACAGGTGGTTCATATGAATCTCATACTTGGCAGAGAGATATTAGGCCGCTGGATATTGGCGGGAGTCGCAGGAAGGGGCGCAGGAGGCGTAGAGCCGGGGGCGATACGGGATTTTTATCCAGACCAGTTTGCGGTTACGGCCTACGCCAAAGACGGCACCAAGACGGCGATATTCTCATCGGGTAGCGAAGCGAATACTCTTGCGTCTTTTTCGTTTGAGATAAACTCAACAGGATGCGGCAACTGCGAACTTGTCTTTCGAAAATTGCCGACCAACGCCGAATTGGAGTACATGCAGAGAATCGACATTTCACTCTTTGGAGACACAAGGCCGTGGTATTCAGGGTACATCTTAGAGCGGCCCGTCGAAGGAACGACCGATGACGAATATCGCTATAAAGCCTACGGCTACTACAACCGTCTTGAGCAACTGAGAATATTCAAGACGTATGAGGGCGTGGACGTTGGCGAGATAGCACGTGATATTGCACGGCAGGCCGAAACGGGAGCGGGGCTTGTTTACGATGAGGGCAAAATTCAAGATGTTGGATATAGCCCGACGAAACTTGTATTTGACGGTGTGACCGCAAAAGAAGCGTTCAAGACCCTGCTTGACTTCGCCATCAATTACGTTTACGGCGTTGATGAATATCGAAGCATCTATTTCAAGCGGCGTGACGTTGGCGTGAATGAACAGGCCCGATTGACCGTAAGCAAGCACGTCGGAGAATATTCCCCCAGCTGGGACGCTTCCAAAGTGGTGAACTGGGCAAGAATAAAAGGCGGGAATATCGACGACCAAGGTGAGCGGTGGCTGTGTACTGTTGAGGACAAAGCAAGTCAACAAAAATACGGCTTATGTCAAGAAGTGTGGGACTTGCCGGAGGCGTTCGCCATTGAGGACGCTCAGAGGTGGGGGCAAAATCAGATAGACTTTTACAAAGAGCCGCTAAAGACCGCAAAAGTTTCTGATGTGCGGCTCGACTATCCCTATCCCGACGGAACGTTCAACGTGCGGCATCTTTCAACAGACGGCCTTGCCGAGATAAGACGCTTAGACGGGCAGACGGACACATATCCTATCCAGTCAATAAAATACACAGTTTCGGGCGACAGAGGCATCGCCGTAGACTTAGAATTGGGCGAGCCGACTTTGAACCTGCCGACTTATCTTGCCGAATTGCAACGGCAAGCAAAAAATAATGAGCAAATGCAAAATTCGGCGATAAAGCAACTGAAAGGAGGCGCATGATGGCGATACATGATTATAGGTACGACCCATTCAACAATACCTTCACGATAAAGCCCATCTATAACGAGAAGCACACCATTCCGAAGAACAGTCCGTTCACCGTGCGATTAGTCGAAGTGCCGCAGAAGACCGAGCCTACAACGCTCATCGTTAAATTCGCCGACGGCACCGCTCTCACGGAAGTAGCGGCTTATCCTTCGCAGGGCCAATTCTGGCCCGACTACCGCACCACAGAACACGGCGTTCAAGACTGGAACACAGGCACGATTCTTTTTAATTCTGCGGACGGGGGAAAAGAGATAACCGTAAGCTACAACGGCATGGGAACTTTAACTGATGACAGGCTTTTAGACCAAGCCGACATCGCCGTGACCACCAGCACGCAGCCGGAGCGGGATGCGACGGGGATCACCGCCAAGACCTATACCGAAGGGCCAAAGCCCACGCCTCCCAGATACAGATCGCCGTATTCCGTGGATCATCTCAAGACGCATACCGGCATCAAGGCAGGGACTTATACTCTCAGGCAGATACTGCAGCAGCTGGTCAATCTGTCTCATACTCAGGAATATTACAGGGAATGGCTGAACTGCAACTGCGACTGCAACTGCGACTGCGGCGATGACACCGGCAGCTGATATGGGAAAAATCAAAAGCGTCTTTTTCATTTTGGGCGATGGGTGCAACTTAAACTGCCGATACTGCGTGCAGGGGAAACATCTAAAAGAAAAGCAAAAAACAGACCCGCAGATTTACGATCTCATCAACGAAAATGCCGATATGCGGCTCGTCTTTTACGGCGGCGAGCCGCTCTTGTATTTTGACGAAATCAAAAAAGTCGTTGAGAAGTGTCAAGCGAAATTCTCAATAATCACCAACGGCAAGGCACTCACAGATGAAATCGTGGATTTTTTGAACGCACACGACTTCGGCGTGGCTCTTTCGTGGGACGGCAGAGCGTCAAAATGCACGCGAGGTTTTGATGTTATCGAGAGCCGAAAAGAGAAAGTTTTGAAAATCAAAAATCTATGCTTGACCGGGGTAATATCGGCAGAGGCATATCCGATTGATTTGCTGGACGATTTTCAAAAAATCGATGACGAATACAGCGGGCGGCTTGCGGTCAATCTGGATGAGCTTATGCCGGCAGGCGACGAAGCATTGAGCGCAATCGACCTTGAAAGAGTAAAGCGTGAAATCAAGGAGATAACGCTCTTTCACATTCGCACCATGGGCGATACCGTGAAAGACCGCTATATCGGCGGCATTATTCGCAGGGCGAAAGCGTTTTTCGATTACGGCTTGAAAGACACCGTTTATTGCGGCAACGGCTTGACTGTCTTAAATCTTGACCGACAAGGCAATCTCTATCCCTGCCACAATGTGAGAGATAAAGCGGGGACGATAAGCACATATCGAGATTTTTACGCTGAATACGAAAAGTCTATTCTTGCGACAGACCGTGTGAAAGACCGCAGGGAGATGTGCTTGAAGTGTTCCGCTGTTTCTGTGTGCAAGGGCGGTTGCAAGCTGATAAACGGCGAAACGCTGAAGAAATACTGCGATTTGAAAAGAGCGGTTTTCGGTACGGTTTTGCAGACCGTTGAAGAAAACGGCTCTTTCATTATGGAGGGAGGAATAAAGCATGGTGATAGTGATCAAAGGCTTGATAAAGACCCCGACAGGGCTTGTCGAAGCAAAAGACTTAAAAGCCGGAGATAAAGTCATCACCAGAGGCGGCGAGGCGGTAGCGATAAAAAGCGCAGAGCCGACAGAGATTGTTCCGGCGATCACGTTCAAACGCCGCTCTGTGATTATTGGAGCCGCCACGGAGATAGTCACGGCGCAAGGCGACAGAAAAGCCGACGATGAGAAAGGGCCTGTCTATATGCAGCTGCCGAATTGGGCGACCGTAGAAGATGAGATACTGCCGGCAGAGGCAGCCTCCGGCTGGGCTATCTGCGGCAGCGAAGAAGACCAGACGCTTTTCGTCAACGATTATTGCGTGAGGTGCTGAAATGATTCAAGCATTTTACAATCAGAAAGTCGAAAAAAGCGGATCAAAGATAAAGCTGAAAATTCAGGGAGCGACCGCCACAGCAACGGCGTATGACGGAAAAGGGAATGTGACAGGCGAGGACGTTCTCACCGATATGCTTTCTTATTCGTCTTATATCCTCATTTATAGCCCGGGCGGGCAGGTGAAGATATACAAACAGATCCACGCTTCTGATTATCGCTGGCTGAACATCAACAGAATAAACAGCTCCATTCGTGACGACCTTGCACGGACGGCGTTGCTTTTTGGGAAACATACTGCTCTCCAGATAGACACAGGCGTTGTCGCCGATTCGACAGTAGACCTCTATGTGCGGTGCTTCACCGCCGGAAAAGACGGTTTTGAAATCGAAGCAGACCAAGAATACAGTTTGGAGCCGTTCAATACCGATAATCTCGTGAGAGGGCGGCACCCGCGGATGACCTTCTGGGACAGCTACGCTTTAATCGTTAATGGGCGAGAATTGAAGTCTGACCATAAAGGCTTTGCTTTTTCCGGCGATTTCGTAACGCCGCTGAAATGCGAAGAAGGAAAAGATTATATTGATTTTACGATCGTGAAGTACAAGAGCGATTTTACCCCAGGCATTAAACTGGAGCGTGACATCGACTGCGAAGATGTTTTTGTTGAAACAAGTGCCGGACTTGCCAACTGCCGCCGAGTGTGGCTTGACCACGGGACGGGCCATTTTAGGCTCTATCCCATGGGCTATTCCGGGCTGATAAAAATCAAACTTGGGCGAAAGTGGTATCGGGTATGGAACGATTATCTTCTGAAACTGGAATAACCATCTATCTGGGGTCTAAGTGCAATCTGGGCTGCTCCTACTGTCACCGGCAGGCGACAGCGGAGAGCGGCCTTGATGAAGATTTTTTGAAAACGCTGAAAGGCTATAAATTCATTCGCTTTATCGGCGGGGAGCCAACGCTTTATTTTGATGAGATAAAAAAAACGGTGAAAGCCGCACCTCAGGCAGACTTCGGCATCGCCACCAACGGCGTGGAACTGGAGAAGTATCTGCCGTTTTTCAAAAAGCACAACTTTCACGTCACCGTAAGCTATGACGGCGCAGACGATATGAGAGCGTTTGACCCGTTTACAGGGCCGCTGAACTATCCGCGGCTGGCAGTATCTTGCACGCTTTATCACGGGAATTGCGACTTCAAAAAGATATTGAAAGCGTTTGCGGAAAAAGAAAAAATCATCGGCAGGCCGCTGACCTTCTTCCCGCACATCGCTCACGTGACGGTGACGAAGGACACGTCTTTTGCATTGACCGATGAAGATTTTGACTTCATCTTTTTGCAGTATCGTGAATTTTTGACCAAATTCGTCAACGAATACGAGGAGCGGGGCCTTATTGAAAAAAAGACGCTGGGCCTTGTGACGCAACTGTTGATGGCGGTCAAAAGAAGATACGCTTTTGGCGAAACTTATTGCGTCAATCGGCAGAGGAAAAAAGCAGACGCTTCCGGCAGATCATTCCCGTGCTTGTATCTGCGAGAGCCGGAGCTGCACGATTGGCAGAATGAGCAAGCGATCTACATTGAAGAACACTTCTCGATGTGCCGAAACTGCGCAGTCTACTCCATGTGCGGAGCGGCTTGCATCAAAAGCGTAGACCACGAAAAAGAGTGCCGCTTTTATAAACGGCTCTATTCTTTTTTCAAAGACCTTTACGAAACGCATAAAATGACGTTCATGAGATTGGAGAATAAAAATGCACCTTTATGTGTTCCCCAGCACGGCGGGGCCGGGGCCTAGGGTAAAATTAAACATCGAAAAAGGCCGATTACACCTGTTCTGCGGCGACAGCGATGTGACTATCGACCCGACCGTGATGAGAGACGGCTCTTCGGCGATGGTGCTTTATAAGAACAGGGAACTTTACACGCTTTACAATTTCCGTGAAATCTTGCAAGTGATGAATATGACCCCGAAGGAATTTTTGTCATCACTGGGCATAAGCGGCTTTTTGCAGGCAGACAAAGACGGCGATGACCTTTTCGTGAAGACGTTCTTGCCGCAAGGCCAAGAGACGCTGGACTCCGACACAGACGATTTTTCCGGCGTATGCCATATGACGGCAGATATGATACACCCGCTGGACTGGGCGTACAGCTGGACGTTTGAATTTTGCAAAGCAGAATTAAAAGGCGATGAGCTGATTTTGACGATGCTCATTGAAAAAAGCGCGTTCAAGAAGCGGGCTATCCATGTCACGCACGGCGGACAGACCTGCCGAGCGAAAACGGGCGAGCCGTGCGTTTATCGCTTCAGGTATGTGCCCGGCGAAGATGTTTACTTAGGCGAGCCGAGAAATCGCTATAAAGGACGGGCTATTGACCTTGGCAGACTTTTGGGAGGTGAAGCAAAATGATAGTTATTGATGACGAGAAAAACATTACAGTATCACAGTATGACACTTTTTCCATTCGCTTCAAATTGAAAAATTATCTTTTGACGAGTAATGATAAATTCGTTTTTGCGATAAAGAAAACCACCAACTCCACGGAGACGCAGTACGAGCAGGCGTTCTTCAACGCCGGCAATAACTATGTGGACGTGGTTATCCCAAAGGGGACGTTAGACAATCTGGAGCCGGGGGCATATATTTATGATGTGTCTATTCATAACGTCGAGACGGCGCAGATAGTCACTTGCTTTTTCACGAAAGCGTTTATTATAAAAGGAGTGGCGCATAATGTCTGAAATCAATAATGCCGAAATTGAATTAGAAGTCATCAACAACACTTCGGTGGAGATCGCCGATGTGATGGACGACTACACCGCAGACCAAGCCCGTCAATACAAAGAAGCAGCCGAGGCCGCAAAAGAAGCGGCTGAAAATGCCCGAAATATGGCGGAGGCATGGGCATCGAGCGACAGCGCTCCGGCCGGGGAAGGGACACGCTCCTCTAAGACGTGGGCAGATGTGGCCCGGCAGTGGGCCGAGAGCGATACCGAGCCTGACGGCGTAGAAGGGGCGAGATCTTCTAAGACGTGGGCGAATGAAGCCGCTCAGAGCGCTGTCGATGCGGAAACGGCGCAGGGGAAAGCCGAGGCTGCCCAAAGCAAAGCGGAGACCGCTCAGGGAAAGGCAGAGACGGCTCAGCAAAAAGCCGAAACTGCTCAAAGCAAAGCAGAGACGGCGCAAAGCAGGGCCGAAGCCGCCCAGCAGGGAGCAGAGACTGCCCGGTCTGCCGCCGAAGCCGCCCAAGGAAAAGCGGAGGCTGCTCAAGGCAAAGCTGAAGCGGCGCAAGAAAAAGCCGAGTCCGCTGCGGGCAAAGCTGAGGTTGCTCAGGAAAAAGTCGAAGCAGCTGTGGGAACAGCGCAGGCCGCCGCCGAGTTTGCCCAAGCGAATGCGACTGCCGCCGCTTCCTCTGCGTCAGACGCAGAGAAGGCCGCTCAGCTTGCGCAAGACCTTGTTGACGGCGTGGAGCCGAAAGACTTCATAGGAGCCACCATTTCTACCGTCGGCGTTCACGGCCTTGTACCCGCCCCTGCCGCTGGCGACCAGTCCAAATTCTTATGCGGCGACGGGATGTGGAAAGAAGCCGATACAGATATTGACCTGACATCTTACGCCAAGACCGCAGATGTTGAAACCAAGTTGCAATCTTACCTCAGCCTTGCCGGAGGAACAATGACGGGGGCGATCTCATCTACGCCTGTTGCAGTAAGCGACATAAATATCAATGTGGCGCAGGGAGCGACGTTCACCAAGACGATCTCCGCCGCAACGGCGTTCACGTTCAGCGGAGCGCCGTCCGGCAAGTCGTGTTGCTTTTCCTTGATATTGACCAATGGCGGGGCAAATACAGTAACTTGGCCCAGCTCCGTGAAGTGGGCCGATGACGCACCGCCTGAACTAAAAAAGAGCGGGGCTGACTGCTTGACCTTCCTCACGGCTGACGGCGGAACGACATGGTATGGGGTGTATAGCGTATGATAAATCAACCGATGATGATGGCAAGCCGCAAAGCTGCAATATGGACGATTCAGATAAAAACGGATGCCACAGATGTAAACGGTGTTAAGACGGGCATACCGCTTGACCTGTCTGATTCCCGTTTTGAGGGAGTGACCGTTAAAGTGGATTGGGGAGATGGGCAGACGAGCATATTGATGCGGGCCGATTATTCCGACGGCAGTGTTGCCAAGTCTGTGCATACTTACGCCAAAGCAGGGACGTACACGGTAAAAATCAAGAGCAAACAATGGGAAAAGATATATTTAGTTACGCCTGACGCAGATGTTTCTACTGGCGATAATACTCAACACGTTGCGTATTTCAGAAGAACACTTGTTGGTTTATTGTCTCCTCTGCCGAAGTACGCAGGAAGATTTTCCCCAAGCAATCAGAAATTTTACACACATACCTGCGCCACTTTTTTTCGCAATTGTTCTAAGTTGGAATCTATTCCCGCTGATCTGTTTGAAAAAAACCCGCAGTTGACAGATTTCGACTACTGCTTCTATGGCTGCTCTAAGCTGACAACTATCCCCGCCGATTTGTTCAAGAACAATACGGAGGCTAAGGACTTTAACTATTGTTTCAGCAACTGTACCGCCCTGACAACGATACCTGGGGGATTGTTTTCTGCGAATACAAAAGCGTGGGATTTTCATAATTGCTTTAACAAGACCTCAGAAACAACTATCCCCGCCGATTTGTTCAAGAATAATACGGAGGCAACAGATTTTCACAACTGTTTCAGCAGTTGCTACGCATTGACAACGATACCTGAGGGATTGTTTTCTGCGAATACAAAAGTAACAAGTTTTCTGGATTGTTTCGCTAACATTGCTACGCTAACCTCAGTCCCCACTGATTTATTCAAAACCAACACAGCAGTAACAAATTTTAGAGGTGTCTTCTATAATGCTGTTAAACTGACGTCTCTTAATGTGAGGATAGGATCTAAAGTGGTAACGAACGCAAGTACTTTTTACTCTAAGGGTAAACCGGCATCCGTCACCGTCTACGTTCCCAAGGGTTCGACAACTAAGACTACTTTTGCCGCAGCCGGGCTTTCCGGCCTAAAGCTGATAGAGGAGTGATCGTCATGTATTACAATCCAAACACACACGCTACGAGCAATCGAAAAGCGTTATGCATCGCCCTCAACGCTTCTATCCCCGAAGGGACGGAGAATGTTGGCAAATGGTACCTTTTGCATAACGGCGACTATCCGACAGCAGATGATACACACACCGTTATCGAGGGGCCTATCAAGCTCATCGACGGCAAGTATTATCTTACTTGGAAGCTGGAAGAAAAATCAGAAGCTGTCTTGCAGGCGGAAAAAGAGATGAAGGCTGAAGCTGTACGGCAGGAGCGCAACGAAAAGCTGGCGGCGACCGACTATCTTCTCCTGCCCGATTACCCTATCGACGAACAGGTGCTTGAAGAAGTGAAAAGATGCCGGCAAGAGCTGCGGGAATTGCCCGAGCAAGAGGGCTTTCCCGAGAATGTAACCTGGCCACATATGCCCGACTTAGTAAGAAATGAATGAGGAGAGCCGAGCTGCCGTTATAAGGGCAGAGCTATCGATCTGGGCAGACTTTTGGGAAGAGAGGTGGAGGATGATGCCCGAAGACTTCATAACGAGAAGGGAACATGAAGAGTTCGAAAAGCGGATGAACGATGAGAACAACCGCCAGAACCACCGTCTGTCGAAGCTGGAGGCAGTGGCGGACAGCATTCACTCCCTTACCGTGTCCGTGGGGAAGCTGGCCACCAACATGGAGTCCATGCTGAAAGAGATGGACCGGCAGGGACGGCGGCTTGAGGCTCTGGAAGGCAGGGACGGCGAGATGCTGAGGTCGGTCACCATATATGTCGTCACGGCAGTCATCGGCATAGCGCTGGGGTTCATCTTCAACAAAATATAAGGGAGGTGAGAGCATGGAGAAGTTTCTGGAGATGATCCAGAGGGAGGACGGCTGCTTGTCTCTTGGCAGGATGTGCGCATTCGCGACCTTCGTCCTGTGGTTCGCCGCCACGGTCTATCTTATCGTCCGAGGGCTGTACTGGACGCATTATGAAACGCTCACCATAGCGGCCATAGGGAATCTGCTGGTGCAGCTGGCCAACAAGACCGTGGAGAGCAGATTGTTCAAGGTAAGCAACGACCGGCAAATGACCGGCAAATAAGATTTCCCTTGCGGCGCAACGGTTTTTTCTTTTTGCGCGGTTCTTCTGCAAGTTAAAGGAGTGAAAGAAATGGAGAACATCAAGTCTAAGATCAATGCATTTATCAACGCCAAACCCTATGCCTGCATCGGCATCGCCTTTATCGCAGGCTTCGCTCTCGGCGCTCTGCACCACTACTTTGCGCTATGAGAGTGACGGTGAATCCCGGCCACTGTCCCGGCATCGACCCCGGGGCAATGGGACCTGCGGGACTTAGAGAGGCCGATGTTGCTCTGGCAGTAGGGAAGCTTACGGCGGAATATCTGAGAGCGGCAGGCTGCGAAGTGCTGCTGATACAGGATGACAGTTTGGAGAAGATCTGCTCGGAGAGCAATGCTTTCAGGGCAGATCTCTTTGTGTCCATACACTGCAACTCCCACACGTCACCGGCAGCGCATGGATGCGAGTTCTGGACCGCACGGAATGCATCCATGGGGGCATACAGGCTTGCGTCCTGTCTGGAGAAGCAGTTCTGTGCGACCTTCCCCAAACTCTACAATCGCGGAGTGAAGACAGGGGGTCTTTATGTGACGCTGCACACAGACTGCCCGGCCTGTCTGGTCGAGACGGCGTTTATCTCGAACCCCGCAGAAGAACGGCTGCTGGCAGACCCTGTCTGGCAGGACGAGTGCGCAAAAGCGATCGCCAGAGGCGTGACGGACGCAATGCAGTGAGGTGAGCCATGTGGAAAAAATCATTGGTTTTATTCTTTCCGGTCTTGGCCTTTTTACTGTTGTTCGCTGGCTGCTGCAGCGCTGCGGAATACAGGATAACGGGCGAGGAGATGACGAAGTTAGAGCGGAACTTGACCGAGCTGCAGCAGAGGTCAGAGAAGCGGGAGCAGCGGCTGAAAGAGCTCGAAGAGCGGCTGGAGCTGTCGCAGAGCGAATTGGAGAAGCTAAATCAACAGCTGGCGCTCTTGACCGAGAAGAACAGCGAGACCGGCAGCTTATTGGAGAGTGCCAATCGATCCTTGAGCGAGTACGAGCGGGAGGAGAAGAGAGTGCAAAGGAGGCTCCGCAGTCAGCGGACAGTGGCATACAGCCTTAGCTGCATTCTGCTTCTGGCGCTTGTTGCAAAGTAATAGGATAAAGAAAAACCGCCGCACTTATCGTTGAAGCGCAGCGGCTTTTGTATCGTCAGCATACAAAAACTATTTTTGAACTGGGGTTTTTACTACAAAACTTTTGATCAGCAAGCCCAAGAAGGCCAGACTGCCGAAACCGGCGATCACCGTGCTTTCTTTGTAAATGGCATAAACTATTACCAAAAGAAGAAAGAAAGTCAGCGAGAAGGCCATCCACTGGGCTCGTTTATCTCTTGATACTTCTGCCTCTTGGGCCATAATATTCATGTTACGGATATGCTCGGAATTTGCCTCAAATTCCCGCATGATGCGTTCGGGGAACGATGCATCAAGATGCGCATATCCTTCTAAGATGGCAGGAGGAGGCAATGGGCCTTGATAAATGCCGGCCTGTACCACATGATCGTTTTGCGCAAAGGCGGCTTGCGTGTGTTGGACAGACAGATTTTCAGGATTCGGCATTTTCGTTCACCTGTTCGCCGATTTTGTACATTGCATTACTTAAACCGGTGCCTGTCATCTGCCAAGCGTCGTTGGTGATGCTCCCGGCACTTGCGGGTATGTGCCTGTAATAATTACTCGTCGGAGCAATGGTGAAAGTTGAGAACCCGTATATCACGGCAGTAATAAAAAATCGAACTCTGGCCATATGAATACCTCCGAGCGATATCGACTCGAAAGCAACGCTGAAACATATCGATATCGTACAGTTATTTTATCAATTCTTCATCAAATATTCAATGTTTTTCTTACGAAGCCATCAAAGGATGAAAGAAAGCCTCGGAGGGCGAACCCGCCGGGGGACAAACTTGCGAGGCAAACAAATAAAATTCATGCACCTTTATTATAGCACTGCTCAAAGCAAGAGGCGAAGGTTTCGTTGCGGGCTTTTTTGTGGGCGCAATACGGGCGCAATAGTCACAGAAAATGGGCGAAATTGTGCCCAAAATATCCGAAATTTAGCCATTTGAAACGAAGCAAAAAACGAGAAACCTTTTGCAGCAAGGGCTTTTTCGGCATTTGAAGATATTTGTGGAGCGGAATTTGTAATCAGCAGGTTGCGGGTTCGATTCCTGTTGCCGGCTCCAAAAAAGCAAGCCCTTCGGACGTGAAGTTCCGAGGGCTTGCGATTTTTTTTCGAGATAGCAGTGCAAGGGGCATGAAGGAGAGCAAACACCGGCAGACGGCGAAAGATAGAGATGACCAACACCGGAAGCCGGAGATCCGCGATCTTGTTAAAGTGCGAAGAACAGAGGATAGGCATTACGGCAATCGAATTGTCTGATGACTATGTCGAAATGTTCAGCGCCTACGAAGTTATAGCGTTGTGTATAGCTATCTTCATAAGAAGCTCTGTTTTGATGATATATTTTTGCGAGCGGCTCGTGACTCATGATCCATCTTTTCTTCGTCTGCAAAAAACGGCATTTTTGGAAATGAACGACTAATCATTATCTGTGGGAATTTCCGAAAAAAGTCGAAGTAAAAAGCGTTGGGGTTCGAGCAAACCGGTTTTATCTTGCGCTGCCCAAGCAGCGAAGACGAGCGCGACCTTTAGTTTTTATCTTTCGGCTCCGCAACAGAACGAGAGCACGGAACACAGCAACTGTTCATGCGTGAAGGATAACTCTTCGTTCACATTATACTAAATGATATCAGGCAAAACAAGGGAAAGCGGCTGACGACGTAAGTTGCCGCTTTTCTTTTCGATGCGGAAATTTCTGCGGGCTGAAGGACGGATGCTTCGTATGCTCGAAAAATTTGCGGCCGCGTTCGATAAAAGGGGCTTTTTGGGAGCCAAGCAATATAGACCAGACGAGATCGACGGGATCTTCGGCGATTTCCTTGACTGATACAGTTTAGTGCAGATGCAAGTTAAGATCGCCGAGCCGGCGGGAAACAGAGTTTTTCCAAAGTCGAGAAGCAGAGCAAAGAAAGTCTGCGCGTTTCTGTAGGGCATGCCTCATATATCGCTCGCTTCTTAGAGGTAGGTACAAAAGCCCACGATATAGCGCATAAACAGGGCAAGGGCTGGGTGGTGGCGCATGTTAGGAGCATAAAAGGCAGTAAGGCACTGTCGAAAGCGTGGAACAAGCGGCAGCAAGAGATAACGGCTATCGTAGAGAGAGAGGTTAATGCGGTCATTACACAAAAAAGTTGAGTCAGGCGATAGGTAAAAGAAAAGGCCTCTCCTAAGAGAGACCTTTTCAAATATCTATGGCAACATTATAGGGGGACTATCAATCAAAGTCAAAAGGATCGGTTTCAATGGGGGAATTGAACTTTTTCCAAAGCATATACCCAAAAAGAGGCGGGCACAACGACCCGGCTAAAAACAGATAAATCACATTATTATACCAGCGATCTTTATAAGCTTTCATACAAAACACCACCTTTAAAATTATTATAACATGAAGCACTGCTTGCGTCTAGTGAAAATGTTTAATGGAGGGTAATATGGCGGAAGAGACAAGGCTTTCTATCACATTGAAGGCAGAAAGTCTAATAGATGAATTGGACAAAGCTGCGGCCCAATTTGAAATTTTCTCCAAGAAAGCGGAAGATGCCATAAAGCTCGTGGAGGGTCATACCAATGACATGAGCAAGGCTCAGAAGCGCGCCTACGATGTAATAAAAAAGAGCTACGACGACCATGCCGCAGCCATGAAAAAACTTGGCGATGAATATGAGGCATTGAGAGCAAAGCAGAAGAGCGGCGCAGAACTGACCGAAGCTGAATGCAATCGTCTGCAAGCTTTAACGAAAGAATATAAGAACCATAGCAGCGCTATGCGCTCTTCCATGAAAAATCTTGGGCAGTTTGGCAAGGAGTGCTTAAATTTTAATGATAAATTAGGAGTGACCACAGGCAGTATAAAATTTTTTTCTAGTATGTTAAGTGGTGCTGCGGCGATTGGCCTTGCTAAGTTGGGGAGCTTGGCTATGGATACGGCCCGTGATATCGTCGATCTTGGCCTACAAGCTCAGCAGATAGTCAGTCAATTGGGGGCAATGAAGAATAATTTAGCCGGTGGAGCGATGGCTTATCAAGCGTTCAACGATGTGGCCCGCAACACCAACTACGACTTTGCTGCTGTTTACAACATGGGCAAGCAGCTCATGAACATGGGCTACTCTGCCAAGAACGCCGCCGACCTCATTCAGCTATGTGCAGATACATCGGCTGGGCTGGGGCAGGATGTAAGCGGTGCCCAGCGGCTGGTGGAAGCGATATCCCGCATCCAGACTACCGGCAGAGTGACCAGAGAGCAGCTTGCTTCTCTGCAAATGGCAGGGCTTGATCTTGACAAAGCTTTTGCACCGTTGGGACTGGATGCTCAGACCGCGATGCGGCAGCCGCTGTCGGCAGTTCTGCCGAGTAAAATGCTGTATGCTAGGGAAATTTTGCGGCCGCGTTCGATAAAACTTCTTTTTCTGTGATATTGTAGAAAGTCAGCACCGTCACAAACGGGGGGGCTGACAGATCTTTATCACGAAAGGGGAGTTTATTATGTTCGCGCACCGGATAACGGAAAAAGAGCTGGCTGCTTACCGCCGCCATTTGCTCTCGGAAGAGAGGGCCGCTGCCACCGTAGAAAAATATTTGCGGGATATCGCTCTTTTCGCAAAGTGGTCGAAGGGGCAGATCGTCACGAAAGAAATGACAGTGGAGTGGAAGAACTTTTTGCAGGGACGAGGCTGCACAGCAGGTACGGTGAACTGCAAACTTTCCGCTCTCAACGGCTTCTTGGAATTGCACGGCAGGCCCGATTGCAAAGTGAAACTTTTGCGGGTGCAAAAGCGGGCCTTTCGCAGCCGAGAGAAAGAACTTACCTTAAAAGAGTATCAACAGCTGCTGAGCACGGCAGTGCTGGCGGGGAACGAGCGGCTGGCTCTGGTGATGGAAACGCTCTGCGCCGCAGGCATTCGGGTGTCGGAGCTTGGCTACATCACGGTGGAGGCGGCACGAGAGAGGATGACGGAGATTGCTTTGAAAGGAAAGATTCGCACCATTTTGCTGCCCAAGCTGCTGTGCGGCAAATTGCTGCGCTACGCTGCCGCTCGGGGCATCGAGAGCGGCCGCATCTTTCGCACTGCCTGCGGCATGGGACTGAGCCGCCGCCAAATTTGGGGAGAAATGAAGAGGCTGTGCTTTGCGGCGCAGGTGGACCCGAGCAAGGTCTTCCCTCACAATCTGCGGCATCTTTTTGCGGTCACCCATTACCGTAAGTACAACGATATCGTGCGGCTGGCGGATATTTTGGGCCACTCCGGCATCGACACCACTCGCCTCTATTTGGCCACCGCCGGGGCTGAGCACGCCGAGAGCATCGAACAGTTGGGCCTGGTGCGTCGATAAAAAGCAGAAACAAAAACGCCGTACCTTTGCGGGTACGGCTAAAAAATTTGCGGGCAAGGCCGAAGGGCCGGCACAAAAAGAAAAAGGCAGAGCCGCAAGAGCGCCGCAATAAACAGAATATGCATTCTGTTGCACGCTGACAGCGCGCAATAACGCACAGTGGAAGCAGTTCGTTAAAAGAGTTGGATGCATATACAGGTTACTGATCCGTATACAGGGTCGGTTGATGTTCAGGATGCCGCTGATTTAGCGCAAGTAGCTCCTTTAAACTACTGGTTCTAGGAGGAACATGATATATTCACTGGTAGAATATATCACTTGCTTACCTCGATATTTTCCGTAAAGTTATCCAGATGTCTAATGTTCTGCTCCGCTGTATGTCATCAACATAACGCAGCCTTTTGCAAAACGAATATCAGCGTAGTATCACTACTATAACAACGGTCAGAAGTTTTGACTGCTATGATTTTTTACAGCGATTTGACCGCATCTTTAGTTTTGTTTCCAACTGTCATTTTTGCAATAGCCTCTTCAATTCTTCTTAGCATCACTGATGGCACTACACTCTTTTGATCCCATAGTCACAAAATCTTCTCGGATACAATCCTCGGCTCCTTGCGAATGTTTCGAAGCCCGCCGGGCCTGTGCCCCGAGTTTTTGCAAAGGGTAGCTTTCTCATCTCTGCGGTGTCTTGCGGAAAATTTCTTGCCAGAAGATAATTGCCCATGCTAAAATAAAAAAATAGTGGGATGAAAGCAATTGCTCCCCGACTGCGGCGATCCTAACGCAATTTGTTGCGAAAGGAAGATGTTGAGATGGAAGAGACAGAGAAAAAACAAGACGAAGTGGAGATCTCTTTGGTAGAGTTAGTGGAAGAGTTAAAGCGTTGCTGGCGGGCCGTAGTAGCCGTGACGGTCGTTTGCGGGGCGGCAGCCGCCGTGTATGCCTATGCGACTCTGGCCCCGGTCTACTATGTATATGACGCTCGACTGCAGCTACCCCTCAACACCGGCGCTTGGCAGGTCAACACCTGTATCGAGATACTTAAAAACGATCTGGGCAGTGTGCCCGGCTTTGTCTCTGTATGGCAGGCGAAGAAGTCCTCTGTACTGATTTTGAGCTTTAGAGGCCTTGAAGATAGTGAACTTAAGGTTCAGGCCGAAGAATATTTACCTAAAGCCAAGGCTAAGGTCGACGATTTCTTGTTGGGACAGCAATGGGCCGATTTCGAGCGGAGCACTCTGAAAGAAATACAACGAGATATGGCTGATTTGGGCACCAGTGGCGAACCTAAGGTGGTTACTCGCTTGGCTGACCTGCAAGCTATTGTGGCTACTAAATCAGCCCGGACGAATCTCTTCCCGCCGGCTAGGATTATAATGCCCCCTACCCCTCGTCGTATCGAACCATCTTTCAATTTAGGCAACAATGTTATGGTGGCTGGTTTAGGGGGTCTTATTCTCGGTTGCGGGTATTATATCATTTGCTATGTATACAAAAAAATGGCAAGAGTTTAGAGCACGGCAACAGTGTTCAGTCAAACTAATTTTTCGTGGCATACTTTAAAAAGTTTTGTCCTTTTTGGGTGATCGGTAAAAAATTTTGCCGATTCGGAAATAGTTTGGAGGTTCGTCTTTATGACGGTAAAGCAGACTAGGCAGGAAGAGATCGAGATCGATCTTGCCGACATAGCGCTGGAGATAAAGAGGAATATAGCGCTCATCTTGATTTGCACACTGCTAGGTTTAGCTGTAGTTGCCGCTTGGTCGTTTTGCCTGTTAAAGATCGGTTATATCGCAAAATGCGTTTTTCGTCTGCCAGGGGATATAAATGAATGGCAGGTGAACACTTGCGCAGAGGTACTTCGATGTGACATAAGAGATGGGTTCACCTTAAGCAGAGTAAGGGCTATACGTAATTCCTTCGTGTTGGAAGTATCTTTTGCGGGAGATAGTCAAGAGCAGATAGAGCAGGACATGAAGAGGTATTTGCCTATGGCCGAGGAGAAATTGAATACCCTGCTCTCGGAACAAAAGAAAGCCAATCTCCAAAAAAAGTTTTTAAAAAAACTGCAGCGTGATTTGGCAGCCTTGGTTATCGAACCTAATTTGAGCAATGAGGAAGCAGAGCGTAGGCTGAGCTATCTGCAACAACAATTACAAGACTTAGAAGCCGACAAGACTTTTGCCCGGGCCGAGCTCTTGGGCAGTGAGCCTAAGGTGACGGAGGCAGTGCCAGATAGAAAGGGCAATCTCATCATGGGTTTGGTGGGCGGACTTTTTCTCGGTACTCTTTATGTGTTGCTGCGCTACATAATCAGGCGTTCCTACGGTGCGCAAAAGGCCTGACCCGCCCGTGTGCTTTCAAAAAATCTGCGTTTCCAGACCCTGCTTTGTGCGGGGCCTCTTTTATTATTAGGAAGAAAGAAGAAAAAATATTTTTGCGGGAAAAGCCGGCCGCTCTTTCCTCTTTTTGCTTATAAATTTGCTTGCGGCTGCGGCTCTTCTTGATGTATACTTAACGTGTCAGTTTGAGACTGCGGCTCTCGCCCTTTAAGCGGCGAAGTTTTCAGAAAAGACCGGAGTGGCAGCGAGGAGGTTCATCGTGATAGTATTCGTGGTAAATTGCGGCAGTTCTTCCATCAAGTATCAGCTCATCGACATGACCGACGAGCACGTGATGGCCAAGGGCCTGATCGAACGCATCGGCATGGAGGGATCCAACTTAAAACACAGCGGCGGCGACAAGGAGCCGGTGCGCTTGGAGCAACCCATCCCCGATCATAAAGCAGGCATCAACATGATCTTGGATGCTTTGGTCCATCCCGAATACGGAGTGATCAAAGAAATGGGCGACATCGATGCGGTAGGGCACCGGGTGGTGCACGGCGGCGAGCGCTTCACCGACAGCATGTTGATCACGTCCGATGTTTTAGCGGGCATCAAGGCCTGCTGCGACATCGCACCTCTTCATAATCCTCCCAACCTAAACGGCATCGAGGCCTGCATGGAGATCATGAGCGGCACGCCCCAAGTGGCGGTCTTCGACACCGCCTTCCATCAGACCATGCCTAAGGTGGCCTATCTTTACGGCCTGCCCTACGAACTTTACGTGAAATACGGTCTGCGCCGCTACGGTTTCCACGGCACCAGCCACAAATATGTGGCCCAGCGGGCTGCGGAACTGATGGGCGAGAGGATGAGCGACCTGCGCATCATCACCTGTCATTTGGGCAACGGCGCTTCCATCACCGCCATCAAGTACGGCAAGTCCGTGGATACCAGCATGGGCTATACACCTCTGGAAGGTCTCATCATGGGCACCCGCAGCGGCGAGATCGATCCCGCCATCATCCCCTTTTTGATGGAAAAAGAAGGGATGGACGCTCAGCAGATCTACGATTACTTGAACCGGCAGAGCGGCATCTTGGGCATCAGCGGCCTCTCCAGCGACTTCAGAGATCTGGAAGAAGCGGCAAACAACGGCGATGAGCGGGCCCAATTGGCCATCGATGTTTTCGCTTATAAAGTGAAAAAATATATCGGCAGTTATGTGGCGGCCATGGGCGGCTTGGATGCCATCGTCTTCACCGCCGGTCTGGGCGAAAATTCCCCCTTCATGCGCGATAAGATCTGCAACGGTCTGGAATATCTTGGCACCCGCATCGACCAATTGGCCAATAAGACCAGAGGTAAAGAAAGAGAGATTAGCGTGAAGAGAGCTCGAGTGAAGATATTCGTGATCCCCACTAACGAGGAACTGGTCATCGCCCGCGACACTTATAACATTTGCCGCCGCATCATCAAGTTGTAAAACTCTTCGAATTTTTCTCTTTGCAATATCCATGCTGGGCGGTTTGTCGGCTTAAGGTCCGATGGTGACGGCTTCTGCCTTTGGCCGACGGAGTTCGAGTTTGGGCAAAGCCGTTAGTGTATAATTTTCGTTGGCAAGCTCAATAAAATAAAGGGAAGGGTTTTCCCCTTCCCCGATCATGCAAAATAT
>CANRJC010000009.1 GCA_947630795.1 uncultured Phascolarctobacterium sp. | reverse complement strand
TCTTGGCGCTGAACTATCAGCAGACCTATCTGCTCACCGGCTGCGGCGCCGTGACCGGGCTCAAGGGAGATTGGTGAGGGCAGCAGAGCACTCATGTAAGTCGCCGGTCATTGAGCTTGTCGAAATGCCCGGCGCAGTAGTGCCTTTCATCCGCGGCCTAACGTTTCACCCTCTTGCACACCGTGCAAGTTTGAACGGTCGTGCTGAGGGTGCCCGGCGACCGCTCAACGGGCGGCCGCTAGGTGCCCAGCGCAGCAGAAAGTCCGCACGCCTAACGCTTCACCCTCTTGCACACCGTGCAAGTTTAGACGGTCGTGCTGAGGGTGCCCGGCGACCGCTCAACGGGCGGCCGCTACACAAAAAATCTACAAAGAAAGGAGGCGAGGACACATGGCGATCACTGCAGACATCCTCAACCGCACCCTCAGCATCGCGGTAGAGGACGGCTTGATGGCAGACGGCAGCACCCCGAAGTTGAAAAGCTACAACTTCACCGGCGTCAGCCCCGATGCCACTCTGGAGAACCTCTATAAGGCCGGCGACGCACTGGGCGGGCTGATGAAGCCCACCGTAGACGGCGTGCGCTTGACCGAAAAGAGCGACCTGGGCGCACTGGGTCAGGAAGTGGACGGCTAAGATAAAGCCGCAGGTACCCCAAAGCCCGCTCCGCAAAGTCTGAAGCGAAAAAGTTTCAGGCAATAGTCTGAAGAAAAAAGCTCGGACTGCAAAGCGGGAGCGGGCGATCATGAAAGAAAGGAGGAAGCGGAATGGAGAAAGTTTTAGAGCTGGTCTTCAGTTATGCCAACGGCAAGAAAAAGACCATCACGGTAAAATCTCCTAAAGACGACATCAACGACAGCGATTGCCGCAAGGCCATGCAGGCGGTGATCGACTCCAACGTGTTCGTCAGCGACGACAACGGCGCCTTGGCCGCCATCGCACAGGCTCAGTATAAGACCACCGATACGGAAGTCATTATTGCCGCCGAAGAGTGACGATGTCGGAAGCCTTTTTTGACAAGCTCCTGATAGCGGCCGCCAACTACGGCTTTCCCATGATCGTCTCGTGGTTCCTGTTAGCGCGCATCGAAAGCAGACTGGAGAAATTGAGCGATCATATCGAAGCCTTAGCCCGGGCTATCGGTGCCTTGTCCAGAGCAAGCTGAGCTTGCAGGCAGCCGCAGGCGCAAAAAAAGCAGTCCTTCGGCTGCCTTTTCCTGAGGTGAAGCTTTTCGCACGCCTAACGTTTCACCCTCTTGTACACCGTGCAAGTTTGAATGGTCGTGCTGAGGATGCCCGGCGACCACTCAACGGGCGGCGTGCGAAATATTCGTCGCCGGTCACTGAGCCTGTCGAAGTGCCCAGCGCAGCAGAATGTAAAATTTTAGCGAAAGGAGGTGAAAGGATGCTGTTCAAACTGTTGCTGCCTTTATGCAACTTGCTGCCGGAGAAAGTGAAAAAATGGCTGCTGCCGCTCTTGCAAACGCTGCTGACCCTGGAGAGCGCTTCCCCCCAAGGGAAGAAGGGCCACAAAGGCGAAGGCAAAAAGTCCGAAGACAAGTCTAAAGACGAAGCAAAACGCTCCGAAGGCGATGCGGAGCGGCCCGAGGACGGGCCTATGGGTGAAGGCGAAAAGTCCGAAGGCGAAGGCGAAAAGTCCGAAGACGAAGCAGAAAAACTCCGAGGAGAAGCGGAGGAATAAGCGAGCAAGCGGGCGACGCACCGGCAGAGCCTTTCATCCGCGGCCTAACGTTTCGACAGGCTCAACGGGCGGCCGCTAGGTGAAGCATGTATATCGCCGGTCATTGAGCTTGTCGAAATGCCCGGCGCAGCAGAAAGTTCGCGCCCTAACGCTTCACCCTCTTGCACACCGTGCAAGTTTAGACGGTCCTGCTGAGGGTGCCCGGCGACCGCTCAGCGGGCGGGCGCTAGGTGAAGCATGTATATCGCCGGTCATTGAGCCTGTCGAAATGCCCGGCGCAGCAGAGCCTTCGCACGCCTAACGTTTCGACGGAGCTCAACGGGCGGGCGCTAAGGGCGGCGTGCTCAGAGAGCGAGTACAGTAGAACGGCGATGATGAAGGAGAGAGCGATGTATCCGAAAAATTATGTGGGAGCTTATTTAAAAGGCATCTTAGCCCTCAGCGGCTTCAGTCAAAAATACATCGAAGATCTGGCAGAGGCCGAGGAGGGGCAACTGGGCAGAGTGCTGAGAGGAGAAGAACTGCCGGTGCGGCTGTGGCCGCGGCTGCAGCGCATCTTGGGGGTGCCGCCTCTGTGGCGGCTCCTCATGAGCTGCGCAGAATTGCGCAAACGCTGGCGGGTGCTGGACATTTTGGAGCGGCACTTTTTGGCGGAGTGCCCGAAGCCGCTTTTCGACGATGAAGGAGACATCGCCGTAAGGCTGTGCTGCTTTGAAGTGATCCGGCGCATCGAAAAAGGAGGGGCCGCGGCAGCTGGCCTCACGGGGCCGAAGGCCCAACTGAAAGCAAAGCAGCTGGAAGAGCTCTTTCGGCAAGAGGTGCAGAAAACGCTGAAACAGGAGGTGCGCTTCACCGCCTTGGAACCGGAAGAGGGCTTTGATTGGTGGCAGCTGCTGCAAAACGAATGACGAACGACAAACGATAAACAACAAAAACACCAAGATGGGTCCCAAAAGTACCATCGGCCGAGAGCCGGTGGTATCTCTTATATATATAGGAAGAAAAAGAGCAGGGGAGGCGCTAGGTGAAGCAAAAACTCTGCTCAGCGGGCGGGGGCTCGTTGCCCGGCGGAGCAGTTCAAAAAAGGCAAAGCGGCTCTTTGCAGCCGAGAGGTCTTTTCCGAAAGCAGGGCCTGCGGCGAAAAAGCGATCGCAAAAAAGGCACAGCCTGCGGGCCGTGCCTTTTTCTTTTGCCGTGTTTCTTTTTTTCAGATCGTCAGCCCCGTGTTGTGCCGCAAAATGTGTTGGATAAAAGTTTTGGCCACGATGCTGAGCTGCCTGCCTTTGACGATGGACAGGGTCTTTTCCATGAAGAGCCGATCGTCCTTGATCTCTTTCACCAAAAGGTCTTCGCCGAAAACTTCTTCCGTAGGCGAAGGGACGATGGCCACGCCGAGATTTTGTTCGGCCCAGGCGATAGCAGACATCTTGGTGGTGTTGATGCTGAGGATATGGGGGAAGATGCGGGAATCGTTGCATACGTTCAAAAAAAGTTCGCTGCAGCCTCGCGACAAGCAGAGAGGGATCTCTTCCAGATCGTCCAGCAAAATGTTGGGATGAGGACTGTTCAGATAGAGGCTGTCTTTGCTGAACAAAGCCACCAGGCGTTCTTTGCGGGTGATGAGAGTCTCGAAGCGGTGGGGCTGTTTCAGCGGCGCGTTGGCCACGCCGATCTCGGTGGTGCCGCTCAACAATTGCTCGATCTGTTCGTCGATGGGCACTTCGTACAATTCGTAATTGACGTTGGGATAACGTTTGACGAAACTCGTCAGATACCTTTTGATGAAGTTGATGGACATGGAAGGAGAGAGACTGATGCGCAGAGTGCCGCTGAAGCCGGCGTTGACATCGGCGATATCTTTGAAAAGATTGTCTTCGACGGAGCAAATGTATTTGGCCTTGTTGTAGAGGATGCTGCCTGCATCCGTCAGCTCGATGCTGTGGCCGCCCCGCTGCACGTTCAAAAGTTTGGCGCCCATGCGCTCCTGCATCGTCTTCAGCTGATAACTGAGGGAGGGCTGAGCGATGTTGACTTTTTTGGCCGCGGCGGATATGCTGCCCGTTTCCACGATGGCGATGAAATTGCGATAATACTCGATATCCATAGCTTCTCACCTCGCTCCTTTACATTTTCATTATAACTTAAATCAAAATATTTTTCAGCAGTTACTCTCCTTGCCCCGGCACAGAAGCGAAGGCAAGGAATTTTTTTGCGTTCGGAGCAGAGCAGCTTATAGTTAAAAATTAAATGTTTGCGATATCCGGTCTATAAGACAGCGGCCTCGCCTCGCTTTTTACGGGGCAGGAGACTGAGGTCAAACTGGATTTTTTCCCGAGATAGGGCGGCCCAGCCGAGAAATATTCCCGGACAGGGCCGTTTTTCATCTTTTTACATATAGAAATTTCAAATAAATTATCGCGATTTTCGGTATTTTACATTATATGTTTGCCGCCATATGATGTAGCCAAGCAAGCGCTCGGTAAATTTGCTTGCGGAGAGAAGGAATGAACATGTTAGATGCAACACGCCTGCGCCATCCTTCATTGTTCGCCAAGATAGTCGCTCCGGAAGAAGCGGCGGATCTCATCACCGACGGCATGAATGTGGGCGTCAGCGGCTTCACCCCCTCCGGCTATCCCAAAAAGACCACGCTGGCTTTGGCCAAGCAGGTGCGGGCCGGGAAGAAATGCCGCATCAATATTTGGAGCGGAGCTTCCGTGGGGCCCGAGATCGAAGAAAGTTTGGCTCAGGCCGGCGCCGTCAAAGGACGCATGCCCTACTACGCAGCTTCCAACAAAACGATGCGGGCGCAGATCAACGACAACACCATCGATTACGTGGATCAGCACCTGAGCCACTTTGCCCAGCAGATCGATTACGGTTTCTTCGGGCAGGTGGACGTGGCCATCGTAGAGGCTGCCGCTATCAACAGCGACGGCAGTATCGTCCTGGGCCCCGGCGTGGGCAACATCCCCATGCTGGTGAAACACGCCAAAAAGGTCATCGTGGAAGTCAACACCAGCATCCCCCTGTCCTTGGAAGGGATGCACGACATCTACATTTGCAAAAAACCGCCCTTCAGAGAAGAGATACCCATTTATCACGTCAACGATCGCATCGGCTCGCCCTATCTCGCCTGCGGCCTCGACCGCATCGACTGCATAGTGGAGAGCGACATCCTCGATCATGTGCGGGATCTGACCGAGCCCGATGCCGACAGCATCGCCATCGCCGCTCATCTGGTGGACTTTTTGGAGCACGAGCAGCGCCATGGGCGGCTGCCGCAGCAAATGTTGCCGATGCAGTCGGGGGTGGGCAGCATCGCCAACGCTGTGCTGATGGGCTTGGCCCGATCGAAGTTCGAGGACCTCACCATGTTCAGCGAGATCCTGCAAGACAGCGTCTTCAAACTCATCAAAATGGGAAAGATCGTCAGCGCCAGCGGCTGTGCCTTCACACCTTCTCCCTCTGTTTGGAAGCTGTATCGTGAAGAGCCGGAGCTTTATCGCAAGAGCATCGTCCTGCGGCCTCTGGATATCTCCAACAGCCCCGAGGTGATCAGACGGCTGGGCGTCATCGCCATGAACACGCCCTTGGAGTTCGACATTTACGGGCAAGCCAATTCCACTCACGTCATGGGCTCATCCATGATGAACGGCATCGGCGGCAGCGGCGACTACATGCGCAACGGTTATCTCACCATTTTTTCTACGCCTTCCACGGCCAAAGGCGGTAGCATCTCCAGCGTGGTGCCCATGGTGACCCATGCAGACCACACCGAACACGACACCATGGTGTTCATCACCGAGCAGGGCGTTGCCGACGTGCGGGGACTGAGCCCGTTGAAACGGGCCAAGCTGATCATCGAGAAATGCGCTCACCCCGATTACAAAGAACAACTTTACGATTACTTAAGGATAGCACAACAAAAAAACGCACATATGCCTGTAGACCTGCAACACGCCTTTGATATGCAGGCGCGTTATGCGGCTACAGGCAGTATGAAAAAAGAACAGCTGCAAAGGAGAGCATGATGGAAAAGAAAGAGTTATTACAGCAGCAACTGGCCGCTTACAACGAAAAATACGATAAAGCAACGGCGAAATTTCCCGAGCGGGCCGCTTTCGCAAGGCAGCGTCTCTACACTCCTCTCGATGTAGAAGGCGACGACTATTCCGAAAAGCTGGGCTTCCCCGGCCAGTATCCTTTCACCCGCGGCGTACAGCCTACGATGTATCGCGGCCGTCTGTGGACCATGCGTGCTTATGCAGGTTTCGCCACTGCCGAAGAGACCAACGCCCGCTACAAATATCTGCTGCAGGCCGGGCAGACCGGTCTGTCCGTGGCCATGGACCTGCCCACGCAGATCGGCTTGGATTCCGATGCGGAGCTGTCTCACGGCGAAGTAGGCAAAGTGGGCGTGGCCATCGACTCTTTGGCCGATATGGAAAAACTTTTCGAAGGCATTCCTTTGGATAAAGTTTCCACTTCTATGACTATCAACGGGCCCGCTGCCGTGCTGTTGGCGATGTATATCGCCGTAGCCGAAAAGCAGGGAGTGAAGCCCGAGCAGCTGAAGGGCACCATCCAAAACGACGTGCTGAAAGAATATATAGCCAGAGGCACTTATATCTTCCCGCCTCGTCCTTCCATGCGTTTGATCACCGATACTTTCGCCTATTGCTCCAAGAACATCCCCAAATGGAACACCATCTCCGTGGGGGCCTATCACATCCGCGAGGCCGGCTCTTCCGAAGTGCAGGAGATAGCCTTTGCTTTTTCCAATGCCATCGCCTATATCGAAGCGGCCATCAAAGCGGGGCAAAAGGTGGACGACTTTGCTCCCGGCATCAGCTGGATCTTCACCGCCGGCCTGGACTTTTTCTACGAGATCGCCAAGTTCCGCGCTGCCCGGCGTCTGTGGGCCCGCATCATGAAGGAACGTTTCGGCGCCACCGTGCCCAAAGCCCAGATGTTGAGAGTCCATGTGCACACTGCAGGCAGCGTGCTCACAGCTCAGCAGCCGTTGAACAATGTGGCCCGCATCACTTGGCAGGCCTTGTCTGCCGTCTTGGGCGGCATCCAGTCCATGGCCTGCTGCGCTTACGACGAAGCGATAGCCTTGCCCACCGAAGAGTCGGCAACCTTGGCCCTGCGTACCCAGCAAATGCTGGCGTATGAGAGCGGCGCCGCCGATACCATCGATCCCTTGGCCGGCTCTTATTATGTGGAGGCCCTCACCGATAAGATCGAAGCAGAAGCCTACGAATACATCAGAAAGATCGACGAGATGGGCGGTGCCGTGGCAGCCATCGAACAAGGCTACATGCAGAGCGAAATGGCGGCTCACGCCTACGCTTATCAGCGGGAGATAGAGCAGGGACGGCGCACCGTGGTGGGCATCAACAAATACGCCGACAACAAAAAAGTGGCCGAAGACAACGTGCTGACCGCCGACTTGAGCGTCGCCGAAAGGCAGATAGCCCGGCTCGAGGCGATGAAAGCAAAACGGGATCGAAAAGCCGTAGACGCAGCGCTGAAAATTTTGCAAGAAAAGGCCCAAGGAGAAGAGAACCTCATGCCTTATTTGATCGACGCCGTGAAAACTTACGCTACATTGGGCGAGATCTGCGGCGTTTTAAGAGAAGTGTTCGGCGAATATCGGCAGGACGGCGCCAATTTCTGAACAGTCACCGACGGCACGGTCCTTCGTGCAAGACCGTGTCGTTTTCAAAAAGAAAAGAGGCAAAAAATGTTGACCGAAACATTGGCGGCTTTTACCGCAGAACTTACCTACGATAAGTTGACCGCTCTTTCTATAGATATGGCGAAAAGATGCATCCTCGATTGGCTGGGGGTGTGCATCGGCGGCAGCAGGACCGAGCCGGCAACTATTTTACGCAAAGTTTTGCCTAAAGGAGGAGCAGAGGAAGCTACCGTCTTCGACGGCGGCGGCCGCAGAGCCACCGTTTACGAAGCAACGGCTCTCAACGCCGCAGCATCTCATTCTTTAGACTTCGACGATCTTCACAATCCTTCCATCATCCATCCCGCCTGCGTCGTCATCCCGGGAGCTTTGGCCATAGCGGAAAAAGAGAAAAGATCCGGCAAGGAACTGTTGGCCGCCGTGTGTGCGGGCTACGAGGCCAGCGGCCGGGCCGGCGAAAGCGTCATCCCCGAGTCTTACTATTTTTGGCACACTACGGGGACAGCAGGCGTCTTCGGAGCCGGCGCAGCCGCTGCCAATATTTTGGGGCTGGATGCCCGTCAGACCCTCATGTGTTACGGCAGTGCCGGCACTCAAGCCGCAGGCCTGTGGGAATTCCTCAAAGAAGGAGCCATGAGCAAGTCGCTGCACGCGGCCAAAACTTCTTTCGCCGGTGTACTGGCCGCCTATCTGTCCAAAGAAGGTTTCACCGCCGCCAGTCAAATTTTGGAAGGCGAGAAGGGTTTCTGCCGGGCGATGCTGCCCCAGCCCCATTTGGAAAAACTTACGGAAAATTTAAATTACGGACATTTGAAGATCGACGATAATTCTTTCAAACCCTACCCTTGCTGCAAGCATTCTCACGCCGCCCTCTACGCCATTTGCGAACTGCGGGAGAAAAATAAGCTCGACCCCGCTAAAGTAGAGAGCGTAAAAATTTTCGTCAACAAGATCACCGACTATCTCATCAACAACGATCGGCCGCAAACTCCCTACGGCTGCAAATTCAGCCTGCAGTATTGCGCCGCTGCCATGCTGGCTGCCGGCAAGGTGGAGATAGGGACTTTCGCCGCATCTGCCATCGCCGACCCCGCAGTGCGCGGCCTCATGGAGCGGGTGCAGGTCATTTTCGATGAAGAGCAGGAAGCCGTCATCGCCAAAGATCCTTCCAAGCTGGCATCCAAGGTGACCATAGAAATGAAAGACGGGCGGACTTTCACCATGCAGGTGGATTATCCCAAGGGCGACCCTCAAAACATGATGACCTGGGACGAAGCAGTCGGCAAATTTATGAGCTTGGCGGTCCCTGTCTACGGCGAAGAAAAGGCGGCGAAGCTTTGCGCCTTCGTCCGTACTTTGGACGCCTGCCCCGATGTGGCTGGAGGGCTCGCAGCCGCCTTGCAGGCAAAATAAGCCGCCCCTTCCGGCGGGACAGGCAGAAATCCAACAACTGAGCAACGGAAGAAAAAAGTCAAAATAAAAAGCCGGATCCGCTTCGGGCCCGGTCTTGATGAAAAAGCAGGAGTGAAAGGAGGAAAAGGCGCGAAGAAAAAAGCCGACGGCAAAAGGTTTCGAAGCAAAAATAATTTAATGTTTTACACTTAAAGCAGAGCTAAGTATAATATAGGTAATGCAGAGGAGGCCTTGACATGAGTGAGGCTCGATTAACACCGGAGCAGATCGCAGAACAGGTCAGCGAGATCTATTCTCATAACGGTTTCATGCAGTGCTGCGGCATCAAGATCCTTCACATCGGCTGCGGAACGGCCACGGTGGGGCTGCAAGTGGAAGAGTGGCGGCACTCCAATTTGAACGGCAAATTGCACGGCGGGCTTTTGCTGACTTTGGCAGACAACGCCACCGGCATCGCCGCCGCCAGCATCGGCAAAAGAGTGGTGACGGTGGCTCTTTCGGTGCAGTTCATCAGCTCCTGCCCGGTAGGGCATTTCGCAGAAGCCACGGCGCGGGTCATCGGCAACAAAGACGGCAAGGTCAACCTCACTATCGAAGTGAAAGACCGGGACACCGGCAAGCTGGCAGCCTTGGGCACCGCCGGCATGCTCACCATCGCCGTCTTCCCCGGTATACCCGAAAAATGGTGACCGCTCATCTTTCGAAGCAGCGGCGTCTTCAAAAAAAGTTTTTGCTTCTGCCGCAAAGGCAGGGGCAGCGAACGATCGAAGAAAAAATTGCGCCTGTCTGAAAAAAGGCGGGCCTAAGGAGAGAACAGCTTTGCTTTATCGCGTCATCCTTTTTGCGGCGGCTTTGGCCCTCGGCACTTTGCTCAACGCTTTTCGCATCCCCATCCCCTATCTTTTGGGCGGCATCGGCGCCGCCCTCTGCTGCAAGATATTTTTTCATAAACTGGCCCTGACCTGGCCCAAACAGCTGCAGGAAGTCGGCCTGATGGTGGCAGGCTACGGCATCGGCGGCAGTTTCGACGGCAGCGCCTGGAACAATTTTTTGGCGCAGCTGTCGGGGCTGTTGGAAGCCACCTTTTTGGTCTTCGCCGCCGGCATCGCCCTGGCCTTTCTTTCCGCCAAACTCACCAAGGAAGATCTGCCCAGCTGTCTTTTGGGCATGGTGCCCGGCGGTTTCATGCTGGCCATGCTGCTGGCGGAAGAAGATCATCGCCTCAACCCCAACGTGGTGATGGTGATGCAGTTGATCAGGGTGATAGGCGTCATCGTCAGCGTGCCCTTTTTGGTCATTTATCTTTTAGGCGCGCAGGTGACAGGCTCTTCGCTGGTGATGCCCGATCACGGCGGTCTTCATTGGCTCTGCCTGGTGCCTTTGGCCGCAGCGGGAACTTTTTTGGGCAAGAAGCTGCACATCCCCATCCCCGTGCTTTTGGGCACCATCCTCTGCACCGCCGTCTTTTCCGTGGCGGTGTCGGACGTGCAGCCGGTGCCCGGCTGGCTGATGTGCCCGGCTCAGCTTTCCATCGGCCTGCACATGGGCATGCATCTGGACCCGGAGCGGATGATGAAGGCCAAGGACACCATCCCCTGCGTGGTGCTGGGCACCGTCTTCATGATCGTCATCAGCATCGGCATGGCCTACGTGCTCTCCGCTCGCTATCATTTCACTTTGATCACCGCCTTTTTGGCCATGGCCCCGGGAGGCACGGCGGAGATGACCCTGGCCGGCCTCAGCATGGGAGAAGACGTGTCCGTCATCCTCACCTATCAGATCGTGCGGATGCTCATCATCAATTTCAGCGCTCCCTTTTTGGTGGACTTTTGTCTCAAACGTTGGGGAGGAGCAGAAAGCTGAGCGCCGGATCTTCGTGTCGACTTTAAAAATTTTTCGGCTGCGGCCGCAGAAGTTTTACTTTTGGGGCCGCAAATTTTTTTATAGAGGAAGAAAAGGGGTAGAGGGCGAATAAAAAAAGAGATATTTTAAAATTTGCGGCTTTCTTTGAAGGAGAGGATACATCATGTCCGAAAAACATCGGGAAACTATCGTGTGCCCCGGCTGCGGCGCCGAAAGCAGCTTCACCGTTTACGACAGCGTAGACGGCAGCAATGTTTATTTAAAAGAAAAAGTGTTGGACGGGTCCCTCTTCACCTTCACCTGCCCTTCCTGCGGCCGCAAAGAGCAGATCAGCTACTACATGCTCTATTACGACAGCGGCAAACGGCTCATGCTCAGCTTTTTGGGCGGCTTGGATGCCGGGGGGCCGAGCCCGGCGGCGGTCTTTTTCCGAGAGCACGGCGAACTGTTGGGGCAGCTGGACTACATACAGCGCATCGTGAACGATCAGAATTCTCTGCGGGAGAAGGTCATGATCTTCGAACGGGGCTGGGACGACAGGATAGTGGAAGTGATCAAAGTCACTTATCAAAAAAAGATAGCGGAAGAGCACCCCGAGCTGAAGCTGGACGCCATCTTCTACGCTCAAGGCAAAAATAAAGAAGACCTGCTCCTTTTTTACAGCGGCGGGAAAGTCGCAGCGGCCATCGATCTTAAGCAAAACGATCTTTATCGGCGGGCAGTCGAGCTCTACGGGCCCGAGCTGCCGCCCCTGCTCGCAGACAAGACGCAAGGGATCGACGGGGCCTGGGCCGTTGCTTTTTTAAATAAGCGGCCGTGAGAGCAGCCTTTGCAAAAGGATCGCGAAGTTATCAGCCAAAGCTCGTCCGGCCCTTTCTATTGACAAAGAAAAGGCTTTAAGGTATCATAAGTTCGAACGATGCGAGCGTGGCGGAACTGGCAGACGCACTAGACTTAGGATCTAGCGCCCTCTTCACGGCGTGCAGGTTCGATCCCTGTCGCTCGCACCACAAGCTGTTTCCGTAGCACAGCAGGATAGTGCAGCCGCCTCCTAAGCGGAAGATCGGCGGTTCGAATCCGCCCGGGAACACCACGAGCCGAAGGAGGCGCCGCGCGAGCGGCGCCGTTTTTATTTTAGGTCCGACTTTTTGACGGTGAGCCGAAAGTTTGCGACTAAGGGCGGCGGCAGCGGACGCTTTTTCAGCCAAAGCCGCAGCGTCGGCTCGGCGGTGAAAAGATCGTTTTTTCGACAAAAAGAGAGGGCCGCTTTCTCCCCTCGTTTATAACGGCGGTAAAATTCTTTACATTTTTAGGATACGTGTTAAAATATTAGAGAGATACGGATAAGGAGGCCTTTCTTATGTCTTTGTTAGAATCCGGAGAAAATTATTTGGAGACCATCCTCATCTTGACCAAACGCAACGGCAGCGTCCGTTCTATCGACGTCGCCAACGAAATGGATTTCACCAAGGCCAGCGTCAGCCGCGCCATGAGCATCTTGAAGCGGGATAATTACATCATCATGGAACCGGACGGACGCATCGTGCTCACCAAAGAGGGAGCCAAAAAAGCGGCCGCGGTCTTGGACCGCCACGTCACTCTCAGCCGTTTCATCAACGAAGTGCTGGGCGTAGACGAAGAGATCGCCGCCAAAGACGCCTGCCGCATCGAACACATCATCAGCCCCGAGACCTACAGCGGCATCAAGCAGCTGTTGGAACGGGAAGGCAAACATTGACAAAAGTGCCGCGACCGATTTTATCATATTATTTCGAGGAGGAGCCGCGATGGAGATAACTGCCGTAACTCAATTGCGCCGCATGGTGCTGGAGCATTTGGCCCGCTACACTTGGAACGACGAGCTGGTGGATCATGTCTACGACATTTTGCAGGAAGTGACGGAGGAGACGCCGCGGCTGCGCTGCTGCGTCTACAAAGAAAGAGCGGTGTTGAAGAACCGCATCGACATGGCTCTCGATCAATCCTGCGACAGCAACATCATCAATGCCGCCAAAAAGACCCTGCAGACCCCTGCGGATGACAGCCTGCCCATCATCGACGTGCTGCCGGCGGCCTGCGACCAGTGCCCCATCGAAAGTTACTTCGTCACCGACATGTGCCGCCACTGCATCGCCCACAAATGCATGAGCAACTGCCCCAAGGGGGCCATCAGCATGGTGCAGAACAGGGCCTTCATCGACAGAGAAAAATGCGTGGAATGCGGCCGCTGCAAACAGGTGTGTCCTTATAACGCCATTTTGGAGATCCACCGCCCCTGCGTGCGGGCCTGCGCTTTGGGCGCCATAACCATCGGTGCGGACCGCAAGGCGGTGATCGATCACGATAAATGCGTGGCCTGCGGGTCTTGCCGGGCCGCCTGCCCCTTCGGGGCCATCGACGAGCGCAGCAGCATCGTCAGAGTGATAAGAGAGATCCAGGCCGGCAAGCAGGTCATCGCTTTGGTGGCCCCTTCCGTCACCGGTCAGTTCGGTTTCAAGGTGGGCATGGGGCAGGTCTATTCCGCCCTGAAGGCCGCCGGCTTCGCAGATATGATCGAAGTGGGCATGGGGGCCGACATCACCAGCGTGAAAGAAGCGGCCGAATACATCGAAAAAGTGCCGGCCGAGCAGAGCCTGATGACCAGCTCCTGCTGCCCGGCTTTCGTGCGCATGGTGAAGCAGCATCTGCCCGAGGCCGTTCACCTGGTGTCCGAGACCGATTCGCCCATGGTCTCCGCCGGCAAAAGAGTGAAAAAACTCTATCCTTATGCGGTGACCGTCTTCATCGGTCCCTGCATCGCCAAAAAGAACGAGGGCCGCGAGCACAGAGACGTGATCAATTACGTGCTGACCTTCGAAGAACTGCTCTGCCTTTTGGAGGGCAAAGATATCAAAGTGGCCGAAGAGAGCAGCGCCGACTACACGAGAGACGCTTCCCTTTTGGGCTTGGGCTTCCCTCTCACAGCCGGCGTCACCGCCGCCGTGAAGGACACGGTGGAAGCTCAGGGCGGCGAGGTGCGGTTGGCCCATTATGCCGCCGGGCTGGATAATTGCCTGAGAGATCTGAAGGCCGCCGCCGCAGGAAAACTGGACTGCAGTTATTTCGAGGGCATGGCCTGTCCCAACGGCTGCATCGACGGCCCCGGGGCCATCGGCGATTTCCGCATCACCAAGGTGGCCCTCACCAAATATGCCCAGGCCGCTCCCAATAAGCAGGCGGGCGACGACATCCACACAAAATAAAGATCGCAGCCGTTAAAAAAGAAGGAGCCGGCAAAAAAGATGAGCTCCCGCTGCCAGCGACTTTTTTGCCGCCGGTCTTAAAAAAACGAGACGAAGACGATAAAAGACCGTCTGTCCGAAAGGACAGGCGGTCTTTGCCGTAAGCAGTAAAAATTTTTCCCCGGCTTTTTTCACTCATCGCTGACGAATTTGCCTCGGGGCGAATAGAGAGGCTTCAGCCGCTCTTCCATAGGCGGCACATCGGCGGCGACGGCCAGCTGGGCCATTTCGTAGAGGGCGGCCTGAGCGCTGACCTTCTCCGCTTTGTTGCGCACCCGGCGGTAAGTGCCGTTGGACTGCATCATGTAGGCTCCCACGTTATCCCGCAGATAGAGATCGAGGATGGCCTTCACCCGGGCGATGTGTTCCGGCTCTTCCACCGGGAAGAGGAGCTCCACTCGGTCGTTGAGGTTGCGGGGCATCCAATCGGCGCTGGAAAGATAGAGCTGTTCGTCGCCGCCGTTGGCGAACCAGAAAATGCGGCTGTGCTCCAGCTGCCTTCCCACGATGCTGCGGACAGTGGTGTTCTCGCTCAAGAGGGGGATGCCGGTGCGGAGACCGCAGATGCCCCGCACGATGAGCTCGATCTGTACCCCGGCGGCCCCGGCCTCGTAGAGTTTTTGGATCATGGGCTGATCGATGAGAGAATTCATCTTGGCGATGAGGTGGCCGCCTTTGCCGGCTTTGGCGAGAGCGATCTCGTTGTCGATGAGAGAATAGATCTTTTCCCGCAGACTGAGGGGCGCCATGGCCAGTTTGTTCCACACCGGCGGCTCGCTGTAGCCGGAGAGGATGTTGAAAAAGGCGGAGGCATCGCTGCCCAGCTGATCGTTGGCGGTCATGAGACCGAGATCGGTGTAGAGCTTGGCGGTGTTGTCGTTGTAATTGCCGGTGCCCAAGTGGAGGTAGCGTTTGATGCCGTTGGCCTCCTGCCGCACGATGAGGATGATCTTGGCGTGGGTCTTCAAGCCCCACAGGCCGTAGATGACGTGGCAGCCGGCTTTTTCCAAACGCTTGGCCCAAATGATGTTGTTCTCTTCGTCGAAGCGGGCCTTCAATTCCACCAGCACCGTCACCTGCTTGCCGTTCTCGGCAGCCCGGGCCAGAGCGGCCACGATGGGGGAATTGCCGCTGACTCTGTACAAAGTCTGCTTGATGGCCAGCACCTTGGGGTCGGAGGCGGCATCGCTGACGAATTTCACCACGGGGTCGAAACTTTCGTAAGGATGGTGAAGGAGGATGTCTTTTTTTCTTATGGCGGCGAAAAGATCGCTGTCATCGGGCAGTTCCAGGGGGCGCTGGGGCACGAAGGGCTCATAGAGCCAGGGCCACATGCCCGGCAGCCCGGCGAATTTAAAGAAGCAGGTGGCGTCCAGCGGCCCGGGGATCTCGTACACTTCCTGATCGCTCACGTCTAAATTGTCGCAGAGGAATTTTCTGATGCGGTCGTTTTTGGTCTTATAAAGTTCCAGCCGCACCGGCGCTCCTCTTTTTCTTTTGCGCAAAGAGCGCTCCACTTCTTCCAGCAGATCTTCGATGTCGTCTTCTTCCAATTCCAGGTCGGAATTGCGGGTGATGCGGAAGGGAACGATGTCCAAGAGCCGGCAGCCTTGGAAAAGATCGGCGCAGAAAGAAGCGATGATGTCTTCCAAAAAGACGAAGGTGCGGCCTTCGCGGCCGGGCAGTTCGGTGATGCGGTCCAAAACGTTAGGCACCTGGATGAGGCCCATGCTCCGCTCGCCTTCGTTGGTGAGCAGTTCTACGCCCAAATTTTGCGTTTTGTTGGCCAGGAAGGGGAAGGGGTGAGAAGCGTCCACCGCCATGGGAGTGAGCACCGGGTAGATGTTCTCCCGATAAAAATTTTCCAGCCAATATTTGTCGGCATCGCTGAGATCGGCCACCCGCACGAAGCGCAGGCCGACGGCCGCCAGTTCTTCCAGCAAGCCGTCCAGATAATGATATTGTTTGCGCACCAATTCGTGGGCGGCGGCAGAGATGGCGTCCAATTGTTCTTGGGGGTCCATGCCGGCGGCGTCTCTTTTTTCCGAGCCGTTTTCCAAACTGCTGCAGAGGCCCGCTACTCTCACCATGAAAAATTCGTCCAGATTGGAAGCGGCGATGGCGATGAATCTCAAACGCTCCAAAAGAGGCGTTTCTTTCACGTTGGCTTCTTTCAAAACGCGAAGATTGAATTTCAGCCAGCTCAATTCTCTGTTGTAAAAATATTCGGGCCTGGAAAGATCCGGCGCTTCAGGCTCGGCGGCCGCTGTATTTTTTTTCTTCATGATAAGTCATCCCCTATTTAACGATGCGTTCCAACTGCACTTTGAGGCCGTAGACGGCGGTGAAAGCATCGGCTTTATTGGCGAAGGTCCATTCTTCCAGAGTGAAATTGACGGGAACATCCACAGCGATGGTCAGCACTTTGTCGCGGATGCTCACTTGACAGCGCTTCACTTTTTGCAGATAGCTGCGGTCTAATGCATCGGCCAGCCGCACGATGGCGGCGAGTTTGCCTACGATGGAGACCAGCCGCATGGGCACCTCGGGGGCCCGCTTGTTGCCGGTCTCGAAGAGCAGATGGGCAGAGTAGTAGGAAGCAAGAGCGATGATGCGCCGATCTTCTTCGCTGAAGCCCAAAAGATCGCTGCTGATGATGAGATCGTAGCTGTAGCGGGAGTGACTGCGCAGATTGACGAATTTCCCCACGTCGTGCAAGAGGGCGGTGCCCCGCAGCAGCAGGCGCTCTCTTTGGCCCATGCCGTAATCTTTCGCCACTTTGTCGAAAATGGCGAGGGCGAGGCTCTCTACCTGACAGGCATGAGCTTTATCGTAATGAAAGTGGCTGCCCAGGCAGTGGAAGAGGCTGATCAGCTCCCGCTCCCATTCTTTGCACAAGGCTTCGTCGGTCTTGCGGCCGATGTGCAAGAGCTGGATGCCGTCGATGAAGCGGTCGGAGGTGATGATGATCTCTTCTGCGGGGATGAGGTTCAGCAACTGCTCGTAGAGGATGGTGATGGGCAGCACCAATTCCGCCGCATTTTCCGAAAGAGAGTAGACCTGCATCAACTGCGACACGTTGAAAGCTTGGATGTTGGCGAAAAAGTCGTGGAAGGTCTCGGCCTTGATGCGGTAGATATCCTGCCCGGGCTCCAGGCCCAAAACTTTTAAAAGCAAGAGGGTCTCCGTGCCGGACAGCACCAGATAACGGACCTTCTCCACGCCCAGTTCTTTGCTGATGGGGCTGAAAGTGCTGGAGAGGAATTCGGTGAGGGCTCTGTTGAAGTGAGTGCTCTCTCTTTTGTTCCGCTCGTAGCTTTCTTTGATGCGGATGGCCCCCACGTGAAAGTCCTGCTGATATTCGATCTTTTCGTCTTTGATATAGACGAGGCCCAAGCCGCCGGAAGAGATGTCCATCAGCAAAATGCCTTCTCTGTCGGTGGAGATCTTTTCTTTTTTCAAAGTGTTGCGGACGGCGATGTAGGTGGTGTAGATCTCCATGGGCAGATCCACCACGTCCACCTTCAGGCCGGTGCGGCAATAGATCTGGTCCAGCACCGAAGGCTGGTTCAAAGCTTCCCGCACGGCGGTGGTGGCCTGCAGGCTGTATTCTTCCGCCCCGCATTCTTTCATCAGGATCTTAAAGCCCAGCAGGATGTCGCAGATCTCGTTCACCGTAGCGAAAGAGATATTTTTATTTTTGAAGGTCTCTTCGCCGATGTGCACGCTCCGCTCGCAGCGTTCGACGATCTTGCAGCGGTCGGTGCTGCGGTACTCGACGATCTGCATGCTGATCTTTTCCGAGCCCAGATGGATGGCGGCGAAGGTAGTGT
Source organism: uncultured Phascolarctobacterium sp. (assembly GCA_947630795.1). Lineage (GTDB taxonomy): Bacteria > Bacillota > Negativicutes > Acidaminococcales > Acidaminococcaceae > CANQBR01. The sequence goes on along the minus strand of CANRJC010000009.1, from coordinate 71,407 downwards.
ATGACTTTTTCTTCATCGCAGGACTCCCCCGTTTCATATCTAAAAAATCTTCTCTATATCGTATAATAATTCCTGCCTGCGCCGAGAATAATACTGCGCTTTTTAAATTTATCTTAAAAGCCGCCGCCGCTTTTGCAAAAACGGCAGGAATTTATCCCGCGGCGGGTAATAACTTCAATGACTGCAAAAGCAGAGCGCGAAAATTTTTCAGCCGCATTTCGGCCCGAAGGCTTCGGCCCTCGGCTCTTCGTCGAAAGGGGAGAGAGCAGCTTGCAACGGATCGCCATCATCGACGTGGGCTCCAACTCGGCCCGGCTGGTCATCAGCCGCATCTACAAAAACGGCGCCTATAACCTGGTCTACAACCAAAAAGAAAGTTTGCGCCTCGCTCAAAAAGTGGACGAAAACCAGCGGCTGACCCCCGAAGCTTTTGCCGCCACCGTCGCTGCCATGGCCAACTTCGCCCACATGTGCCGCCTCTATAAGGCGGATAAGATCATCGCCGTGGCCACGGCAGCCATCCGCAATGCGGTCAACGGGCGGGAACTGGCGGCTGCCGTAGAAAAAAGCTGCGGCATAAAATTAGAGATCATCCCCGGCGAGACCGAAGCTTACAACAGCTATCTGGGGGTCATCAACACTCTGCCCGCAGACAGCGGCATCATCTTCGACCTGGGCGGCGGCTCCACCGAACTCATCTATTTCAAGCACCGCCGTTTGCAGGAGGCGGTGAGCCTGCCCTACGGGGCGGTGAACACCACGGAGCTTTTCGGCACCAAAGAGCAGATGAGCCCCGAAGCATATCAAAAACTTGCCGCTTTTTTAAAAGAGAAGCTGGCGGAGCATCCTTGGCTGCAGCAAAAGGGGCTGCCTTTGATCGGGGTGGGAGGCACGGCCCGCACCGTCGCCAAGATCATCCAAAGAGCCCAAAGGTATCCCAATATCAAGCTCCACAATTATCAGATCAGGCTGCCGCTCTTTCAAAATTATTTCGCCAAGATGCGGGCCACCACGCCCAAGCAGCGACTGCAGATCTCGGGCCTGAGCAAAGAGAGGAGCGACATCATTTTGGCGGGCAGCAGCATAGTGGCCTGTCTTTTGGAAGTCACCGGCTGCAAAACTTTGACGATCTCCGGCTGCGGCTTAAGAGAGGGCCTCTTCTATCAAGACTACGCCGCCGCCTGGGACCTGCCCCTCATCGCTCCCGATATTTTGGAAAGGAGCAGAGAAAACATTTTGAAGTTTTACGTGGCGGACATCCCCCACGCCCGCCGGGTGGCGGCCTTGGCTCTGAATTTATTCGACGGCTGGAAAAAACTGCACGGGCTGCGCAGCGGCAGCCGCAAACTTTTGGAGACGGCGGCTCTCTTGCACGATGTGGGCATCACCGTCAATTATTACAGCCATGCCCGCCACAGCGCCTACCTGATCCAAAATGCGCCTCTCTTCGGCCTCAGCCACAAAGAGCAGTTGATGACGGCCGCGGTGGCCGGCTGGCATAACGGCATCGCCAAAAATTATTTTCGCAGCAAGTTTTATCAAGAAATGCTCAGCAAGAGCAATTGGTCGGTGATCAATAAATTGGCGGTGCTGCTGGGCTTGGCGGAAGCTTTGGACTACACTCAGACCGGTCAGGTGCGGGCGCTCAAGGCCGCCTGGGACCAAACGGGAGCAAGTTTGGACTTGCAAGTGACAGACAACGCCGCCATCGAATTGAAAGAGACAGCGGGCCTTGCCGGTTGGTTCAAAAAAATATTCGGCACGGACCTGCGTTTGAGCAGCCGCACCGAATAAAAAAGCAGCCGCCGCAAAAAAGAAAGAGCTGCCGGCAGACCTCAAAGCCTGCGGGCAGCTCTGCTTTTCGTTTCACTTTGCGGTGCAGGGGCAGAGGAAGGCGAGGGCAGTGCTCACGCTCGCCTCCGGCTTCACTTTGGTCCAAGCTGCGGCGATCTTTCCCTCTTCGTCGATGATGTAAACGGAGCGGACGACACCGAAAGACACCTTGCCGTACAGTTTTTTCTCCTGCCAAACTTCGTAAGCTTCGAGCACCGTCTTTTCCGTATCGGAGAGCAGGAGGAAGGGAAGTCCTTCTTTGGCGGCGAATTTGGCGTGAGAAGCGGAGCTGTCTTTGCTGATGCCGATAATGACGGCGCCGGCTTCGGCAAAATCTTTTGCGGCTGCTTTGAAGGCCAGGGCCTGACGAGTGCAGCCGGCGGTAAGATCTTTGGGATAAAAATAGAGCACGACTTTGCGCCCCGCAAAGTCTTTGAGACTGACGGGCCTGCCCTCTTTATCGGGCAGAGTGAAGGCAGGGGCGACGGAACCGATAGGCAACATGAGCATCCCTCCTTAAAAGTTTCAAAGCACAGCGGCCCGCAAAAGGCTGTAGACCAAAAGGCAGGAATTTTCCAAGTCTTCTTTGCGCAAAAATTCCTCCGTGGTGTGGACGTTGCTCATGCCGGTGCCCAAAATGACGCAGGGCACGCCGTAAGCGTTGATGAAATTGGCATCGCTGCCGCCGCCGGTGAGGCGGCAAACTGCGGTGAGGCCGCAAAGAGCGCAGGCCTTCTTCACCAAGGCCACGGTCTTGCTGTCTTCGGCGACGGAGAAGGGAGCATACTTGTGCTCCACAGTCACCTTCGTTCTGCCGCCGAATTTTTCCGCGGCGCTCACGATAGTGTCCACCAGCTCGTCTTTAAGGGCGATGAGCTTGGCGTCGTTGCGGCTGCGGGCATCTCCTTGGATGCTCACCAGATCGGGGACCACGTTGGTGGCCACGCCTCCTGCGATGAGGCCGATGTTGCAGGTGGTCTCTTCGTCGATGCGGCCGTAGTGCTTCACTGCCGCCAGGGCTTTGGCGGCGATCATGATGGCGTTGATGCCCTTCTCGGGTTCGATGCCGCCGTGAGCTTTTTTGCCCAGCACATCGATCTTGTATTTATATTGACCGGGGGCGCCGATCTCTACGGTGCCGGGAGGCCCTTCGCCGTCTAAGGCATAAGCTGCGTCGGCGTTGAGCCAAGCCTTGTTCATGCAGCGGGAGCCGTTGACCCCGCCCTCTTCGCAAATGCAGAAAAGGAGCTGGACGGGACCGTGGGGCAGGCCCTGCTCCAAGATCATCCGCACTCCTTCCAAAATGGCTACTACCCCCGCCTTGTCGTCGCCGCCTAAAGTGGTGGTGCCGTCGCTATAGAGCACGCCGTCTTTTTCCACCACGGTGGCGCCGCTGCTGGGCTCTACCGTGTCCATGTGGGCGGTGAGCAAAAGCTTGGGGGCATTTTCATAGCCTAAAGAAGCGGGCAGCTCGGCCCACAGATTGCCGCAATCTCCGCCCAAAGCGACGCCGGCCTCGTCTTCTTTCGTCGCAAAACCCAAGGCTCTCAGTTTGGCAGTCAAAAGATCGCACACCTGTCTTTCTCGCAGGCCGTGGCTGGGCAGGGCCACGATCTCTTTGAATTCCGCAAGGATCCGTTCTTTGTTCAAAGCAGGCATGGGTGCCGCCTCCTTTTTTCGAAGTTTCTTCTTTTATTTTATCACAAAGAAGGAGACGAGGAAGAGGAAGTTCTTGCGGTACGCAGGCTCTGCTCGGTAAAAATTTTTCGAAGAGAGCACGCCGAAAACGCTGCGGAAAAAGCAGAAGGTCTTTGGGGCTCCTTGCGTCGAATAGGTATATAATGAAAAGAAAAAGGGATGAAGGCGAGCGCCGACGATAAAAAGGGCAGTTCGCCAAAACAGAGAGGTAAAATAAAAAAGAGAGAAAAGGAGCTGAAAGACCGTGCCTTTGGAGATAGTGCGCAACGACATCACCAAAATGCAGACCGACGCCATCGTGAATGCAGCCAGCGTTTTTCTTTTAGGCGGCACCGGCGTAGACGGGGCCATCCACAAAGCGGCGGGGCCGGAACTTTTGGCAGAGTGCCGCACTTTGGGCGGCTGCGAAGTGGGCAGCGTCAAAGTGACCGCAGCCTACCGCCTGCCCTGCAAATATATCATCCACGCCGCTGTGCCTCGCTGGCAGGGGGGCAAGGCCGGCGAAAGAGAGAAGCTGGCTTCCTGTTATAGGGCGGCGCTGGCGGCGGCCAAAGAGAAAAAGTGCGAGAGCGTGGCCTTTCCCCTGCTCTCTTCGGGCCTTTTCGCCTATCCCAAAGACGAAGCTTTACAGGTGGCCGTGACCACCATCGCCGACTTTCTTTTCGCCAACGAGATGATGGTCTATCTCGTCGTCTTCGATAAAGGCTCCTATCTCAGCGGCAAAAAACTTTTCAAAGACATCGCCGAATATATCGACGATAATTATGCAGAAGAACGCTTCGAAGAAGAATATGCGGGCCTTATTAAGCGTTATAGCGTGGGCACCTATCGCTCCCGCAGGTCTTACTTGCCCGGCGACGCGGCTCGATGGGACGAGAGGGCCTGCCTCAAAGAGGGGGAGAGCGGCGAAAAAGAGAAAGGCAGGAGCTCCTCTTTGGCAGCTGCGGTGGGCAGGCTGGACGAAAGTTTTTCCCAAATGCTGCTGCGAAAGATCGACGAGCGGGGCCTCACCGACGCCCAATGCTACAAAAAGGCCAACATCAGCCGCCAGCTTTTTTCCAAAATAAGGAGCGATAGATTCTATAGGCCCGGCAAGCCCACGGTGCTGGCCTTTGCCGTCGCCTTGGAACTTTCTTTGGCGGAAACGAAAGAGCTGCTGCTGAAGGCCGGCTTCGCTCTTTCCCGCAGCAACAAATTCGATATCATCGCGGAATATTTCATCAGCCGGGGCAATTATAATATCTACGAGATCAACGAGGCCCTCTTCGCTTTCGATCAAGCGCTGCTGGGCGGCTAGTTCGAGCTCGATCAAGCGATCTTTTGCGCTCGCACCTATATAAAGGAGGACAAACATCATGAAAAAAGTGCTTTTGATCAACGGCAGCCCCAACGAGCACGGGAACACCGACACGGCCCTGCGGGAAGTTGCGGCGTCTCTCAACGCCAACGGCATCGCCACCGAACTTTTATGGCTGGGGAAGAAGCCCATGCCCGATTGCATCGCCTGCGGTCAGTGCCGGCAAAGAGGCAGCTGTGTTTTCGACGATGCCGTGAACGCCGTCAACGCCCGCCTCGACGAATTCGGCGGCTTCATCGTCGGCTCACCGGTCTATTACGGCGGCCCCACCGGCCGGCTCACGTCTTTTCTCGACCGCCTCTTTTTCAGCGCCGATAAAAGCAAATTGGCGGGGAAATTCGGGGCTTGCGCGGTAGTGTGCCGCCGGGGCGGGGCTACGGCCTCCTTCGACCGGCTCAACAAATATTTTACCATCTGCAACATGCACGTCGTCGGCTCTCAATATTGGAACCAAGTGCACGGCAGGGCGCCCGGGGAAGCCGCACAAGACGCCGAAGGGCTGCAGACCATGCGGACCTTGGGAGCCAACATGGCCTACCTCATGAAAGCGGCAGCAGCCGCCGCTGCGGCAGGGGTGGCCGAGCCTGTGTACGAAGAAGGCGTTTACACGAATTTCATCCGCTGAGTCCTCAAGGGCAGACTGTATCTTGCGGCAGGCACGGAAAAACGACGGATCGAAAAGCCCTTCGCTATTTTTGCGATCCGTCGCCTGCTTTGTCTTTTTCCTGCGGGAGCTCAGTTCTGCGGCCCTCCCTATTTTGCAAAGCTCAGCGCTCAAAACGCTCCTGCTTTTTCCGAAAAGTCGACGACCTGAACGGTCGAGCTGTTTTGAAAAAGTCCATGGTCTGAACGCGCAAACATTTTCGGAAAGCTACACGCCTAAAACGCCTATGCTTGTTTGAAAAAAGTCGCGGCTGAAACGGTCGTACGCTCACGGAAAAACCGGAGACCGAAACAGTCGCGCATTTTCGGAAAAACTCACGAGCTGAACGGTCATACATTTTCGGAACGCTCTGCGCCTGAAACGTTCATGCTTTTTGGGAAAAAGTCATGGCTGAAACCCTCGAGCTGTTTTGAAAAAGCGGACGGTCTGAGCGCTCAGGCTTTTTGTCCCAGAGAAAAATTTTGCCAAAGCGCAGGCCCTTATGCTATAATGAATCTCGTCGGATGCGGAGATGTATCGAAGTGGTCATAACGAGGCTGACTCGAAATCAGTTGGCCGCCTGCGCGGCCCGTGGGTTCGAATCCCACCATCTCCGCCAAATTTTTTAAGGCGAAAAGTCGCCGATGATATGAGGAGGCGAAGACTATGTACAGATTGTGGTCGCTGCTGAAAGAACTGCAAGGCCCGGATTACGAGTGGGTGGAGCTGTCTCACTCTTTGAACAACGACAGCCCCTATTGGGCCGGCATCCCCGAGGGCTCCGTAGAATTGGGCAAGACCTGCTTCGACTGGGGGGACCCCATGTTGGAGTGCACCATCCAAACTTTCAAATTCCCCGGCCAGTTCGGCACCCATATGGACTTCCCCGGCCATTTCATCAAAGGCGGGGCCACAGCCGAAGCCTTCGGCGCCGGGCAGTGCATCTTTCCTCTTTGCGTCATCGACGTAACGGCCAAAGTGGCAGACTGCCCGACTTATGCTGTCACCGTGGAAGATATCAAAGCTTACGAAGAAAAATACGGGCCCATCCCCGAGGGCGCCTTCGTCGCTCTGCGCACCGATTGGTCCAAGAGATGGCCCGATATGGCCGCACTGTCCGGCTTGGATGCCGAGGGCGGCGAAAACTTCCCGGGCTGGTCGCTGCCCGCTCTCAAATATATTTACGAAGAGCGCAAGGCTGCGGCCAACGGCCACGAAGCTTTGGACACCGATGCCTCCGGTGAAGCGGCCAAAGCGGGCGACCTGGCCTGCGAGCGTTATGTGCTGAGCTTGGGCAAAGTGCAGATCGAAGTGCTGGACAATTTGGACAAAGTAGCTCCCGCCGGCGCTCTGCTCATCGCCGCCTGGCCCCGCATCGAAGGAGCTGTGGGCCTGCCCTGCAGAGTTTACGCCGTCACCCCTAAAAAATAAGACCGGCCCCGGGCAGAACCCGGCCGATCGAATAAGCAAAAGAAAAACGCCTGCCCCGCGGCAGGCGTTGCCTGTAATAAAAATGGTGCGGTCGATGGGATTTGAACCCACACGAGCTTTCGCTCACTACCCCCTCAAAGTAGCGTGTCTGCCGTTCCACCACAACCGCACATGCAGACTGGCGGCAGCTAGGCCTACTTCAGGATCAGCCTGTTAACGATCAAACTGAAGGCGCAAGCAGGATGCTTACAAGTCATCGCCAATCTACCCGAATATTCTACTATGAAGAACAGACCCGTGTCAAGGGAAAATGCAAAATTCTCCCGAATATTCCCAAAGGCAGGGGAAAACAAAAAAACTTCCCTTAAAATGCAGCCGCAGATCCCATATTTCAGCAAAGGCAGGTCAGTCAAATGTTATATGTAAGCACCAGAGGTAAGGCAGATATAGTTTCTTCGGCTTATGCCATCAGCAGAGGGTTGGCCGCCGACGGCGGCCTCTTCGTGCCCCAGCAGCTGCCGTCGCTCAGGCCGGAAGATATCGAGGAGTTCTCGCGGCTGCCCTATACGGAGCTGGCGACGGAGATCTTGAGCCTTTATCTTACCGATTACACCAAAGACGAAGTGCGCTCTGCGGTGACTGCGGCCTACAGACCGCAAAAATTCGGCGGTGCCCGGCCGGCCCCTCTGGTGCAGGCCGCTCCTCACACCGGCGTGCTGGAACTGTGGCACGGGCCCACCTGCGCTTTTAAAGACATGGCTCTGCAGCTGCTCCCTCATTTGCTGAACATGGCGAGAAAAAAACTGGGGCAGGAGCAGAAGGTGGCCATCTTGGTGGCCACCAGCGGCGACACCGGCAAGGCAGCTCTGGAAGGTTTCGCCGATGTGGAAGGCACCGAGATAATCGTCTTTTATCCCGCCGAGGGCGTGAGCCTTTTGCAAAAGCGGCAGATGGAGACCCAAAAAGGGAGCAATGTCCATGTCTTCGGCATCCGCGGCAATTTCGACGATGCTCAAAGAGGCGTGAAGCAGCTCTTCGGCGATCGGTCTTTGGCCGAAACTTTGAACGAAAGAGGCTACGTTCTTTCTTCCGCCAACTCCATCAACTGGGGACGGCTGGTGCCGCAGATAGTTTATTATTTCAGCGCCTATGCTCAGGCTGTGCTGGCCGGGCAGGTGAAGCAGGGACGGCCGGTGAACTTCGCGGTCCCCACGGGAAATTTCGGCGACATCTTGGCCGGCTATTATGCCAAACTGATGGGCTTGCCCATAGCCCGCCTCTTGTGCGCCTCCAACAGCAACAACGTGCTCACCGATTTCATCGACACGGGCATTTACGACAAGAAGAGAGATTTTTACAGGACCATGTCTCCTTCCATGGATATTTTGGTGTCCAGCAATCTGGAGCGGCTGCTCTTCGATGCCTGCGGCCGCAACGGAGAGCAGGTGACGGGATATATGGAGAAACTGGCGGCCGGCGGCAGCTACCAGATCGAGCGGGAGATCTTGCAACAGATCCGCCGTCACTTCTTCGCCGCCTGGGTCGACGAAGTGGAGACAGAAGAGACTATCGACAAAGTGAAGAGCGAGCACGCTTATCTTTTGGACACTCACACGGCAGTGGCTTGGCGGGCTTTGGAGAAGTATCGCATCCTCACCGACGACACCACCTACAGCATCGTGCTCTCTACCGCCAGCCCCTATAAGTTCCCCGACTCCGTTTTGCGGGCGCTGGGCGAAGATACAGAGCCGCAGGCCGATCCTTTCGCTCTGCTCAAAAAACTGGAAGAAGCGAGCGGCACCGCCGCCCCCGCAAAACTCGCAGCTCTGCGGGAGCTGCCGGTGCTCCACAAAGAAGTTATCGATGCACAAGGCATGGAAGAAGCAGTGCTGAACGTTTTGCGATAAACTTTTTATCCGGCGGCCGCGAAGAAATAATACTGTATACTTGCGCAGGTCATAATGAAATAAAGGTCTTGAAAAGAGTTTTATCGGGAAAATTGTGCAACAAATGTTACAAAGGATCGCGAGGAGAGGTGAAACACCTTTTAGCGGCAACATTGACAAAAATGTGAAACGATGTCTATAATAGGTGCATAGCGAAAAAAACGGCGCCGAAAACCGTTTCGGCCCGAAGTCTTCGCTGTCGGGAGCAGGGCTTTGCCGGCTGCTTGCTCCGATCATTATTTTCAGTGAGGGGGAATAGTTTATGAAGAAAAGTTTGAAGGCTTTGGCTCTATTGGCTGCAGGCGCCTGCGTCATGGGTGCGTTGAGCGGCTGCGGCGGCTCGAAGAAATCCGAAAACGCCGATGTTATCAAAGTAGGCGGCTTGCTGGAGATGACCGGCGGCAGCGCCTCCTTCGGTATTTCTTCCAAGAACGCCATCGATCTGGTCTTCAAAGAGATCAACACCAAGGGCGTGCTGGGCGGCAAAAAACTGGAACTGGTGGTAGCCGACACCAAGTCCGAGGCTTCCGAAGCCACCAACGGCATGCAGAAACTGTTGAGCCAAGATAAAGTAGTCGCAGTCATCGGCCCCAACCAGTCTTCCGCCGTCATCGCCTCCGGCGCCATCAACAACGGCATGAAAGTGTTGGACATCACCCCTATGGGCACCAACCCCGACGTTACCGTCGACCCCAAGACCGGTAAGACCAGAGAGCACAGCTTCCGCGCCTGCTTCATCGATCCGTTCCAAGGCACCGTAATGGCCAACTATGTTTATAAAGATCTGGGCATCAGGAAGGCCGCCATCTACATCGACAACACCTCCGACTACGCCAAGGGCTTGGCTGCCTTCTTCAAAGAAAACTTCGTGAAGAACGGCGGCTCCGTGGTAGCCGAAGAAGCTTACCTGCAAAAGGACACCGACTTCAAATCCACTTTGACCAAGATCAAGGCCGCCGATCCGGACTTCATCTACATCCCCGGTTACTACCAGGAAGTAGGCCTCATCGTTAAGCAGGCAAGAGAGATCGGCTTGAACGTGCCCATGGCCGGCGGCGACGGTTGGGACTCCTCCAAGCTGCCCGAGATCGCAGGCAAAGCTGCTCTGAACAACACGTTCTTCACCAACCTCTATTCTCCCGATGATACTTCCGAGCTGAACAAGAAGTTCGTCGCCGAGTATCAAAAGGCCTACAACACCAAGCCGGACGTTTTCGCAGCACTTGCTTATGACTGCGCCCTGCTGGTAGCCAAGGCTATCGAGGACGCTCAGTCCACCGAACCGGCCAAGATCTCTGCGGCCATGGCCAAGATCAAAGGCTTCAAGGGCGTGTCCGGCGAAGTTACCTTCAATGAGCAGCACAATCCCATCAAGAGCGCTGTTATCATCGAGCACAAAGACGGCGTTCAGACTTTCAAATCCAAAGTTAATCCCTGATAGGTAAGGCCCCTTTATCAGCTTGATTCACCAATGAGGCTGTTGTTTTGGCAACAGCCTCTCTCTTAATTAAGAAAGAGCCGGCACAGCCGGCTTCGGAGGTCAGCTATGGACACTTTTTTCGGTCAGCTTTGCCAGCAACTGATCAACGGCATATCCCTGGGCAGCATCTATGCGCTCATCGCTTTGGGCTATACCATGATCTACGGCATCATCAAACTGATCAACTTCGCCCACGGTGATATCTATATGCTGGGTGCCTACTTGGGCTTTTTTGCCACTACCGCTTTGGGCCTGTCCTTCTTTCCGGCCATTATTTTCGCGATGGTGGGAGCGGCTTTGGCAGGCATCATCATCGAAAGAGTGGCATACAGGCCTATGCGCAATGCTCCCCGTATCGCCATTTTGATCACCGCCATCGGCGTATCCTTCTTTTTGGAATACACCATGATCCTTTTCGTGAGCCCTCAGCCCCGCACCTTCCCCTCTATCTTTGCGGCGACGGTGTACAATATGGGGCCGCTGGTGATGAACAGTCAGCAGCTGGTCATTTTGATCAGCGCCATCATCCTCATGACGGTGCTCACTTACATCGTCAACAAGACCAAAGCCGGCAAGGCCATGCGGGCCGTGTCTTTTGATGCCGATGCGGCCAGGCTCATGGGGATAGATATCGACCGCGTCATCTCCACCACCTTCGCTTTGGGTTCGGCGCTGGCTGCGGCCGGCGGCGTGCTGGTGGGCGTTTATTACAACTCCATCGATCCCCTGATGGGCATGATGCCCGGTTTGAAAGCTTTCGTGGCGGCAGTGCTGGGAGGCATAGGCATCATCCCCGGCGCCATGATCGGCGGTATCATTTTAGGCGTGGTGGAGGCTCTGGTCAGCGGTTTCATCTCTTCCACGTTCCGAGATGCGGCTGCTTTCGCCATCCTCATCCTCATTCTGCTCTATAAGCCTACCGGCCTGTTGGGCAAGAATGTGCGGGAAAAAGTATAAGGAGGCAGCGCTATGGATCCTATTCGTAAGTTCGATCTGAAGGCCATCATCGCCTGCGTCCTGATCTACGCCGTGGTGCAGGGCCTTATCGCCGTCGAGGTCATCGGTCCCTTCTGGGAATTGAACATCGTCCTCATTTGCATCAATATCATTCTGGCGGTGAGCCTGAACCTCATCAACGGGTATACCGGCCAGTTCTCCATCGGCCATGCCGGTTTCATGGCAGTGGGAGCCTACACCGGGGCGGTGATCACCGTCAAACTGGGGCTGCCCTTCGCTCTCGGTCTGGTGGTAGCTACCGTCAGCGCCGGTCTGCTGGGCTTTTTGATCGGCCTGCCTACTTTGCGTCTGGACGGAGACTATTTGGCCATCGCTACGTTGGGCCTCGGCGAGATCATCCGCATCTGCATCCTCAACATCGACTATGTGGGCGGTGCTTCCGGCTTGATGGGCATTCCTCGTTTTACCAACTTTACTGTGGCTTTCTGGCTGATGATCGCGATCATCTTCTTCATCAAAAACTTCAAGAACAGCGCTCCCGGCCGCTGCTGCTTGGCCATCAGGGAGAACGAGATCGCTGCCGATACCATGGGTATCAACACTACCAAGTATAAAGTGATGGCGTTCACTTTGGGCGCTTCTTTCGCCGGTACGGCCGGCTGCCTCTTCAGTCATTACTTTTTCTTGGCTCATCCCGCCACCTTCACTTTCATGAAGTCCTTCGATATTTTGACTATGGTGGTGCTGGGAGGCCTCGGGTCCATGACCGGCTCCATCTGCGGAGCCACTTTGCTCACCTTCATCAGCGCCTATCTGTCGGATTTTCCCGAGTGGCGCATGGTCATCTATTCCGTCACCATGATAGTGCTGATGCTGCGTCGGCCGCAGGGCCTCTTCGGCAGTGAGGAACTGAGCCGCAAGATGTTCAGGTTAGGAGGCAGGCAAAATGGCTGAGACCTTGCTGAAAATAGATAACATCTCCATGATCTTCGGAGGACTGCGGGCTGTCTCCAACTTGACCATGCACATCGACAAGGGCGAGTTGGTGGGCCTCATCGGGCCGAACGGCGCAGGCAAGACCACTGTCTTCAACATGATAACCGGCGTTTATACTCCTACCGAAGGCGAAGTGTATTTCGACGGGAAAAAGTCCAGCGGCCATAAGTCCTATCAGGTCACCCAGATGGGCATGGCCCGCACCTTTCAGAATATCCGTCTCTTCAGCGAGCTCAGCGTCGTCGACAACGTCAAGATCGCTTACAACATGCACGTTTCCTACAATCTGGCCGATGCCATCATCAGGGACGGCAAATATGTGAAAGAAGAGCATTATATCACCGAAAAGGCCATGGACTTGCTGAAGATCTTCCACTTAGAGGATTTTGCTCAGGAAACGGCGAAGAACCTTCCTTACGGGCAGCAGCGGCGGCTGGAGATCGCCAGAGCTTTGGCCACGGAGCCGAAACTGTTGCTTTTGGATGAGCCTGCCGCCGGTATGAACCCCCAGGAGACCCACGAACTGATGGAGTTGATCCGCTGGATAAGAGAACGCTTCTCCCTGTCCATCCTTCTGATAGAGCACGATATGAGTTTGGTGATGGGCGTGTGCGAACGCATTTACGTGCTGGAATACGGCATGAAGATCGCCGAGGGCGTGCCGGAAGAGATCAAGCACAATCGGCGGGTCATCGAGGCCTACTTGGGCGAGGAGGTGATCAACTGATGCTGCAGGTAAAAGATATCAACGTCTATTACGGGGCCATCCACGCCATCAAGGGGATCAGTTTGGAAGTATCAGACGGCGAGATAGTGGCTTTGATTGGGTCCAACGGCGCCGGCAAATCCACGACTTTGCGCACCATATCCGGTTTGATGAAACCCAAAAGCGGCAGTATCATCTACGACGATAAGGACATCACCGGCAAACCGGCTCATAAGATCGTCAGCATGGGCCTTTGCCAAGTGCCTGAAGGCCGCCGGGTCTTTGCCAATATGACGGTTTTGGAAAATTTGGAAATGGGCGCTTATACCCGCAAGGATAAAGACGGGATCGCTCGGGACATGAAGAAGGTCTTCGAGAGCTTCCCCAGATTGTTGGAGAGGAAAGAACAGTTGGCCGGCACTCTCTCCGGCGGCGAGCAGCAGATGCTGGCCATGGGCAGAGCGTTGATGAGCAAACCCAAACTGCTCTTGATGGACGAGCCGTCCATGGGCTTGGCGCCGCTTTTGGTCAAGGAGATCTTCAACATCATCAAAGAGATCAACGCCTCCGGCACTACCATTCTCTTGGTGGAGCAAAATGCCAACATGGCGCTCTCCATCGCCGACAAAGCTTATGTGCTGGAGACGGGGCGTATCACTTTGAGCGGCACGGCCAAAGAATTGGCCAGCAGCGAAGCGGTGCGCAAGGCGTATTTGGGCGGCTAAGCTGCCGGTTAGGAGGAACTATGCTGGTTAAAGACTTTATGACCAAAGAGGTAGTCACCGTCAAAGAGGATCAGACCATTTTGGAGGCCAGAGAGGCCATGCGGGGCAAAAATCTGCGTTCGCTGCCGGTGGTAGACGATCTGATGCGGGTAAGGGGCATGATAACGGCCACCGATATCGGTCAGGCTTCCCCCTCTCTCGACAGCACCCTCAGCAAGTACGAAGCCAACTATCTTTTGGGCCGGCTGCGGGTCAAAGATCTGATGACCCGCAACATCACCGCCGTCAATGCCTCCGATTCTATCGAGTTCGTGGCCTTCAACCTCTACAAGATGAGGGTGAACGCCCTGCCGGTAGTGGACGACAATTTCAAGCTGGTGGGCATCATCGCTCAAAACGATATGTTCAGGGCCTTTGCTCAGAGCATGAGCGTGGATAAACCCTGCACCCGCATCTCTTTGATCGTGCCCGATGAAGTGGGCGTGCTGGCGGATGTGGCCGGGCTTTTCAGAGATAATAAGGCCAACATCCTCTCCCTGCTGTGCAAACCTTTGGGCAACGGCAAAGCGGAGATCGTGGCCCGAGCTACTCTGAACGGCATGGACATCATAGAAGAACTGCGGGAAGCAGGCTATGAAGTTTCCGACGTGATGACGATGCACGGTGTCAGCTGATGCTGTCGGCTGCTTTCGGCGTGGGCGATGTGGCTCGTTTGAAAAAGAGCCATCCCTGCGGCAGCTCTCTGTGGCTGATAACACGGGTGGGCATGGACATAGGGCTGAAGTGCCAAGGCTGCGGCCACTACGTGTTGCTGCCCAGAAACAAATTTTTGAAGGCCGCTAAGGCCATCGAGAAACCGGTCGAAAAATAAAGTAAGGGCTCAGGCAAAGGCCTGAGCCCTTTTAAATTATCGTTTTAAATGATTACCAATGATATTTTTCGCCTCTGTTGATCTTATAAGCTCGATAGAGCTGCTCCAACAACAAAAGACGGATCATTTGATGAGTGAAGGTGAAGGCTGAAAAGCTCAGCCGCAGTTGCGAGCGCTCTCTCAATTCGTCACTCAGCCCGAAGGGACCGCCGATGACGAAAGAGAGACCTTTGCAGCCGGAGAGAGCCAAGTCCGCCAATCTTGCCGCCAGTTGAGGCGAAGTGAGCTGCTCGCCTTTCAGATCCAGCAAGATAACGTAGTCATCTTTAGGGATGAGAGCACCCAAACGCCGGCCCTCTTTCTTTAAGGCTTCTGCTTTTTCGGCAGGGCCGGGAGAGAGGGGCATTTTTTCTTCCGGACATGAGACGATGCTCACCCGCACGTAGGGGGCCAGCCGTTTGAGATAAGCGGCGATGCCCGCCTCTAAATATTTTTCTTTGATCTTGCCTACGCAGGCTATGGTGATCTTCAAGATCAGTTGCCGTAATTTTTCGGCACTTCTTCCAAAACGACGGTGCGGCTCACTTCGGCTCCTTCGTGCCAAACAGTGAGGCCGACCCGATCGCCCACTTTGTGCTGAGCGAGGGCTTCGGTGAGCTCCTGATAGCGGCTGACTTTCTTGCCGTCGAAGCTGAGGATGATGTCGCCGCTGCGCAGGCCCGCTTTATAGGCGGGGCCGTTGGCCAGCACTTTCACCAAAAAGATACCGCCGTGGAGATCGATGTCGAAACCGTAACGTTCGGCTACATCTTTATCCATCAAAGAGACGCCGAGATAAGGCCGAGCGATGCGGCCTCTGTCGGCCAGTTCGTCCAAAATGGGTTTGGCGGTGTTGATGGGGATGGCGAAGCCGATGCCTTCCACGCCGCCCACTACGATCTTGGCGCTGTTGATGCCGACTACTTCTCCGTCGGCGTTGACCAAAGCACCGCCGCTGTTGCCGGGGTTGATGGCCGCATCGGTCTGGATAAGATTGAACTTACGCTCGCCTAAATTGATGGTGCGGTTCAAAGCGCTGATCACACCGGCGGTGACGCTGCCCCGAAACTCCAGGCCCAGAGGATTGCCGATGGCGATGGCGGGCTCGCCCACCTGCAGGCTGTCGCTGTCGCCGAAGACGGCTTGGGGAAGATCTTTGCTCTCGATCTGCACTACTGCCAGATCGGTGGCGGCATCGGCGCCCAACACCTTGCCTTTGACGCTGCGGCCGTCGGTGAGGCTGACCACGATCTCGCTGGCCCCTTCCACTACGTGATTATTGGTGGCGATGTAACCGTTTTTGCTGTCGTAGATGACGCCGGAGCCGGTGCCTCTCTCCCGCAGCTGCACGCGGTTGAAAAAGTCGCGGATATAGGCTTTGTTGGTGATGCCCACCACGGCCGGCCCCACTTTTTTGGCTGCGGCTACGATGGGGGTGTTGCGGGCGCCGCTGAGAGGCGCTTCTTTTTTGGCGACGGCCCCCTCTTTTTGGGCAGGGGCGGCGTTGGTGTTATTGTTGCAGCCTGCCAGCAGCAGGGTGGTCAGCACCGTGCCGCAGATGATGAATTGACTGCTTTTCTTCCACGTTTTGAGCATGTTTGTCACTCCTTTGTCTCTTGTGCGATCTTACAGCCTCAAAAGGATCGCGTGAGCTTATCGTAAGAGCGTCCGAGCCGGCAAGTTTAAAAAAACTGCCGCCGGGACGAAGAACAACGAAGAAAAATTTGCGAAGAAAAATAAAAGGCAGAGCGTTCTTAAAGACAGCTTCACTTTTCGTCGGCAAAAACAGAGGGCTGCTCCGGCAGCTCGGTGCCGACGATCTTATCTTGAGCGGCTACCAAAATGTTCGGCAAAGGAGAGCCTTCTTTGTTCGCGAGAGCGTCTTGCATGGCTTGCAAAGCCAAAGCGGGCCGATTGTTTTCGGCGCTCAAATGGGCGAGGATGACGGTGCGGGGCGGCCGCTTTAAAGCGGCGACGAACTCGGCGGCGGCGCCGTTGGCCAAGTGGCCCCGCCGCCCCAAGATGCGCCGCTTCAATTGGGCGGGGTAGCTGCCGGCTTTCAAGAGGGCCACATCGTGATTGGCTTCGATGACCAACACGGCGGCTCCTTCTGCGGCGGCAGCCATCTCCGGGGTGACGCAGCCGGCATCGCTGATATATACGCAGGCTTCGTCCCCCAAACTGAGGCGCAGGCCTTTGGTCTCTGCGGCATCGTGAGGGACGGGGAAAGTTTCTACTTTGACTCCCGCCACTTCCGCTTCCTCCGGCAAAAGCGAGCAGGCGGAGGTGAGGGGGATGTTGAGACGATAGGCGATCTCCCGCCAAGCGGCGTTGGTGGCGTAAACGGGGATCTTGTAATTTTTTAAAAAAGCGGCCAAGCCTTTGATGTGATCGTTGTGATAATGAGTGATGAAGACCGCTTCTATTCGCTCGATGGCGAGGCCCACTTGCTTCAGCCTTTTTTGTAATTCGCGGCAGCTGAGGCCCAAGTCGATGAGAAAAAAGGAAACGCCGAGCCTGATGAGGGCGGCGTTGCCCTTGCTGCCGCTGGCCAGCATGGTGACATTGACGGTGCTCATCGGCGGCCTCCCGTTTTTTGCAAAAAAGTTTTCGCCGAAAAGAGCATGCTCATGCCTCCGGGCCGGGGTTGGGCGGATAGAAGCCGGCGGGGACAGTTTCGCCTTTTTTGATGCGCAAAAAATTGTGCCCGTATTTTTCTTCCGCCAATTCTTTGATGATGCGATGCTCGCCTTGCACCACCCGGGCATGGCCGCCGATGGCTTCTAAATAGGGAGCGAGGCCGGCGAGGATGGCAGCCACATCGTTTTCGCCGCTATCGATGACGATGAATTCTTCAAAACCCCGATAAAGTTTTTTCAAAAACGCTTTGGCTCCCGCTTCTCCTTTGGCGGCGCAGAGCTTGGGGAGGCTGATATCGCTGTTTTCCATGTGGCGCAGCCAGTCTTCGGTCATATAGACCCGCCTTTTTCTCGGTACGGTGCGGTAATCGTCGCCGGACAAAAGAAGATCGATGCAGTCGCGGGTGCGGGGGACGATGAGCTCCGCATTTTTCGCCGCGAGACCGACGGTGGCGCCGCCGCAGCCGGACACACACAGCACCACCCGCTCCACGTTAAAGATATTATCCAAGCGTTCCTGCAGATAAGCGTGCAGTTTTTGCGGGTCGCTGTGGAGAGCTTGGGGCAAAAAATAAACGGGAGAAGGATTGCCCGCTTTCTTTAAAGCAGAAAGCAACGGCCCCCGCAGGGTGGGGCAGCTGTAGATCACTCCAGACATAAGAAAAGTTCCTTTCGCAGCTCGGCCACCGTGGGCACGTAAAAGTCGGCGCCGGCGGCGCTCAATTCTTCGAAACTGCCGAAGCCGTAGCCCACTCCCAAACATTTGATGCCGCAGGCGTGGGCGGCCAGCACATCTTCTTTGCGGTCGCCGATGAGGACGGCGCGTTTTTTCTCTTGCTCGTCGATGCCCAAACGGCGAAAAGTTTCTGCCACCACCAGCCGCTTTTGATCCAGTTTACCTTCCAGATCGCAGCCGACGATGTCGTCGAGATAGGGAGTGAGGCCGTAACGTTCGGCGATGGGGCGGGCGTAAACTTCCGGCTTGCCGGTGCAGATGGCCAGCACCGGCCGCCGAGGGTCGGCCCGCAGCTCGGCCAAAAGTTCTGCCATGCCGTCGTAAGCTCGGTTCTCGTACATGCCGACGCTGCCGTAACGCTCCCGATATTTTTGCAGACAGAGCTCTGCCTCTTCGGCGGTGAGGCCGTACACTTCTCTGCTGGTGGCCCGCAGAGGCGGGCCTACGAAAACTTCCAATTTTTTTCGATCGGGCTCATGGATGCCCACAAAAGAGAGGCCGTACTGCATGCATTTGGTGATGCCTTCGGCGGAATCGGTGAGGGTGCCGTCCAGATCGAAAAGAAGATAATGAAACATATGAGCTCCTTGCGGAAAATTCTTTTTTGATTATATCATAAAAGGGGCCCTTAGTGATACAATAGTAAAACGAGGGGTGGTAAATTATGACGGAAAAATTGTACGAGAACGATCCCATGCTCCGCAGCTGCCAAGCCACGGTGCTCTCCTGCACAGCCCAAGGGAAAAAATTCCTCATAGAATTGGATAAGACGGTGCTCTATCCCGAAGGGGGCGGGCAGCTCAGCGATAAGGGCAAGATAGGAGACGCGGTCTGCTCGTATGTTTTCGAAAAAGGAGAGCAGATCTTCCACGAATGCGACCGGCCTCTTGCAGTGGGCAGCGAAGCGGAAGTCAATGTCGATTGGCCCGTTCGTCTTGATAGGATGCAGCAGCATTTGGGCGAGCATCTTTTGAGCTATGCCTGCTTCAAACTTTTTCAGGCCAACAACATCGGCTTTCACATGAACGAAGACTTCGTCACCATCGACCTGGACAAAAATTTGTCGATGGAAGACTTGTTGCAGGCAGAGCTTTTCACCAACGAGATAATTTGGGAGGACCGGCCCGTGCACGTCAGCTATATGGACAGCAAGGAAGCCGCTCTCTTAAAAGACAAAATGAGAAAATTCAACAGCAAGCTCACCGGCATTCTGCGCATCGTGGCCGTAGAAGATGCGGACATGTGCACCTGCTGCGGTCTGCATCCTCCTTTCACCGGCATGTTGGGCAGCGTGAAGGTCATCCGCTCCGAAAAACACAAAGAAGGCTGCCGGGTGGAATTTTTGTGCGGCAAGCGGGCCCTTTTGGATGCGGACCGCAAGAACGCTCAGCTTGCGGCGGCGGCTCAGGACTTGGCCTGCAAGCCGGAGCAAGTGCCGGAGCGTTTGGGAAAATTGAAAAAAGATATGGCCGCCTTGCACGAACAGAACAAAGCGGCGGCTGCCATGTTCCTCGATCTGAAATTGGCCGAAGCTTTAGAGAAGGCGAAGAGCAAAGCCGACGGCAGCAAACTGCTCACCCTTTGTTTGGAACAGGGGGACGGCAAAGAAGGAAAACTTTTGCTGCCCAAGCTGGGCCTTTTGCCCGACACCGTCAGCATCGTCGCCGTAGCGGCGGGAGAGCGGCTCAATTACACGGTGGTAAGAGGCAGCGGCAGCGGCGCCGACTGCCGAGCCTATATGAAGCTGCTCAACGAAGCTTTGGGAGGCCGGGGCGGCGGCAAAGAAGACTGCGCTCAGGGAGGCGCTCCTTATCAGCTCGCTTGGCGGGAAAAATTGGCCGCCTGCGAGCCGCAGCTCTTGGCTCTTTGATCTTTCTCTTCCCACAACGAAAAAAGCAAAAGATAAACGCTGCCTCGGTGAGAGCCGGGGCAGCGTTCGCTTTTTTGATAGCGGAAAAAATTTCGGCGCTAGGAGCGAGGGGAGCTGTTTTTCGGAAGAAGAGAGAAGTTTTTGCGCTCTGCTTTTTTAAAAAAGTTTTTCAAGAAAACGCCGCTCTTTTTACCGGAAAATATTTATAAAAAGAAGTGCCGGAAAAATCCTCGCGAATTTTTTACAGAGCTTCGATGGCCGCGATCAATTTGTCCGTTTGGGCAGGGTCGGTGGCCCAACTGGTGCAGAAGCGGACGTTCAAGAGACCGCCGGGCAGATACTCGGTGAGGCCCAGCTCGAAATTTTCGCTGAGAGCCTCATATTGAGCCGGGGTGAGGATGGCGAACTGCTGATTGGTGGGAGAGTCGGTGACGAAGCTTATGCCTTTGGCGCCGAGAGCCGCTTTGATACGCAGAGCTTCTTTATTGGCAGCGCCGCAGATCTTAAAGTAAAGACCGTCGGTGAAAAGGGCAGCGAACTGCACGCCCAAGAGGCGCCCCTTGGAGAGGATGGCGCCGTTTTGTTTGGCGATGGTGCGAAAGTCCGGTTTAAGAGCATCGTTCAAGAGCACCACCGCTTCGCCGCAGAGCAGGCCGCACTTGGTGCCGCCGGCGTAAAACACATCGCAGTTGGCTGCTAAGTCGGCGGGGCTGAAGTCGCAGGCCGGGGAAGTGAGGGCGTAGCCCAAGCGGGCGCCGTCTACGAAAAGATAGAGGCCGTGACGGCGGCACACCTCGTACAGGTCTTCCAACTCTTTTTTCAAATAGAGGCTGCCCACTTCCGTAGGCTGCGAGATGTAGACCATCTTCGGCTGGCACCAATGCTCGTTGAAAGGATCTTCGGCATATTGACGATAGGCCGCATCCACCTGCTCTGCATAGAGCTTGCCGTCGGCGGTGGGCAGGGTCAGCACTCGGTGGCCCTGATGCTCCAAAGCGCCGGCTTCGTGATTGTTGGGGTGGCCGGTGGCGGCCACATACACGCCCTGATGAGGACGCAGAGCGGCGCAGACCACCGTCAGGTTGGCCTGAGTGCCGCCCGCCAAAAAGTGAACGTCGGCCTCAGGGCAGGCGAAAGTTTCTTTGATGAGGGCCCGGGCCTTTTCGCAAAAAGGGTCGAGGCCGTAGCCCGTGCATTGTTCCATGTTGGCGGCCGCCAAAGCTTCCAGCACTTTCGGGTGGCAGCCCTCGGCATAATCGCTGGTGAAAAAATATTTGCCCATAGCAGTCCCTTCCTTATTCTTTTCCCAAAAGGCGTTTGCCCACTGTCTCGTACAGCACGGGCAAAAGAGAAACGACGACGATGCCCAAGGTGACGAAGGTAAAATTTTGTTTGATCACGGGGATGTTGCCGAAGAAATAGCCGCCGCCTACGAAGAGGCCCACCCAGACGACGGCCCCCACCACGTTGTAATGGGCAAAGGTGAGATAGTGCATCTTGCCGATGCCGGCCACGAAGGGGGCGAAGGTGCGGACGATGGGCACGAAGCGGGCGAGAAAGATGGCTTTATGACCGTGGCGGGCGTAAAAATCGGAAGCTTTTTGCACGTGCTCCGGTTTGATGAGCCGGTTGTGAGAGGCCAGCAGCCTTTCTCCCAGCCGTTCGCCGATAAAATAATTGCTGGCGTCTCCCAGCACCGCCGCCAGCAAAAAGAGACCGGTGACCCAGCCGATGCTCAAACTCTCCGAGGCCGCGGCCAAAGCTCCGCAGGCGAAAAGCAGAGAGTCGCCCGGCAAAAAGGGAGTGACCACCAGCCCCGTCTCGCAGAAGACGACTAAAAATAAAATGGCGTAGATGAAGGAGCCGTAGGCGGCCATGATTTCGGGGAGATGTTTGTCCAAATGCAAAATAAGATCGATGAAGCCGGCGATGACGCTTTCCATAAAAAACCTCTTTTTATTCGAAATGATAAACTAATTTTATCACAAGTCCTATGTGCTTGTCACCCGACTGTGCTATAATACTGTACTGGAAAAAAGAGAGACGCCTTGAAAAAAGTTTTTTATTTTTTCTTTAGCCTTAAAATTTTGAAGTGAGAGAAAAAAGCTGCTATAAAAAAGGCGAGAAGGAGTTGTAAATGGAAGGACTATGCTGGTGCGGCAGCGGGAAAAAATATGAAGACTGTCATCAAATGATCGATGCCAAGATCGCCGCCGCCAAAACGAGAGGCTGGGAAGTGCCGGATCGATCGCTCATCAAGACGCCCGCACAGTTGGCAGGGATCAGAGAAGCCTGCCGCATCAACACCCTGGTGCTGGACGAAGTGGCGAAATACATAAAGGCGGGCATGACGACGGCAGAGATCGACCGCATCGTGTACGATTTCACTCTCAAATGCGGGGCCACCCCCGCCCCTTTGGGCTTTTTCGGTTTCCCCAAAAGCGTGTGCACCTCCGTGAACGATCAGGTGTGCCACGGCATCCCCGACGAGAGGGTCGTCTTAAAGAGCGGCGACATCGTCAACGTAGATGTTTCTACTATATATAAAGGATACTACGGTGACGCTTCTCGTATGTTCATGATCGGCAAAACAGACAAAAAAGCCAAAGACTTGGTGGCCGTCACCAAAGAATGTTTGAAAAGAGGCGTCGCCGCCGCTCAAGCCTGGGGCTTTTTGGGGGACATCGGGGCTGCGGTCTCCGGCCTCGCCCATAAACACGGCTACAGTGTAGTGGAAGAATACGGCGGCCACGGCGTGGGCAATGAATTTCACGAAGATCCCTTCGTGCCTCACGTGGGGAGAAAAAAGACAGGCATGCTTTTGGTGCCGGGCATGGTGATCACCGTCGAGCCCATGATCAACATGGGACGGAAAGAAATCTACGTGGACGAAACCAACGGCTGGACCGTTTACACCGCCGACGGCAGTCTCAGCGCTCAATGGGAGCACACCGTCTTGATCACCGAGAACGGGCCGGAAGTTTTGACTTATTGAGCGCTTTTGTATATACTGAAAGAAAAGGCGACGAAGAAATTTTTCTGAAGATATTATGAGGTGGTAGGCTTGCACATCCAGCGGGGCGCCTGGGCGGAAATAAATTTAGATGCTGTGGCCCATAATGTACAAACAGCCAAGGCTCAGCTTAGGCCCGCCACCAAATTGTGCGCGGTGGTGAAGGCCGACGCTTACGGTCACGGGGCTGTGCGTATCGCCATGGAGGCTGTGAGGAACGGCGCCGATTTTTTGGCCGTGGCTCTTTTGCAAGAGGCGGTGGCTTTAAGAGACGCCGGGCTGGATGCTCCCATCCTCGTCTTGGGGGCTCTGCAGCCCGAGGTGGCCGATCTTGCCGTGCGCTATGATGTGAGCCACGCTGTCTTCGATGAGCAGGCTCTCTCTGCTCTCAACGAGGCAGCTCTTAAACAGCACACGCGGGCCAAGGTGCATTTAAAAGTCGATACCGGCATGCACCGCATCGGCGTCCATGTGGCGGAAGCGGGAAAATTCGCCCGTTTGGCCGCCTCTTTCCCCGGCATTAATATCGAAGGAGTCTTCTCTCACTTCGCCACCGCCGACGCCGACGACAAAGGCTTCGCCGCTTTGCAGTTCGCCCGCTTCAAAGAGGCTTTGGCCCTCATCGAAAGAGAAGGCGTGAAGGTGCCCATCCGTCACATCGCCAACAGCGCCGCTTTGACGGAGCTGCAGGAATATCAGCTGGACATGGTGCGCCAGGGCATCACTCTCTACGGGCTCCACCCCGCTCACATGATCGATTGTTATAAAGCCTTCGAGCCGGTGATGAAAGTAAAGTCGAAAATATCTTTCGTCAAAGAGCTGCCGGCCGGAGAGAGCGTAGGCTACGGCCGCAGCTGCATCCTTAAAAGAGACAGCCGCATCGCCACCGTGCCCATGGGTTATGCCGACGGCATCAGCCGCCGCCTTTCCAATAAAGGCTACATGCTCATCGACGGCAAGAAGGCTCCCATCGCCGGCAGAGTCTGCATGGATCAGGTGATGTTAGATGTCACCGACATCCCTCGAGCCGAAGTGGGCACGGAAGTGCTGGTGTTCGGCGGCAGCGAGCTGCCTTTGGAGTTGGTGGCCCAATGGGCCGACACTATCTGCTATGAAGTGGCCTGCTCTATCAGCCCCCGGGTGCCGAGAGAATATGTCAGAGGGAATTAGGTGCCTTCGGCGCCGAAAAAAGTCCGGTGTTCGACCCGGGCTTTCTTTTTCGCGGGCGCTATTTTTGAACTGTCGTTTACAAAAACTTGACCGTTTGCCCAAAGGCAAAGCGTTATAATGTAAAAAAAGGAGAGTGACCCGAGATGAAAAGAGATCTCATGAAAAAAGCAGCGCCTCTGGCTCTCGCCTGCCTCTGTGCCGGCAGCTCCGTCGCCCAGGCAGAGACGAAAGACAATTTCTATTGGCTGGGACAGATCAATAAGGCCAGCATCGTCATCAACACTCGTCAGGGCCTGCTCTCTGAAGAACAGGGAAAAACTTTTGCCGCCGGTCTGCAAAAAGTTTTGCAAGAGGGAGAGGCCCCCGGGGCAGCCCGGCCCGGCTTGGTGATCACCTTCGAACCTCTTTTGATCAAAGCGGCGGGAGCGGACATCACCCGTATCCACGCCGGGCGCTCCAGCCAAGACATGCTCACCACCTGCAGTTTGGTGCGGCAGAGAGAGGCTTCTTTGAAATTGGCGGACGCTTTGGCCGAAGTCCGTTCGTCTTTGCTAGAATTGGCCGAGCGCTACCCCGATATGGTGCTCCCCAATTACACCAACGGCGTGGCCGCTCAGCCCAACAGTTATGCTCATTACCTTTTGGCTTATGCCACGGCCTACGGCCGCGATGAAGAGCGTCTGAAAGAATTTTATGTGCGGCTCAACCGTTCGCCCATGGGGGCCACAGTGCTCAACGGCACCGGCTGGCCTTTGGACCGAGACAAGATGGCGGCTTATTTGGGCTTCGACGGCCTTGCCTATAACACCTACGATGCCGGACAGATCTATCCCATGGAAGCTCCCTTGGAGCTGGGAGGCATAGTTGCTTCTGTCGCCGTGCACACCGCAAGTTTTATCCAAGAGATCATGCAGCAATATGCTCAGCCTCGCCCTTGGATCTTGCTGCAAGAGGGAGGAGGCAACACCTATGTGTCTTCGGCCATGCCTCAAAAAAGAAATCCGGGCATCTTGAACCAATGCCGCACCGATTGCTCTACCTTGCTGGGTTTGGCGGCGGCCGAGACTTATCGCAGCCACAATATCCCGGCCGGTATGGCCGACGGCCGTCTTGCGGGCGGCGATCCCCTAACGGAGAAGACCGCAAAAATGCTGAGCGACTTCGCTCACATCCTTCATGTTTTAGACGTGAGGCCCCAGCGTGCTCTGGAAGAATTGAATTTGGATTGGACCTGCTCTCAGGAGATAGCCGATGTTTTGATGTTGAAACACGACGTGCCCTTCCGCACCGGCCATCACTTCGCCTCGGAAGTCGTGACTTATGCTCGAAATAACAACATCCCTCCTTCCGCTTTCACCTACAGTGAAGCGGCGAAGCTTTACGCTCGTTTGGCTAGTGAAGACAGCAGTCTGCCTCAAACTTTTCCTCTCAGCGAAGAAGAGTGGCGCTCGGCCCTAGACCCTGCAGCTATCGTGCAGCATAGGGCAGTGAAGGGAGGGCCCCAGCCCGCAGAGATAAAGATCATGATGAAAAAAGAAAAAGAGGCGATCGCCGTGGACCGCAAGTGGCAGGCTGAGGCAAAAAATAAACTGAGCGCCGCCGAAAAACGGCTGAACGAAGACTTCGACCGTTTATTGAACGGCTGAGATATTTTCGGCAGTTCGTCAAAAATAAAAAAGCCGCCGGCAAAAAAGAGGCGGCAAAAGAAAGAGAGCTGTAGATATGGAAGAAAATTCGATCGACTTTAACAAGAAACAAGGCTTCATGTGCGATATGGACGGCGTCATCTACCACGGCAATTTGGTGCTGCCCGGTGTCAAAGAATTCGTCCGTTGGCTGCAGAAAGAAAAGAAAGAATATCTTTTTTTGACCAACAACAGCGGCTACACTCCCATGGACCTGCGGCAAAAACTGCACCGCATGGGGTTGGACGTGCCGGTAGAACATTTTTATACCAGCGCTTTGGCCACGGCGGCCTTTTTAAAAGAGCAGGCGCCGGGCTGTTCGGTGTACGCCATCGGCGAGGCGGGGCTTTTGAATGCTCTTTACGATGCGGGCCTCACCATGAACGACGTGAACCCCGATTACGTGGTCTTCGGCGAGGGCAGAGTCTATTCTTTGGACACC
Source organism: uncultured Phascolarctobacterium sp. (assembly GCA_947630795.1). GTDB lineage: Bacteria > Bacillota > Negativicutes > Acidaminococcales > Acidaminococcaceae > CANQBR01. The sequence continues at coordinate 45,170 of CANRJC010000009.1, read as the reverse complement.
CTCACCAAAGCGGCCAACTTGGTGCTGGCGGGAGCCAAGCTCATCGGCACCAACCCGGACGTGTCGGGCCCGGTGGAAAACGGCATCATGCCCGGCTGTAAGGCTTTGATCGCTCCCGTAGAGCTGGCCACCGGCAAGCAGGCCTATTTTTGCGGCAAGCCCAATCCTTTGATGATGCGCACGGGGCTGAGGCTTTTAGATTGTCACTCCGCTGAAGCGGTGATGATAGGCGACCGCATGGACACGGATGTTATCTCGGGCTTAGAGAGCGGCATGACCACGGTGCTGGTGCTGAGCGGCGTCACTGCCAAAGAAGAGATCCAAACTTTCGCCTATCGACCTTCGCTGGTCTTAGACGGCGTGGGCGACATCGCCCGTTTGGCGGAAGAGCAAAAAAATAAAAAGAAATAAAAGAGAGCCTCGCAAAAAACTCAGAAGGAAAGGACCTCGACGAGCGATCGCCCGCCGGGGCCCTTTTGTGTTTTTATTTTGCTCTTCGTCTGCTTGCTCAACGATATTAGTTTTCTCCTGCGCTCTTCGCCTTTCAGTTCTCCGCTTTCTTCAGCACGCCGGTGCCGTCGAAGGCGGGGATGAAGTCCTCGGACGCGCAGGCCGCTTCTTCCTGCAGGTAACCGTCTTCGATAGAACTTGCCAGAAGATAGGCTTCCGCCTCTTTATATTCTTCGTCGCTCAAGGTGCGGTCGATCTCGGGATACTCTTTTGCTCTGCCGCAGGGCACATATTGACGCATGAGGCTGAAGAGCACCTGGCCGGGCTTAAAAGTTTTCGCCACCCAGTCGATGATCTTTTTCGTGTCGTCGAGAAAGCCGGGCATGATCAAGTGGCGGATCAGCACGCCTTTTTGCAAGAGGCCGTCTTCGTCTAATTTATAAGCGCCCACTTGTTCATACATGGCTTCGATGGCGGCGGTGGCCACGCGGAAATAGGAAGGGGCGTTGCTGTATTTCACGGCCGCCACATCGTCGTACCATTTCAGATCGGGCAGATAAATATCTATCTTGCCCTTGAGCTTGGCCAAAGTGTCCAAGGTCTCGAAGCCGCCGCAGTTATAGATCACCGGCACACCGAGAGGTGCGTCCAAACTTTCCGCCACCGCCTGAGCGAAATGGGTGGGGGTCACCAGATCGATGTTGTGGGCGCCTTCTTCGATCAATTCGCGATAGATCTGCCGCAGCCGGGGCACATCGATCTCGATGCCGAAGCCGTCGCCGTAGCCGTTTTTGCTGCTGACAGAAAAATTTTGACAGAAAACGCAGTGCAGGTTGCAGCCGGAGAAGAAGACGGCGCCTGCGCCGCGGGTGCCGCTGATGCAGGGCTCTTCCCAGCGATGGAGAGCGGCCCGGGCCACGATGGGGGCGAGACCGCAGCCGCAGCTGCCGAAGCAGCGGCCTTCTGCGCTGTCTGCGAGAGTCAAAGGGCGGTCTACGCCGCAGCGATGGGGACAGATATAACAGTAGGGCATGAGAGAGCCTCCTTGTTTTGCGCAAAGTTGCGCCGCGGGTCGGCGCTTATTTTTATTTTACCACAGGCCTGCGCTCTTGAGAGGAAGGGGCGGTGATAATTTGCAAAGACCGACGCTGCTTTTTCTCCTCTCAAAAAAAGTTAGATGATCTGCAAAAGCCTGCGCAGAAAAAAGCCGCGCCGTTTTGCAAAGTCGAGGGGTCGCGGCGCTTTTGCTCTTTCGGTGGGAAGGGGGCTCATGGGACTCACGGAGAAAAATTTCGGCATACAAGTGCGGCCGTCTCTTTAACGGAGATGGCGGTGGCATTTTTCGCCGGCAAGTTGTATAATTAGTTAGCAATGTGCGGAGGCGGCGGTCATGTTCAAAAAGTTAGGTAAAGCGACGGTGCTCATCGGGCTCCTCCTGCTGGCGGCAGCAGCTGTCGGCTGCGGCGGGCCCGCCGAGAGCCGCAAGGGAGAGGAGCGGCAGGTGCTGCGGGTCTGCAGCAGTCTGGGCGAAGACCTCACCGGCCTTTTGATCCGCGATTTTACCCAAAGGCAGCAAGCGAGAGCGGAAGTCACCTATTTGCCGGCCGGCACTTTTCAAGAGCGCTTGGCCTATTTGAAAAACGGCCGCTTCGATGTGTGGCTGGGCGGCACGGCGGAAGAATACTATTTAGCGCATCGGGAAGCGGCGCTGGAGCCTTACCTCACTCGGGAAGCCTACAAAGTGCCCGTCACTTTGCGCAACAAAGACGGCCATTGGACCAGCCTCTATCTGGGTTACATCGGGCTGATCAGCAACAAAGAAAAATTGCGGCGCTTCGGCCTTTACGCCCCCACCGTTTGGGACGAACTGCTGGATGAAAAACTTCGGGACGAGATCGCCGTGCCCGATTATGAGCACGGCGGCGCCAGCTACAGCATGCTCACCAGCATCTGGCAGCTGCGGGGCAAAGATAAGGCTTTGGCCTACGCCGCCCGCTTCAATGCTCAAAGGCCGCAGCTCACCGCCGGCTTGGCAGAGGCAGGCTGGCTGGTCTACAGCGGCGAAAAGACGGTGGCCGTGGTGCCCCTCTCTTATGCGATGATCCTAGAGGGCAAGCATCCCCATCTTTTTGCCAGCATCATCAAAGACGCCAACCGCAACCTGCTCACCGGGGCGGCTCTTTTGGCCAACGCCGCCAACAAAGAGGGAGCCCGGGCTTTTTTGGATTATTTGATGAGCGACGAGAGCGTGGAGCTGCTCAGGGAAAACGGCTACTACTTCCTCTGGCATGTGAAAAATTATCCCGACAACGTGGGCCGCAAAGAATTCATCGGCAAGGTGCAGGTGCCGGTGGACGATCTGGGGTGGACCAGCATCTATAAAAGCGAAGTCATCCGCAAGTGGAAGGAAGCCCGCTGACCGCACGCAAAAGAAAAACACACGCTCCGTCTTTTCAAGGGACGAAGCCGTGTGTTTTTTGCTTTTTTCGAAAAAATTTTCAGGGCGTTTTATGCTTCACATGATCCAACGCCTGGTCGAAGAGGGTGAGGACGTGCTCGTCGTCCAAAGAATAGATCACTTCTTTGCCGTCTTTGGTGAATTTCACCAGCCCCGCTTCTCGCAGCAGCCGCAGCTGATGAGAAATGGCCGAAGGGGTCATGGCCAGAGAAGAGGCGATGCAGTTCACGCACAGTTCCTGCTGCGCCAAGAGAGCCAGGATGCGGATGCGGGTGGGGTCGCCGATCATTTTGAAGATGGCGGCCATAGGCTGGACATATTTAGCTTCCACCGCACCGGCCGGGATGTTTTCGAAATTTTTAGCGTCGCCGCTCATCGCTTCACCTGTTTTTGTTCAAGGCCCTGTAGCCTCGGTTGAAGAAAAAGATCAGCACCAGATAGTAGACGAAGCTGCCTAACTCGGTCTTAGTGACGAACCACATGGGGAAAAAGAAGAAGCCCACCGACAAAAGCAGAAAGAAGGGCAGACAGGAAAAGAGGCCGGTCACCCCTTCCGTCCGCCATTTATCTGCGATCCTGGCGGCGCCGTAAATACACCAGCGGGCAGCGAAGATGCCGAAGAAAAAGCCGCTGAGGGCATAGAGCATCAAATTGACAGCCCGCTCAAGATCCATTTTATTTTCCTTCTTTCAAACGCTGCTGCAGCACACCGCTCTTCAGCACGAGACCGGCGATGAGGCTGCCCCCCACGGTGCTCAGCAAAAAGGGAGGCACGAAGGTCCACGCCGCCGCCTGACTGCCCAGCAGAAGGTAAGCCACTGCCCAAGCCAGCAGGCCGCCCACGATGCCGGTGCCGAAGATCTCGCCGCTCATGGCTAAAGACAGATTTTGCCAACGGGCATAGGCCAAGCCGGCCAAAAGAGCGCCGCACATGCTGCCCGGGAAGGCCAAAAGAGAGCCGGTGCCCAAAATATTGCGCAGGCAGGAGATGACGAAGGCCACCGCCACAGCGTAATCGGGCCCCAGCAAAACGCCGGCCATGACGTTGATGGCGTGCTGCACGGGGAAGCACTTGGAGACGCCCACGGGTATGTAGACGAGATGAGCGCTCAAGGTGCCTATGGCCACCAAAAGCGCCGCCGAAGTAAATTTGCGAAGTTCCATCGCTTGTGCCTCACTCTTTGCGTCGAAAAATTTTGCGTAAAGCAACAGACGAAAACGCAACTTCATTATATCATCGCCGCCGTCGCAAAATCAAGGGTGCAGGGAAGGCGAAGGCAGGGAAAAAAGGGAACGCGTAGAAGTTTTTAAAAATAAAAGAGAGCAATGCATCAAGCAGGAGTCAAAGAAAAATGGGCATCTTAGAGGGCATCACCGTCGTCGATTTTTCCAAATGGCTGCCGGGCCAATACTGCGGCATGCTGCTGGCCGATTACGGCGCCACGGTCATCAAAGTCGAAGACTTGGCCGGAGACGGCACCCGCCGTTTCTTCCCGGCCAAAGAAGAGAACATGAGTTATTGGCACCTGATGCTGAACCGCAACAAGTTCGGCTTGGCGCTGGATATCAAAAAGCCCGAGGGCGCGCAGATCCTGCTGGAGCTTTTGAGCAAGGCCGACGTTTTTTTGGAAGGCTTTCGCCCGGGCTATCTCGCCCGCTACGGGCTGGGCTTCGAAGAGGTCCACAGCTTCAACCCCGGGCTCGTTTATTGTTCCATCACCGGTTTCGGGCAGCGCTGTCACAAACCGGCCCACGATCTCAACGTCACCGGTCTCGCCGGTCTCAACGACTTCGGCGAAGAAGGGACGCCCTGCGTGAGCAATGTGCAGGAAAGCGCCTTGGGCAGCGCCCTCAATGCTTTGAGCGCCGTCTGCATGAATCTGCTCGAGCGAGAAAGAGGCGGGCCGGGCCGCCACATCGACGTGAATCTATACGCCACGGCCTTGAGCCTGCAGTCTACCGCCGCTTCGAGTTTGTGGGGCTGCGAAGAAGAGGGAGGCCGAAGCTTCGGCCGGGCCGGCCACTATTACAACGTTTACCGCTGCCGCGACGGCCGCTATTTGACCGTGGGCACCATCGAGCCGAAATTTTGGAGCAGCCTCTGTAAACTTTTGCAGTTGCCCGAATTGCAAGAGCGTCAATTCGACTTCGAACACACAGAAGAGATCGGCCGCCTCATCGCCGCTAAAATTTCGGAAAAAACTTTAAAAGAATGGCTGGAACTTTTGGGCGGCGAAGAGATCTGCGTCACACCCGTTCACACGTTGAAAGAAGCTTTGGCCGATCCTCTGACGGAGCAGGAAGGCCTGCTCACCGAACAAGAGAGCGACCTGGGGACGGTCCGTTATCTGGGCGCCCCGATAAAATTCGACGGCCAAGGGGGCAGCATCAGGCGGCGGGCGCCGCGGCTCGGAGAACACAGCGCCAATATTTTGACGAACTTAGGCTACAGCGTAGACGAGATCATAAAATTGCGGCAAATGGGAGCAATATAGATCGACTGTCAAAAGGCAACTCTCAAAAAGCGGAAGCTGTAAAAAGCTCTCGCCAAGCCCCGCAAGGTCTATCGAGGAGAAAAAGATCTGATGAAAAAATATTTCGGCATTTTTTGGGCGGCTCTGGTGCTGACGGTAAGTTTCGTCTCTGTTCAGCCAGCTCAGGCCGGCTTCCTCATCAGCAAGCAGCAGGAGATAGAGATGGGGAAGGCCACGGCGCAAAAACTGGAAGCTCAGTACGGCCTCTATCAAGGCTACGAAGCCAACGAAAGAGTGCAGCGCATCGGCCGAAGTTTGGTGCCGGTGTGTGGCCGCACCGATCTCGATTACACGTTTAAAGTGCTCAACGTGAACGAAGTGAACGCGCTGGCCTGTCCCGGCGGCTTCATCTATGTTTTTAAGGGCCTATTGGATTACATGCCCACCGATACAGAACTGGCGGGCGTATTGGGCCATGAGATCGGTCATGTGGCCAAGAGGCACACAGTCAACGCTATCGAGAAACAACTTTTGACTACGGTGCTCTTGGCCGTCGCCACCAGAGGCGAGGGCTTGGGCTTGGTGTCCGTGGCCCAACAAGCTCTTTTTGCGGGCTACAGCCGCACCGACGAGAGAGGCGCGGACAAAGAAGGTTTTTACAACACGGTGAAGGCCGGCTACAACCCCTATTCGATGCTGATCACCGCTTCCAAACTGGAAGATCTGGCGAAACAGGGGGGAGGCAGTAACTACGGCCTCTTCTCCAGCCATCCCGAGCCGGAGGAGCGGGTGGAGCGGCAGTGGAAGCTGCTGAAAAAAATGAAGATCAAGCCGGAAGTGACGGTGGAGGGCGAAACCGCCGCCGTGAAAGAGGGAGCTTGGACCTTCAACATCTCCCGCAGCATCGGCAACACCAAGGCGGCCTATCGGGCGTATATGCTGGCCGGCGGCCTCTGGGTGGCCAGGCAGCGGGGGCCCATCGATCCCAACCGCTTCTTGGTCTACGATCGTGGGGCCAGCGCCGACCTCTATTACGACGACATCCAACTGCTGCGCGTCTACGCTCAGGATGCCCAGGGGATCAGCCCCGATGCCGGCAGTTACGCCGCGGCCTGCACCTCTTTGCTGCGCAAGTGGGCCGAGATAGCCAATGCGAGCGCTGCCGAGGGCGACGATAAAAACAAAGATAAAAATAAAAAAGATAAGAAGAAAAAGTGAGCGGCGGCAGAAGATTTCAAAAGCGAAGAAGGTGTCCCATGTATATCAAAAGCCTGCATCTGGAAAATTTTCGCTGTTATGAGAAACTGGATATGGATTTCGAACCGAAGCTGACGGTGATAGTGGGAGATAACGGCCGGGGCAAGACGGCGATCTTCGATGCTTTGGCCAAGGCCTTCGCTCCTTATCTGACCATTTTCGGCTTGCAGGCCGGCAAAATTTCCTCCGGCGATGCCCGCAACATCCTTTTTTACGATCAAGAACGGCGCATCAAAGGCATGGAGGCTCGCTATCCTGTTGTCATCCACGCCGAGGGCTGTTTAGACGAAGGGAACACTTTCAGTTGGAGTTGCCGTTTGGACGGGGAAGACGAGCTCAGCTACAACGTCGCCGATGACGGCCGGGGCGCCGCCCTCGTGGAAAATTTCAAAACTTGGCAGACCAACGAAGCGCTGGTGCTGCCGGTGCTGGGCTATTACGGCACTCAGAGGATCTGGCAGGACAGCAGCCTTTTGCAAAAATATCAGTCGGTCCCCGGCAGATTGCGCGGTTATATAGAATGTTTGGAGCCCAGCAGTTCATACAACACATTTTTGGGTTGGCTGCGCGATTGCCGGGACGAAGAACTTTTGGCGGCGGTGGACGAAGCTTTGAATATTTGCTTGGCTCACACCGGATGGAGCAGCCCGCGTTACAATGAGGCCATAGATAAAATAGTGGTCACTCATCCCGATTACGGCGAATTGCCCATCACCGATGCATTGAGCGACGGGTCGCGGGCTATCATATCCATGGTGACGGACATAGCCTACCGCATGGTGCGCCTCAACCCTCAACTGGGGCGAAAAGCACCGCAACTCACCCCCGGCATCGTCCTCATCGATGAAGTGGACATGCATTTGTATCCCGCTTGGCAGCAGACCATCGTCGGCGATCTTACGGCTATCTTCCCGCAAGTACAGTTCATCCTCACCACCCACTCGCCTCAGGTGCTGAGCACTGTGCCTGCTTCTTCCATCCGTATTTTGGAATGGGATAAAGAAGAACGGGGCAAAGTGTGGGTCCGCCGGCCCGGTTTCTCTTTGGGAGCGGAAAGCTATCAACTGCTGAAAGATATCCAGCATGTGGAAACGAGAGCCGCCAATCTGCCCATAGTGCAGCAACTGCATCGCTATCTCGAGCTGGTCGCCCAAGACCGCTGGGACAGCGAAGAAGCTCAAAGCCTGCGAAAAATTCTGAATGAATGGTCGCAGGGCAAAGAACCGGCGCTTTTGCGGGCCGACATGGATATCCGTCTGCGGCGGGCCGGGAGAAGAAGCAGATGAAGCACGTAGAGAAACGGGCAGAAGAGCCGGAGAGACTGAAAACTTATCGGCAGCGTTTCCCGGACGGGACTTGGGAAGCATTTCGTCACAGCCGAGCCAATTATCAGGCGGTGAAGCGAGCTATCTTGGAAGATCAGCACGGCCTCTGCGCTTATTGCGAGATCGCCATTCAAGAGGCGCTGCGGCCGGGACAGGTAGACGATTTCCGCGTGGAGCATTTTTATCCCAAGTCTGCCAGCAAACCCGGAGCTCATAACTTTCATTTAGATTGGCGCAACATGCTGGGGGTGTGCCACGGCGGAAGTCAGCCCAACGTGGGAGATGCAGACTGGCGCTTCAGCCCCGAACAAAGAGACAGGAGCTGCGATGTTTTAAAGGGCAACAAAGAGATAGAAGGGCGCATCCTCAATCCTTTGCTCTTGCCCGCCAGAGCCCGCATCTTCCGCTACAATTTTTATGACGGAGCCATGGCCGTAGATGAAAAGACCTGTCCGCCGGAGCTGATACGGCCGGCGCAAAACACCATCGCCGAGCTGAACTTGAATTGTTCTCGCCTGAAAAGGATGCGCTTGGAGGTGATACGCACCCTCTTCGACGATGAAGTGCACTACATCGATCAGGGCATGGACCCGGAAGAAGTTCACCGCTTGTTGGCAGAAGAATGGCTGCAGCCGGATGAGGAAGGGAATTGCCTGCCCTTTTTCAGTGTTATGCGTTTTTATCTGGGGGCTGCCGCCGAAGAGGTGCTGGCCCGCAGAGACTATAAGCTGTGAACGGCAGAGCAGGACTTTGCTTTGCTCGTATAGAATAACGATGCTTGATGAGCTCCGGCCCGACTGCGAGCGGCCGGGATCGCGGATGAAGAGATGGGAGAAAAGATCATGGAAGTAAGCAACAAAGCGTTTAAGGCTTATGATATCCGCGGCCTTTACCCCGAAGAGGTAAACGAAGAGTTGGCCTATCGTTTGGGCCGCATCTTTTCGGCCATGTTGGCGGCCGAGACCGTAGTGGTGGGGCACGATATCCGTCTCAGCGGGCCGGAGCTGACTGACGCTCTCACCGAGGGACTGCGGGACGGGGGCAGCCACGTTTTGGATATCGGGCTGTGCGGGACAGAGCTGGTGTATTTTGCCACCTCTTATTTGAATGCCGACGGCGGCATCATGGTCACTGCCAGCCACAATCCCAAAAACTATAACGGCATGAAGCTGGTGCGCAAGGGGGCCCGGCCCATTTCAGCAGCCACCGGACTAAAAGAGATCGGCGCCATGGTGACGGGGAACGACTTCGGACATCAAACAGTCGCCGGCAAGAGCAGAGGTAAAGTGACGAAGGTGGACATCGTTCCCAATTACATCGATCACTTGCTCACATATATCGACGTGGATAAGCTGAGACCTCTGCACATAGCAGTCAACCCGGGCAACGGCGGGGCCGGCCCGATCGTCGAAGAACTCGCCGAGCGTTTGCCTTTTAAATTTTCCTCTATCAACATGGGACCTGACGGAAATTTTCCCAACGGCGTGCCCAATCCTCTGCTTCCAAACAACAGGGGAGCTACCGAGGCTTTGGTCCGTTCCTCGCGAGCCGACTTGGGCCTGGCTTGGGACGGAGACTTCGACCGCTGTTTCTTTTTCGATGAGAAGGGAGAGTTCATCGAAGGCTATTACATCGTCGGGCTTTTGGCCGAAGCTTTTTTGCAAAAGCAGCCCGGGGCCAAGATCATGTACGATCCTCGTTTAGTTTGGAACACAGAAGATATCATCGCCGCCCATGGGGGCGTGCCGGTGCGCTGTCAAAGCGGTCATGCCTTTATGAAGCAATGCATGCGGGACGAAGGCGTATTGTACGGCGGTGAGATGAGCGCACACCATTATTTTCACGACTTCACCTGTTGCGACAGCGGTATGATACCTTGGCTCTTGGTGGCCGAATTGCTCAGCAGCAGCGGCAAAAGTCTCAGCCAAACGGTGCAAAAACGAATGGCTCTTTATCCGTGCAGCGGCGAGATCAACCGGCAGGTGGAAGACAGTGCTGCCGTGCTGACTGCTTTGGCTGCCCGCTACGCCGACGGTGAGCAAGACCGTTTGGACGGTTTGTCCGTAGGTTACGATCGTTGGCGCTTCAATGTGCGGGCCAGCAATACAGAGCCGGTCTTACGGCTCAACGTGGAGAGCAAAGGCGATAAAGAACTCTTAAAAGCAAAAACACGGGAAGTGTTGGAGCTGATAGGAGGCAAAGAAGCATAAAAGGGATAAAGGAGAATCGTGTATGATCAAAAAAGTACGTAAAGCCGTCATCCCGGCAGCGGGATTGGGGACTCGCTTTTTGCCGGCGACCAAGGCATCGCCCAAAGAGATGCTGCCCATAGTGGACAAACCCACTATCCAGTACATCATCGAAGAAGCCTTGGCCTCGGGCATAGAGGAGATCCTCATCATCACCGGCCGCAACAAGAGGAGCATCGAGGATCACTTCGACCGCAGCATAGAACTGGAACTGCACCTGCAGGAAACGGGGAAGACCGATGAACTGCAGATGATAAGAGCTATCTCCGACATCAGCATCCATTACATTCGCCAGAAAGAGCCCAAAGGACTGGGCCATGCGGTGCTCTGTGCCAAGCAATTCATCGGCAACGAACCTTTTGCAGTACTGTTGGGCGACGATGTGGTGGATGCCCCGGTGCCTGTGCTCAAACAGTTGATGGACTACTACGAGCAGACCGGCGCCACAGTTTTGGGCGTGCAGGAAGTAGCGGCCGATAAAGTTTCGGCTTACGGCATCGTGGCTGCTCAGCCTACAGCCGATCCTCGGGCCTTCAAAGTGTCGGACATGGTAGAAAAACCCCGGCCCGAAGATGCCCCTTCGCGGCTCGCGGTGTTGGGGCGCTACATCATCGACCCGGCTATCTTTCCTATTTTGGAAAAAACTCCCAGAGGCAGAGGCGGGGAGATACAACTGACCGACGGCCTGCGGGAATTGGGCCGCAGTCTGCCTGTTTATGCTTATAACTTTGCGGGACGGCGCTATGATGTGGGCGACAAGCAGGGTTTTTTGGAAGCCACGGTCGAGATGGCCCTGAAGCGGCCCGAGTTGCGGGAAGGGTTTTTGACTTATTTAAAGGCTCTGTTGGCTAAGGAGGACGGACAGCATGAGTAAGACCGCCGTTCTGGTCACCGGCGGCGCCGGTTACATAGGCTCCCATGTGGTGGAAGCTCTTCGACAGCAGGGCTACTGCCCCGTAGTCTACGACAATTTATCTACCGGTCACGCCGCTGCGGTGCCCGAAGATGTACAGTTGATCGAAGGGGATATCCACGACACGGCTTTTGTTCGCCATATTTTAGAAGAATACGACATCGAAGGGGTCATGCATTTTGCCGCTTCCTCCCTGGTGGGCGAATCCATGGTAGAGCCGGCCAAATATTATCACAACAATGTGGTGGGCAGCTTTTGCTTATTGGAGGCCATGCGGGCCCAAGGTGTAGAGAGGTTGGTCTTCAGTTCTACCGCCGCCGTATACGGTCAGCCGGAGGCTCTTCCCATCAAAGAGGACAGCCCCACGGTCCCCACCAATGTTTACGGGCGCACCAAACTTACTATCGAAGGGATGTTGGCTGATTATTCTGCTGCCTACGGCCTTAACTATGTGGCCTTGCGTTATTTCAACGCGGCCGGGGCTTCTCCCGGCGGAGCTATCGGCGAAGACCACAGGCCCGAAAGCCACCTCATCCCTTTGATCTTGAAGACGGCTTTGGGCCTGCGTCAAAACATCCAGGTGTATGGGGACGATTACCCCACTCCCGACGGGACTTGCATCCGCGACTACATCCACGTGTGCGACTTGGCCGAGGCTCACGTGCTGGCGCTCAAACATTTGTTGCAGGGCGGCGGCAGCCGCATCTACAATCTGGGCAGTCAACAGGGCTTCAGTGTAGGTGAAGTGATCAAAGAAGCCAAGGCGGTGACAGAGATCGATTTCCCCGTGGTCATAGGCAGCAGACGGCCGGGAGACCCGGCCGGGCTGGTGGCATCTTCGGAGAAGATAAAAGAGGAATTGGGCTGGCGGCCTTCTCGCTCTCGCCTGACGGACATCATCGCCAGCGCTTGGCGCTGGCACAAGGCTCATCCTCACGGCTTCGCCGATTGATGCATTCGGAAAACATTAAGGCTGCCCCGGGCAGCCTTTTTCACCCAAAAGAGGAGTTGGAATAAAATATGATCCTGATCGACGATAAGTCGGCCTGCTGCGGCTGCGGTGCCTGCGCCTCCGTTTGCCCGAAAAAATGCATCGAATTGAGACCCGACGACGAGGGCTTTCTTTATCCGCGAGCCGATGAAAAAAGTTGTATCAAGTGCGGGCTTTGCGAAAAAGTTTGCCCTTTGCTGCATAGACCTGCCAGGCACTCGCTGTCGGGGGTCTACGGCCTGAAGAACAAAGATGAAGAGGTGAGGCTCACCTCCTCCAGCGGCGGCTGCTTCACACTGTTGGCGCAAGCAGTGCTCAAAAGAGGCGGCTGCGTGTACGGCGCCGTTTTGGATGAAGAGCTCAACGTGCGCCACATCAGAATAGACAGCGAAAGGGAATTGCCGCGGTTGCGAGGCTCTAAATATGTGCAAAGTTTGCTGGGCGATTGCTTTAAAGAGACGGCTGTTTTACTGAAAGAGGGCAAGACGGTGCTTTTTTGCGGCACCCCTTGTCAGATCGCCGGATTGAAAGGTTTTTTGCGCCGCCCTTACGACGATCTTTACACGGTGGATGTGGTGTGCCACGGTGTGCCCAGCCCGGCAGTTTACCGCAAACATTTAAAGGAAATAGCGGCGCAGGCAGGGGAGCCGGTCACTGCCGTTCGCTTCCGCAGCAAAGAGAACGGTTGGAAGAACGGGCACACTCTTTTTTACACCGCCCATCATTGCTTCGGGGATACAAAGAGGCGGGAGCCTTACATGCGTCTTTTTTTGAATTCTGTCTGCACAAGGCCTTCCTGCTCCGACTGCGCTTTTAACGACAGGCGCAGTTTGGCAGACCTCACCATCGCCGATTACTGGGGCATAGATAAACAATTCCCCGACTTCGACGACGACAAGGGAGTGACCCTCACCATCATCAACACCGAAAAAGGGCAGGCTCTCTTCGATGCGATCAAAAAGAATGCGGAGATCTTAGCTACGGACTTCGCCAAAGGAGCTCGATATAATTTGGCGGTGGCAAAGTCGATGCCCGTTCACCCCGCCAGACGGCAGTTCTTCGAAAATTTGAACGAATACAGCTTGGAAGAATGGGCGGCGTTGCTTTTGGATAAAAAAGAGAACGAGGGCAGCGAGGGGAATAAAGATCGATAACAAAACGGGAGCGGTCGCATGCAATTGACGGTGGATAAACTTGCCAAGGCCTACGGGAGCGCGGAGATATTTTCTGCGCTCGGTTTTGCCGTGCCCAAAGGGCGGCACGTGGGGCTGGTAGGGCCTAACGGCAGCGGCAAGACCACGCTGCTGCGTTGTTTGCTGGAGCCGAGCTTCGCCGACAGCGGCACCGTACACTTTGCCCCGGCCACTAAAGTGGGGCACGTAGAGCAGAGCTTCACGGCGGTGAAGGGAAAAATTTGGCAATTCATGCTGGCCGGCTGCTCTCAGATCATGACCTTGCGGCGGCGTATGGAAGAATTGACCGCTGCTTTGGCCGAAGCACAAAAAGATGCACAGCCTCCCCTTTTGCAAGAATACGAGCGGTTGACGAAACGCTACGATCATTTAGAAGGGGACGGCCTTGAGCTTCGCATCAAAAAAGTTTTGCTCGGTTTGGGGTTCCCCGAGGGAACATGGGAAGAGGAAGCGGAAAATTTGAGCGGCGGCGAGAAGACCAGGTTGATGTTGGCAGCCGCCCTGCTGGACAGCCCGGACTTTTTGCTTTTAGACGAGCCGACTAACCATCTTGATATTTACATGACCGAGTGGCTGGAAAACTATCTTCGCGATTTTAAAGGCGGACTGCTGGTGGTGAGCCACGACAGAGCCTTTCTCGACGAAGTGGCGGAAAATATTTTGGAGCTGGAGCAAGGCCGTCTGACTTCTTATAAGGGCAACTACTCTCGTTATCTGGAACAAAAAAGGCTGCGCCGAGCCAGCGAGGCAGCGGCTTTTAAAGCGCAGCAGGCCTATATAGAAAAAACGGAAGATTACATTCGCCGCTACAAAGCGGGGATCAAAGCGAAAATGGCCCGAGGCCGAGAGGCGCAGCTGGCCCGTTTGGAACGCATCGCCCCGCCTGTAGAGACGAAAAATTTTCGACTGAGGTTGCCTGCGGTGAGCGAATGCGCTCAGCGGGTGCTTTTCACAGAAGGCTTGGGGGTCGGCTATGGCAGCAAAATTTTGCTCGAAGACCTGAGCCTCACCCTACGCAGAGGCGAGAAGGTAGCGCTCATCGGTCCCAACGGCAGCGGCAAGACCAGTTTGCTCCGCACTTTGCTGGGCGAAGTGCCTCCTTTGACGGGGAGCAGTCAGATCGGCAACAGGGTGCAGATCGGCTACTTTTCTCAAAGTTACGAGCGTTTGCGGCAAGAGCGAACGGTGTTGGAGAACATCGTGCTTGATCACGGCCTGGAGGAAGCAGAGGCCCGCTCGCTTTTGGGCGGTCTCCTTTTTCAAGGCGAAGAAGTTTTTCAAAGAGTCGACAGTTTGAGCGGCGGTCAAAAAGCGCGGCTGATGCTGTTGAAATTGGTGCTGGACGGCGCCAACTGTCTGGTGCTGGACGAACCCACCAATCATTTGGACATCCCGGCCCGGGAAGCGGTGGAGGAAGCGCTGCGAAGTTACGGCGGCACAGTGCTGGCAGTGAGCCACGATCGCTATTTTATCCGAGCGATCGCCGACCGCATTTGGGAGATAGACCCCGCTGCCAAGACCATTCGCATTTACGCCGGAGGCTACGACTATTACAACGAGTGCAAGGCCAAAGAAGAACAGCAAAAAGCGCTTGCTTTGAGCTCGACAAAAAACGATAAGAAGGCGACGGTAAAAGAGAGACCTGCGACGACCGAGCAGAAAGCAGGAAGCGGCGAGAAAAGACGCTTTAGCCGAGAAGAGGCTTTGAAACTTTTGCCCGGGGTAGAACTTGCCATCAGAGAGCAGGAAGTGCTGCGAAAAGTTTTGGAAAAAGAGTTGAACGATCCCGCCAATCAGCGTGATATAAAGAAGAGCGAAGAACTGGCCGCTCGGCACGCAGCCTACGGCGAAGAGATAGAGAAGCTGATGAAAAAATGGGAAGAGCTGATGGAAGCGGCGGAGGCCGACGCATGAAAGAAAAAGCAAAGATCGACGCAGGCAGACAGTCCGACGAATTTTATATGGGATTGGCGCTGGCGGAAGCACGGCTGGCAAAAGAGGCGGGAGAAGTTCCCGTGGGAGCGGTGATAGCGGACGGGGAAGGGCGAGTGGTGGCCGCCGCCCGCAACAAAAGAGAAGAGTTGCACGACGCCACCGCTCATGCGGAGCTCATCGCCGTGCGAGAAGCCTGCGCCGTATTGGGCCGCTGGCGTTTGAGCGATTGTTCTCTTTATGTCACCTTGGAACCCTGCCCCATGTGCAGCGGCGCCGTGGTCAACGCCCGGGTGGGGCGCCTCGTCTACGGCTGCCCGGACAGCAAAGCGGGAGGAGCAGGGTCCATCTTCAACATCACAGACAACGCCGCACTGAATCATCGCACGGCGGTGCGGGCGGGAGTTTTGGAAGAAGAGTGCCGGGCAGTGCTGAAAGATTTTTTCAAAGAACGGCGGCCGCAAAAAGACTGACTTTGAAATTATGCCGGCCGTTTGAAAAAAGCAGAAAAAATTTTTGCGAGAAAAATTTTCGTCATAATTTTGCCACAGTTCGCCGCTATACTTAAAGACAAAAGGGGCCGTAAAGGTCCTTTCCCCGAAAATAGGCGATGAAAGGATGGTAAGAATATGGATAGAAAGACGAAAAAAATTTTGTGCAGGGCTTTGAGCATCTGCTTGATCGGCGGAACTTTTTTGGGTTTTACGGGCGCACCCGCCGCCCAAGCCTACAAGGGAGAGTTGGAGGACATAGCTCTCAACACGAGAGCGGTGCGGCAAGTGGCCCCCGATATGGCCTATATCCACTTTTCCGTACAAGGCTCGGGTTCCACTTCGGAAGAAGCGGTGCAGCAGGTGGCAAGCAAAACAGCCCAGATCAAACGCTCGTTGTTGGGCAGTAATTTGACCAGAGACGACTATTATCAGGTGCGCTTCAATGTAAGTCCCCGCTATGACAGCAAAGGTAAGATCAACGGCTATCAGGCAAGCAACACCATGAAGGTGAAGGTGGATGTTCTTAGTAAGATCGGCACCGTCATCGATAAATTGGCGGCCGGCGGTGTAGATAATATCAATAACATCGAATACAGCCTGAGCAAGCGGGAACAGGTGTGGAACCAGCTGCTGGCCGAGGCCGTGGCCTCTGCCAGACGGCAGGCCGAGGCTGTGGCCCAAAGCGACGGGCGTAAAGTGGGCCGCTTGCTCACTGCCAGGATCAACAGTTACGGCGGCGTGATGAGCGCCATGGACGGTGTGGCCTCGGGCAGCATGGCGAAAAATTTGGCCTCTCAGACGGTGATCCAACCGGTGCAATTGGAAGTGAGCGCCAACGTGGACGTTACTTTTGCCTTGGAGTAAAAAAGCAAAGGCAGCATATATCAAAGCATGTGAATGAGGATCGGCAATGAAGGAAGGTGGGGCTATGCAAAAAAGAAGTTGGGTAGCGGCGGCCGTCGCTGCCCTGCTCTTGGCTCAGGCGCCGGGAATGACGGAAGCCAAAACGGCTGTTCTTTTTAAAGATAAGGCGGCAGCCGCGGCTTTGATCCAAGAAGACAAGGGGGCCGCTCTCTCCAAGATCGATGCTTATATCGCCAAATATCCCAAAAAGGGCGAAGGCTATTATTGGCGCGGTTATTTGGAACACCAAGAGGGAAACAACGAGCAAGCCGCCCTTTATTTGGAAAAAGCTCTGCAATACGACAAGGACTGGCCCACTTTGGCTCTGCTTTTGACTATCTACACAGAAGAAGACGATATGGGCAAGCTCAGAGCAACGGCCAAAGAGAGCGTAAAATATTACAAGAGCCACAAAAAGCAGGTCACCGGCTCCCCGGCCGAGATCGCTTCCGTTTATTATTGGGCTTGTGAATACGAGGCGGGCCTGAAACTTTTCCCGGGCATCAATTCCGACGGCGACCTGAATTCCGTGCGGGCCCTGATGTGTTTGGAATTGGCTTTGGCAGAAAGAAACAAGGACTCGATCTATAAGGCCAAGGCTTATGCCACTAAGGGCTTACAATACGACTCGGGCAATGAAGAGCTGAAGGCTTTGGATAAAGAATTGAGCGCCGCCATCGAAGCCGATAAGGACAGGAGCATTCATTACAGAGGCCACGATCATTATTATCGCTATTGCTATTGGGAGAGACCGTATTGGTTCTACCTCAATTTCTGCTGGCCGCATCATTTTCATCATGCTCCGCCGCCTCCGCCCGGCGGCTGGCGGCCCGGCCATATGCCACCTCCGCCGCCACCGGCCCATCATCCGGGCTCTGATCCCGGCGGTGCACCGCCTCCTCCGCCCGGCGGCGATGTAGGACCGGGACCGGCTCGACCGCCCGAAGAAAAGGGAGCGGTGATGTTGCCCAATTTGGCCAGAGGAGGGGTCACAGCTGCTCCTCATGTAAGTTCTACACCGGCACCGAAGATCAATGTACCGTCGCTGCCCAAGGCGGGGAAAAATACCGTCGCTCCTGCCCCCGAAGCGAAGAAAGGCGCTTCTAGACCTCAGGTGCTTTTGCCCGACGGTTGGAAGGGACCGGCGATAGTAAAACGCCCGGGCGCAAAGGCACCGGCCACCGAGATCGTAAGAGGGAACAAAACCGCCGCACCTAAGAGCGACGGCTCTGTCAGCACGATGCCTCTGCCTGCCGGCGGCAGTTCTTCGGCGATAGTTTCTAAGCCCACGACCGGGAACACAGCAAAAATACCGACAGTTGAAAAGACTGCGCCGATCGTGAAGAGACCGACGTCGAGCACGACGAGTTCAACGTTTCGTCGTCCCGCAGCCGCAAGCTCTCGCTCTTCAGCTCAAAGACCGACGTCGGGCACGACAAGCTCAACGTTTCATCGCCCCGCAGTTGCAAGCTCTCGCTCTTCAGCTCAAAGACCGACATCGAGCACGACAAGTTCAACGTTTCGTCGTCCCGCAACCGCAAGCTCCGGCTCTTCGGTCCAACGGCCGACGATGAGCACACGACAGGCGACTATGAAGAGATCGGGCCAGTCAGTCAGTCGGCCTGCACAGAGCAGCGCGACTTTTCGCCGTCCGGCAAGCGGCAGTGCTCCCCGTGTCAGTGTCCCTGCCCAAAATGCGAGCAGGCCCCGGGTGAGTCAGTCAAGGCCCGGCGCTCCCCGACCTTCGCTGCAGAGAGCTCCTGCGAGAAGTTCTGTGCATCATGAGCCGCCGTCTTATGATAGCGATCGCGTTCGGGGGCACGGGGGGCATGGAGGCCACGGCGGTCAGCACAGAAGATAGATCGATCGGGCAGATGGGATGACGAAAAAGATCGGAACATATATCATACCCATAGCAACTGTCCGCCGGAAATAGGGGCCGGGCTCTTTAAGTATAAGATAAGCAAAAGGAGGTAAGGCAAATGAAAAGAACGGGGATGATCCTTCTGCTCCTGATAGTGTGCGGGATAGTATCCAGTCAAGTTACTCGGGCCTACTACAGCGGGAGCGGGCCGACCATGTGGGTGGAAGATGCGCTGGAAAACGCGTTGGGCAGCGATGCGGCGGACTGGGTGATCGAGAGCAGATGCAGGTGCGGCCGTAAGTAGAAGAGCGTTTCCGAAATTTTTCAGCTATGCAGCGCACAAAAAACCGAATAGCAAAAAGCGGCAGCCTCCCCCAAAAGGAAGCTGCCTTTTTTGCCGATGTTTTTTCGTCGACGCTTGGGCAAAATTCGAGTGATGCGCAAATTTTCTCGGGTCATGAAGCGTGAGCATACAGATATCGATGTACGATCCCTTCCCTCTCATCTTATTTTCGATAAAGCAAGTGCTCATAGGTAAGTTGCTCGAAGTCAGTACTGTGCAGCAGTTCGTGAAGATCGATGCTGCTGCCGTGCCGCACCGAATAGAAAGCATCTCTCTTTTCTGTAGCGGCAGTGACCTTTTTCTTGCCCTGCTTTAAAAGATATACGAATTTTTTCCCGCAAAGCCCAAGAGAGGAACATCGAGAGTTTTTATCTTTGAAAAATTTGAAAAATCCAAGTTTTTTTACGCGAAGAGGACTATGTGCGGTGGCAAATAATCCTTTTCACAGGCGGCTAAGAAAGGTTATAATGATAATAACGGAAGGGGAAGCGGCGGCATGGAAGATCTTAAAGAATTGAGCGCCCGCCTTGCGACGGACTTGAGCCTCAAACCGGCGGAGATAGACAAAACGGACGGTCTGTGGGATGCAGCTGTGTTGCTGCCGCTGGTGCCGACAAAAGAGGGCGTCGCTCTGCTCTTTGAAGTGCGGTCCAAAGCCCTGAAGCGTCAGCCGGGAGAGATCTGTTTCCCCGGCGGCAAGGCAGAGTGCACCGACAAAGATTTTCGGCAGACGGCGGTGCGGGAGTGCTGCGAAGAGTTGGGGCTGGCACCGACGGACATAACCGTGCTGGGTGAACTGTCCACTTTGGTCACCTATTCAGGTCCTATCATCCATCCTTTTTTGGGAGCGATCGAAGAACCGAAGAAGATCGGCTTCAGTGCGGCGGAGGTGGAAGAAGTCTTCACCGTGCCACTTAATTTCTTCCTGAAGACTGAGCCGTTGACGGCGATGGTGGAGCTGGCCGACAGACCGAGAGCGGATTTCCCCTTTCATTTGGTGCCGGAGCGGCAACGCAACTGGCGCCGGCGCAAAGACTATGCGGTTTATTTCTACTTATACGAAGAACGGGTGATCTGGGGCATGACGGCCCGCATCCTCTGCAGTTTCCTTCGCACTCATCGCGAGCTGCTGGCGAATATTTAAGAGAAATGAGAGAGAGGCATGAAGAATAAGCTCTGTATTTTGGCCGTCGTCTTAGCGGCAGTATTGGCAGTGGGCTATGCTTTGCGCGACTTTTTCCTTCCAAAAGCTGTAGAGAAGAACTCCGACGATGCGAGCTCTATAGAGCAACTGTCAATAAAACACAATATCGTAGTCTTAGGGGTAGACTTGCGGCCGAAAAAATTTGATGCAGGGCGGAGCGACACTATTTTTGTGGTGATGCTAGATCCTAACAAAAAGAATGTGCCCATATTAAACGTACCTCGTGATACCAGAGTGTGGATAGACAACCACGGTTGGGACAAAATCAACCATGCCTACTCTCTTGGAGGTGCGGAGTTAACCAAGAAGACGGCGGAAGAATTGTTGAAGTTAAAACTCCATAATTATGTGGTAGTGGACTTCAAAGGTTTCGCAGGACTGGTAGATGCCATCGGAGGGGTAGATATAGAAATAGAAAAGGAATTGTTCTACCGCGACCCCTATGCTACTTTTAATTTAAAATTGAAGCCAGGAATACAACACCTTAACGGAGCTGCTGCCCTTAGGTATGTGCGATACCGCGGCAGGGACGGAGATATAGGACGTATTCGTCGACAGCAACATTTTTTACTGGCCGCCTACGAAAAGATGAACTCTCCCCAACTCCTGTTGCAACTACCGGGACTGAGCAAGCAACTGTTCACTATGATCGAGACAGACCTATCGTTGAGCGATATGGTGGAATTGGGCCGGACTTTGCTGGTTATGATGCAGGAGAAAAAGTTGTTGCTGGCCACAGTGCCGGGTACTCCTGAATACATTGAGGGTGTTAGTTATTGGTTGCCGGATGTTACTGATTTGCGCCACTTGGTTGATGATATGCAGGGCGCTCAGGTGAGCGATGAATATGCAACTGCCGACAAGGTTTTAACTGCCAAGTACCAAAGCGGAACCGAGCAGGGCAAAAAGGCTGCAATCGAAGATGCTGATTTAAAGTCTAAGAAGCCTTTGACTTCTTACCAAAGTAAAAGCATCAAAGCTTCAATTAATGGGGAAAAGCGGGCCCCTGAGCAAAAGAAAGAGCCAAAGGAAGATATAAAAAAGACAAAAAAAGCGGAGACAGTACGGCAGTTGCATAAAAAAGAAAAAACGGCGGAGAAGAAAGACAAAGCACACTCTCCTAAATATAAAGGGCTCAAAAAGGCAAATGAAAAAACAACAAAGAAGGCAGTAAAGAAACGTAAGATAGATATGCAAAAAAAGCAAGGAAACGACTATGAGAAAAAGCAGAACGGCAAGCCGCCAACAACCGCTCAGTTGGACAAAGCAGGGTAAGGATCGAGGACTGTATGTAACTATCTCCCTCTGCTGGATACAGAGGTAGAGGCAAACAGTAGGTCTGCAGTGCATAAAGTAAATAAACTCCTATTGGTGGCTTTGCAAGAAATGAGAGAGAGGCATGAAGAATAAGCTCTGTATTTTGGCCGTCGTCTTAGCGGCAGTATTGGCAGTGGGCTATGCTTTGCGCGACTTTTTCGCACCCTCGGGCCAAGAGAGCCTCGACGCCCTGAGACCGACGGAACGTTTGGCCGTAAAACGCAATATAGTCGTGCTGGGAGTGGACCCGCGGCCGGAAGATAACGATCCTGGGCGAAGCGATACCCTCTTTGTGGTGATGTTCGATTCCGACAAAAAAGATGTGGCCCTGCTCAGCGTCCCTCGCGACACGCGGGTGAAGATCCAAAAGCACGGTTGGGACAAGATCAACCACGCCTATGCTTACGGCGGCAGAAAACTCACTCAGGCGACGGTGGAAGAATTGCTGGGCCTGCACATCCACAATTATGTGGCGGTGGACTTCAAAGGTTTCGCCGGTCTGGTGGACGCCATCGGCGGCATCGATATCGACGTGGAAAAGGACATGCAGTATCACGATCCTTATGACGGTTTCACCGTCGACTTGAAGGCGGGCCGTCAGCATTTGAACGGGGCCGCAGCCATTCAATACGTCCGTTATCGAGACGAAGACGGCGATATAGGCCGCATCCGCCGTCAGCAGCACTTCTTGATGGCCGTTTACGAAAAGATCAATTCGGCTCAATTGCTGCTTAGGCTGCCGGGGCTGAGCAAACAACTGTTCACCATGATCGAGACCGATCTTTCTATGGGCGATATGCTGGAGATAGGCCGCGCCCTGCGGGCCATGGTGAAAGAAAAGGGGCTGGTGATGGCGACGGTGCCGGGCACTCCCGAATATATCGAAGGGATCAGCTACTGGCTGCCGGACATCGTCGAATTGCGGCGCATGGTGGCCGATATGCAGGGCGCTCAGATGAGCGATAAATATGTGACCGCCGCCAAACTTTTAGCCGCCGAATACGAAAGAGAAGCGAAGCGCAGCGAAAACAAAGAGGTAAAGGGCAGCCCGACGACAGAGAAAGAGCTGCGGCAGCCCGGCCCGGAGACGATGGAAGAACTTTCTCGGCGAGAGCGGCAGCTTTTGCAGCAAGAGAAAAAATTAGAAGAGGACATCAAACAGGCTAAGGATAAAAAGATACGTCAGCAACTGCGCAAAGAGAAGAAAGCGATAGAGAGCAAAAGGGAAGAAGTTTCGGCCGCCATCAAAAAAATGAAAAAAGCCGAGGCGAAGGCCCTAAAAGAGACTGCCGAAAAAGAAAAGGCCGCCCCCAAAAGCGAGACGACGGCAGGCGATAAGAGCAATAAAACGGCCATCGCCAAAGAAGAAGTGTTGGCCGCACCTGCTCAAAAGACATCGGCGAGCCGTTCTCAGACGACTTTACGCCTTATAAACCGCTCCGGCGACCCGGCGGCTGCTTCTCACGCTGCCGCTCAATTGGCCAAGGCGGGCTACTTCGTCATCGACGGCGGCAGCGACACACCTTTGCCGGACACTCGTGTGGTGGCGTTCAGCAGCTCGGTGGTCTACAAATTGAGCAAGATCCCCTTCAAAAACAAAATTTTCATCGCCGCCAAGCCCGAGGGCAACTGGGACGGCACCGTCATTTTAGGACAGGACTATCGTTATTGAGGAGCATTTCATGAAGATCGAAGGCTTGGATCATTTGGTGATCACCACAGAAGATTACTCTAAGTGCCGTCATTTTTATCACGACATTTTGGGGTTAGAGGTGACGGAGAAAAACGGCCGCCGCGCCTTTTTATTGGGCAAACAAAAGCTCAACATCCACTGCCGCCCGGGAGAATTTTTGCCGGCAGCCCTGCGGCCCACTTTGGGCAGTCAGGACCTCTGCCTGAGCGTTGAAGGTGATATAGAGAAGATCAAAGAGGAGCTTCTCGCCAAAGGCTGGCCCGTAGAAGAGGGGCCGGTGCCGAGAAACGGCGCCCTGGGCCCCATGGACAGCATCTATGTGCGGGATCCCGACGGCAATTTGGTGGAGCTGGCAGTTTACGGAAAAAGATAAACATAAAAACACCCTTGCTCACGCAGCTTTGCTTTTTCCAAAAAGCACGGGGCACAAAGCCGTGCCTTGATAGAAAAAGCAGAACCGCTCGGGCAGGGGTGCTTTTTTGTTTAAGAAAGAGGGAGCGGCACCGGGGCCTTCAGACCGTGCCTTTTTCCAAAATGCCCAGCTTGCGCCGCCAATAGCGGGAGTAGACAGCTCCGGCCGGATTATTGGCCAGCACTCTGTCTTTGGCGATGAGAGTGGAGACCGGGGCCTCGCTGGCTTTGGTGAAGACCATATCGTGGCCTACGCAGAGACCGACGATGAAATTGTATTCGGTGCCCGCCTTATTGAGGAGCTCTGCCTGCATGCGGGGATTGCACATGGCCTCGAACTGCCCCGGTTTGATCTTTTCCAAAGCGAGCTCATCTTTATCGATGCCGCAGTTTTTGCAGCAGACGCTCTCCACTTTGAGCCCGGCGTTTTGCAAATATTGAGCGCAAAAACGAGCCTCGGCGGCCAGACCGATGCAAAAGGCGATGCCCACCTTCTTCGCGTTTAATTGTTGAGCGAAGAAGAGCACTTCTTCCAGGCGGGTCATTTTCAAATAGTTGCGGCTCTCGGTGGCTGCCGCTGCCAGCATGATCTTTTTATCTTCTTCGTCGTACAGAGCAAGAGCTTCCTCTTCGGTGCGGCCGCTGCAATTTTGGCCTTTGGTGTAGCAATTATGATGAGGGCAAAAGGCGCAATTCATAAAAATTCCTCCTCTTTTCGCAATGCCGACTGTCATTTCCGTCGACCGTAAAATTTTATTCTATGTATGAAAATAAAAATCCTGCCGCGCAAGCGGCGCCACTTATTTGGAGAGGCCTCGGCCTTTTTTCTATTACTTTTCATTTAAGTGTGATACAATAAAAAACGAACGGGAAAATTTTCGGGAGGTGTAGCAACAGATGGACGAAGCAAAGTCTCTGCCCCCTTTAGAAGAAGTAGAGCCGCTGCAGGAGGGCTACCGCTGGGTGGCCATAACTGCCATGCTCTTTGCCATCGGGATCATCCTTCACACCGTGAGCCCCAACGTGGGCGGCGTGACCCCCAACTGGACCATCGCCATGTATTCCATCGTCATCAGTATGTTCAACCCCAAGCTGAGCCAGGCAGTGGGGATCGGTTTCATCGCCGGCCTGACGTTGGTGCCTTCATCTAAATCGGCCTTTCCTTTGGGCAATATCGCCAGCGAATTGAGCGGCGCCATCCTCTGCTGCCTCGTGGTGAAAGCGATGCTGGCCGCAGGGCTGGGCGAGTGGAAGCTGCGCCCTTTGGTCACCGGTTTTTTGGCCACCATGGCCAGCGGCAGCGTTTTCACTTTCATCCTCAAACTGGTGCTGGGGCTGCCTCTGTCGGTGTGGGTCTATGCCATGCTGCCGGTAGTGGCGGTGGTAGGCCTGTTGAACGGGCTGATCACTTTTTTGCTTTTCGCTCCGGTGAAACGATTGTTTTATGCGCAGGAGGGTAGAAAGTGACAGCACAGATCGCCATCGAGGATTTCTATTTCGCATACAAGGCTACCCCGCCCGGGCAGGTGGTGCTGCGCAACATCAACTTGAAGGTGGACAAGGGGAGCTTTACCTGTTTGATAGGCCCCAGCGGCGCGGGCAAGACCACTCTTTGCCGAGCCATCACCGGCATCGTGCCCTTTTATATGGGCGGCCGGTATGCCGGCGATGTGAAAGTTTTGGGAAAAAGCACCAAAGGACAGAGAGTCAGCGACATCGCCATGCACGTGGGCTTCATCATGGAAGATTACGAGAGCCAGCTGGTGTCCCTCACTGCCGGTGAAGAAGTGGCCTTCAGTCTTTTGAACCACGGCTTCAAACCGGAAGAAGTGGAAAAGAGAGTCAGCTGGGCTTTGGAAGCGGTGGGCCTGCCCGGCCGTGAAACTTATCGTTTAGACGAATTGAGCGGCGGGCAGCGGCAAAGATTGCTTTTGGCTTCTACTTTGGCGGTGGAGCCCGAGCTCATCGTTTTAGACGAGCCGGTCTCGGCCATGGATCCCGACGGCGCCCAAAGTTTATACAGTTTATTGGCTTCCATCCATAAACGGTTGGGCACGACCATCGTGGTCGTAGAGCACCGCATGGATTTTCTGTTGCCCTACGTGACGGACCTCATCGCTTTGAAAGAGGGAGAGTCGGTAGCGGCAGATACTTTCGAAGCAGCTTGCCCTATCGTTTATGCCGACAAAGAACTGCGGCCCTTGTTGCCTACGTTGTGGCAGATAAAATTGGGGCTTGAAGAACGTTTGGGCCTGAAATTGAACGATTGGCGCAGTGAAGAAGAAGCCATCGAAGATATGAAAAGTCGCGGCGTGAGAAAAAAGGAGGGCACGGGCCATGTTGGAAGCTAAAAAAGTCAACTATGCCTACACACGAGGCCGGCCGGTGATCTTCGACATGGATCTTAAGATCGGGGACGGAGAATTCGTCGCCCTCTTAGGACACAACGGCAGCGGCAAAACGACCTTGAGCCGTCTCTTCATGGCCCTTTGTCATCCCCGCAGCGGCGAGATCTTGGTGGACGGCGAAGATGCAGCGGCGGCAGAGCCGGCAGACTTGGCAGACAAGATCGGCTATGTTTTTCAAAACCCCGACCTACAAATTTTGGCCGACAGCGTTTATGAAGAGGTGGCCTACGGACCGCGGGTGAAAAAATTGCCGGAGGCCCAAGTGAAAGAGCAAGTGGAAGGAGCTTTGGCGGCCATGGGGCTGACGGAACTGAGAGATTCCTATCCCCGTCTCCTTTCTTTCGGACAAAAAAGAAGGCTGGGTGTGGCGGCGGCTATGGCTCTTTGCCCGCGCACTTTGATCTTGGATGAGATCACCAACGGCCAAGACGCTTTGGAGATCGAAGGCATGATGGCTCATCTCGACAAATTGAACAGAGAGCAGGGCGTGACCATAGTGCTCATCTCTCACGATATGGATGTGGTGCGCCGCTATGCCCGCCGGGCCGTGGTGCTCAGCTCGGGCCGTTTGGTCTACGACGGCAGTCCCGCCGCTTTATTCGACGGCACTCGACCTCTGGAACAGTGGGGCTTGCGCCAACCGGCTGTTTGCTCCTTAGCGGCGAGCATGGATGTAAAAGCTGCCACCGTCGAAGAACTCTGCGAGCTTCTCACTTGCGATAAAAAAGAGGGAGGTGAGGGAGCGTGCGCTTAGCGGCTTTCACTCAAATCATCGTTACTCTGGCCGTGACGGCTTGGGTCTTCATTTTGCCCACAGAAGCGGTGGCCACTATCTTGGTGTTGGAATTGACGCTGCTTCTTTATATCAAGCACGATCAAATGACTTTGGCGGCCATCGGCGGGCTGGCGGTGTTCACCGGTCTTATGGTGCTGCTGCAGCTGCTCTTCGGCACTCCTCTGCTCCAGTCTCTCATCGGCGGCCTCAGGATGCTGGTGATGACCATGGCCTTTCTCTGTTTGTTGGCAGCCTGCCGCATCCAAGACATCGCCAAAGCTCTCGTGGAAAAATTTCATCTGCCCTGCGAATATGCCTTCATGCTGACGACGGCTCTTCGTTTCGTGCCCAACTTCTTGCTGGACAGCGAGATAACCTTGGACGCTCAAAGCTGCCGGGGCTATTCTAACCGACAGAACTTCATCAAACGTTTTTTGGCCTATCTGGTGGTGATAAGGCCGTTGGTGATGCGGGCGGTGGCCAAGTCGGAGACGCTGGCCCTCAGCATGGAGCTGAAAGGTTTCGGCAACAACACTTATAAGAACATGCCGCCGGAGAAGCTGAATATTTTTGACTATCTGGTCCTGCTTTTGGTATTAGCAGGCTGCAGCTTCCCCTTCTGGCAAAAATATTTAACGGGAGCATAGAAAGTAAAAAAATTTGCAACGAAGATGCCAAAAGAGACGGTCGAAAAATTCGGGGCCGTCTCTTTCATAAAAACGAAAAATTTTAAGGAGAAGGATATGGAATACAGAAGCCTGCCCCACGGGGGAGAAAAGATAGGAGTGCTGGGCTTGGGCACCGGCAGTATCTGGGCCAATA
The DNA here is from genome assembly GCA_947630795.1 of uncultured Phascolarctobacterium sp. Taxonomy (GTDB): domain Bacteria; phylum Bacillota; class Negativicutes; order Acidaminococcales; family Acidaminococcaceae; genus CANQBR01. The sequence continues at coordinate 17,694 of CANRJC010000009.1, read as the reverse complement.
CGGATGCCGAGATCGAAAAGATCATCGCTGCGGCGATCGATGAGGGCATCAATTTCTTCGACCTTTGCGCCGGGGCCGCCAATGTTTATGCTCCCTTCGGCCGGGCCATCGCTCAAAAAAGAGAGAAGGTGCTGTTCCAACTCCACTTGGGAGCAGTTTATAACTCCAAAGGCGAGTATGGCTGGTCTCGCGATCTGCGGGAGATAGAACGCACCTATCGCCGGGAATTGCAAACTTTGGGCACCGACTACGCCGACTTCGGCTTCTTGCATTGCGTGGACGAAGAGGAAGACTTCGAAGAGATCGCCGCCTCCGGCCTTTTAGATTTTGCGAGAAAAGAAAAAGAGGCAGGCAGACTTCGTCACCTCGGCTTTTCTTCCCACACTCCTTCTGTGGCGATGAAAGTGTTAGACAACGTCGAAGTGGATATGATGATGTTTTCCATCAATCCGGCCTATGATCTCGAACAGGGCGACGAATTGGCCGTGGGCAGCAATGCGGAAAGAGCTCGGCTCTTTCGCAGGTGCGAGATGCAAGGCGTGGGCATCTCGGTGATGAAGCCTTTCTTCGCCGGCAAATTGCTGGATGAAGCGGCGTCTCCCTTCGGCGTGGCCCTCACTCAGAGCCAATGCATCCAATACGCTTTGGATCGGCCGGGAGTTTTGACGGTGGTGCCGGGGGTGAGAAATTCAGACGACCTCGGCATCTTGTTGAAATATTTCGACGCTGCGGACGCCGAAAAAGATTACTCTCTCATCGGCAGCTTCACTCCCGCTGCGGCCAGGGGCAACTGCGTTTATTGCGATCACTGCCGGCCCTGCCCTATGGGTCTCGATATCGGTCTGATCAACAAATATTACGATCTGGCTCTGGCCGGAGATAAAGTGGCGGCCGGTCATTACGACAAGCTGAGCAAAAAAGCGGGAGACTGCATCGGCTGCGGCCACTGCGACCGCCGCTGTCCCTTCAAGGTTCCTCAAAGCCGGCGGATGCAAGAGATCGCCGCTTATTTCGGCCGTTGAAAAAAATTTCGGTGAATATTTAAAAAACAAAAACAAAAAGCAAGACAGGCGGTGTGCCGACGAAAGAGCGCGAGCAGCCGCCTGTTTTTCTTTCAGCTTTATTTTTCGCTGCGTCGATCGGGGAAAAATATTGCGGTAGATCTTAAAATGAGATCGAGCACCTGAACATTAAAAGAGCCATAGAGGTCATCTGTCGGTAGGATGCAGTCGCACGACCATGATCAAACTACAAGGGGTGAACTCTATGGATCAACGATACCATAACGCAACGGAGAGGGAAAAATAAAGAGATTTTTTCGGATATGGCATAGCACAAAAAGATGAATCCATGATAAAATACATTCTGAAATCAAAATGAAGAGAAAGCTGTCTCAAAATTCAGAAGAGCCGAGGGCCTTGATAATGAACGAAGACGAAAGATATATATTGAAAAAGATCGGACAATTTTTGCTCGCCGCTTTTTTGATGACTTTGGCCCTAGCGGTGATGGGCCTTTTGGTCTATCACGATTTTAAGGCAGATCACTACCTCAGAGAGGGAGGCTGGACGGAGAACGCTCAGTTCCTCTTCCTCTGCTTCAGCGCTTTTTGTTATTGGCGGGGCGCTCGAATTTATCAAAAAAGAGGGCTCTATTTGGTGGGCGGCTTCATCGGCTGCATGGCCGTGCGGGAGATGGACTCTTTTTTCGACAAGGCTCTTTTTCACGGAGCTTGGACCTACATAGCCCTGGCTCTGGCCTTTTTCTGCATCTATCTGGCCCTAAGGAAGGGCGGCCGCGAAGAGACGGGCCGCAGTCTCGCCGCTTTCCTGCAAAGCAAGAGCTATTTCGTTTTGGCCGTGGGGCTGATCTGGGTGCTCTTGGTCTCCAGAGTTTACGGCATGGGCGTGCTGTGGCGGCTGGTGGTCGATAGGCGCTTAGCCGGTATTTTTAAAAACTTTGTGGAAGAGAGCATGGAGACGGTGGGCTTCATGATCATAGCGGCGGCTGCGGTGTATTGTCTTTCGGAACTGCGGGCCGCCGCAAAAAAGAAAAAGGAGGAGCACCTCACTTCCTCTTGAAAAATTGTATATTTTTAAAAAGAGCAAGGGCTTCTTTCGTCGGATCTTTTTGACGAAGGAAGCTTTTTTAACGTCTGACAGCACGATAACGAGGGGAAGTTTCAGCGTCTCGGAGCGCCGAAACGAGCCGAAGTTTTTAACGCACGGCTTTCAAAAACGAGCTGAAAAATTTTTCTCGCAGTTCGCAAGAAAAAGCCGAAAAATTTTTCGTAAAGCTTTCAAAGAGAGAGTCGAATTTTTTTGTGAAGCTTCAAAGAAAAATATTAAAAATTTTTCTTGACCGCGCTCAAAGCTCCCTCTTTTTCTTAAAGCCGCCCTTTGCATTGCCCCGTGCTTTCTCTTTGTGGTATAATTAGAAAAATATCGCTCTCTCCGAAGGATGCTGCAGATGAAGAAGATGCTGATCGCCGACGACAACAGGCAGATAACCGACATCCTCGCCGCTTACGCCAAGCAGGCGGGCTTTGAGCCCGTCGTGGCCTACGACGGCGAAGAAGCTTTGGCCGCCTTCGCCACCTACAGCAGCGAGATAGCCATCTGCCTTTTGGACGTGATGATGCCCAAAACCGACGGCTTCGAAGTGTGCCGCCGCCTGCGGCGGCAGTCCATGGTGCCCATCATCATGGTCACCGCCAAAGGGGAAGATTACGAGCGGATCATGGGGCTGGAATTGGGGGCCGACGATTACGTGCTGAAGCCTTTTTCCGCCAGCGAAGTGATGGCCAGAGTGAAGGCCGTGCTGCGGCGGGTGCGGCAGCAGGAGCAGAGCGCCCACAACATTTTCGAAGTGGGCGACCTCTACATCGATATGGACAAATACAGCGTCCGCATCGGTCTGGAGGAAGTGCCCCTCACCAAAAAAGAGATCGAGCTTTTGGACGTGATGGCTCGCAACAGCTCCAAAACTTTCACCCGCGACAATCTTTTGGACAGCATTTGGGGCTACGATTACGAAGGCGACAGCCGCACGGTGGATTCTCACATCAAAAGGCTGCGGGCCAAACTGGCCGCTTATCCCCATCCCGAGTGGGACATCAAGACCGTGTGGGGCAAGGGCTACAAATTCGAATATACGAAATAAGGACGGATGGCTGTGGATCTTTTCGGTTGTTTTTCTCCGGGCAACTTCAGAAAAAACCGTATCGCCAGGCGGCAGTTACGCTACTTCAGCCTCATCATCGTCCTTTTTTGCATTTTTTTGGGCCTGTGCTTCGCCTATTTCCTCAGAGCTCAGACCGTCATCTTAAAGAAAAATCAAATGCAGGCTCAGTCTGTCCGCCTCAGCCGCACCATCCGCAGAAATTTGCCGGTGATGGAGAAATATTACGGCGATAATCTGGCGAAAAATCCTTTTTTGAATTTTTTGGACGATGTGACTCCCGGTTTGGTGTGGGTGGTGGACAGCAACAGAGAACTGTCTTTGAATCTGAAAGCCGTCGAACAGCGAAAAAAGCATAAAGAAAAACACGAGCATGCACGGATCAGACCTCTGCCCGCAGATCGCAAAGAAGCTTTTGAACAATTGAGCCCCAAAGTGAAGCAGGCGGTAGAAAAAGCTTTTCGCGGCGAAAAAACGATCGTCGAGGAAATGGACGAAAGTTGGGGCGAAGAAGTTTTGACGGTGGTCACTCCCATCAAAAATCAAGAGGGGGCGACACGGGCCGTGCTCTTGGTGCAGGCTTTGGCCTTAGGAAGCGACGAGGCGGCTGCTTTAGCCGGCAAAGTGCTTTTGATCAGCGCCCTGGCAGCCTGTCTTTTGATCGCCGTTTTCATCGTGCCCATGTCGTGGCACATCACCGATTCTCTCAACAAGATGCGCTCCATCGCCCTGCGTCTCGCCGATAAAGATTACGACGCCCGCTGCCGGATCGAACAGGACGACGAGATCGGAGACTTGGCCAACACTTTGGACACGTTGGCCGCCCGCTTGGCCGCCGCCGAAAAAGAGAGCCTGAAGCTGGAGCAGCTGCGCAAAGATTTTTTCTCCAACGTTTCTCACGAGCTGCGCACGCCGGTGACCGTCATCCGCAGCAGTTTGGAAGCTTTGGCCGAAGGAGTGGTGACCGAGCCCGAACAGGTGGCCGCCTACCGCAGCAGCATCATCAGAGAAACGAAAACTTTAGAGCGGTTGATCGACGATCTTTTGGAATATTCGCGCCTGCAGAACCCGGATTACAAGATCGAAAAAAGTTTGATAAATTTGTGCGATGTGCTGCGTGATGCGGCCAGAGCCGCAAGACAGCTGGGCAGAGAAAAAGAGATGGAAGTCAGTCTGCAGCTGGATCGAGATGTCTTCCTTTTAAAGGGCGACTACGGGCGGCTGCGGCAGCTGCTGTTGATCTTCATCAATAACGGCATAAAATTTTCGCCGGCGAAGAGCAAATTGGAGCTCTGCCTGCAGGGCAGAGAAGTGCGGGTCACCGATCACGGCCGGGGGATGAGCGAAGAAGAAGTGACCCACGCTTTCGACAAATTTTACAGCAGGGCCGGCGAAAACGACGAAGAAGGCAGCGGCTTGGGGCTGGCCATCGCCAAAGAGATCGCCCTGCGCCACGATATGAAGTTGGAACTTTTGAGCGAGTTGGGAAGTTTCACCACTGTCATCGTGAAGTTGCCGCCGCCGTTGGAGACGGCAGAGGTCTGAGAAAGATATTTGCGGCAAAAAATGCGAACATTCAGCTTAGAGGAGCGGGAAAATGGCCGACTACGGTTGCGCCGGACTTACGGCGGTGATAACGGGAGGGACTTCGGGCCTGGGCTTGGCTGCGGCAAAATTGTTGGCCGCCGACGGCGCCGCGGTATATATATTGGGAAGAAACGAAGAACGAGGAGCGAAAGCTCTCGTTGAAGCAAAGGCTGCGGCGAAAAACAAAGTGACTTATATCCGCTGTGACGTTGAAGACAAAAGAGCTTGCGAAAAAGCCATGGCCGCCGCCGCCGAGAGCGGGCCCATCCATCTTTTGCTGACCAGCGCCGGCTTTTATCGGGAAGGGCCGCTGCAAAATATCGACGACGAGGCTTTTGACGCTATGATGGCGGTGAACGTGAAGGGCACTTTTTATGCTATCGCCGCAGCTCTGCCCTATTTCGGCGAGAACGCCGCCGTCTGCACCGTAGCCTCCGATGCCGGCTTAAAGGGAAATCGCAATTGTCCCCTTTATTGTGCGTCCAAAGGAGCGGTGGTGGCCCTCACCAAAGCTTTGGCCCTGGACTTGGCTCCCCGGGTGAGAGTCAACTGCGTCTGCCCCGGCGATGCGGATACCCCATTAGCGGAAGCGCAATTGGTCGGCGCTCCTTACAGCAGGGCGGATATGGAAGCAGTTTATCCTTTGGGACGGATAGCCAAAGCAGAAGAAGTGGCCCACGTCATCTGTTCGCTGCTTTCTCCCGCCAACGGCTTCATGACCGGCAGCATCGTCAGCGTGGACGGGGGCCTCACGGCTTAAGTAAAAAATTTTTCGAGCCCGTTCTTGCGGGCCTTTGCTGTTTTGAAAAAAAGCGCAGGCTTTTACGAGAAGATGAAAAATTTTCGACAAACGCTTCAAAGCCGGTCGTTTTCTTAAAAAAGAGGAGGGCATGACATGCCGGACAAAAAACATTTGCAAGACAGACCGATCGGAGTATTAGACAGCGGCGTAGGCGGGCTCTCCGTCCTCAAAGCTCTCGTGCAGGAACTTCCCCACGAAGATCTCCTCTACCTCGGCGACACCGCCCGCACCCCCTACGGGACCAGAGCAGAAGAAGAGATAAGAAAATTCGTGGAAGAAATGCTCTGCTATTTGGAAGAACAAAAAGTTAAACAGGTAGTGTTGGCCTGCAACACCATCACCGCTTTAGGCTGCGACCGTCTGCAAAAAGCCCATCCCTTCGTCTTGGTGGGCATGAGCAAAGGAGAGCAGCAGCTTTTGGCAGCCGCCAAAAATAAAAAGATCGGCATCATGGCCACGCCCTTCACCGTTGCCTCCGCCATGCACAAAAAAGCTTTAGAGGCTATCGACCCTGCTGTACAAGTTTATCCCGTGCCCTGCCCCAAGTTCGTCCCCCTCGTGGAAGGGGAGCGCTTCACCGGGCCGGAGCTCGACTCTGCCGTCGACGAATATACGCGGCCGTTGAAAGAAGCCGGCGTGGATGCCGTGTGTCTCTCTTGCACTCACTACCCCTTTTTGCAAAAAGAATTGCAGGCCGCTCTCGGCTCTGCGGTCACCGTCATCGATCCCGCAGAGGCCACCGCCCTTCTTTGCCGGCAGCAGCTCGAGGGAGAGGGCCTGCTGAACGAGAAGAAGACAAAAGGCAGCGTCACCGTTTGCTGCACCGCCGATATAGAAAGAGTGAAACGTTTAGCCGCACATATGCTGTCGGAGCGGGAGTGCGATTTCAGAATGGTTACACTTCCGTCAAAGTAAATTTAAAAAAATTTCACAATCATTTATGAACGGCAGGATTTTTTCCGCCGATGTCTAATATTTTTTTTGTTTATTGATATGAATATGTGTTTTGTGCCGTTTTCGGTTTTTTCAGTTGGCTTGCGATCGAGGGGATTCTGCAAAGGTCAGCAGAGCAGACGGCCCCTGCCGGTTTCATAGCCCGATGAAACTGGCTTTTCTTATTTTCTCCGCTGTTTTTCAAACTGTGATGCCGTTTTGAGCATAACGATAAAGAAAGGTGGTAACCGTGTTTAAGGAAGAACAAAATGTAGTCGGTTCCCCGCTGTTGCACAAAAGTTGTCTCTTTCTTCTGCTGTTCGCCTTTTGGATGGCTTTGGCAGGCAGGACGGAAACGAAGTTCATCGTCTACGGCCTGCTCACCAGCGCCGTAACGGTGTGGATAACCTATCCGTTGATGCTGGTGCCCAACAAGGCCGGCGATAAGAGATACTACGTGCTGGGCATCTCCGTCTTCAAACTTTTAAACTATTCCGTGTGGCTGCTGTGGCAATTGATCTTGGCCAACATAGACGTGCTTTTGGCAACTACCGGACAGGTGATGGCCATCGACCCCAAGGTGGTGCGCTTTTACTTCAAAGCGGAGAACCCCATGGCTTCGATAGTGCTGGCCGACAGCATCACCTTGACTCCGGGCACGGTGACCATCAATGTCACGGACGACGGACTGTTTGAGATACACGCCCTCACCCCCGGCGCGGCCTCGGGAGTTTTGGACGGGTCCATGCAGAAGAAAGTGGCTTGGCTCTTCGATGAGCCTCTGCAGTTTGCCGTAGCGGAAGAGGAGGTGCCGGCATGAAGATAATCTTCATCATCGTGATGTTCGGCATAGTTCTGATCATCGGCACTATGCTGGAGAGGCTCTTTCACGGGCCCACCATTTACGACAGGATGAACGGGTTGGGCGTCATCGGCGCCGACACGATCTTGCTTTTGGTGCTTTTCGGTTACGTGGACGGGCGTCCCGATATGTATGTGGACATCGCCATCTCTTATGCGATGATGGGCTTCATCGGCTCTGTCATCGTGGCCAAATATCTGGGAGGTAAGAAGCTATGAGCATTACCTTGGATATGTTGAGGCAGGGCATCGCCGCTCTCTTTCTCTTGGGCGGGCTGGTCTTCTTCATAGGCTCCGCCATAGGCATGCTGCGGCTGCCCGATTTTTACACCAGAGTCCATGCTTCCGGCAACAGCGAGACTTTGGGCTGTATGTTGTCTTTTATCGGCCTGATTATTTACGAAGGCTTGACGCTGACCTCTTTGAAGATGGTCTTCGTTTTCCTCATCGTTTTCTTGGCCAATCCTATCGGCAGCCACATTTTGGGCAAAGCAGCCTATAAGTCGGGCCATCCTGTGTGGACGTTGGCTTCCAAAGATGCGCCCAAGGTGCTCAGCGGCCAACCTCAGGGGAGCAGCGCCAACGAGCCCATGGGCAGTTTGCCGGCGAAGGAGGGGAACTGAGATGCAGATATATATTATTGAAGCGATCTTATTGATCTTTCTCATCGCCATCACCTGCGCCGTGATCTTCTGCAAGGATATCCTCAGCGCGGCCATCATTTACAGCGGCTTCAGTTTTACCGCCGTGCTCCTTTATTTGATGATGGGTTCTCCCGACGTGGCCTTCACCGAGGCAGTCATAGGGAGCATCTCCACCGTATTTTTCGTAGCTTCTTTGAAGACTATAGATAGGTGGTGTAAATAATGCGAGGGCTGGTTGCTGTTTTACTTGCTATCATGACAGGGCTCTTCTGCTTGGTGATCACCTATTTGCCGAAAATAGGCTCTGCAGACACGGCCCCTAATCAACATGTTACCCCCGTCTACATTGCCCGCAGCGCCGAAGACACCGGCTCCCCCAACATCGTGACCGGCGTCATCATCGACTACAGAGGCTTTGATACCATGTGGGAGACTTCGGTAATGTTCTTGGCCGGCGTGACCACGGTGCTGGTGCTCACCAGCAACACCATGGGGCGCAAGCCCGAGAAAGACGGAGAGGAAGGAGAGGTTATCAAATGAAAGAACCATTTGGCGGTCTCATCCTCAATGTGGCATTCAGGCTGCTGGTGCCCTTCACCATCGTCTATGCCATCTATGTGCTCTGCTTGGGCGAATATTCTCCCGGCGGCGGTTTCCAGGCAGGTGCCGTCCTTTCCGTGGGCGTTCTTTTGAGCCGCCTGATCTTGGGAGAAAACGCCAAATTCAACGTGCTGGGCAAGACCTCGGTGGTTTTGGCCGGCGTAGGCACTTTCATCTACGCCTTCACCGGCTGGCTCACTCTTTTCGGCGGAGCGAAATTTTTTCTGGATTACAACTACATGCCTATCCACATGGAACCGCAGCATGAGATGCATGCTCTGGGCATTTTCCTCATCGAGATAGGCGTGGCCATCTGTGTGATGATGACCATCATCAACTTGCTGGATGCTATCGTGAAGAGGGGGGCCGATAATGGAGATGTTGAATGAATTCCTGAAGACCAGAGGCATTTACGCTCTGGTCATGATCCTGTTCTTCCTAGGCGTTTACGGCATGGTCTTGAGCAAAAACTATATGAAAAAATTGATGGCCATGAACGTGATGCAGGTAGCTGTCATCTTCTTTTACCTGTGCTTTGCTCAGAAAGACGGAGGCATGATACCCATCCAGAACGGGCTCACCACGAATCCCGATGCCTACATCAACCCGCTGCCCCACGGCTTGATGCTGACGGCCATCGTAGTAAGTTTAGGTACTACGGGCGTGGCCATCGCCCTTTTGATGAGGATCAAAGAGATCTTCGGTTCTTTGGAGGAAGTTGAGATACTGAGGAGGGCGTCAAAATGAATTTCGTTCAACACGCGCCCGTCTTCATCGTTCTTTTGCCCCTGACAGCCTCTCTTCTTTGTCTGCTTTTCAGCCGTATCAGCCGTAACTTAGGGTCATACATAGTGATCGCCGCCATTTTCGGCGCTTTTATAAGTGCGGCGACAGTGCTGAAGCAGGTGTTGGCCTCGGGCGGTCAGGCCATCCATTATTGGATGGGCGGCTGGGAACCTCCTATCGGCATCGAATTCGTTTTGGACCCGCTGAACAGCGTTCTGGCAGTGCTGGTGACTTTCATCGCTTTGATGGTGAGCATTTACAGCCGTCCTTTCGTGAAGAGAGAAGACTGGCTCCACCTCGGCGGTTATTACACTCTCTTCGGCCTCTTGTGCGTGGGCCTCTGCGGCATGATCATCACCGGTGACGTGTTCAACCTTTACGTTTATCTGGAGATCATGAGCCTTTCCGGCTACGGCCTCATTGCCCTCGGCGGACGAAAATCGATGCTGGCCGCTTTCAGATATTTGCTCATCGGCACCATCGGCGCTTCCCTCTACCTTTTGGGAGTCGGCTATCTTTACGCCATGACCGGCACCTTGAACATGGCCGACTTGGCCAAATTGGTGGCGGCCCATTTGGATTCGCCTCTTTTTGCCATGGCTGTGGCCTGCTTCATCATCGGCTTCGGCATCAAGATGGCCCTCTTCCCCTTGCACGGCTGGCAACCCGATGCCTACACCTTTTCCCATCCGGGTGCGGCTGCCTTCATCGCCGGCTGCATGAGCAAGGCTCCGGCCTATGCTATGGTCCGCTTCCTTTACTACATTTTCCATGTTGACAATCTGGTGGTCCACAGCGCTCTCAACGTTATAGGAGTGTTGGGCATCGCCGGCATTTTGATAGGTTCCATCATGGCGCTGGCCCAATTCGATTTTCGCCGCATGCTGGCCTATTCTTCCGTGGCTCAGATCGGCTACATCGCCATCGGCTTGGCCATGGGCAATTTATACGGCTTCATAGGCGCTGTGCTGCACATGATCAATCATGCGTTCATGAAGAGCGCCCTCTTCTTGGTGATCGGGGGCATCCAGTACCGCTTCGGCGAGGTCAACCTCTACCGTTTGGGGGGCATGCATAAAAAGATCCCCATCAGTACCGTCACCCTGACCTTGGCTGCTCTCTCCATGATCGGCCTGCCTCCCACCTGCGGCTTCTTCAGCAAATGGTATTTGATGTTAGGTGCTTATACCGGCGCTCAATACTTTTACATCGCCGTGCTGGTCATCAGCTCTCTCTTGAATGCCATCTACTTCTTCCGCATCATCGAGCAGGTGTTCGTGCAGCGTGAGGCTTCTCTTACCGAGATACAGCCGCCGTCCACCAAGTTGGGGCTGCCCATAGAGATGGCAGTGCCTATCGTGGTGATGGGCTTGGCTATTTTGGTGCTGGGCTTCTGTAACGGAGACATCGTCACCGATGTGCTTAAAGTCGGCTTGCCGGAGGTGTTTCTGAGATGACTATCGTAGATTGCAGACCATTTCTGGCCGTAGGGGTCTCCCTCTTAGCCGCATTGCTCATCGCCTTCAGCGATAAAAGACCGAATGTGCGGGAAGCTTGGAGCACCATCGCTTCCTTCATAAAATTCGGCATCATCCTCAGTATGGTGCCTGCGGTGCTGAACGGCGATGTGTACACCTACACGCTCTGTCAGATCACCGATACCGTAGGGCTCACCCTGCGCACCGACCCGGCAGGCATGATCTTCGCCACTTTGGCCTCGATGCTGTGGGTGCCCATCAATTTCTATTCCATCGGCTACATGCGCTGCAACAATGAAGGCGAGCAGACAGGTTATTTCGCCGCCTTCGCCGTTTGCATGAGCGCCTGCATGGGCATAGCCTTGGCCGAAAATCTGCTCACTTTCTTCATCTTCTACGAGCTTCTCACTTTGGCCAGCTGGCCGCTGGTGCTGCACAAAAGAAATGACGAAGCTCTCTTGGCCAGCCGTAAATATTTGATCTACACTTTGATCAGCGGCCAGTTGTTCTTGGCCGGCGTCATCGCCGTTTATTGCATCGCCGGCAGCATCGACTTCAGGGCCGGCGGCTTGCTCACCATCGATATGGCTCCCAAATGGGTGCTGCAAAGTGTTTTCGTGCTGATGATCTTGGCGGGCAGTGTGAAGGCAGCGGTGATGCCTCTTCACGGTTGGTTGCCGGCTGCGATGATCGCTCCCACTCCCGTGTCTGCTCTTTTGCACGCGGTGGCAGTGGTCAAGACGGGCGTCTTCTGCGTGCTGAGGATCGTTTGCTTCGTTTTCGGCCCCAAACTTTTGGCACAGTTGGGCATCATAGACTGCTTGGCTTGGGCGGCGGCCATCAGCATTTTGGTGTCGTCCATGATAGCTCTTCGTCAGGATAATTTGAAACGGCGGCTGGCCTTCTCCACCGTAGGACAACTTTCCTACATCGTGCTGGGCGCGGCTCTCATCTCTCCTCTCAGCATCAAGGGCGCTTACCTGCATCTGGTAGCCCATGCGGTGATGAAGATCACCCTCTTTATGTGTGCGGGCCTCATCATCACCCGCACCCACCGCAACAACATCAGCGAGATGTACGGCATAGGCAAAAAATTGCCGGTGACCATGGCCTGCTTCACGATCGCTTCTTTGGGCATAGCGGGCATGCCTTTCATAGTAGGTTTCATCAGCAAGTGGAATTTGGCCTTAGGTGCCTTGCAGGCGGGCAAGCCTCTTTACATTTTGGTGTGGGTGGCCAGCGCTCTCTTGGCGGCCGGCTACTTGATGCCGGTTTGTCAGATGGCCTACTTCCGCAGTGACCCCAGAGAAAAATTCATTCAATACGGTGCCTTCAGTCTCAAAATGTTGGTGCCGATCTGCGTGACTACCGCCGTCAGCGTTGCTTTGGGCGTTATCCCCAACATCTATCCCCATTTCTATAGACTGGCTGTGATGGCCTCTGAGGCTATTTGCGCCGGCTGGACAGGAGGGTGGCTGTAATGACAAAGTTCAGTGTGAAAACGGTTTATTTGCTCGTGGCCGCTGTTTTGCTGCTGTGCGTTTTGGGTGAGCTCATGGGAGTTCATCTGCACGGCGCCGAGTGGTGGCCCCTGCCGATAGGCTACAACATTTTCTTCGGCTTCGTAGGAGCGTGGGTGCTGATCATTTTGGCCAAAATGATCATGGCGCCGCTGCTGCAGAGAGATGAAGACTATTACGACCGGGGAGGTGAGAAGGATGCTTGATCTCATGCTTCATCCCGGGTTGATACTGATCTTGGTAGGCTTCCTCGCTTTGGTGGCGCCCAAACAATTGCGGCGCTTCATCATGATCGCAGGTCCGCTCTTTGCGGTGGTCGCCGCCCTGCTTTTGCCGCTGGGGACCACTTGGGGCTTCGATTTCGTGGCGGGCTATCATGTGCAGCTCATCTACGTAGACAAACTGAGCTGGCTCTTCACTTTCATCTTCTCCGTGCTGGCGGCCATCTGCAGCATTTATGCCGCTCACAACGAGAACAAGATGGAGGCTCTCTGCTCCCTTTCCTACGCTGGCTGCGCCATCGGCGTCACCTTGGCTAAAGATTGGCTGTGCTTCATCTTCTTCTGGGAAGCTTTGGCCTTCACTTCTCTCTATCTTGTATGGTGCAACCACACCCCCGAGTCCCGCAGGGCAGGCTTCCGCTATTTATTGGTCCACATGTTGGGCGGCAACCTGTTGCTCTTCGGCATTTTCCTGACGGTGAGCGGCGGCAACTTCGAAGTGGGCAACCTCACGGCAGGGCCTCACGGTTATGCTTACTGGCTGATGCTGGCCGGTATGTGCGTCAATGTGGCCATGCCCCCGGTCAATGCTTGGTTGGTAGATGCCTATGGCAACTCCACTCTCACCGGCGGCGTTTTCATGAGCTGTCTCACCACTAAGGTAGCGGTCTATGCTTTGGTCCGCGTTTTTGCCGGCACCGATCTTTTGATGTGGGGCGGTGCGCTGATGGCAGTCTACGGGGCCAGCTATGCGATCATGGAGAATGACATGCGCAAGCTTTTGGCTCATCACATCATCAGCCAGACCGGCTTCATGGTGGCCGGCGCCGGCATAGGCACCGGCATGGCTCTCAACGGCGCCACCGCCCATGCCTTTTGCGACATCCTTTTCAAATCTTCTCTCTTCATGTGCGCCAGCACCATCATCTATGCCACCGGTATCCGCCGCATCAACGAGATAAGCGGCATGATGAAGAGGCTGCCGCTCGTAGGCCTGTGTTTCTTCGTGGCTGCCTTCTCCATCTCGGGCATCCCTCTCTTCAACGGTTTCGTCAGCAAGGTGATCACCGTGCACGCAGCGGCCGAGGCAGGCAACCATCTGCTCTTCTCTCTCTTGGAATTGGCCAGCATCGGTACCTTTTTGTCCATTCCTTTGAAGATGGGCTACTTCATCTTCTTGCGCTCCGACAGCAAAAAGGTGGCCATCAAACGGCCGGTGCCTGTCAATATGTATGCGGGCATGTGCATCGGCGCCTTCCTGTGCACCCTTTACGGCGTATACCCCGACCTGCTGTATCGCCACTTTGCTTTTGAGATGGCCCCCTATCATCCCTTCACCGCCGATAAAATTTTGCAGACAGCGGAGATGCTGGGCATGGCCATGGTGCCCTTTTTGATGTATCTGCCCAAGATGGAGCCTCATACGGCCATCAGCTTGGACACCGACTGGTTCTATCGCAAACCTTTCGGCTTCCTCGTGGTGCGCTGCGCCGAATTGTTCTGCGCTCTGTGCGGCGGCTTGGGCAACGCATGGAACGTGCTCTACGAAAACTTCATGGGGATGACGGCCAATCCCATGAATATTTTGGATGCCAGACCTTTCAGAAGGGTGAAACATTACAGCCCGGATAACTATCGCACTTCCATCGCCGACCCGATGATGATCACCTTGACGGTGCTGGTGGTGAGCATCCTTTACTTCATCTCCCGCATCCAATAGTCTGTCGGGAGTCGCGGCTCGGTGAGCCGCAGCGCAAAAAAACACAAAGCCATATTCGGAGGCATTTCCGAGTATGGCTTTTGCTTTTTTTAAGCGATGAAATTTTAAGGCAAAGTCTAAAATCTAAAAGGCAAAGTCCTTCGCCATCGAAGCAAACAGAAAAAGAGGCGGTGCTCTCGGCCTGACTTAAACGAAAAGTCCGTCGGCCGCTAAACTCTTATTCAAATAGAAAAGTCGACAGCCAAAAAGTTCTTGGCAAAATGAAAAAGTTAACGACTGCCGAGCACTGCCTGAAAAGAAAAAGTCAGAGATCAGCGAGCCCAAGCTAAAATAAAAAAGTCAAAGGTCGATGAGCCCAAGCGGCTGCTCCGTGATCGCCGTTTTTACTGGACAAGGCGGGAGGCCGACAGGTATAATATATTCGGGAAAAAAGTCCGGCGGCGAAGCCCGGCAGAGAACGGAGCGCACGCACCGAGGCCCTAAGGAGGTTTTCGAAAATGAAGCTCACCCGTTACGCATACAAATACGGCCACGGCGAGAAAGAATTTACTCTCGACGCCGACAAGGTGTTGGCAGAGATCCGCACCGCCGACGTGCCTTTATTGGAGGATTTGGAAGAAGCCGTACTGAAGGCCATCTATGAGCCTATCGGCTGTCCTTCGCTGGCGGAATTGGTAAAGCCGGGCCAGAAGATCGCTTTCATCTGCAACGACCCCACCCGCGTGGCCAACAGTTTCGACTTCATGCCTATTTTGGTGCGCGAGCTGAACAAGTTGGGCATCAAGGACGAGGATATGCGCATCGTGTTCGCTTTGGGCACTCACCGAGACATGACCGAGGCGGAGATGACAGAGGCAGTGGGGCAGGACGTGGCCTCCCGTCTGAAAATGTACAACAGCAACTGCAAAGAAGAAGGAGCATTTCAATATTTCGGCACCACCAGCTTCGGCACGCCCGTGTGGCTGAACAAGCTGATCTGCGATGTGGACTTGGTGATCCTCACCGGCACCATCGTCCATCATTTCTTCTCCGGCTTCGGCGGCGGCCGCAAAGCAGTGCTGCCCGGCTGCGCCGCCATGGAGACTGTAAGAAAAAATCACAGTCTCATGCTCAGTCCCGCTTCGGGGCTGGGAAAATTGCAGGGGAACCCGGTCTATGAGGATCAGATGGAAGGCGTGGGCCTTTTTGCCAAAGAACACAGGATGTTCCTCTTCAATGCCATTTTGAATGCTAAGCACGAATTTTTGAAAATTTTCGCCGGTGATTGGCGCTTGGCCCATCTTGAGGCTTGCAAATTCGTGGACAAAGTGTACGGCGTGCCCATCCCCGCCCCCGCCGATATCGTCATCGCCAGCTGCGGCGGTTACCCCAAAGACATCAATATCTACCAATTGCAGAAGACTATGGACAACGCTTGGTGCGCCGTTAAGGAAGGCGGCGTGGTGATCATCATCGGCGAGTGCGAAGAAGGCAGCGGCAGCGCAGCTTTGGAGCAGGCTCTGCGGGAGAATCCGTCTCCCGATGCCATCGCGGCCAAATTGGCGGCCAACTTCGTCATCGGCGCTCACAAAGCTTACGCCATCACCCGCCTGATGAAGAAGGCCCGCTTCATTTTGGTCTCCGCTCTCGACAAACAGATCGCAAAGGATCTGCTCTTTGAGGCTGTAGACAGCGTCGATGAAGCCATCGCCAAAGCAGAGACCTATGTGGGGAAAGAGCACAGCATCATTTTGATGCCCCAGGGCAGCTTGACCGTGCCCCTTTTGCAGAAATAGCAAAGCATTCGTCTCTATAGTATTATATTTTCCGAAAACCCTTGATTTTCTTAGACTTTGCGACTATAATCATAACTGTTGCGGCAGTTGATGATCGTAATATATCGGACTAGAGCAAAAGAAAGGTGATGTTTCGCAATATGGAAGTATATGTTGATTATAAGGCGATAGGCGCCAGGATCAAACAAGCACGGCAGAGGAAGCACATTACTCAGGGAGCCGTGGCGCAGATCACCGGGCTGTCGACGCCTCACATCAGCAATATCGAGACCGGCAACACCAAACTGGGGCTGCCCACCATCATCAGCTTGGCCAATGTTTTGGGCGTGTCCGTGGATGAGCTTTTGTGCGACAGCGTGACCCACAGCGAAAACATTTTCCGCAAAGAGTTGGCCGATGTATTGAACGATTGCACCGTTGACGAGCTGCACATCATCTCGGAGCTGGCCAAGGTGATCAAGAAGGCCGAGATCAATCAGATCAAGAAGCCCCGCATCCGCCGCACCAAGGCCCAGATCCTTGCCGACAGAGCAGCGGCCGAAGAGGCGGCCAGAAAGGCGGAGGCAGCAGCCAAAGAGGGCTGAACCGCCGTCGATTGACAAAAGCAGCTCTTTTACCTTATAATAACCTATACACGACGCTACTGTAGCTCAGCTGGCAGAGCAGCTGATTCGTAATCAGCAGGTCGCAGGTTCGAATCCCGTCAGTAGCTCCAAAAGAACTAAGCTCCCAGACCTGAGTTTGGGAGTTTTTTCTTAGGCGCCGCCGACACAGGCCCGCCGTCGAGGGACGCTGCCTTCTGTTAGCGAGGCAGAAGGGGCGAGCGGGCGACGCAAAAATTTGCACTTTTTTAAAGAAAGGCACGAGATGAAGCAACTCCTCATCACCGGCTTCGATCCTTTTGCTCATTACAGCATCAATCCTTCTTGGGCGGCGGTGCAGGCACTGCCGCAGGAAGTGGCGGGCTTTGCCCTGACCAAGGTGCTACTGCCCAACGTTTACGATCTGGAATGGAAGGTGCTGCGGGAACAGTTGCCGTCCCCGGGGCCCGATGCAGTGCTTTTGACGGGCATGAACAGCGGCAGCACTAAAGTGTGTATCGATCGGGTGGCCGTGAACATGCGGGATGCCCGTATCGAAGACAATATGGGCCGCCGCCCCCGCGGGCAGGAAGTGGTGGCGGGAGGGCAGGCCAGATATCAGGCCACCATACCGGCCGAGAAATTGGTGAGCCGTCTGCGGAGGGAAGGCTACCCGGTGGCTCTCACTCCCCGGGTGAACGGTTTTTTGTGCAACGATATCTTTTATTTCACCGCCCGGCATTTTGCCGGCACCGCCACCAAAGTGGGCTTCGTCCACATCCCCTACGTGCCGGAGATGGTCTTTGACGAAAAAATGGCTCTGCCTTTGGCCGAGAGCGTGGCCGTGCTCACCCGCCTCATAGAACTGTTGGCAGAAGAATAAAACAAAAAGCGGACAGCACCGCAGTGACGGAGCTGCCCGCTTCTTCTTGTATGAAGAAAACCCCCACTTTTAGTGGGGGTTCTAAAAACTTATAGTTATGGACAGTCCATTCGGCAACCCTAT
>CANRJC010000008.1 GCA_947630795.1 uncultured Phascolarctobacterium sp. | reverse complement strand
GAATGCTTTGCCCTTTGTAGGGTTCTGACTTTGATATTTTGCCGGAGAATTTTGCCAACGATTACTTGACACTGTCCTTTCTCAACGAAGATCGGGGCGAAAGGTGACAGCCTGCGGGAAAAATGATATAATACGAAAATAAAAGCGGCGAGCTCTGCAGGCAAAAGAAAAAGCACAGCCAGCAAAGAGCGCTGGGCGAAGCATCGCGGCTCGCAAAAAAATTCGAGAAGAGCCAGAAGCACGCTCCGCCGCGAGAAAGAGCACAGGCCGAGGGAGGAGGCAAGCATGGAAAGTTTGTTCAGTACGGCAGCTCAAAACAGCAAGCCTTTGGCCGACCGGCTGCGCCCAGAAACCTTGGCCGACTTTGTGGGGCAGGATCAGGCAGTGGGGCCAGGCAGTCCTCTGCGCCGCATGATCGAACGGGACACGCTGCAAAGCGTTCTTTTCTACGGCCCACCCGGCACAGGCAAGACCACCTTGGCTCACATCATCGCCCACAGTACCGGCGCTCGCTTCGAAGCCATCAATGCCGTTTCCAGCGGTGTCCCCGAACTGCGCAAGCTCATCGCCCGGGCTCAGGCCAGCCTCGACAGCGGTTTGGGCCGCACCATCGTGTTCATCGACGAGATGCACCGTTTCAACAAGGCTCAGCAGGACGTGCTGTTGCCCTATGTGGAAAACGGCACCATCATCCTCATCGGGGCCACGGCGGAAAATCCCTTTTTCGAGATCAATTCGCCCCTTTTGAGCCGCATGAAAGTGATACGTTTGGAGAAATTGGGACCGCCCCAGCTTTTGAAAATTTTACAGCGGGCCGTGGCCGATAAGGAGAACGGCTTCGGCGGCAGTTTCACCGCCGACCAGGAAGCCTTACAGGTGATCGCTCAATTTTCGGCAGGCGACGCCCGAGGCGCTTTGAATATTTTGGAGCAGGCGGAGTTCATGCTGCCGGAAGAAGGGGAGCGGCGCCTCACTCTCGACGTTTTGCGGCAAGTGCTGGGAAACGCCATGCAGCGCTACGACAAGCAGGGGGATCAGCATTACGACATCGTTTCCGCTTTCATCAAAAGCATGAGAGGCAGTGACGCCGATGCTGCTCTGCATTATTTGGCCCGAATGCTGGAAGGGGGAGAGGACGTGCGCTTCATCGCCCGCCGCATCCTCATCTGCGCCGCAGAAGATGTGGGGCTGGCAGATCCTCGGGCCATTGAGGTGGCGGCGGCCTGCGCTCAGGCAGCGGACTTTGTAGGGCTGCCGGAGGCACAGTTGCCTTTGGCGGAGGCAGTACTCTACATAGCCAACGCTCCCAAAAGCAACAGCGCCTGCATGGGCATCGAACGGGCCCGCAAAGACGTGCGCACCAAAGACTGCGGCACCGTGCCTCCCCATCTGCGGGATGCCAGCTACGGCGGAGCGGCCAAATTGGGCCACGGCATCGATTATAAATATCCTCACAATTTCAGCGGCGGCTGGGTGAGGCAGCAATATCTGCCCGATGCCCTGCTGGGCGCGCAATACTACGTCCCCAGCGGCCACGGCGAGGACAAGGGACGGCGAAAATCGTAAAGTCGATACAGAGAAAGGAAGTCCTTTATGAAAAATTTGCTGACCATAGCAGGTTCCGATTCCGGCGGCGGCGCCGGCATCCAAGCCGATCTTAAAACTTTCGCCGCCCACGGCACCTACGGCATGAGCGTCATTTGCGCCGTTACTGCCCAAAACACTCAAGGAGTGACGGCGGTGCAGGATATCGACCCTGCGATCGTGACGGCTCAGATCGCTGCCGTGTTCGACGATATTCGAGTGGACGGAGTGAAGATAGGGATGCTGAGCCACAGCCCCATCATCGAAGCGGTAGCCGCCGGCCTTGTAAAGTATAAGCCGAAAATAGTGGTGCTGGATCCGGTGATGATCTCCAAAAGCGGCTACGCTCTGCTGGCACCCGACGCTTGCGCCGCTTTGATCGAAGAATTGCTCCCTCTGGCCACTTTGGTCACCCCCAACCTGCCGGAAGCGGAGGCCATCTGCGGTTTCAAAGTGGAAGATGAGGCGGCCATGGTGCGGGCGGCTAAAAAGATCATCGAACTGGGGGCCAAGGCTGTGTTGGTAAAAGGCGGCCACCTGCGGGGAGATGCCAGCGATCTGCTTTTCGACGGCACGAGCGAGCGGTGGTTTCCGGCTAAACGCATCCCCGGCCGCAACACCCACGGCACCGGCTGCACGCTCTCAAGCGCTTTGGCTGCCGATTTGGCCAAGGGGCTGTCTCTTACAGAAGCAGTGGCCGCCGCTAAAGCTTACGTTACCGAAGGCATCAAAAACGGTTTGGATATAGGCTCCGGTTGCGGGCCCTTGCATCATTTCGTTTCTCTCTACGCCAAGGCAGGTCTCTAACATGGAAATGACGGAAAGTTTGAGCCTTTTAGTGGCCAAAGTGAGAAAAGAGCGGCCCCTCATCCACCATATCACTAACTATGTGACTGCGGAAAATTGCGCCGATATTTGTTTGGCTGCCGGCGGCCGCCCTATGATGGCCTCTGCGCCCGAAGAAGCGGCGGGCCTTACTGCGGGAGCCCGCGCCTTGGTGTTGAATCTCGGCACCTTGGATGCAGGGCGGCGGCAGGCCATGGAGCTTTCCTGCGCCAAAGCGAAAGAACTGGGCATCCCGGCAGTGTTGGACCCGGTGGGGGTGATGGCCGGCCCTTGGCGTTTGGATCTGGCTCTTAAACTGCTGCGCAGCGGCGGCATCACCTGCGTGCGGGGGAACAGGGCGGAATGCGCGGCCCTCGTCAACGAAAAGGCCGACGGGAAAGGCATCGATGCTCTGGCAGAGATCGATGAAGGAAAATCCCTCGCTTTGGCTAAAGACGGGGCGAAAAAATTTCATTGCGTCTTTGCTGTCACCGGGCCCCAAGACTGTGTTTCCGACGGCAAGCGGGCCATGGTGTTAAACGGCGGTCATCCCTTTTTGCAGGAGATCACCGGCAGCGGCTGCATGAGCAGCACTTTGATAGGCTGCTACTGTGCCGTGGCTCGGGATAAATTTTTAGCGGCTGTGTTAGGCCTTGCTGTGCTGGGGCAAAGCGGCGAATTGGCCGCGAACTTTTTGGAGAAAAAAGACGGTCCCGGCTCCTTCAAAGCTCGCCTCATCGACGCCGTTTACAATATAACCGTCAATTGGGACAAGGTCGCTCTCAAAACGGAAAGGCTGAATTGAAGCGATGAAAAAGCGGCCATTGAAAATGTCGGCATCCGGCACGTTTCGGCCGCTTAAAACTTTTAAGCAACTTAGAGGAATTTCACTGATCTTTTGAGAATATAAATTAGATTAAGGGTGCGAGGAGGCTGCCTTGGATCATGATCA
Organism: uncultured Phascolarctobacterium sp.; assembly: GCA_947630795.1. Classification (GTDB taxonomy): domain Bacteria; phylum Bacillota; class Negativicutes; order Acidaminococcales; family Acidaminococcaceae; genus CANQBR01. The sequence continues at coordinate 92,280 of CANRJC010000008.1, read as the reverse complement.
TCGGCATCGGTTGTGATATCTGCCCGGTGGGACGTATGGCGAAGGCCTTGGAGCGTCCCGGCTTGGAAGAAAGAGTCTTCACCCCGCGAGAAGCAGCTTATTGCCGCAGTCGGGGGACGGGAGCGGACGCAAGTTTCGCCGCCCGCTTCGCCGCCAAAGAAGCCTTGCTGAAGGCGCTGGGCACCGGCCTGAGAGATTGCTCCTTGCAGGAGGCCGAAGTTACAAATGACGGGCTGGGCAAACCCTCTTTCCTTTTGAAAGGACGCATCGCCGACCGGGTGAAGAAAGCGGGCGGGACGACAGTGCACCTTTCTCTGGCCCACAGCGGAGAAGCCGCTATAGCATATGTGATCATAGAAGGGACGTGGCAAGAATGCGAATCGTGACAGCTGCGGAAATGAGCAGACTGGACAAAGAAGCGGCGACCTACGGCGTCGGCAGTCTGCTCCTCATGGAACAGGCCGCCAAGCAAACGGCGGACGCGGCCATGAGCCTTTTGGGTGACGACCGCAAAAAAGCAGTGATCTTCTGCGGCAAAGGCAATAACGGCGGCGACGGTCTGGGTGCGGGCCGCCATCTTTTGAACTACGGCATCAAAGCCCGGGCCTTTCTCGTGGGCGCTCAGCCGGAAGAACTGAGCGACGACGCCAAAGCTCAGCTGACCATGTTCGTTGCCTGCGGCGGCACAGCGGAGAAGATAGTATCCGAAGACGATCTGCTCATCGCCCAAATGGCGGCGGCCAAGGCCGATCTGCTCATCGATGCCCTGTTGGGCACCGGCTTCAAAGGAGGCTTGGATGGTCTGCTCGCTCAGGTCTGCACTCTCATCAACAAGGCAGAGAGGCCCGTCCTCTCTATAGATATACCAAGCGGTGTCAACGCTGACGACGGTTCAGCCGATAAGGCTGCGGTGAAAGCCGACCATACAGTGACCATGGGCCTAGTGAAACAGGGACTTTTGCTCTACCCTGCCCGTGCTCATGTAGGCAAGTTGCTGCTGGCCTACGTGGGGCATCCGGAGCAACAGGCGGCTGCCTTGCCTGTGAAAAAACAATTGGTGACCCAAAAGCTGGCAGCAGATCTGATCCCCCAAAGGGAAGGAAATGCCCATAAAGGCAGTGCCGGCCGCGTCGTGATCCTCGCCGGCAGCCCCGGCTACAGTGGAGCAGCGGCCCTTTGCGCTCAGGCAGCAGTGAAGAGCGGAGCCGGCTTTGTCCATTTGCTCACTCCCGCCGCCAGTCGGGATGTACTGGCTTGGAAATTGACGGAAGTGATGGTGCAGGGCCTGTTGGAAAAAATGCCCGGTGTGTTGGGAGGAGCTGCGGCAGCGGCGGTGTTGAAACGTTGCGAAGGGGCTCAGGTGCTGGCCTTGGGGCCGGGCTTGGGCTTAGGCGAAGGAACCCAAGAGGCAGTACGGGAAGTGTTGCTGAAGAGTCAGGTGCCCTGCGTCATCGATGCCGATGCTCTAACCGCTTTAACGGGTCATATAGAAGTATTGCAGCAAATGACGGCTCCCAAGGTGCTCACTCCTCATCCGGGAGAATTGGGCCGACTGTTGGGCATCGACGCTAAGGAAGCGGATCGGCGGCGCATGGAATTGGCCCCTGCCTGTGCTCAAAATTGGCAGGCTACGGTGGTGTTGAAGGGAGCGCCTACGGTCATCGCCGGTCCCGAAGGGACTGTTTATGTGAACGGCAGCGGCGGCCCCAACATGGCCAGCGGCGGCAGCGGCGATGTGCTCACAGGTTTCATCGCCGGCCTCATCGCTCAGGGCTCCGCCTGCGAAGAAGCGGCGGTAGCAGCCGTTTATCTCCACGGCCGCTGCGGCGAGAGGGCCAACGGCGGCGCTGTAGGACTGGCTGCCGGCGAACTGTGCGGTCTCTTCCCGGCAGTGCGCCGGGAAACAGAGCAGGGAGCGGAGAGGTGCTGTGCAGGCATCATTAATTGCGGCCTGCTGTCAGTATAAAATTTTGACTTATTTTTCGGTGAAGGCGGAGGTCAGACCTCTGCCGTTGAGGTGAAGGCAGTGCGCAAGATCGTTTCCGTCCTGTTGCTGTGGGCGGCCCTGTGCTGGGCTGCGGCGGTGCAGGCGGCTCAGGTGACAGCCGTACATTGGGGAGTGGACAAAGACAATGTGCTGCGTATAGTGGTGGACCTCGATGCCATCACTACCTATCAGATCAGTCTGTCCTCTTCTGCCATCGACCTTACGGTAGATGCCTCCGCTCAAAGCTCCGCTTTGGGCACGCAAAAAGTAAAAAGCACGCTGGCTACCTCTTTGGAGACGGTCACAGCCGGCGGTAAGGTGACGGTTCGGCTGCCTTTGCTGCACCAAATAGAGGACGGAGCTTATAAAAGTTTCACTTTGAAGCAGGACCCGGTGACCAAACGGCCTGCCCGCATCGTGCTGGACATTACCGCAGATAAGCAAACAGGGGCGGGACCTACTACCGCTTCCAATCCCAAGCCGGCGGTTTCCGCTCCCAAACCTGCGGCGACTCAACCTGTTCCCAAAACCACTTCTCCCTCCGGCAGCAAGGCCAAAGCAGCGGCTGCGGAAGGAGGCGTGGTGATCAGCAACAAACCCACTAAGGGCAGCGGCACGACCGGCGCTAGTTCCACCGCCCCCGCCAAAACGGCGCCTCAGCCTAAAACACAGCCTAAACAGGAGCCGACCAAGGCTCAGACGCCTCCCGCTACGGTGAAAAAGGTGGAGACCCCGGCCGTTCCCGCCAAGGGCAAGGCCAAGGCGGAGAAGGGCAGCGGCAAATTTGCCACTTCCGGCGGCATCAAGGATAAGAAGATCACTATCGATCCCGGACACGGTGGCAGTGATCCCGGAGCTATCGGGGCCAAGGGCACCAAAGAAAAGGATATAACCCTAAAGATAGCCAAAGAGCTGCAGGAGCAGTTGAAAAAGAAAAAAGCCAAGGTGAGCATGACCAGAACAGCAGATAAGGACGTGCACGGGCCTTACGCCAGCGATGCGGACGAACTGCAGGCCAGAGTGAATGTGGCTGAGCGCAACGATGCGGATGCATTCATCAGCATCCATATCAATTCGTCTGTCAACGCTAAGGTGAAGGGCTTCAGCACCTACTATTACCCCAAGAGCAGCCACGATAAACGGTTGGCTACAGCCGTCCATAACAAGCTGACTAAAAATTTCGGCCGCGATAATTTGGGAGTCCGCGAGGCCAACTTCTACGTGACCAAGCGCAGCAGCATGCCCGCCATCCTCATCGAACTTTGCTTCATCAGCAACAAAGATGAAGAAAAATTGTTGCAGAGCTCCTGGTTCCAAAAGAAGGCGGCCCGCCTGCTGGCCGAGGCCTTGGAGGATTACTTCAAATAAAGGACGTAAGAAAAATGGTAAAGAGATTTTGTCTTTTGTTGCTGTTTTTGGCTGTTGCTTTTGCAAGCGGCTGCTTCAAAAAAGAAACGCCGCCTTCTCCTCCGCCGCCTCCCACCCCTGCCGAACAGACATTTACGGTCTATCGGGGGTCCCCCGACGGGTTGGATCTTTTGGTGCCGGAGCACATCACCATAAAAGACAACGGCCGACCGGTCGTGGAGAATGCCTTGGACGCTCTTGTCTACAGCAAGCCACGGGCCGGCAAGGGCCTGGATGTGATCCCGCCGGGAGCGCAGCTTTTGAGTTTAAAAGTAGAGAAGGGCGTGGCTTATGCGGATTTCAGCAAAGAACTGGCGGCCAAAGGGCTGGGTTCTAACGGAGAGAGCCTCTTGGTCTATGCCATCGTCAATACTCTGACGGAATTTCCGGAAGTGCAAGCTGTGCAGCTTTTGGTGGAAGGAAAAGCAAGAGCTACGCTCAGCGGTCACATCGACGTATCGGAGCCCATCAAACGCAATGCCGACTATTTGCGAAAATAAGGCGCGCGGCTACACGAAAAAGATAAAGAGCAGTAAGCCTTCGGGCTGCTGCTTTTTTGGAATTACCGACAGACAGAAGCTGCCGGGTGGGAAGGAACAGTATGAAAAAAATTGAGCTATACCTGCCTGATGCGGCCGCTACCAAGGCACTGGGGGCGGCGCTGGGCCGCCTGTTGCGGCCCGGGCAGACGGTACTTCTCGGAGGCGAATTGGGGACAGGCAAAACCCTTTTTACCCAAGGCGCGGCGGAAGCACTCGGCGTGGACGGCAGCAAAGTCAACAGCCCCACATTTCAGTTGCTGAACATCTATCGTGGCAGCGAAGGACGGGAAATGGGCCATTTCGATCTTTACCGTTTGGAGCGGAATGAAGAATTGGAAGAGATCGGCTTTGGTGAATATTGCGAAAGCGGGGCCGTTTGCTTCATCGAATGGGCCGATTGCTTTCCCGATCTCATGCCGGAATATCATGTGACGGTGCGGTTCACTCGCGAAGGGCAGGGCCGTCGAGCCGTTATAGAAGGGAAGGGCGCAGCGGAAGAAGCTGCGGTGGCGGCACTGGCTCGGGAGGTGGCGGCATGTGGCTCTTAGCCATGGATACTGCGGGGAAGGTGTGCACCACCGCCTTGTTGAAAGATGAAACGGTAGTGGCCGAAGAGACGGTGCACCGCCTTTTGGGCCAAGCAGAAGGGCTGTTGCCGCAAATAGAACAGCTGCTGCAAAATTGTCAAGTGAAAAAAGAAGAGATAGGGGCCGTCGCCGTCAGCCGGGGCCCGGGCTCTTTCACCGGGCTGCGCATCGGTCTGTCCACCGCTCAGGCTTTGGCTTGGGCTTGGGGTTGCAAACTGCTGGGTGTTGGTACCTTGGAGGCTTTGGCTTACAACCTGCCCGTCGAAGGGCTCATCCTCTCGCCATTGATGGACGCCCAAAAGGGAAACTACTATCAGGCGTTGTATCGTTTTAAAGAAGGAAACATGGAAGAGATCGTTCCCGTGGCGGTGGTGAGCAAAGAAGAAGCATTGGCCCGAGCTGCGGCCTGTGCCGAGCCCGCTTATCTTTTAGGCGAAGTGCAAAAATTGCGGCAAGAGGAATTGCCGGCCGGCATCTTTCTCGCTCCCCCCGCTCTGCAACAGCCTAAGGCCGTCAGCGTTGCCTATGCGGCTCTTGCTTTGGGCGAAAAAGCGGCAGTGGATGATCCGGCGCTGTTGCAACCATGCTACATCCGCCGCAGCGAAGCGGAAGAACTGTGGGAGCGGCGGCAAGGGATAAAAAGCGGCAATGAGTGAAGAGGATATCCTAAAAAATGTCGACGGCAACGAGCTGCGGTTGCGGCCCATGGCGGCCTGTGATCTGACGGCGGTGGCCGCTTTGGAGAGAAAACTTTTTTCCGAGCCTTGGAGCGCACGACTGTGGCTGGAGGAAGTGAACAGCGCCGTCTCTCATGCTTTGATCGCGGAAGAAGCGGGGGAACTCGTGGCCTATGCCGGTTTTTATCTGGCAGCTGATGAGGCCGAGATCACGAGGGTCGCAGTGGACCCCACTCGGCAGGGGCGAGGCTTGGGCAAATATTTGCTCGCGGCTTTGTTGCGAGAAGCTGCCTTGGCCGGAGCACGCTCCGTGTATTTGGAGGTGGCCGCCCGCAATGTTGCCGCAAGAAGTTTATATGACGGCTTCGGCTTTAAAGTTCTGGGGCTGAGAAAAAATTATTACGCGCAGGACAAAGATGATGCCCTTTTGATGGGTCTGCAGGTGAGAGAGTGAAAGAAGACATTTATATTTTGGGGATCGAGAGCAGTTGCGACGAAACTGCGGCCGCAGTAGTGAAAAACGGCAGGGAAGTGCTGAGCAACGTCATCGCCAGCCAAGTGCCGGTGCACCGAAAATTCGGCGGCGTCGTGCCCGAGATAGCTTCCCGTCAGCACATACAGGCGGTGCTCCCTGTTATCCGTCAGGCACTGGATGAAGCAAAGGTGGCCCAAAAAGAACTGACCGCCGTCGCCGTCACCTACGGACCGGGGTTGGTGGGAGCTTTGCTGGTGGGCCTGAGCGCCGCCAAAGCCTTGGCCTTTGCTTTGGATAGACCATTGATCGGCGTCAACCATCTGGAAGGTCACGTTTTCGCCAATTTTTTGGCGGAACCGGAGCTGGAGCCTCCCTTCTTGGCTTTGGTGGTGAGCGGCGGCCACACCTCCCTTTTAAAAGTGACGGACTACAATGCTTTTTCTTTGCTGGGCGAGACCAGAGATGATGCGGCGGGGGAAGCCTTCGATAAGGTGGCCCGCTATTTGGGGCTGCCCTATCCCGGCGGGCCGGAGATCGAAAAGCTGGCGCAAAAGGGCGATCCCTCGGCTCTAGCTTTTCCCATCGCCCGTTTGGCTTCCCCTTATGATTTCAGCTTCAGCGGTTTGAAAAGCGCCGTGATCAATTACGTCCACTCGCAAGTGCAGGCGGGGCGGCCGGTGGTGAAGGCCGATGTGGCCGCTTCTTTTCAAAAAACCATCATCGCCGCACTGGTGAACAAAACCATAGCCGCTGCCAGGGCTGAGGGCCTCACGCAAATAGCTTTGGCCGGAGGCGTGGCGGCGAATAAAATGCTGCAGAAAACTTTGAGTGAAGCAGCCGCAGCGGCAGGGGCGCGGCTCATCCACCCTGCACCCATACTGTGTACCGATAATGCGGTGATGATCGCTTCGCGAGGTTATTACCTTTACAAAGCGGGAATAAGGAGCCCGCTCTCTCTCAACGCAGCCCCGGCTTTGGGGCTGGGAGGCTGACCGTGGCTGGCAGCCCGCTGTTGACGGCGGAACAGAAACAAATTTTAGATACGATCACCGAAGAGTGGGCCCTGGGGCTGGCGGCGGACATCGCCCATGCTACTGTCACCTGTTTTCTTCCCACTACGGATAAGCGGGAGCTTCTCATTTACAGACAGATGCGCCCCCGCACGCAGGTGGTCAAAGTGCAACCCGACCTCAGCGGCCGCAGCGTGCGCTGTTTGGAAGAACCGTTGGTGACCCGCTGCCTGCGGCAAAATTTGTCTTTCAGAGGCAACAGGGAGTGGGCTCTGGGCGCCTTCACTCATTACAGCGTTTATCCTTTGCAGGACAGGCGAGGCCGTTGCTTTGCGGCTTTGGGCTTCGAAGGGGCGGAAGAGGACGAAGTGTTCACGCAACAGGTGCTGGCTTTTTTGCAGAGCCTGTGTGTGTATAAACAGCAGGGCAGCGGGACAGAACTTTTCGGGCGGATGCAGCCGGGCGACGGCCTGCTGTTGGTGGACCCCGACAAACAGATCATAGCTGCCAACAACAGAGCCCGGCATCTTTTTCAAGTGCTGGGCATCAAAGATGTCATCGGACGCCGTACCAACGATGTGGCTATCAATTGGCCGCTGGTGGGGATGGTGATGGCCACCGGGCAGGCGGAGAGCAAAGAGTTCACTGCTCACGGTCTGTTGTTGCGGATGCGGGTGCTGCCGGTGACGGCCGCCGCCGACGGAGGTTGCGCCGTAGTGATCTTGCAGGACGTTACGGAGCTGAGGCAGAAAGAAGAAGAACTGCGGCTGCAGTCCATGGTGATCAAAGAGATTCATCATAGGGTGAAGAACAACCTGCAGACCGTTGCTTCCATCTTAAGACTGCAGGCCCGTCGGGCCCGCAGCGAAGAAGCGCGGCTGGTGCTGAGGGACTGCATGCGCCGGGTGGACAGCATCGCCATCGTTCACGAATATTTGTCTCAACAGGACAGCGGCCGGATCGATGTGAGCAAAGTATTGAAAGGCATTTACACAGCGGTGGCGGAAAGCATGGCGGTGCCCTCCCTGCAGTTGACGACGGAATTTTACGCCGACACAGCCTACGTAAGCTCTCGTCAAGCCACGAGCATCGCCCTGATCTTGAACGAATTGGTGCAAAATGCTCTGGAGCACGGCTTCAAGGGCAGGAGCAAAGGCCGCTTGCAGATCGCTTTTAGAGAAGAGAGCGAGCGCTATCGACTCTCGGTGCTGGATGACGGTGCCGGCCTCCCGAAAGATTTTTCTTTTGAGCACGGCAACAGCTTGGGCTTGAAGATCATCAAGACGATGGCCGAGGCCGACTTAGGCGGCAGCTTCGCTTTGGAAAGAAGGGAGCAGGGCACCGGGGCGCTGGTGCTGATACCGAAAGAGAACGGAGGAGAAAGGGATGGAAAATAAATTACGGATCCTGTTGGCCGACGATGAAGCTCTGTTGCGACTGGACCTGCGGGAGCTTATAACCGATGCGGGCCATCAGATAGTGGGAGAAGCAGCCGACGGCGAGCAGGCAGTGAAGCTGGCTCGAGAACTGCGGCCCGATTTCATCATCATGGACGTGAAGATGCCGATAATGGACGGTTTGACCGCCGCTAAACTCATCGACGAAGAAAATATCGCACCGGTGTTGCTCCTCACCGCTTACAGCCAAGAAGACATAGTGTCCAAGGCAGCGGACAGCGGCATCATTGCTTATTTGGTGAAGCCGGTGCGGGAAGAACAACTTTTTCCCGCTATGGAGATCGCCTTGCGTCGCTTTCGGGAAAGGCGGCAGTTGGAGGAAGAACTGGATGAGTTGCGGCAGAATCTGGCCACTCGCAAATTGGTAGAGAAGGCTAAAGGCATCTTGATGGCCGCCCACAACATGACGGAGCAGGAAGCCTACCGGCGGATGCAACTCTTCAGCATGTCCAAACGCATCAGCTTGAAGGAATTGGCCGAAGGTATCATCGCCGCCGCCAAAAAGGGAAAATGAAAGATATATAGTCAACCGCTAAAAGAATAACGGTTGACTATTTTTGTTGCAGCGTTTATAATCGACTTAGTCTTGCCTCGGCGGCTGTTTTTGCGGGCGAAAGAAAGGTTCTCGACACCGAAACAGCCGAGCCGAGGGCGGACGCTCGTGAATGCTGGGACTTCGGCCGCCGCGGCCGAGGCGCAGATAGGAGGATGCCTCTTGCTGGAAGTGCAGGGTCTGAAACACTATTTTACCGATGAACAGGGCCGTACGGTGAAAGCTCTGGACGGCATCGACATGCACGTGGACGACGGCGATTACGTGGCCGTCATCGGCGAGAGCGGCAGCGGGAAATCAACTTTGGCCCGCCACTTCAACGCTCTCTTGCAGCCAACGGAAGGCAGAGTACTGGTGGACGGCATGGATACGGCAGCGGAAGAAAATTTGTGGGCCATCCGCTCTCGAGTAGGCATGGTATTTCAAAATCCGGACAACCAGATCGTGGCCGCCATCGTGGAAGAAGATGTGGCCTTCGGCCCCGAGAATCTGGGCATACCTACGCCGGAGTTGGGCCGCCGCGTGAGGGAAGCATTGGCCGCGGTGGGCATGACCGCTTATGCGCAGCAGGGACCCTATCTTTTGAGCGGCGGTCAAAAGCAGCGAGTGGCCATTGCCGGCATTTTGGCTATGGCCGGACGTTGCATCGTATTGGATGAGCCTACGGCTATGCTGGATCCACGAGGACGGCGGGAAGTGCTGGCCACGGTAAAAAAATTGAACGAAGAACAGGGGATAACCATCGTTTATATCACTCACGATATGAGCGAAGCTATAGCGGCTAAACACGTTTACGCTTTGGAGAAGGGGAAAGTGGCTTTGGCCGGAACGCCCGAAGAAGTTTTCTCCGAGACGGACGAATTGGAACGGTTGGGGCTGGAAGCACCGCCGGCCGGGCGGCTGGCCGCCAAGTTACGCAAGGCCGGGATAAAAATCAACGGCAACATCATCAGAGACGAGGAGTTGGCAGAAGCCCTATGGCCATAACTCTGGAACAGGTACATTATACATACAGCCCCGGCACTCCCTTTGCCCGAGTGGCTCTGCAAGGGGTCACGTTGACGATAGAAAAGGGAGATTTCGTCGCTCTTATCGGCCATACTGGCAGCGGCAAATCAACCCTTATACAACAAATGGGCGGTCTGCTGCAGCCCAGTGAGGGCAAGGCCGCCGTCGACGGCATCGATCTATCGCGAAAAGAGAAAGAGACCAAGGCGGCTCGAGGGCAGATCGGCATAGTTTTTCAATATCCCGAGCACCAGCTTTTTGCGGAGACTGCTTACGAAGACATCGCCTTCGGTCCCCGCAACTTGGGCCGCTCTCCCGAAGAAACGGACAGAGCGGTGCGGCGGGCCATGGCGCAGGTGGGGCTGGACTTCGATACTTTCGCCCAACGTTCACCCTTCCGGCTCAGCGGCGGGCAAATGCGCCGTTTGGCCATCGCCGGCGTGCTGGCCATGGAGCCGGCCTATTTGATCTTGGACGAGCCCAGCGCGGGCCTCGATCCCCGCAGCCGCCGCTTATTTTTTGAGCAGATAGTGAGATCGCATAAGCAGCAGGGTATGGCCATCATCCTCGTCACTCATAATATGGACGAGGCGGCCCGCTACGCCAAACGCTTGCTGGTGATCAACGAGGGGAAACTGCTGTACGATGCTCCGCCTCGGGAGATCTTCGCAAAATATCAAAAAGAATTGGAAGAGATCGGCTTGGCCGTGCCCGCTGCCGCCCGTTTGGCCGCAGTGCTGCGTGCAAGAGGGGTGCCGGTGCCCGCCGATATCATCACCGAAGCCGAGTTGGAGAAATTTCTTTTGAACTGGGTCAAAAAGAGAGGGAAGAAATAATGCTGAGCGACATCACTTTAGGCCAGTACTTCCCCGGCACTTCCGTGCTGCACAGATTGGATCCCCGCAGCAAGATATTGGCCACACTTTGCTTCATCGTCATCATCTTCATCGCCAAAAGCAGTGCCAGCTACGTTTTGCTCTGCGTTTTTGCCGCTTGCTGCGCTCTTCTCAGCCGGGTGCCCTTAAAACTCATCTACAAGGGAGTAAAGCCTGTCTTCATCATTGCCTGCCTCACGGCCCTCATCCATATTTTTTCCACCAAAGGGGGAGAGGTGCTCTTTTCTTACGGCATCGTCACCGTCACAGCCTTGGGGGTGGAGATGGGAGCGAAGATGGCCCTGCGGCTGCTTTTGCTTTTGCTCTTTTCGTCTATTTTGACGTACACCACTTCGCCCATCGTTTTGACCGACGGTATCGAAGCTTTGCTGCGGCCCTTCAAGTCGGTGGGGGTGCCGGCTCACGAGCTGGCTATGATGATGACTATCGCTTTACGTTTCATCCCCACGCTGCTGGAAGAAACGGATCGCATCATGAAGGCTCAGACTGCCCGCGGCGCCGATTTTGCCGGCGGGAGCATCTTGACTCGTTTGAAAAGTTTGCTGCCCATCTTGGTGCCTCTTTTTGTCAGCTCTTTCCGTCGGGCGGATGAATTGGCTACGGCGATGGAAGCCCGCTGTTACCGGGGCGGTGAAGGACGCACTCGTTTGCACGAATTGGCATACGGAACTTTGGACGGCGGCTGTCTGGCGGTGATGCTGCTCTTGACGGCGGCTATGGCGGCCCTGCGGTGGCTGTCGTGATGCGGACCGTCAAACTGTTGCTGGCCTACGACGGCAGCGGTTATCATGGCTGGCAGCGGCAAAAAGATCAGCCAACGGTGCAGGAAGCGGTGGAGAAAGCTTTGGCCCGTTTGTTGGGGGAGACGGCGGCGGTCATCGCCAGCGGCCGCACCGACGCAGGGGTCCACGCATTGGGTCAGTGCGTCAGCTTCAACACCGGTTGCCCTTTGCCCATCGACAAATTGGCCGGCGCTTTGAACGGCCTGTTGCCGAAAGATATCAGAGCGCTTTGCGCCGAAGAGGCGGAGCCCGGCTTCAACGCCCGCAGGTCTGCCTGCTGGAAGCGCTACCTTTACCGTTTTTATTTTTCCGCCGAGCCCAGCCCCTTCGCAACTTGCTATGCTTGGCAAATGAAAGAGGAGCCGGAGCAGTCGCTTATGGAAGAAGCTGCGGCCTATCTTTTGGGCCGTCACGATTTTTCGGCCTTTCGCTCCAGCGGCAGCGTTGCTTCTTCCCCTGTTCGCGATATTTACGAAGCGGGCTTCGCCCGCAGCGGCAGAGAATTGTGCTTTTTCATCGCCGGCAGCGGCTTTTTATATCACATGGTGCGTAACATCGTGTGGACTTTGGTGCAGATAGGCAGGGGAGAGCGCACGCCTCTTTCGTTAAAAGAAGAACTGCGGTCCGAGCGTTGTGCTTTTCTCAACGCTCCCGCTCCCGCCTGCGGACTTTACCTGCAACAGGTGGGTTATGAAGCCTACGATGCGAAGGCTGCGCCCACAGACGAAAAAATTTTCTCCCGCTTTTTGCGTTTGGTTTGAAAATTTTCTTGACGCTGCCGCAGGCAGCGATTATAATTACTGTATGTGCCCATGCGCTCTTTCACAGCCCCGAAAGAGAGCAGCGGCAAAAGAGGCGGCCCGATGATCGAAGATCGGCGACCGCGGGCCTTTGCGGCAGGGGGGAAGACCTTCCGTAACTTCCTCAGGTGACAGCGCCCTGCCGGAGGCTGATGTTGTTTCAGTTGAAGTGACCTCAGGAGGGACAGCAAAGATGAAATCTTTCATGGCTAATCCGTCCAACATCACCAGAGAGTGGTATGTAGTGGACGCAGCTGATAAAACTTTGGGCCGTTTGGCGGCCGAAGTAGCCAAGATCCTGCGGGGGAAACACAAGCCTACTTTTACCCCCCACATGGACACCGGTGACCACGTGATCGTAGTGAATGCGGACAAAGTGGTCCTCACCGGCAAAAAGCTCACGAAAAAAGTTTACTTCCGTCATTCCGGCTATTTGGGCGGCGACCGCTTCACCAAAGCCGGTGATATGATGAAGAAGGATCCCTGCAAAGTGGTGGAGATGGCTGTTAAGGGCATGATCCCCAAAAACCATCTGGGCAGCCGCATCTATCTTAAGCTCCATGTTTATGCCGGGCCCGAGCATCCTCATCAAGCCCAGCAGCCTAAAGAACTGCAGCTGGATATTCGCAAAGCCAGATAGGAGCCAGGAGGGAAGAGAAAATGGCAGAAGTTAGTTACAATGCGACCGGACGTCGTAAAGCTTCCGTAGCCCGGGTGAGCCTTAAGCCCGGCACCGGCGTCATCACCGTCAATAAAAGAGCTTTAGAAGAGTACTTCGGCCTCAAAACTTTGGAGCTCATCGTCAACCAGCCTTTGGAAGCTACCGAGACCAAGGGCAAATATGATGTAGTGGCCAACGTTATCGGCGGCGGCTTCAGCGGTCAGGCCGGGGCCATCCGTCACGGCATCGCCCGCGCTCTCTTGAAAGTGGACGAGGAGTTCCGTCCGGTGCTGAAGAAGGCCGGTTTCCTCACCCGCGACCCCAGAGTGAAGGAGCGGCGTAAATACGGCTTGAAGAAAGCCCGTAAGGCCAGCCAGTACAGCAAACGTTAAAAGAAAATATTTTACGATCTTCGACCCCTGCCCCGGCGGCAGGGGTCTTTCTCTTTAAAGCAGGAGTAGCGGCTAAGAAGCAGAGTGAAAAAGTTATCGGCTACAGCAATAGTCAAGCACGACAGTACAGAATGATTTTACGAAAAAAAGACTGCACCGCTTCGTTGATGCAGTCGTGATAAATTCGGAGAGAAACGAGTTGAACGTAAATAAAAAGCGGCAAAGCGTTTTACGATCTTATCGGAGCAGCGTCGTCGAGCCAGGCCAGTTCGCTTTCTGCCTCCCAGAAAGTTTTACCTTCGAAAACAGGGGTTTCGAGAAATCGCTTTTTCAACAGATCCAGATCGTTTCCGTGCAACTCCGAAACTCCGGTCCACGGTAGCGTATCGTTTTGTTGGAGTATCGAGTGATAATACATGTCTTCTTCATTCTCGGCCCGCCATTTATCTGTAAAAAAGATAGTTCCGGCATCATCTGTCTGTGCTTCGAGCCGGTAGACATGGCCCTTGCAGAAGAGGGTTGCTTCACTATACCAGCCGGTATCGAGAAACTGTTCGATGCTTCCGTTGATCATAAGCCATACTCCTTTGTCTTTTTTATCGAGGAAAAATGATCCGGCTTTGTCTAAGTTCGAGATTTCAGATCGTCAAGCGGCCCGTCGGTCCGGCATTTTGCATGGGCCGCAGTTCATGTCCCTTCATTGTGTTAAGCATAACGTGAAAAATTCCGGATTGGCAATAAAATGGGAACGTTCAGTTGAAAAATCCCATAGCGATCGCGAATAACCAAACGCGAAAAAGGCACCGTTTAATAAAGGCTCTCGACAAAAAACTTAGACTTCAAAACTTTGAGATCATCAGATAAATAATAGCATCACAACTCGTTTTTCGATACAAAATTCGCATTTGCAAATTTTTATCGCGACCATCGCTATGACGGCAGTCGGTTTTTGCCGACAAAGATGAAAGTGAGCAGCATATAAAGATCGCATCCTTCGCAACACCTCGGGCTTTTACGGTTCGCTCCGGCGCAAAACATTTCATTTTTCTCTTGATGCTTTTGCGGGTATACATACTACAACGGAAGAAATGAGACGCCGCAGATCGCAAGAGGTACAGAGCACAATCGATCATCGTTGCCTACCGATGGCTGAAAAAACATTTTGGATATTAAAAAGGGGGACAAAACCATGACAAGGTGCGAGAACAACAGACCGTGCCCGTGCATCTACGATTGCCCGCGCAACGGGAAATGCTGAGCATGCGTTGCACACCACCGCGATCATAACGAGGACGTGCCGGGCTGCTTCTTATCAAAAGAAGCGGAGGCGACCTACGACAGGAGCATCGAAAAACCTGCGAGGGACCATGGGATCATTTGAAGCGGCGACGAATTTGTGCCTGCAGAGCTCGAAGATGTCGTCAACGGCGGGGCGTTCAAAAACGCAGGAGAGAAAGCACCTTGCATTTTTCGCGAAAGGAGACGAACTGCCTGCTCCTTCGTTTCCGCTCTTGCAATTATTTGTCAAACATAGTAAAATTGAATCATCACGATGAAGTGCTGCGGTCTGCTTTTGTCCGCAGCATTTTTGCAAAGAGCAGAGCAAGAAGACGGAGCCTGCGGGTTGCGGGCGCCGAAGGAAAAATAACAGGGCCGGGAGGCGGTATGAATGTGCGGCATAGTTGGTTACATCGGCTATAAACAGGCGGCGTCCTTCCTTTTGGACGGCATGAGCAAGCTGGAATACAGGGGCTACGACTCCGCCGGCGTGGCCGTGATGGAAAACGGGCGCATACGCGTAGATAAATGCGTGGGGCGTTTGGACGCCCTGCGGCAAAAATTGGCGGGGAGGATGCCGGTGGGCACCATGGGCATAGGCCACACCCGCTGGGCCACCCACGGCAGGCCTTCGGACCGCAACGCCCATCCTCACACCGATCCCAGCGGCAATTTCGTGGTGGTGCATAACGGCATCATCGAAAATTATCTCAGCATCAAAGAAGAGCTCTTGGCCAAGGGGCATTGCTTCCTTTCGGAAACGGATACGGAAGTGGTGGCCCACCTGATGGCCGATCTATACGACGGCGACTTCGAGAGCACCGTGAAAAAAGTGCTGCAGCGGATCAAAGGTTCTTACTCTTTGGTATTTATGTGCCAAATGGAACCGGATAAGATCATCTGCACCAAGAAAGACAATCCTTTGATCATAGGTTTGGGCGAGGGAGAAAATTACATCGCCTCCGATATCCCCGCCATCATCAACGAGACCCGCCGCACCTTCATCATGAGCGACGGCGAGATCGCCACCGTCACCGCCGACAGCGTGTGGGTGCAGGACATCAACGGCGTACCCATCTCTAAAAAAGTTTTCGAAGTGAGCTGGAACGCAGAGGCTGCGGAAAAGGGCGGCTTCGAGCATTTTATGCTGAAAGAGATCTACGAGCAGCCCAAGTCCATGCGGGATACCATGACCGGCAGAGTGGACGCCGAAGCTCTTTGCATCAAGTTCCCGGAGCTGAACTGGAGCCCTGAAGAGATGGCAGCGGTGGACCGCATCTTCATCGTGGCCTGCGGCACCGCCTATCATGCGGGCATCGTGGGCAAATATTATTTGGAGCAGCTGGCCAAGGTGCCGGTGGAAGTGGATATCGCCAGCGAGTTCCGCTATCGCCATCCCTTGGTGGACGGCAACAGCCTCTGTATCGTCATCTCCCAGTCGGGCGAGACCAGCGACACTCTGGCCGCTTTGCGGGAAGCCAAACGTTTGGGCGCCCGCACTTTGGCGGTGACCAACGTGGTGGGCTCTTCTATCGCCAGGGATGCGGATCAGGTGGTCTACACCTACGCCGGCCCGGAGATCGCAGTGGCCTCTACCAAAGCTTACACCACTCAGCTTTTGGCCATGTTGATGTTCGCCATCTACATCGGCCGTTTGAGAGAAAGTCTGCCTGAAGAAAAGGCCAAAGAATTGGTGAAGGGGCTGACTCTGATCCCCGAGCAGATCCATCAAATGTTGGAGAATGTGGATCAGATCAAAGTTTTCGCCAGAAAATACGGCAGCTGCGAGGATGCTTTCTTCATCGGCCGCAGCTTAGATTATGCGGTGGCCTTGGAAGGTGCCCTGAAGCTGAAAGAGATATCTTACATCCACGCAGAAGCCTATGCCGCCGGCGAATTGAAGCACGGCACCTTGGCCTTGATCGTGGAAGGCGTGCCGGTGATAGTGCTGGCCACGCAAGAAGACGTGTACGACAAGACCGTCTCCAATTTGCAGGAAGTTAAAGCCAGAGAAGCGGTGGTCATCGCCATGGGCTTTGTAGGGGATGAGAACTTGGCCAAATATGCGGACCATGTTATCTACATCCCTCGCACCGGCAAGTATCTGGCGCCGCTCTTGGCTGTGCTTCCTCTGCAGCTTTTGGCCTACTATGCGGCCCTCACCAGAGGCTGCGATGTGGACAAGCCTCGCAATCTGGCCAAGTCGGTCACTGTGGAATGAGCCGCATGAAAACTTTGCTGTTGGGCTCACTTCTCAAAGTAGATGCAAGAAGTCTGCTAGTTTCCTTTGCATTTATTTTGATGAACAACAGCGGTTTCTGCCGTGGCCAACTTTTTGGCTCCATGGCTTGACAGCGCCGAGCAGATTTAGTATAATTAACAGGCAATGCAGTGCTATAGCTATGCCTGAAAACACGCTTGCGCTATTGACACTTCCCTAAGTGTACGGAGGGAGGGAGAAAAGATGGCAGAAGTCAAGGTCGGCAAAAACGAAACTTTGGACAGCGCTCTGCGCCGCTTCAAAAGGGCTACCCAAAAGGCTGGTATCCTTTCCGAAGTAAGAAAGCGGGAGCATTACGAAAAACCTTCTGTTGCCCGTAAGAAAAAATCTGAAGCCGCAAGAAAACGTAAGTTCAGATAAACGGAGGCGAGGACGTTGTCTTTAAAAGAACAGTTGCTTGCCGATATGAAGGAGGCCATGAAGGAGCGGGAAGCGGGCAAGCTCCGCCTTTCCGTGATCCGTATGGTCAGGGCCGCCGTCAAAAACAGCGAGATCAACGGTAAAAAAGAACTGACCGAAGACGAGGTCATGGCCGTTGTGCTGAAAGAAGTGAAGATGCGGCAGGATGCTCTGGCCGAATTCACCAAGGCCGGCCGTCAGGATCTTATCGATCAGACCAAGGCAGAGGTGGCCGTGCTGCAAAAGTATCTGCCCGAAGCTCTCAGTGATGAAGAACTGCGGGATATGGCAGCAAAGGTCATCGCTCAGGTGGGAGCGGATTCCGTCAAGCACTTAGGCAAGGTGATGCCGTTGGTGATGGCTCAGACGAAAGGACGGGCCGACGGAAAACGGGTCAATGCCGTAGTTCGGGAGCTTCTTACACAGGTCCAAAAGTAAAAACAAAACCGTAGCAGCCTCAGCTTGCTACGGTTTTTGTATAAGGGCGGGATAAAACCCCGAAGGAGAAATACGATGAGGATAGACGGAGCAGGGGGCTGCATGGAGAACCGCATCTACGAAGTGGATCCCCAAGTGGCCTGGAACGTAGTCATGCTCAGCATCAACGAGCTGGGAGTGACCGTAGACAGCATGGATACGGAAAATAAATTGATCCGCTTCCACAATAAAGAAAAAATAATGCAGATAGCTCTGCAATGTTTAGATGAAGACAGTGTGCAGCTCATCATGGATGCTCGCAAAGAAAGGCTGCAGATCTACAACTGGAAGGTAGAGAACAAGGAAGTTTTGGCTTTCTTCGAAATTTTCGAAAAGAAGCTGCGTGAATTCAGGGCCTTTGTCCTCTGCCCCCGCTGTCAGGCCAAGGTCAGTTCTTTGGCCAAGTTCTGCCCCGAGTGCGGCGCCCCTTTGAAGTAGTTGCCCTTAGCAGCAAAGAAAAAAGCCAAATACCGCACAGGTATCTGGCTTTTACTTTAGGGGGAAGTCCGGACCGTTTTAGCTCAGGGAGCTGGGCAGGACTATCTTGTTGCTGCGCAGGCAACGGGTGCAAACATTGATCCTTTTGACCTCGCCGTTCACTACGGCTCTGACACGCTGAATGTTAGGTTTCCAGATCCGTTTGGTGTGTCTATTGGAGTGGCTGACGTTATTGCCAGACCTTATACCCTTCCCGCATACTTCGCAAAGATTAGCCATTGTTCCACCTCCCTGGCAGGTTGAAGCCTTCAATTAGGAAATTAACAAAAGTATATTAACATAGATAGCAGAGAAAAGCAAGATTTTTTTCCCGCTTCAGGAGCAAAATATGTGGTGGCAGAACGCTGTAAATAAATTGAAAGGCATCGGCCCCAAAAAGGCTGCCCTGTTAAAAAGTCTGCAGATCGATACCATAGGCGACCTGCTCTCTTACTATCCGCGGCCCGATGCTTACATAGATCTTACTCACATCCGCACTTTGGATAAATTACAAGCAGAGGCGGGCCCTCAGCTCTGTCAGGGAACTGTTTTCGGTCTGCGCAAAGGGCGCAGCCGCCGCATCGATTATCTGGCGGCCACCATCAAAGACGCCACCGGTTATGCCTGCCTCTATTTTTTCGGCGCTGCTCGTTTTCAAGCGGCAAAATTACAACGGGGCGACAGACTGTTGGTGCTGGGCAGGGCAAAGCGGGGCAGCAATATGATGCTGATCGCCCCCGAACAATGGCAGTTGTTGGGAGAGGATGAAGCTGCCGTCCCCGGCATCGAACCGGTCTATCCCCTCACCGCGGGGCTGAGCCAGCGGGAATTGCGGCGCTGGCTGAAAGAAGCCTTGGCTTTGGCTTGCGAAAATTTGCCGGAAACATTACCGAAAGAACTTTTACAAGAACTTTCTCTTTTAGCTCGGGCGGAGGCTTTGAGAAACATCCATTTTCCTCAAAATTTTTCTCTTTTGGCGGCGGCCAAAAAGCGGCTGGCTTTCGAAGAAGCTTTTTTGCTGCAATGGGGGCTGGCCAAACATCGGGCAAAAGCGAGCGAAGGGCAGCCCGTGGCCCATCGGGCCGCGCCTCGTTTCGTGCCTTGCCTGTTGAAGTCTTTTCCTTTCCAACTCACGCCGGGACAACGAAAAGCTTGGGAAGAGATCGTCGCCGATATGGAGGCAGAGCGGCCCATGCGGCGCATTTTACAGGGAGATGTGGGCAGCGGCAAAACAGCAGTCAGCGCTCTGGCTTTGGCGAAGGCGGTCGAAAACGGCTATCAGGGCTGTTTGATGGCACCTACCGAAATTTTGGCGCGGCAGCACTACGCCACCTTGCAGTCTTATTTTGAACCTTTGGGCGTAGAGACAGGCCTTCTGCTCGGGGGGCTGCGGCCTAAAGAGCGGCAGGAATTACTCTCGCGTTTAAAAGCGGGCAGTCTTTCGATCTTGGTGGGCACCCACGCTCTTTTAGAAGATGATGTACGCTTTAAACGTTTATCTTTGGTGGTCTGCGACGAGCAGCACCGTTTCGGGGTGGAGCAGCGAGCAAAATTGTTGGCGAAGGCAGACCATTTGCCTGATGTTTTGATAACCACCGCCACTCCCATCCCCCGCACTTTGGCTCTCACTCTCTATGGCGATCTGGACATCAGTTTGATGCGGGGGCTGCCCCCCGGCCGCAAAGGGGTGACCACTCTTTGCTACCCTGTGAGCAAAAGACCGGATGTTTATGCCGGTCTGGTGCGGCAATTGCGTCAAGGCCGACAGGCCTATGTGGTCTGTCCTCTCATCGAAGAGGGCGAGAACGAAGTGCGCAGTGCTCAGGAAGTTTATCGGGAACTGAAAGAAAATTATCTTGGTGATCTGCCTTCGGCTCTTTTGCACGGCCGTTTGCCTGCTGCGGAGAAAGAGGCAGTCATGGCTGCCTTCGTCAAAGGCGATGTGAAAGTTTTGGTGAGCACCACGGTCATCGAAGTGGGAGTGAACGTGCCCAATGCCACCTTGATGATCATCGAGAACGCCGAGCACTTCGGTCTGGCTCAATTGCACCAATTGCGGGGCCGAGTGGGCCGAGGGAGCGAGCAGTCTTTTTGCGCTTTGATCACCGGCAGCGAAGATGCTGCGGCTCTGCAACGGCTGGGAGTTTTGAAAAGCACCGCCGACGGTTTCGCTTTGGCCGAGCAGGATCTGAAAATGCGGGGGGCGGGGCAGTTCTTCGGGCAAAAGCAGCACGGCCTGCCCGATCTGCGCCTCTTGAACTTAGCCTCTGACGGAGAATTGATCGCTTCGGCCCGGGAGGCTGTGAAAAAATATGAGAGCTCGCTGAAAGAGACCGATCTTTTCGCGCTGGCCTTAGACAGTCACTGGGCCTCATCTTTTGCCTCCATCTTCAAGACGTAGAGGCGGGGCTTGCGACCTTGCCGCTTTTTATAGTAGAATGAAAAAGTGCGGCAGTTTCTTTTAAAGAAGCAAAAAAGAGAAAAAAGGCAGGGCGGTGAGCCTGATGAAAAAATTTTTCTCGCAACCGGATAAAGTTATAAAGGCAGCGGCGGGGCTGGGCCTCATAGGGCTGCTTTTGATCGTTCAATGCTGTGCTCCCGACTTTTTCATCCACAGCTTTAATTTGGCGGTGAGCGGCAACATCAAGGGGCTGGCCGAATATTTGCGCAGTTTCGGTTGGTGGGCCCTCCTCATCAGCTTTTTGCTGGATGTGTTGATCAACGCCCTCAGC
Source organism: uncultured Phascolarctobacterium sp. (assembly GCA_947630795.1). Taxonomy (GTDB): domain Bacteria; phylum Bacillota; class Negativicutes; order Acidaminococcales; family Acidaminococcaceae; genus CANQBR01. The sequence continues at coordinate 71,402 of CANRJC010000008.1, read as the reverse complement.
ATTTTTCCTTCCATTTTTCTTTCGGCGGCCAACGGTTTGGTCTTCGGTCTGCCGGTGGGCATAGTGCTGTCGTGGCTGGCAGAGACCGCCGGCGTGGTAGTGAGCTTCTATTTGATGCGCTACTTCTTTCGCGATGCGGCAGAGCTTTTGATCGCCAAGAGCAACTACCTGCAGAGCATCGATGCGGCCAGCGGCAAATACGGTTTTTGGTGGATGCTGGTGGCCCGCAGCATGCCCTATTTTCCTTCCGGCATCCTTACGGCGGTGGGGGCGGTATCGGGCATCTCCGCCCGCGATTACATCATCGCCAATTTGATCGGCAAATTTCCTTCCACCGCTTTGGAAGTAGTGGTGGGCCACGATGTGGTGGCGCACCAAGAAAATCAAGTGCGGCTGGGGCTGGCCGTAGCGGCCGCCGCAGTGCTCTTCGCCGCCGGCTGGCAGTGGCGAAAAAAGCTGAGCAAAATGGAGGCGAAAGGGAAAAAGAAAGAAGCGAAGAAATAAATTTTAAATTTTCCGCAAAGGAACAGGCCGTCACCGATGAAGTGGCGGCCTGAAATTTTTTTTGAAGAAGTTATTCGGTCTTCCGCACGAGGCGGTGAGCGAAAAAATACGCAGGGCTCAGAGAGCTATCCTTTTTTCGAAACAGCGATCAGCGAGGAGAGAAGTGCGTCTTAGACGATCAATGCAGAGCAGGCCCACGGCTCGTCTGAAAGCAGCGTCGTTTGCGACGCAAGTTTTAGATGAAAACAGGGGCGGCAAAAAATTTTTGAAATTTTTACAGACAGGGAGCCGCCGATAAAGCTGTCCAAAGAAAACAGCAAGGAACAAAAAAGTATATAGAACCCCCACTAAAGTGGGGGTTTTCTTGTAGTGCTTTAGCGTCGGAACGACCGCGCAGCGGGCGTTCAAAACCCGCCCGCTATGCGGGTGAGATTAAAGCTTAAGCAAAGAAACACCCGACCTGATATACTGTAAGTGTTCAAGCCAACTGTAAGATCAGAAAGGATGTTTCCTATGGCAAATAGTTTAGCACACACAAAGTGGGTGTGCTAATATCACATAATCTTTACACCCAAGTACAGGAGGAAAATTATTTATAATCAACTGAGTATAAATGTCCAAAAGATTATAAAAGACTTGTGCAAGTGGAAGAGAATAGAAATTATAGAGGGACATATGATGCCGGATCATGTATACCTGCCGGTAAGTATCCCGCCAAAATACAGTGTATCGCAGATCATGGGATACCTAAAGGGAAAAAGCTCAATGATGATCTTTGAAAGGCATGCAAATTTGAAGTACAAATTTGGCAACAGGAACTTTTGGGCTACAGGATATTATGTGAGTACAGTAGGACTTAACACGGCCACAGTACAAAAATATATCCGGGAACAGGAGAAGCAAGATCAAATTGAGGATAGTCTGAGTCGTAAAGAATACACAGACCCTTTTAAGGGTAGCAAGTAGTCATACCACCATGGCTTGAACAAAGTGAAAGCCAGCGTCATTTAGGCGCTGGCTTCTCTTATGGCCTTATAGGCCGCAAGTCAGACCACCCCTCTTAGGGGTGGTCATGATTTGGGCGGTAATTATTTAAGTAAGGCATGATGGTAACTAACCTTCCGGCCAGCATAATCTTGCCACAGCCGGGAGAGTCTACCAAAAGGATGCTATGGCCGCTGGCGTCAGCGCTCAGCTACAGGCAACGTATACATTCTAAAAAGTCTGCGGAGAACATTTTTACGATAAACCGAAAGTAAAAACATAAACAAAAAAGACCCTGCTCAGCCGAAAACGGCCGGCAGGGTCTTTTACTTTGACCTATAAATTTTTATTCACGGGCGACGGGCGGGGGAGCGATGCTGCTGCCGTCTTCGAAATTGATGAGGGTGGGGCGGATGTCTGCCTGCAGCTTCGTCTCTTTCTCCTGCAGCAAAGCTTTATCGGCGGGAAGGTGCAGGTTAAGTTTTTTGCTCAGGCGCAGCTGCGTGCTGCTGCCGGGGTAGATGGGCTCGCGGCAGCGGCCGGAGAAATTATAGACGAGCTTGTCTTTGCTATCTTTGATGAAGAGATCGAGGTGGACGCTGTTGATGGCCTTGGTCCCTAAATTGCGCAAACGGGCTGTGACCACCAGCTCGGTGACGACGGCAGGGTCTTCGAAGGCGAAGGTCGCGGCCTCCGTGCCGATGATGAAACGGCTGCCCTTTTCGGCGCGCCGATAAGTTTGCAAAACGGCTGCTTCTTCATCGATGGCCAAAACTTTCAGCATGTGCTCGAGGAGCTTGCGGCTTTCTTTAAGCTCCAGCTCCTGCCGAGCCCTCTCCATTTCCACCAGCACGGCGGACAAATTCTCGACGGCCGTCACCTGCCACACTTCGTCTTTGTTGCGACGCAGGGCGAGGAGCAGGGTGAAATCTTTGTCCACTAAGTCGTTATGAACGAGAAGTTTGGCCTCGGCCTTGCCGTCTTCTGCTTTAGAGAGGCTGAGGTCTTTCAGCTTCAAATGTTTATAAAAAATTTTCCGTTTCACCGTGTCCTTCATGGCATCGCTGACGGGGTCGCGTCTCTCTCTTTGAGGAGCGGGAGACGTTGAGGGGGAAGTTGCGCTCTTTTCGGGTTTTTTGCCGACTTCTTTCAGCGCTTCTTCCGTGAGCAGGTCCACCACCGTAGGCTTCAAGAGATGAAGGACGCCCAAAGCGAAGGGATTGGAGGCGATGTTGTCGTTGTTGACGGTGCTTTCGGCTACGATGATGTCGTCGAAGGCTCTGTCGATCACTTCTTTCACGGCCACGTGACGCTGAAAGCGCTCCACATCGTGCTCTTTGACGGCAATAGCCACCTCTTTCACGGCGAAGGCGGGAGATTTTATGAAATAAAGAGAGTAATAGCTCACGGCTCCGACAACAGCTGCCGCAGGCAAGAGACAGAGCAGAATTTTTTTCGGTGTCATAAATTCGCTCCTTTCGCTAAATAGAAGAGCCAGGTGAAAATATACAAGATAGAAAAAAGAGCGGCTCTTTGAAAGAGCCGCCTTGTTTGCTGGTGCCGGAGGCCGGACTCGAACCGGCACGGTCGCAAGACCGCTTGATTTTGAGTTATTCCGGGCGTGGCTCTCTTTCGTTGGCGTTCAAAATGTTGGAGAATTGCCAACGCTTTTATTTTTTTAGAATGGGATATAAAGCGAGATATAAAAACACATTAGGCCTTGGGCTGCTGTCAAAATGCTGTCAGTCTTTATTATAGACTTCGCTCATTTTTTCAATCAAGGGGGCGACTCCGGCAGTTAGATCTGGGGAGCTGTGGACATAAGTGTCAAGCGTAAAGGCGGCGCTTGCATGGCCCATTTGCATCTGAAGTTTTTTCGATGGGATGCCTTGAGCTGCTAAATTGGTGGCGTGTGTATGCCTGAAAGAGTGCATACACGTCCGAGATGGCAAATGTAGCTCGCTTCTTAGCGCAGACATTTTCCTAGTTATCGCCGTAGGGGGCAGAGGCTTATCCCAAAATTTAGGGCTACGAAAAACATACCCGTTTTCATCAAAGGGCAAGGCCTTGTCAATGAGGATCGCTTTTAATTTTTCTCGCCATTTTATAAGCAATTCGACAGCAGGGAGCGGCAAAGGAAGAATACGCACACCGTGACGGCTTTTTGCATTTCCTTCATGCAAGCCCAGGGCTTTTGTTTCTTTCATTGCTTTGTCTATTTTTAGCGTGCGTTTGCTTTCGGCAAAGTCCGACCATCGCAAGGCGCATAATTCCCCTCGGCGACACCCTGTATAGAATGCGAGAAGAAACACATAATAAAAGATGCTATCCTTAACGCTTTCTATTATAAGATGAAAAACATCGGGTGGGAGAAAGGCGGCGGGGGCGGCTTCCGCTTTCGGCTTACGAACATGGGAGCAAGGATTATCAGACAACAGCCCTTCGAAAACAGCTTCCGAAAAGATTGTTTTCAGTATTGCGTAGGCATATTCTTTAGTGCGCTTGCCGGCAATTCTTTGCAGGATGCTTTTTATATGAAAAGGCTTTACATCTGCCAAGCGCATATTAGGCGGCAAAAATGGGAATACATGATTATTAAGGCACCGCTGGTAGCTTTCTATAGTTACTTCGCTTGCGCCGTTTTCTTGCTTTACCTTCAAGCATTCGGCGCACCATTCCGAAAAGGAAATAACGCCGTTAATATACGCAGTTACATCTTCAGCTTCTTTCTCTTTTCTAGCTAAGACAATGGCGAGTTGCTCCTCTGTATCGGCGTAAACATAATGGCGGGATTTTTCTCCGGTCAAAGGATTTTGCGCAGTAAAGGACGTTTGAAAGCGTCCATCTTTCCGGCGTTTCATTTTATAAGAGCGCCGAAGAGCAGCAGAAAAACAAGAGCGCAAATAATATGGAGCAAGCACCCGCCACCAGTAGCGGCAACTTTTGTAGGCGTAGGCCTTTCCGGTATGGCTTTTAATTTTTCGATGAGGGCTTTCTCTTCATCTGAATATTGCGGAGCTGGGAGCTTTTCTATCCCGTCCATTAAGGCAGAAATCAAGAAAAGCGGCAGATCGTAAGGGGGGAATTGAAGCACGAAGGGAGATTGCCGCCCTTCTTTAAAGATATTCAGCCCGTTATCACCGTCCTGCAAAGAAAGAATCTTTGAAATGGCAATAGTGAAATTGGACTTTTCGCCGATAAAGCCTATTCGCTGTGAGGTTATAAAGAATTTTCCTTGATCATCAACATCCCAAAATTCCGACGACACTCGACGGGGAGAGATAGATCCCAGGCGATATCGCACGCCTTTGCAAATTTTAATGCTGGCCGTTGGGCCTGCATAGTCGATGCGCTTCGTGGCGCGTTTTTTCTTATATGTAGATGCGGCGGACACGAAATGCAAAATTTCATCTTTTTTAAAAACAATGGGAATATCAGAGGGAGGCAAGGATGGCAGTTCCCCTGACACCCGGATGCGATAGATCGCATTAAGGCCGGAGATTGAGTCTAGAAAGCGAGTGCGTATTTTTTCATCGAGATCAGAAAAATTTATCAGAGCTTTTAGCTTCAGCAATTCTAAGTCAGTCAAAATGTTATCATCCAACACTTTGAAATAATATTTGCCGCAAGCGAGCAGTTGTGCTTCTTTGGCGGCTTTTTTCGGCAATTTATAAGCGGCTAGTTCCTCAGAGCGGATTATGCCTTTATCTGCCATTTCTGCCAATTTATCAGCGTATTGCTCTCTTACTATTTCATACATTTAAATCACCTCGCCTTGAAAAGCTATCGCTTTGCCTAAAATGCGAAATTGAGAAAAGTCTGTTTTCTTAAAAATCATCGGGCGTATTTTAGGATTCTCGGCCCGTAATATGATCCTGTCTTGCTCTACATATACTCTTTTCAAAGTAACCGCTCCGTCAATGACAACGGCGGCAATTTCGCCGTTTTCGACTTCGGGCTGCTGGCGGATAAAAACAATATCGCCGTCATATATTCGGGCATTGATCATGCTATCGCCGATAGCTCTAAGGCAGAAGTCTACACGCTGGCGGCCCGACACTTCAACATATCCCTCAAAGAATTCATCGGCAGAAATGGGCTGCCCACAAGCAATTTCTCCGAGAAGCGGGACGGCCTGAGTGTTGGGCACAAAAAGCCCGGGAATATTAGGGATTGGCCCTGCTGGGTTTTCTCCGAAAAAGTAAGAAATAGGGACACCGAAATAATTGGCGATTTTTTGCAGTTTTTCATTTTTCGGAAACGATGTGCCGCGTTTCCATGTGGTGAACGAGGAAGCGGGCACCTTGGTAGCAATGCTCACTTTATAAGCATTGGTGCCGCGCTTTTCGCACAAATCGGCAAAAAGAGAATAAGAGGGGCGAGGGAAAAGCATAAAAATCACCTCAAATTTTCAAAAAATCCGAAAATTTTTCTTTACTTTTTTATAAAAATAAAGTAAAATATATATGAAAGCTAAAAATGCAGGAAATCTTCCTACGGCTTTCATTTTATCACAAAAGGCGATTGCCGGCAAGAAAGGAGTGAGATTATGTTTCAGAGCATTTGGGGGCTTCTTCAAAAGCGCGGGGCGAATGCAAAAAAGTATGAACCCGGCATATCGTATCGGCGTATCGAAGCGCTTATGAAAGAGCGCGGCCTTACCGCTATGGATGTAACGAGGGGCGCGGGCCTTGCTTCTGCGGCTCAAATGACGCATTGGAAACAAGGCAAAAGCAATCCGGGGATAAAATCGCTGCGGAAATTGTCAAAGTTTTTTCAAGTTCCCGCGAGTTATTTTTTGGAGTGAATCATGGAGCCTATTCCCGTTTGGAAACGAGCCGTGTTATCGGCTGCAGAAGCAGCTGCCTTCGGAAACCTAAGTTTACAAATGGTCAGATGCTTTTGCGCATTAGCAATGGCGGGGCGGAGTGACTTCCCGGTGTTTTATTCGGGCGATACGGCGAAGATACCCAGGGCGGCTTTCGAGAAATGGCTTGAAGAATTAGGGCAAGATCATAAGCGGCTGGATTTAAAGCTGGTGCGGCGAATGTTGGCCGAAGCCGGAATGCCCAAACGCGGTAGGCCCCGCAAGATGATTTAATTATAGAACGAAAGGAGGTGAACATAATGCCGAGAATGTGCCGAAACATTTATCGCAATGCCCGCACATTTGCCAAAATGAGCTGCGAAAAGGCAGCTATGGAGCTTTCAATAAGCGAAAGCACGGTAAGGAAGTATGAGCGAGGGACAATGCCTGTTCCCGATAATACCGCCTTGCAAATGGCAAAAGTTTATAACGCTCCATGGTTGCGGGTACAGCATCTTGAAAACAATACGATTTTCCGCGAGCTTTTTGGTGTAGTCCTTCAAAAAGAAAACAAGGCCGCAAACATACTGGCCTTGCAAAAAGAAGTCGGAGATGTTGAAAGATGCTTTCCGCAGATCATCAGCGCTACGCTGAATGGGGCAGGTTTAGAACTTAACGCCATCCGAGAGTGCCGCGAGGCTTGCGCCGCATTATTGGCGGTTATCGGATCAGAAAAAGCGAGCGCCTGTGCTACCAACACAGACGCTCCGAGGTGACAAGTCATATGCTTTTCCCTCTATCACCATCTTTATTTTACCACGGGGGAAAACAAAAGTCAAACAAGGAGGAGAAAATGAAAGTTACTGTTTTAGTATTAGCGGCAGCGGGCCTTCTTCTGACAATGGCTGCCCCGGATGATACCCAAAAAATAACGGTTCACCACACCGTTCAGAGTGGTCAAACGATGTACGGCATCGCTGAAGAATTGGCGGCGAAGTACGGCGACCGCCGCGACCTTCGTGAAATCGTCTACCACGCCAAAGTCGCCAGCGGCAAATTCCGCACGGTGAACGGCGAGAAGATGTTCGATGTGACCATTCAGCCCGGAGAAGTGCTGACTTATCCGCTGGAGGTGAAAAGATGAATAAAATCACACTCTTAGGCAGATTGACGAAAGACCCTGAATTGCGAAGCACGCAGAGCGGCAAGAGCGTATGCTCTTTCACGCTGGCAGTTGACCGCCCTGTGTTCAATAAGGGCCAAAAGAAAGAAACGGATTTTTTCAACTGCACGCTCTGGGACAAGAGGGGCGAGGCTTTCGCAAAATACTTCGCCAAAGGGCAAAGGGCCTTGATTGAGGGCCGTGTGCAATTCAGGGAATACAACGACAAGAGCGGAGCCAAAAGGCTGGCGACTGACGTTGTTGTGAACGACTTCTACTTCATCGAGAAGAAGGGCGACAAGAGCGAGAGCGTTGAACAGCTGGGCACGCCTGTGGAACTTGATGAAGATATTCCGTTCTAAAAAAAGAACCCCGGCAAAAGCCAGGGAAAAGAAAAGGAGTAGTCAAGATGATTCATGTAGATTATCTCACAGATGACCAAAAAAAGCAAATCGTAAAAAAGCTGTGCAAGATGTATGTGAAGGCGGCTTTCTTCTCCGAGTATGTGTACCAAATCGGCAACGATGCGGTCTATCTGCACCCGTTCGGCTATGATGCGCTTTTTGGAATGGCGGCAGACCGCCAAAGCTGGTTTCCGTCTTACGGCGATTATTTCAAAAGACCTCTGAATAAGAAAGAAATCTTCGTCAACGGCATTTGCTTCTACGCCATTTTCAGCGAGCAAGACAAAGGCTACACGCCGCCGAGAGATGGCGAGGAAGAAGAAGAAAAGCTGCCGTTCGAGCCGGAGGAGGGCGAATTAGATGAAGCTGTATCAGATTAACGAGGGCCTCCGTGCCCTCTTGGAAGGGCAGACAGACCGCTTCATTGACGAAGAAAACGGCGAGATTTTCAGCTTAGAGAACATCGAAAATCTTCAGCTTGCCCGAGATGAGAAAATCGAAGGTTGCGCCGTCGTCTACAAAGAGATGACCGCCGAGGCTGCCGCAATCGCCGCAGAAATCAAAAATCTACAAAAGCGAAAAGAAGCAATCGAAGGCAGGGCCGAAAGCCTGAAAGGGTATCTTGAACGGCAGTTGAACGGCGAAAAATTCAAGTCGCCGAAAGCGAATATCGCTTATCGCCGCTCTTCAAAAGTCGACGTGACCTGCCTCACTGAAGATCTTCCGGCGCAATTCGTCAAAGTTACTTTAGCCCCGGACAAGACCGCATTAAAAGAAGCTATCAAAGGCGGGGCGAAGATAGACGGAGTTCAGATCGTTGAAACGGTGAGCATGACGATCAAGTGAGGTGCGACATGAAAGAGATCCCACTCTTGACTGCAGACGATATTGACTGCCGTGTGCAGAGCATGAGCAAGAACAGCGATAGCGTTATTCTCTTGCTCTATAAAAGCGCAAGGGTAGATATGCGAATCCTTGATGACACATTCGGCCCGCTGAATTGGCGAAGAACGCACGAAGTGATCGCTGGCAACCTATTCTGCTCCATCGACCTTTGGGACAACGAGAAGAAAGAATGGGTGCGAAAGCAGGACGTAGGCGTTGAGTCGAACACGGAGCAGGAGAAAGGCCAAGCCTCAGACGCTTTCAAAAGGGCGGGCTTCAACGTAGGCATAGGCCGAGAGCTATACTCAGCTCCGTTCATCAAAGTGTGGCTGAATAAAGATGAAGTCGAAAACGGAAAACTCAAGACCCGCTTCACCGTAGCGCATATCGGCTACAATGACCGCCGAGAGATAAACGAGCTGGTTATTGTGGACAAAAAAGGCAACGTGCGCTATAAGCTGGGGGCGAAGATAAACCCGCCGAAAGCCGAAGCGAAAACGGAGCCGCCGAAAGAGCCGCCGAAGGCACCTGTGCCGGAGCAAGAAAACGGCATGGCGACCAAAGAGCAGATAAAGCAGCTCTTTGAAAAGGCTAAAGAAATTCACGGCGGCAAAGAGGCGGGGCAAAAAGCTATCCAGCAGATTTACGCAGATATCGGAATCAAGTCAAGCAACGAGCTGACTGCCGTAGCGTGGCGGGCGGCGATGGAGATGCTGGACAAGATGAACGAGGTGCCATTCTAAGAGGGAGAAGCGGGGCGGCAGACAACCGCCCCGCAGGAAGAGTGCTTATGTGGATTCAAGCGTGCAGCGAATTAAGAGACCACCCAAAAACAAAAAGACTAATGAGGGCGTTGAACATTTCCAACGCAGAAGCCCTCGGGCATCTTCTCTGCCTTTGGTGGTGGGCTACCACTTACGAATTAAGCGGCGATTTATCGAATTATGAGCCGTATGAAATCGCAGAAGCGGCAGGGTACAACGGCGACGGCGATTTTTTGACGGCACTGGTAAAATCTGGCTTTGTCGATGAAACGGAAAACGGGTATGTTCTCCACGACTGGGATCAGTACGGCATGGCGTTAGAGGCGAAAAAGCGGACGATGGGGGCTGAAAGAGTACGGCAGTACCGAGAAAAAAAGGCTGAAACTTCCGAAGAAACGCCTTGTAACGCACCTGTAACAAAATGTAACACGCCTTGTAACGCACCTGTAACAAAATGTAACACGCCTTGTAACGCTGATGTAACAGAATGTAACGCTAGAGAGGAGAGGAGAGGAGAGGAGAGGAAAAGAGAGGAGAATATATTACCCCCCATACCCCCCACAAGGGGCGAAGCCAAACCCGCTATCGAGGTCATGTTTGAAAAATTTTGGGACGCTTACCCAAAATGCAACCGAAAGCGTGACCGTGAAGTTGCGCTGAAAGCGTTCAAAAAAATCAAGCCTTCGGCGGAAACATTCAATGCAATCATGGCGGGGCTTGAAGCAGATAAGAGGAGTAAACAATGGACACGAGATAACGGCGACTTTATCCCGCTCCCCACAACTTGGCTGAATAAGCGACGATGGGAGAGCGCTGAAGATCCACAGACCAAGCTGCGGGGAGCGTTCAATGAATTGGTGAACCACATGAAAGGAGCGGACGATGGATAAGGAGTTAAAAGCGGCGGCTATCATGCGCCTTTTCGCAGCTTTTTCGAGAGAGGGCGAAATGACCCGCATGAAGATCTACGCTGACGAGCTGGCGGATATTCCCGCAGATGTGCTGGATGTGACCTGCCGCAGATTGATGAGGCAAAGCAAGTTTCTGCCGTCCATCGCCGAGATAATTGAAGCGGCCCATGAAGTAGGCGGCAGCGAATATGCAAGCTGGCCCGAGGCGTTGACCGAAATCGAGAAAGCGATGCAGTCTACACCATGGGGCCACACTCCGCAGTTTTCCCGGCCCGAGATAGCCGAGGCGGTCAATGCATACGGCTGGAATGACCTCCAGATGACGCTTTCGGCGAACATCACCACCGTCAAGGCCCAGCTCCGCAACATTTATGAGCAGGTGTGCCAGCGGCGGCGGGGCAAGCATGAGGGCGAGAAGGTGCTGGCTCTGATGGGCAAAAGGCTGAATCAACTGGAAGGGAGAACGTTATGAAATTCACCATTGTAGGGCCACCGCAAGGCAAGGCCCGTCCGAGATTTGCAAGAGGCGTAGTTTACACGCCGCCTGATACGGCGAATTATGAGCGGGTGGTGGGCCTCATCTACAAGGCGAGCAAAGGCAAGCTGCTGGAGGGCGAAGTGATCGTCACCATTGACGCTTTCTTCGATATTCCGAAAAGTGCGAAGAAAGCTGAAGCGAAGCAGGGCGTTATCCGGCCCAAAGTCAAGCCGGACGTTGACAACATCGCCAAAATCATTCTGGACGGCTTGAACGGCGTAGCTTATAGCGATGATTCGCACGTGGTGTCGTTGACCGTGAACAAGCGATACAGCGCTAATCCACGTGTCGAAGTCGAGGTGACGGAGATTGAAGACAGCGTTTGATGTTATCACCGGCACCGTCACCGACTACGATGAACGGAGCGGCGAGTTGACCATTAAGGCGAAGTACACCGACTGGCCTACGATGCTGAGGCGGGATTATCGTGAATGCAAGATTCAGCTCATCGACAGCAGGCCGCTGTCGGACAAACAGCGCCGAGCGTGCTACGCTCTTATCGCCGAGATAGCAGATTACGTAGGCGAGGGCCGTGACAGGACGAAGGAATACATGAAGCTGAAATTCCTTGCCGAAAACTTCGAGGAAACGGCAGACAGCATCTTCTCCCTGTCGAACGCTCCGATGAGTCTTGTGTGCGCTTTCCAGCGGTTTTTGGTGGCGTTCATGCTTGAGTGGGATATTCCTTGTAAGGTGCCGCTCATTCAGTATGTAGACGACATCGCCGATTATATCTATCAATGCCTCATCAATAAGAAGTGCGCCGTGTGCGGCAAGAGGGCAGACCTTCACCATGTAGACACCGTGGGAATGGGCCGTGACCGTGAAGAGATAATCCACGAAGGGCTTGAAGTCTTGCCTCTGTGCCGAGAACATCACACCGAGGCGCACACCATGGGGCGGCAGTCTTTCAACGAAAAATACCATTTCCCCGGCGGGGTGAAGCTGGACAAGACCCTCTGCCGGATTTACAAGCTAAAACGAAAGGGAAACGAAAAATGAACGATGAGAAATTTGTAGCGATAGCATTATGCGAACAAGACCGCCTTGCGATAGCGACCATGCTTGCCCACAGTCGCCACATTTCGGCGATAGCTGGAGCGGCGGCATTAGTGGGTGCTATCATCGGCGCAATAATCGGCACGGCGGTGCTGGGAGCGATAACTTTGGGGGTGTTGTGACACCATGCGAATAGGGCTTGTAGATGTGGACGGACACCGCTTCCCGAACCTAGCGTTGATGAAGTTGTCGGCTTATCACAAAAAGAATGGTGACTTCGTTGAATGGGCAAATTCCCTAGAGCCTTACGATAAAGTCTACATGGCGAAAGTGTTTACCTTCTCGCGAGATGATGTGCAAGCATATCAGACGGAGCAGCTCATAAGGGGGGGTACAGGCTACGATTTATCAAGCAAACTGCCGGAGGAGGCAGAGCGGCAATTCCCCGATTATTCGCTCTATGGGATCACCGACACAGCCTACGGCTTTTTGACCCGAGGATGCCCAAGAGGGTGTGCGTTCTGCATCGTCGGGAAGAAAGAGGGCTTGCGGGCAAAGAGGGTGGCTGACCTCAAAGACTTTTGGAACGGGCAAAAAAAGATCACTTTGCTTGACCCAAACCTTCTTGCTTGTCCCGACTGGGCTGACCTTCTGGGGCAGCTTGCCGAAAGCAAAGCCGAGGTGGATTTTACACAGGGGCTTGACATTCGCTTGATGACCGACGAAAAAGCAAGGGCAATCAACCGACTAAAATATACTTCTCTGCATTTTGCTTGGGATAATCCAGACGATAAGACCACTTTCAAAAAACTAAAAGAGTATCGTAATGTGTTCAAAACTTCTAAGCATAATGCGATTGTTTATGTTCTGTGCAATTTCAACAGCTCTTACGAGCAGGACATTTATCGGGTAGAGAAACTCCGAGACATCGGGTATAGCCCTTATGTGATGGTTTACAATAAGCAGACCGCTCCGAGGGCGACAAGGGATTTACAGCGGTATGTAAACAATCGAAAGATTTTTTACAGCTTACCTAATTTCGCTTCATACCAAAGGAGCTTAAGGAGATGACCACAATGTTCAATCGAAGCGACCCCCGCTTTTCTCCGCCGCCGCAGATGATATGCGGGCGGTGCGAGCGGTGCGAAGATTACATCCTCAGAGGTGATGCGGTGTACAGAGATGACCATACGGGCAAGCAGTATTGCGAGGAGTGCGTCGAGAGGGACACCAAAGCCTTCTTGCTTGAGCTGCTGGATGTCGAAAGGACGGTGGCAGAATGAAAAAGGACCAAGGCCGGTGACATCGGATATTATTTCGGCCTTATCGAATGGAAGTGCGCATACGAGAAGCACGCCCTGTTGAACGATTACGCAACAGAACTAAGCGTGCGGAGTGTTGTGAAATACTGCAGGGAGTATCTTGCCGAGATTGAGAATTTGCTCGACGAGGAGGTAGACGATGAGGATTGAATTAAATCTGACCCAAGACGGAAGAGAACGCCTGATTCGCTACGCTCTTGACAACTTACTTTCCAAAGCGGTGCAAGCAAGGGAATACGCTAAAGATATTGCTAATAACAAAGCCTGCTTAAGGCACATCATAATAGGCATTGATGAAGAAGCTAGAGTGCTTTTACACCTTACCGAAGGAGGCAAGTAAACCATGGACGATTGGCTTCTGGAGTTTAAGATAGCCTGCATCGTGACGGCGGTGGTATTCGGCTTCCTGCTGGCATTGGGGGCGTGGCTATGTTGACGATGATGAGCCTGTTTGACGGCTCGGGGGGCTTCCCTTTGGCGGCTCAGAGGCAGGGCATAACGCCGATATATGCGAGCGAAGTTGAGCCGTTCCCCATTAAAGTCACACGCAAACGCTTTCCCGGCATGAAACATTTGGGCGATGTGGCGAAGATCCACGGCGGCAAATTGCGACCCGTGGATGTGGTGACGTTCGGCAGCCCATGCTTCCCCGCCGGTACATTGGTATTGACCGCCGAAGGGTACAAACCTATCGAGGAAGTCAAAGTAGGCGATATGGTTTTGACGCATAAAAGCCGATGGAAGAAGGTTATTGCAAGCGGGCGCAAAACTGCCGACACAATCGTGTTAAAGGGAAATCATTACGGGCTGGAATGTACGGCGAATCATCCCATATATGCGGCTTACCTAATTCGCAAATGGGGTACCCGCCCTAGAGGGTATAAGACTTCTTTGTCCAAATCGGCTTGGTTCCCGGCGGGGAACATGAGAGGTAAGTTATGGGCCGTTCCGCTGAATATTCCCGACTTAACGATACCCATAGAGAGAACGGTGAACGCACACCAAAAGGAAATGCCACCTATTTCTGAGCAATTGTTTTATTTTGTCGGAAGATGGCTAGGAGATGGGTATGTGAGAACGGGACAACGGCCCGACAGACCGGCAGGGCAAACCTTTAACACGATTTTCCTTTGCGACTCTCACGATAAAGCAGATGAGATTATAGCAACTATCGCTCCGCTATCGAAGAAATATTCTGTAAGCGTAGAGCGAACCTGCACGAAAGTTAAATTCACTTCGCAGGTTTTGTGCAAATGGTTAGTTGATAACTTCGGACATGGGGCATTGGGGAAACGACTTCCTGCGTGGGCCTTAGGTATGGCGAAAGAGTACAGAGTTGCATTGCTTAAAGGCTTGATAGACTCTGATGGGTGGCGGCTTGCTCCGGATAAATTCAAAATAAGCACAAGCAGCAAGGCTTTGGCTCATGGTATTCGTCTTTTGGGAGAAACGCTGGGCTATTCAAGCACCGTATACAAGACCGTTGCTAAGGGGACTTGCACGATAGAGGGAAGACCTTGCTCAATACATGATAATTATCAAGTGGCCTTAACAAAATCGAAAACCCGAGTGCATTATCATGACGACCTACACAGTTACTATAAGGTGCGAGATGTGAGAGAAGGGAGAACGGCTATTGTTGTGTACAACATTGCTGTGGAAGATGACCAAAGCTATATTGCAGAAGGTATTGTCGTTCACAACTGTCAAGACTTATCACTGGCCGGAAAGCGGGCAGGGCTGGAAGGATCACGAAGCGGGCTGTTTTTTGAGGCCGTCCGCATTGTTGAGGAAATGAGGGAGGCCACAAATGGAGTATATCCAAGATTCGCTGTTTGGGAAAATGTTGACGGAAGCCGAAGTTCCCATGGGGGAGAGGACTTCCGACAAGTCCTTGAAGCCTTCTGCAAAGTCTGCGACAAAGGGGCTCATGTTCCTAGACCTAAGAAGTGGCCGCCAGCAGGGGCAATCATGGCAGACGGTTACTCGGTTGCCTGGAGACTACTTGACGCTCAGTATTGGGGAGTACCCCAAAGACGCAAGCGCATCTTTCTTGTCGCAGATTTTAGAGGACAATCCGCCCCCAAGATATTATTTGACGAGTACGGCTTGCCAAGGAATACTGCGAAGGGCAGCTGCAAAGAACAAACCGCTCCCGCCTCTGTTGAAAATGGCTCTGGAAGCGCAGTTGAAATCTTTGAAAACCACAGTTTAGATAGCCGATACACAGACCAGAAAGGCATCTCCCCAAGTCTCACCAGTTTCCTTGGAACCAGCGGCAACAATCGGCCGTTGATTGTTCGTACCTACGATGTAAGGTTCACAAGTGAGGGCACGATAAACAGCCGAGCTAATGTGTATGAGACGGACACCAGCAGGACGCTAGAGGCTTTTGCTCCTAACCCCGCAGGGAATTATGGGGGGGTGGCGATAGTGGCCTACGGTCTGGGCAGAGACACATTCAATCAAGGGCAAGCTTGGCGGGTGCCGTGCGCTGATTTTTGGAAAGCGCAAGAGGCGAGCAAGAAATTGGCGGCGTTGCCGTTCGCAGGTGAGCCATTCATGGTGAGAGGCGGCACGCCGAAGCAGGGCGAGCCGATATTGGTAAGATTGGCGAGAGGCGGCACGCTGAAAAAGAATGTGGTGCCGCCGAAACAGCAGATGAAAAAACAGGTGCCGAAAAAACGCATCGTAATGCCGAAGCAAGAAGAACTGCCGAAACCGAAGTCGAACGAGCGCAGGTATAAAATCTTTTTGCTGACAAATGACATCAATGACAGCTTTTGGGTGACGGCGACAAATTATTTAGAAGCCGCCAAAAGAGCAATCGTGGGATTACCGCCGAGCGTTAGCGCGGTGATAAGGGTGTATCGCCATAACCCTGAAGATTGGAGAAAGCCTTGCCATAAGACGATAGTGCAGCAGGGCGGTGAGTTGCAAGAACACGGACGATATTCGCCCGAGAAGATACGAGCGAAGTTTGAAGAAAGCGGGCTAAGTACAGGCGCTGCCGTAAAAGCGATTTATGGAGAAAGCGCCAAAACGGGGACGCTGTGGAAAGTCATAAGAGGCGAGCCGGCAGCGCTACGCTCCAGCACGCTAATCAGAATGGCAGACCTCTTTGGATGCAAAGTTACGGATTTAACGGAGTGACAGAATGGCGTATTCGGGGAAGATAATCACCAAGCGGACTAAACGCTTCATTGACAAGATGTTTTACAATCTAAACGCTATCAAGAAAGCGATAGCCGTTGCCGAATACGAGAAAGAGGACACCGGCGGGAGGACGGGGGACGTGGGATATTCCCCGCCTGACCCGACCGGGAACAAAGCGGCGCACAATCTGTCGGAGATACCGAGCGTGACCGTCACCACCAAAAGGGGCGAGAAGTTTACAGTCCATCGCCCGCAGAAGTGGGTGACGGTATTAGACGACTGCCTGAAGCACTACGAAGGCGACTTCACAGGGAAGCTGGTGCGGAGAAGATATTTCAAGCACCAAAGGCCGGAGGCTACCTGCTCATTCTTGGCGATAGGTGAATCGATGTACTATGAGCGTGTGGACAGCTTCTTGAATGATGTTGCGATAATCGCAATCAAGGTCGGACTCATAAAGGGAGAATGGGAATAATTTCAAAAAGTCCGGGAGAAATCGCAAAATCGGCGTGCTAAAATGGTATCATGAACTGAATACGCAAGGACGAGGGCGGGGCAAACTGCCCATTCTTATTCCTCCACTTAGGCGGCGTGTAATGCGTCGCTTTTGTTATTAAAGCATGGGAGCAAATGTATGCAAATTATTGAGAAAAAAGTAAGCGAGTTAAAACCCTATAAGAATAACCCTCGAAAGAATGATAAGGCAGTACAATATGTTGCAAATAGCATTAAAGAATTTGGATTTAAAGTGCCGATCGTAATTGATAATGGGGGGGTGATTGTGGCTGGCCACACTAGATGGAAAGCTGCAAAGCAACTAAAAATAGAAAAAGTACCTTGCATTATCGCAGACGATTTGACGCCTGAGCAAATAAAGGCGTTTAGATTGGCTGATAACAAAGTGGCAGAATATGCGAAATGGAAAAGCGGAGAGCTTGCGTTAGAAATAGGGGAGATAAAAAACCTAGACATGAGCGTTTTCGGCTTTGAAATTAGCAAAGATGAGGAAGAAGATCCACCGGAAGAAGAATTTGCTGAAATTTTAGGCGAAGAAAACAATTATGTTATATTGCAGTTTAAAACGACAATAGATTGGCTTAATGCGGTGACATTATTAGAAATAGAGAGCAAGAAAAACAAAAATGGAGCATTTGGCGTTGCTCGAGTTTTAGACGGAATGGAAACGTTAAATAAATTGCGTGGGAGCGGAAAATGAATATCAGCATATGCATACCAAGCTACAAAAGACCGAAAGTAGAAACGCTAAAGTTAATGCCCTATGCCAAGGTATATGTAGATGAAGCTGAAGCTGATGAATACAAAAGGCAGAACCTAAGAGCAACG
The DNA here is from genome assembly GCA_947630795.1 of uncultured Phascolarctobacterium sp. Taxonomy (GTDB): domain Bacteria; phylum Bacillota; class Negativicutes; order Acidaminococcales; family Acidaminococcaceae; genus CANQBR01. The sequence goes on along the minus strand of CANRJC010000008.1, from coordinate 53,622 downwards.
ATTGTTTCTTGCCCTAAGGGGGTTCAGGGGAATTTATGCAGAATCCGCAATTATATATTGAAAAAAGAATTTGAAAATGAAGCAGAAGCCGTAATTATTGTTGATGATGATTACCAGAAATTTTTGATATGGGAACAGGATAAAGACGACCCAGCGAAAATGGCGCAGAGGTCATTAAAAAGCGAAGAGATTTATGAAATTATACAAAAATACAGTGAAGTTTGCCGTGATTTGGGCTTTAAAATGTGGGGCGTAAATTGCACAAAAGAGCCTAGGGCATATAAGAATACAATACCGCTTTCCTTTTCCGCATATTTAGGCGGGCCATTTCAGGCGTTTATAAAAAGGAATGAATTATTGTATGATGAGAGATTGCCGTTAAAAGAAGATTATGATATGACGTTGCAACAATGCAACAAATATCGTGGGTGCCTTAGAGTTAATTTTTTAAGTTACATAGTACGCCAAAGTGAGCAAAAGGGCGGGTGCGCAAGCATTCGGACAATGAAAAAAGAAAAAGAGCAGCTAGCCTTACTTCAGAAAAAATGGGGACAAGATATTGTACGAATCGACAAGAACAGTAAGAGAATATTTGATTACAACCCTATTATTAAAATACCGTTGCGAGGGGTGTAATAGTTAACTTAGGGCTTTATCAGACGACAAATACTAGACAAGAAGCAGGGAAAATGACAAGAAGATCAGTAGGTCGACCGAGAAAAGAAATAAACGAAAGAGAATTTAAGAGCTTATGCGGATTACAATGCACACTGCAAGAAATCGCTTATTTTTATGAATGCGACCAAAGGACAATAGAACATTGGTGCATACGAGAGCTAGGCATGAAATTCAACGAAGCGTTTGCAATGTATTCCGCGCCGGGCAAAGTATCTTTACGCCGTTTTCAATATGAGCTTGCCAGAAGCAACGCAACAATGGCTATTTGGCTGGGTAAACAATGGCTCGGGCAAAAAGACTTGCAAGTTGTAGACCAGACCGTAAATTTCCGCAATCCATTTGCGAATCTAACAGAGGAAGAGTTGAAGAAAATTGCGAATGAGCCGTGATTTTTTGAAATTCGGCGCAAAATGCGAAATGGCGAGGCGACGCTTTTTCAAATATTGCGAATTAAAAGCCCCCGACTTTTACAAAGCGGAAAGGACTTACATTGTCGATTTATGCGCCCAAATGCAAGCCTTTCTGGAAAGTGAGGGAGATGTCTTAATCTGCAATATGCCGCCGCGCACAGGAAAGAGTCGGACAGCGCAGCTGCTCGTGGAGTGGGCTTTGGGGAAAGACCGAACAAAAAAGATCATAACAGGAAGTTACAATGAAACGCTTTCAATGACATTCTCAAAAAGCGTGCGAAATTCGATAAGCGAGGCAAAAGCAGATGCGCTGAAAGCCGTTTATAGCGACATTTTCCCGGGCGTAGCGATAAGGCAAGGGGACGGAGCAATGAACCTTTGGAGTTTAGAAGGCGGATACAACAATTATCTTGCGACTTCTCCGAGCGGAACGGCGACGGGCTTCGGCTGCAATCTACTTTTGATTGATGACCTTCTGAAGAACGCAAAAGAAGCATACAATGACATAGTGAAGGCCGAGCAATGGCGTTGGTTTACCGATACAATGCTTTCTAGGCTAGAGCAAGGCGGAAAGATCCTGATCATAATGACGCGCTGGGCGACAAATGATTTAGCGGGCCGAGCTATCGAGCATTTTACGCAGATCGGGAAAAAAGTTGTCGTTATAAAATATAAGGCAAAAGCAGATGACGGCCATATGCTTTGCGATGAGATCATGAACGCCGAAGAATACGAATTCAAGCGGCTGACGATGGGAGCGGATATTTTCAACGCAAACTATCAACAAGAGCCGATAGATATTCAGGGCCGCCTTTACAGCACATTCAAAACTTATGAAGCTATACCTACAGACCACACCGGCAAGCCGCTTTTCGAAGCTGTGAAAAATTACACAGATACTGCCGATACCGGGGCGGATTATCTTTGTTCGATAAATTACGGAATATACAACAAAGAAGCCTATTTGCTTAATGTGCTTTTCACCAAAGCGCCTATGGAAGAAACGGAACCGAAATTGGCACAAATGCTGATTGAGAATGAAGTGAATATAGCGGACATCGAAAGCAACAATGGCGGCAGAGGTTTTGCGCGAAATGTGAAAACACTATTAGACAGAGCGGGATGGAACAAGACACGGGTGCAATGGTTTCATCAAGGCGCAAACAAGAGAGCAAGGATTCTATCAAACGCCACGTGGATAATGGAGCATATTTACTTTCCCGCTAATTGGAAAGAGAAATGGCCCGATTTTTACGAGGATTTAATGAAGTATCAGCGAGAAGGCAAGAACGCTCACGATGATGCTGAAGACACCTTGACGGGAATTGCGGAAAAGGTAACGGAGCGGGCAAAAATGAGAATAAACCCGTTGATTTTACGCAGAATGGCGTAGATCAGAATATGAATTTTTACAGGTTCCATATAAAAAGGACGAATACCACAATAATTAGCCTGAGCGAATACAAAACCCCACAAAAATCGGCATTTGTGAATTTTAACATAGCCCATAGGAAAAACACGGAGAAGATAAAAATGAAGATAAACCCTGAAATTACCACCAACAAGCGTCGTTTCTTAACGGCAGATGATTACAATATACCGCATTCCCTCGGCGGACTATCACAAGAAGAAAGACTTGCGCTTGATTCGTGCTTTGCTCCTGTTTCGGATATGTTGACACACTCTTTGCGGGAATTGAGCGCAGAGGGCATACCGCTATTCCCTGGCTATGATATATTGACGGGGCTGGCGCAAAATGGGCTGATAAGGGCAGGGGTAGAAACAAGAGCAGATGAAATGACCCGCAAATGGGGCGAAGTGATCGGCGAAGATGCGCAAGAGCGAGTAGACAGGCTGGAGAAGGAATTAACAAGAGTTAAAGTGCGGGATCTATTCAATCAAGCGGCGGCCTTAACTGGGTATTATGGCGGGTGCCTCATATTTATAGACACCGGAGCGGACGTTAGCGAGCTTGCAAATCCTCTGACTTTAACGGCGCAGACTTTTGCGGCGGGTAGTTTGCGAGGCTTGAAAATCATTGAGCCGTTCATGGTATCGCCGGGGCGGTATAATTCGACAAACCCCATGGAGAGCGATTATTTCAAGCCGATGATGTGGTATGTGCAGGGCATCCCAGTACATGAAAGCAGATTCTTATATTTCAGCGAGAACAATCTGCCGTCCTTGTTGAAGCCTGCCTATAATTTCTTCGGGCTTCCTTTGGCGCAAAAAGTGCTTGATGCAGTAGCGCATTATACAGGCTGCAGAGAAGCGGCAGGGCGGTTATTGAAAAAATACGCTTTAACGGTATTCAAAACAGACATGAGCCAGATATTATCGGGCGGCATGGACGACGCATTGAACCGCCGCATACAATATTTCATCCAAAACCGCGACAATGACGGCTGTGCCACAATAGACCGAGAGAGTGAAGATTTAGTAGTAATGACAACTTCGCTGGCGGGCGTGACTGATTTAGTAAGACAAGCGCAAGAATATGTGGCGGCGATGTTTAATGAGCCTGTGACAAAAATGTGGGGAATATCCCCGGCGGGATTCAACACAGGCGACAGTGACCTTCGGAACCATTACGACAACATCGAGGGCTTGCAGCGCAAGATGTTCAATGAGCCGATGGAGCGCTTATTGAAAGTCTTGCAAGTAAATGCCTTCGGCGATATTGACAAGACCATTGAATTTAAATTTGCGCCGCTCTCCGAGGAAGACAAGACCGCAAAAATTAACAATAATGCGGCAAAGGCTAATACCCTATTAGGACTGGTAAATGCCGACATCATAGCGCCGGAAGAAGCACGGCAAAAATTGATTGAAGACCCTGAGAGCGGGCTTGACGGCTTAGACCCATATGCGCCGCCGGAAGAACAAGCGCCGTTGCCGGAGTTCGACCCGAGCGAGGAATAGCAAATGAAAAAGCGCACTTTCGGCAGGTCAAGGCCCAGCATCGCTTACGAGCTTGCATTCAGGAAAGAGCTTTTGAAATTAGGCAAAGAGATGCAAGAGGAAGTCGAAAGAGAGATCATGACTTTTGCCGAAAAAGAAATGGCGCAAGACGCTCTGCCTATAAGCGTGGCGCAGATCATGAAGGCGATGCGCGAAAAATGGTACAGACGTTATCTTTCCCGAGGGCGGCAATTGGCAAAATGGCTGGCCAGCAAGACCGACAAGCGAACGCAAGCCCAAATAATGAATAAGTTAAAAGCAATAGGCTTTTCCATAACTCCGACATTTAGCGATGAAAAGCAAGCGGCCATTGATGCAATAGTTGAGGCGAATGTTAATTTAATCAGGGCGATTCCTCAACAGTATTTGAAAAGAGTGCAAACGGCGGTGACGGTAGCCTTCAAAAAAGGCCAAGACCGTTATTCGCTGGCGCAGTTTTTCAAAAAAACATTGCGGCAGATAGGGGATACGACCGCAAACCATGCGGCTCTATTATCAAGAGATCAGACGCAAAAGGCGACTCAGGCGCTTGCGATCGCTAACGCAACGGCTTGCGGAGCAAGGCGGGGGCGGTGGCTTCATGTTCCGGGCAAATTCAGTGCCCGCATAACTCATAAGCACATGGACGGCAAAGTTTTTGACCTTGACAAAGGCTTATATGATGAAGCTGAAGGCAAGTGGGTAAAGCCCGGGGAGCTGATATATTGCAACTGTCAATTTGAAGTGATAATGCCAGGATTTGAAGAAAGCGAGGAGCCATGAAAGTTTACGATGAGGATGATTGGCGCACGATAAATGGCGCCAAAGTCAAATTAGATACAAGCACCGGAGAAATAAAAGCCGGGATGGGGGGGGAAGTTTACAGGGCAAAAAGTCAATCAACTTTCCAAACCCAAGACCCATGCCGACATGATAAAAAGGAACGGCTTACCTAGTTTCGTTACCGAAAAATACAGCGGCGTTCAAAGAGCGGTTTTGCAAAAACCGCAAGAAATAGAAGTGCTGACCCAGACCGAAAAGGCCGTGCGCGTTGCCGTTCATGGAGAAACACCCGATGGTGAACACGATGTGACCGTGACGACATGGGTGCCGAAAAGTGCCATTGAGAAAATGGAGCAAGCACGGCAGGAACGAGAAAAGACGAAAAGCGCAAGAGCAAAACAAGCGGCAAGCGGGGGCGGGCCTTCGGCGGCAGCCGTAAGCAAGACGAATGAGCGGATAGCGGCGGCGCAAGCATGGGCAGACCGCCCTAACCCGATAACGGGGGAACCGAGGGGCGGGAAATTAAGCGTTAAACAATGGCAATCACCAGACGGAAGCACGAGCCGCACCTATTTATCATACCGCCAGAAAGAAGGCCGAGGCTATAGACAAATAGACGGCGGCTATATAGACAACTGGACGGGGGAATATCACAAGCCGCAAAAAGGAATACCCTTTGCCGCACTTCCGGGCGAGGATAGCAAAGAGATTTTGAAAATGAAAGAGGAAAACATAATGAATAATCTTTTGGCATTAGACAGTAAAGAGAGCTGCCGAACGATAGACAGCAACGGTTATTTGCATGTTTCAATGACCCCCATTTCAAAAGCATGCGTCAATCCGTATCTGGGAAACGAAATACCGGGTTGGCAGGAAGCGGGCCTTGACGGGAACGCGATTTATTACGGCCTGCGTGACCCGGAAGAATTAAAAAAGAGTGCGGCAACCTTTAACGGCCTGCCGGTATTGCTTGACCATCACGAAATCAACGCAGAATCCCCGGCAAAAGAGTACACCGTAGGAAGCACAGGGACGGACGCTGTTTTTGAAAGCCCATATTTGAAAAACAGCCTGAGCATTACGGACGCAGAAGCGATAAAGGCAATACAAGACGGGAGCGCAAGAGAGATAAGTTGCGCTTATCGCTTTATCCCGGAATTTAAGAGCGGGGAATTTGAGGACGAAAGCGGCGAAAAAGTGCATTATGATTTTATAATGCGCAATATCGCCGGGAACCATGTTGCATTAGTGGCAGAGGGCAGGGCGGGGCATGATGTTGCCGTTGTCGATTCCATGCCGCAGAAAATAATTAAAAGGAGTGAAGGATCAATGAACAGAAAGAAAGTAATGGCATTTAAGCGCCGCCGTTACGGAATGGCACAAGACGCTAATCTGGGTATCGAAGCAGCAGAGATTTTGGCTGCCGGATTCCAGAAAGCCTTGAACGTCATCGAAGCGCAGGTGGAGGGCTATGACCCCAAAGAAGTCGGGCTTGATATTGACGACGATGCGGATGTTGCAGCTATCGTTGAGAAGTTTATGCCCGGGCTTGATGAGGAAACCAAAAACCTCTATATCGGAGTATTGACTAAACTGAAAGGCGCAGAGGTTGATGACAGCGAGGCTGAACCCGAGGCAGAAATTGAAGTCGGAACAGAACCCGCTGCCGATGATGAGCCTGTTGCTGAGCCGGAGCAACCCGAGGAGCCTGCGAGCGATGACGAAGATCTGGATGAGCTTTTGAAAGATCCCAAGTTTAAAGCGGGCTACGAAGCTGGCCTGAAACAGGGCGAGCAAAAACCCGACATTGAAGCGCTGGCTGCAGATACTGCCGCTAAGGTGCGGGAGCAGGTAAAAACTAATTTCCGTGCCCTCAATCAAGCCGCCCGCAAAGTCCGCGGCATTGTCGGCGATATCAATGATGTTATGGCCTTCGATAGCGCAGAGGACATTTACGCCTTCGCTTTGAGGGTAGCAGGTCAAGACCCGACGGCTTACCCGAAAGCCGCTTATAAGGGCATGATTGACGTGTTGTTGGGAACCAAGCAAAAATATGTTGTGGGCGATACCGCCATGAAAGGCTTTGACGAAAAGACTAAAGCGGCATTTGACCGTCTTGCTAAAATTCAGTAAGGAGTGATAAAATGGCAACTTTTCAGATTAAAGTATTAGAAAGACCCGCAGTTGGAGTGCCTGGCGGTTTTGCGAGCGTGAACCCTGTGGTTACTACCGCAATCGGCAAATTCGCAAGCGAAGATGTTAAAGTCGGTGCTTTCTGCTGGGATGACCCCGAGGTAGAGGGAGCCGTAAAATCTTGCGGAAGCAAAACCCCCGCAGACAAGCCTTTGGGCTTTGTCGCACGTGAGGCAAATACCCCGTTTTGCGCTATTGATGAGGCAGAGGCTTTTGTTGTTCCCAAAGGCTACAACGTAAGCGTTCACGTAAACGGCGACTTCTGCATTGAAGTTCCCGAGAGTGTGGAGAAGGTCACCAAAGGCACGCGGGTGCTTGTCGATGCCGTTTCCGGCGAGGTCGTAAAGACTGAGGAAGTCGGCAAAGAGGGCCAAAATATTGTAGATACCGGCTGGGTATATGCAACTAGCGCCGCAAAGGGCGAAATAGCCATTATTTCCAAACACTAAGAAAGGGGATGCTTAGAAGATGAACGAAAGACAGGCCATGATGATGATGAAGGCCAAAGGCATTGTCTTTGACGAGGCCAAAGGCTTTATCACCTCTGAGAATGCAGACAAATTAGCGCAGGATGCAGCTCTGGTCACTACTCCGACTGCAGGCGTTCCTGCTATCCTTTCCACTTTTGTGGATCCCGGTGTGATTGAAGTTTTGACTGCACCTACCAACGCAAGAGAGATTTTCGGCGAAGTAAAGAAGGGCGATTGGAGCGAAACCGGTGCTTTGTTTAAAGCCATTGAGATGGCAGGCCGCACCACTCCTTACACCGACTTTGGCAACGGAGCAACCTCTGACGTAAATGTAAGTTACCCTTATAGGGAAAATTATGTTTATCAGACTCATATCCGCTACGGCGACAGAGAGGTGGCTGTTTCCGGCCGCGCTTTGATCAATCTTGCTAGCGAGAAACAACTGAGCGCCGCTACCGTGTTGGATATCGACGCAAACCGCTTCTACTTGCTGGGCGTTGCCGGAAAGCAGATTTACGGCTTGTTGAATGACCCCAATATTCCCGCCGCAATTACCCCTACCGCATTGAATGAGAGCGGCAAGGCGACCGAAGACGGCAAAATCGTAAAATGGGAAGACAAGAACACTCGCCACATTTACGAGGATATTCTCCGGCTGGCCGCTGAATTGTTCGCCAATTCCAAAGGCAACATCGACGAAAAAAGCGACCTTGTGTTGTGCGTTCCCCCGGAAGTGAATGTGCTGCTGGGTAAAGCCACCGACTACAACATTTCCGTCAAAGATATGTTGCAAAAATATTTCACTAACATTCGTTTCGTGACTTTGCCGGAATTGAGCGACAGCGTTGTGCTTATAGCCACGAATGTAAAGGGCCGTGCTACCGCACAGCTGGGATATTCCGACAAGATGCGCGCAATGCGTATTGTGCCTCATACCAGCTACTACGACCAGAAGTTTGTAGCCGGCACCTATGGCGCAATCGTTTACTATCCTTACGCTATCGCCGTAATGGACGGCGTTTGCTAATTAATCAAGGGCGAGGAAACTCGCCCTTCTCTTTTAAGGAGGAATTAAAGAAATGGCAAGAAGAAAAACCGCAAAAGCAGAAGAAATCAAACAGGACGTTCAGAGCGGCGATGTAGTTGGAGTTACCGATGAGATTTTGACCGAGAAGAACGATACTGTTGTTATTTGCGCAAACATTCCCCATGCTAGAAAGTTTAACGTCCCTGATAAAAGCGGAAAATTCCACACCGTAACCATCAATGGGAACAACACCCCGCTCATCGGAGCAGACAGAGGCGTTATTCCCATTGGGGCTTATGGAATCACCGCTAATGTATTAAAAAGCGATTGGGAATACATCAAAACGGTTTATGGTTATATGAGCGATATTAAAGAAGAACGCATTTTCGATTCCACTTCGGCGAACGCAAGAGCCGAGGCCAAGGAAAGAAAAGATTTGCGCCACGGCTTAGAGCCTGTAGACCCTCAGGCGGCAAGGAACAGCGAGCCGCTTAATTAAAAATGGTGACTTTTAATTCGGAAGAATTTAAAACCTTATATCCAGAATTTAAAACGCTTGAAGATAGCACGCTTGAATTGTATTTCAAGGCCGCTTGCCTCTTACTGGACAACAGTTGCGCTTCTCTTGTGAAAGACTTAGAGGAGCGCAAACTGCTGCTCTATATGTTGATATGCCACATCGCCACATTAAAAGCGAACGGCAATACCCTCGTAGGAAATATCACCAGCGCAAGCGAGGGCAAAGTAAGCGTTTCGGTCACGCCTTTTGCCAATAATGCAAAGTGGTACGGAGCAACGCAATGCGGGACTATGTTTTGGCAAGCTACCGCAAAATATCGCATAGGGGTAAGATACAATGCCTACCGTCACATTTAAGCACACAAAAGGCGGAGAAAAGCTGGAAGAACGACTGCGCAGGCTTGCCAGCATGAAAGTTATAGCCCGCGTGGGATTCCTAGACCGCGCGACTTATCCCGACAGCAACATGAGCGTTGCTTATGTAGCCTATTGCAACGAGTATGGATTTAACGGCAATCCGCCGCGTCCATTTTTGAAAGAAACCGAACGAAAAAACGTAAAAAAATGGGCGAAAGGGATAAGGCAACATCTTATTGCAAGCGGGCATATAACGCAAGCTAATATGATGAAGGCTTACGAGGCAGCGGCGCTAGTAGCCGTTGGAGATGTAAAGCGGACTATACAAAAATGGCCGCATGACAAGCCGAGGCCGAATAGTGAAAAGACTATAATGCGCAAAGCAGCTAGGGCTAGAAAAGGTAAGCACGTCGAAGCGATAGACCCTATGCAAGTCTTGATAGACTCCGGCACAATGATCAGCTCTGTAGGCTATGAGGTGAAAAAGGTATGATGGGAGTGAATTTACACCATGTTGCCCGAGGCATAATAACTGCCTTGCACCCGGATGAAGAATGCGAACTTTATCAGGCCGAAGGGCAAAAGAACATCAAAGGCGTTGCGAAAGCAAAGTATCGCCCGCCGCAGACCGTGATGGCAAGCGTCCAACCTCTAGACTCCCAGGCTTTAAATCACCTTGAACGGATGGGTGACACAAAAGCAAGCCTGCAAGCGTTTTTGTATTCCGATTTAGATCTTCCGGTTGCGGGCGTGCATCGGGCAAAACTGCGGGCGGGGGACTTCTTAAAGCGTTATGACGGCAGCTGGTGGCTGATTACTACAGTAATGGAAGATTGGAGCTGGGACGGCTGGGCAAATGTGGGAATCACGCAACAGCTCACCCCGCCGGATTTTTCAAAAAGCGATTGGTGGGATGAAGATGTTTACGGCGGTCAATGATTTTATTTTAAAATATGCCCCGGGGGTGACGCAGGAACGCCTTTTCCGGGGATATTCAAATAGATTATCTTTGCCGGAATCGCAAGACTTTACCGTGTATTCTTTGGCGAATGCCGAGAGGATCGGCACGAACGTCAACGAATGGGGCAGAGATGAAGTTAAAACAAAAACCCTGCGCCAATACGTATTCGATATAGACTTTTGCAATATCAGGCAAGAGAAAGCAAGAATGCGAGCGGCAACAATAGCCACGCTTGGGCGCTCTTATATAGCCGCTCGATTCTTTGAGAAAAGAAACATTGCGTTGAACTACGCAACGGATATATCTTATTTGCCTTATGTGGATCTAACCGAACAATACATTCACCGTTGCCGTGTCAGTTTGTATTTAACGGCTTGGGATGAGGTGAATGTGGCGGAAGAATATGCTGAAAACGTTAGGGCGACCGTTGAAAATATTGATGCCCATCATAAAATAAAGGAGTGATAAAAATGGCAATTCCCGCAAGTCAAATTGTTACCATTTCGCCTAGAGTTATAAGCGCAGGCGGCACCGACTTGGAAATTTCGGGACTTATTTTGACTGAAAACCCCTTGTGCGTTTTCCCGGGCACTTTGGCTTTTACCTCGAAAGCCGCTGTCGGAGCATACTTCGGGCTGGATAGCAAAGAATATTTGGCAGCTGTGAAGTATTTTCTGGGATACGATAACAGCTTTAAAAAGCCTCGCCGTTTGCATTTTGCACGGCTTGTGAAAACAGCTATCGCCGGAGCGTTGTTAGGGGGAACGGCTGCGCCGCTGGAAGATCTGAAGGAAATCAGCGCAGGGAGCGTAAAACTTTCCGTTGACGGCAAAGACGTGACCGCCGAATCTTTGAACTTCGGCAGCTGCAGTAACGAAAGCGATGTAGCCAAAGCTCTGGCAGAAGCTTTGAACAAAGCAGATAGCGGCAATGTTACGGCTGTTTACAATAGTAATTTAAATGCGTATATAGTAACTTCGGGGACGACCGGGGCGACTTCGGCAGTTTTGCCCGCCGATGAGAGCGATGCGGCAACCACACTGGGCTTGACGACTGAAGCGGGGGCTGTTGTTTCCAAGGGCAGCGATGAGCTGAGTCCCGAAGAAAACATGAACAGCATTATCGCTTTGCAGACCAATTGGGTAAGTTTTACCACGTTGGAAAGCGCAGAAGACGAGGTGGCGCTGGGCTTTGCGAAATGGGCAAACGATCAAAATGTAGAATATCTTTATTGCCCTTGGACGGAGAAAGAAGCGGATAGCAACATAACTAATCAAGAGAACTTGCCGCACAAGCTTGCAGAAAGCAAGCCCGAGGGTGTTATTTTGACTTTCGGCGATGTAGACCACGCCGTTTTAGTAATGGCGATCGCCGCGTCTATTGATTGGGACAGGACGAATGGGCTTGTTACTTTCGCTTTTAAATCGCAGAGCGGATTGAACGCAAGTGTTATTGACGAAATCGCCGCAAGCAACCTTTTGGAGATGAACGCCAACTTTTATGGGCGGTATGCGACCCGCAACGATGATTTCATTTTCTACTATCAAGGTAAAATGATCAGCGGCCAGTTTGAGTTTGTAGACGCTTTCCTCGGCAACTTGTGGATCAGAAACGCCTTGCAAGTAGCAATCATAGAAGGGCTGAATCAAAGCGGGCGTGTTCCATATACGGATGAGGGCTATACGCTCATTCGTGCATGGTGCGCAGACCCCATTAACAGGGCGTTGACCAACGGAGCAATAGAGCCGGGCGTTGAATTGAGTGAAGCGCAAAAGGCCGAGCTTTACGCTGAGATCGGCGAAGATGTCGCAAGCCAAATTTTCACTGATGGTTATTATTTGCAAGTGAGCGACCCGGGGGCGAGCGTAAGAGCGGAACGCGAAAGCCCGATTTGCGGCCTGTGGTACACCTACGGCGGCAGCGTTCATAAAATCAATCTTCCTGTTACTGCTGTATTGTAAGGAGGCAGAGAAATGAAAAACAGAAACATTACTGCCGCAAATGCGGTTGTTATCATGAAAGTTGAAAAACTTTTCCCGCAAGGCGTAAGATTAGAGCAATTCAGCACCGATGCAGTAGTAACCCAGGGAGATGAAACTTTCGCCGAAACTCGCATGGGCGTGGATGGGCAAATGGTGGCCGGATACATCGACCAGATTAAAACCTTGACCGTAACGCTGGAGCCGTCAAGTCCATCTATAGTAGCCATGGACACCTTAATTAAGGCCATTAGGAGCAACAGGACGGTTTACCCTGTGACTTTCGTTATAACCCTGCCTGCTGTCGGGAAAGTCTTAACGTATTCGAACGGCGTATTAAAGACGGGCAAGTTGCTGGCGGATGTACAGCAGACCCTTGCGCCTATTCAGTACACTTTTGATTTTGAAAGCGTGAGATAATGCGGGAGTCTAAAATCGTATCCATAAGAGAAGATGGCGGAGAGCTTACTTTTAGGATTACGCAAATGCCCGCAACAAAGGGCGAGCGTTGGCTGAATAGGTTGCTGGCGGTGCTTTCAAACACCGCCAGCGCCAAAGGCGCTTCGTTGAAAGATTTAGAAGGGCGGCTGACAAGCGGAAATATTTACGATGAGCTGTTTCAAATTTTCAGCGCGCTTCCTTATGAAAAAATTGAACCACTTTATAATGAGCTACTAGAGTGTTGCGAGCATATTCCCGAAAAAAACAACCCGAATTTTTCCACGCCTTGCAATCAAGAAAACATTGATAGCATCGTAGGAGAAGTGGGAACGCTTTACAGATTGAGATTTGAGGCGCTGAAGGTCAATTTCGCTTTTTTTCAGAAAGGGCTGAATGCCCAACCCCAGAAGGAGCCGTCCATTACATTCAAGAAACCTATCCGAATGTAAATGCAATGATAGGCGTGGTCACCTCTAAAAGGCTGGCCACGCTTTATGAATTGCAAACGATTTACAGTTACAAAGACCTTTTAGACCTTTACGAGATAGTAGTAGTTAATTCAATAAACGAGCATCGAGCTTTCGAGGAAGCAAAAAATGGCAGATAAACCCGGTATTGTTGACCAAATTTTTATAGCATTAAAACTAGACACCACAGATGTGGAAAAAAATATTAAAGCAGCTACCACAACTGTAACTTCCGGCTTAAAAAATTTATTTACAAGCGTTGTCGCTCCGACTTTGGCGGCTGTAGCTTCGGGCGAATTTATAAGACAAGTAAGCGGGGAGATCGTACAGATCGACCGCCTGAGCCGTTCGCTCGGCATTAACATGGAGGCTTTACAGGCGTGGCAAGGGAGCGCAGAAGAAGCGGGCGTAGCGACTGAGGAAATCGGCAAATTCTTTACCGATTTGAATAATTGGATCATCGATGCCGATTTTAATCAGAGCGGCGGGCTTTATGAATTTATCGAAAAAGGGTTGCTTCCGTCCGTCCGAGATGCTAAAGGCGAGTTAAAATCCACAGAGCAATATGCTTTGGAATTAGCCGACGCTTTAAATGGCATGGATGGGCAAATGGCGTCCGGTATTGGCAAGAAGATAGGCATAGGCAATGGCGATATAGTAGCATGGCTTCAACAGGGCGGGAGCGCTATAAATGCCCAAATGGAGCATATAAAAAAGCTGGGCGTTTATACGAAAGAAGACGCAAAGACGGCAAAGGATTTTACGAGCGCCATAAATGAATTGAGCCGAGCCGGGAAAATGCTGTTTTTGCCGTTGTTCCGATTATTGGCTCCAGTCGCCAAAACAGTTGCCGAAGCGTTGTCTTATTTGGCCCAGCACATCGGCTTGCTTATGCCTATTTTAACTGCTGTGGCTGTTGTAGTGGGTAAAGAGGTAGCGGCAAGCCTTATAAGCGCGGCAAAAGCGGCGGCAACGTTCACGAAGGCCTTCATGTTATCGCCAATCGGAGCCGTTATTGCGGCGCTTGCGGCTCTGGGGCTGCTGCTAGACGATTTTCTCACATGGATGGACGGCGGCGAAAGCGCCCTGGGCGAATTTTGGCAAGCCATCTTCGGAGATGTTGAGAACGCAAAAAAGATTTTTGACAGCTTGAAAAACGGCGTTGCGCTTTCGTGGGAAGGAATAAAAGACGCATTCCGGGGCGGGCTTGACTTTGTAAAAAATATCGTGGGCCTGCTTGTGGATTCGTTGAAAATCTTTTATAATTTCCTACAATTTCTAAAAACGGGCAATAGCGAGGCATGGGCAAGCATGCTTGCAGCTATTGATGGCTTTAAAGACCGCATTATGGGGATTATAGAGGCTATCAAAAAGACGTTTTCCGGCTTATGGCAAGCTATAAAAAGCCCGCTGGAAGCTTACGTAAAATTAGCGGCGGGCTTCGGCGGGGGCGTTCCGGCAAGGCTTGCGTTGGATAATGGCGGCACGAACAACAACACCAGCACCGACAATAGCCAGCATAGCACAGTTATAAATCAGACGAACAACATCAACGGAGCAAGCGACCCGCAAGCTGTTGCGGCAGCTGTGGGTGACACTACAGCGGATATTGTTGCCAATGCTAATGTAGCATATAGCGGGTGAGGGCATGAGCATTTTCTCATATAGTAAGAATTTAAAGCAAAAACCCCGCTGGGCCTTTTCGGATGAGAAGGGCGGGGCGGTTTTGCCGGATGGCGCTGTTATGGATATTCGAGTAACATCCGGCGGTAAGGCTGTATCAGAACCGATTGAAAAAGGCTCTTTTGTAAGCTACAACAAAGTCACCGAGCCGCTGAGCGTTGCCGCCGTTTTGGGATATTCCGGCACAGATAGCTTTCTTCAATCAGTGATAGACAGATTAGAGAAGTTAAAAACGGCAGTTTCTTTTTTCTCAATAATTACGCCTATTAGAGAATTTCAAAAAATGACGCTTCAGTCTTTTGACTATCAAATGAGCATGGACGATGGGCTGGGCGTTCTATATGTTAATGCGGATTTCGTGGAGATCAGAGAGGCCGAAGTCGCATATAGCACCGTAGATGTGAGCACAATTTTGGCGACAGACGCTAAGAATGCATCGGATGCCTCGGCTACAAATACTGGGACGGCTAGCCCGCAGAACCCCACGAATACACAGGCGGCGGCAGGGAACAAAAGCAAATCAATACTAAAAAGCATGACGGAGTGGTGAGCGTGCAAGTAATTCCGATTCAAGCTATACCGAACCAAATTTTCAATATTGTTTTAAATGAGCAAAACTGCACCTTTCATTTTTACCAGAAGGGCGCTTTTTTGTTCATGGACTTATCAGTTGATGGCGAGGACGTAAGGACGGGCTTTATTTGTCTTTGCGATTCCAACCTTTTGCAATATCCTACGCCTTATTTCAAGGGACTGTTGTATTTTTCAGACTTAGAGGGCAAGGGCACCCCGCCGCAATATTCTGAATTAGGCACAAGGTTTGTCTTGTTTTACGAGGTGGAAGAATGAGCAGTTTTACTGAAAAAGCCATTAGAATAACGGCGATAATGCGAGAGGGAGTTTTTAAGAGCGGCGGCAATGCCGTAACGATCGAGGGCTTGCCTATTAGCGTTTCAGTTTCAAAACCTGGTGGATCTGAGATGAATAAAGCAACGGTCACGATAGATAACATGAATCTTGAAACTATGCAACAGCTGACCGTTTTGGCGTTTCGACAATTGCAGACTTTCAATAATGTTATAAAGATAGAAGCAGGGGCAAAAAGGCAAAGCCTTGATGTTGTGTTTGAAGGGGAAATTTCTTCTGCTGTTCCGGCTTTAAACAACGACGGAGCGGCTTCTTTTAAAATCGAAGCAAAAGCGGGATATTATGCGAACCAATTGCCGAGCGCGCCGGTATCGGTACAGGGCGAAACCACAATAGAATACTTAATGAAACAATTCGCAAAAGAAGCGTTATATGATTTTGAAAACAGAGGTATTACCGCCAGCGTTGCGAATTGCGTATTCGCCGGATCCCCCATATTGAAAGCCCGCACTTTAGCGAAACAAACAGGTATAGACCTTTTAATAGATGACCGAAAATTTATAATACAACCATTCGATAGGCCGAAAGACAAGGCGATTTTACTATCGGCCGAAAGCGGATTGTTGGGCTATCCTTCTTTTACAAATGACGGTATTCAATGCAAAGCGTTGTATAACCCCAATTTTGAATTAGGAGGTTTTTTTGAATTAAAGACCATTTTACCGAATGCTTCCGGCGTTTGGAAAATAACCAAAATAGAACACGCATTAGAAGCGAATAAGCCCGGGGGAACGTGGGCAACAAGATTAAACGGAGCGTGGGCCGAATGAGCGATGCTGTACAAGGGAAAAAGAATATCTATACCGGGAATAGCCAATTAAATGCCCTTCAATTTTTGATTGAAACAGCAACGGCGCAAATGGCAACAGCTATTCCGGTAAAGGTAATGGCGGCATACCCTGGGGAAACAACAGGCCACGTTGATGCATTGCCCTTAGTTTCGTTCGTCGCCGGAGATGGGCAAGCAGTTGCGCCTGCAACTTTATATCATTTACCATATAGCAGAATACAAGGCGGCATTTGCGCATTAATAATAGACCCCATTCCGGGGGATATTGGCCTCGCTGTATTTGCTCATGCTGATTCTTCGACTGTGACAGCAGGAACTAAAGAACCGCAACAGCCCGGGAGCCATAGGCGGCACAGTTTATCAGATGGCTTTTACATCGGCGGTTTCCTAAACCAAAAGCCTGCAACCTTTTTGGAATTGACGCAAGAGAAGAAAGCGATTTTGACTGCCACGAACGGAATAACTATAAACGGCGACATTACTCTTAATGGCAAAATGACGGCCACAGGCGATATTATAGGGAATGGGCATAGCTTATCGAACCATACCCATACAGGCGTACACGGAGAAACCAGCTCCGCTCATTAGGGGGGATATTTTGAAAAATCTTCTATTAAATGAAAATTGGGACATTTGCCTTGACGGAAACGGGCGAATAGCAACAACAGAAGGGGAGTACGCAATAGCGCAGAGCGCCGCTAATGCGGCACGGCTCTTTGTCAATGATGCATATTTTAATGCCACGAAAGGCATACCGCATTTTAGCGCAGAGCTGGGGCAAGATTACGAAGCATCGCAATCAGTTTTTTCAAATCGTTTAAAACAAGCGGTAATGAATGTAGAAGGCGTGGCCGATTGCGACCCGCAACTGGAATATTCAGAAAATGGGCGAATAATAGAAGGGCGCATTCTTATAACGCTGGAAAACGGGGCGACCGTAGCTATAGAAATGTGAGGCACAAAAATGATCGAATTTGCACCCGAAAAAGGATTAAAAGTACAGGATACAGGAGAGATAAGAGAAGCCATTGCGACTCAATGGCGAGAAGCTTTTGGCGGGGATTTAAATACTGACCCTGAAACCCCCGCAGGGCAGCTTATTGATGGCATGGCCGCTTTGGTGGCTGAAAAAGACGCAGAAATTTTAAAATTGGCAAATTCCTTTAATCCGGCGGGCGCAACAGGGCTTTTCCAAGATGCTTTAGGAAAAGTTTACTTCTTAGAACGAAAAATAGAGCAGCCCACCATGGTGACCGTAGAGTGCAGGGGCTTACAAGGCACGGTTATACCCTATGGAGCAATAGTGCAAGATGAGCAAGGGCACACTTTTTACAATAAGGTTATCGGGGCAACGATCGGCGAAGACGGCACTTGTGAATGCCTCTTTCGTTGCAGCGTTTACGGAACGATCGTTGTAGATGCAGGGGCTGTAAATAAGATCATCACCGTTATTCCCGGCTGGGACAGCGTAACAAATAAAAGCCCGGGCTTGACCGGTAGAGAGCAAGAAACACAATCGGAGTTTGAAGCAAGGCGGGCCGCGAGCGTTGCGAAAAATGCGCATGGGCTTGCCGAAGCTGTAGAAGGAACGGTAAATAATCTTGCCGGTGTCGTAGCCTGTAAAATAGAACAAAACAGAACGAATGACCCGGTTACAAAAAAAGGCGTTAGCATACCGAGCCATTCTGTTTATTTGTCGGTCTATGGCGGAGACCAGTTGGAAATAGGCAAAGTTATGCATGAAAAACTTGATGCAGGGTGCGGGACGGCCGGGAATACAAAAGTTGAATTTTTAGATGAAGTTAATTCTACTGAACAAATATACTATTATCAGACTCCAACGGCAGAGGCCGTTAAAGTCAAAGTAATTTTAGACGGCGAAGGAAGTCCGACTGAGGAAGCGGCGGCAGAAATCAAAGGAATCATCCTCGCTAATTTTAACGGCGAATATTCCGACTATCCGCGTGTAAAAATGGGCGATACTGTTTACGCTTCAAGATTTTATAAGCATATCATCGACGCAGGGCATGAAACCTTGCGAAGCGTAACGATAGCATACCCCAAAAACGGAGATCTGAAAAGCGAAGTAGAAATACCGCTTGACAAAATGCCTGTATTAAGCGCAGCGGATATAGAGATCGCCATGGAGAAGTAAAAATGGATTTTTACAGCGAAGACAATGTAAGAGCCGATGATAATATAAGGGCAGAATTGCAACCTTATATTCAATCGCAATATGCCGCTAGCCCTACGATTTTAAAACTGTTGTGGGATTTTCGAGAAAATATTTCCCCAGAGGCGGACATAAAGACCTTTTATAAAAATATCGTAAACATTGAAACGGCAACTGGGAAAGGGCTTGACGTTTGGGGGAAAATAATTAATCTTGAACGTTCCGTAATGCTTGACGATGGACAACGAGTAACTTTGGGCGATGATGATTATCGACGGCTTTTGATTTACAAAGCATTGGCGAATATAACCGACGCAAGCGGGGCAACGTTAAATAAAATGATGAAGTTATTATACCCCGACGCGCCGCCCGGTATTGTTCCAGTAATAACTGAAATGAAAAATGGGGAGATGTATTACAACCAGACCCCCATGGTGGTCAGGTGGTATATAAACGGCCACGTCACGCCTATGGAAGTGGCGCTTTTTAAATTAGGCGGAACACTATGCCTCGGCGCTGGCGTAGGCTGGGATTTGATAGCGTTTGACGTGAATGGCACATTCGGTTTTTTGCATTCCGGGCTTCAGCCCTTTAATCAGGGGACGTTCTGGGATGGATCATATATACAAAGAGAGGAGCAAGAATAATGTTACCGACTTTGCCGCAAGTAATGAAGCAACCTTTTGCCAATTCGGGAAGCAAAAACATCATACCCGAAATAGCTTCGGCTGAAAGTGGGCTTGCGTCTTTAAAAGATGGCTTCCCCGCAATAACTGAGCAACCTATAATCAATGGCGGGCTGCCTCCGCAAAGGCAAGACTTTAATGGTATTTTGTTTTGGCTATCAAATTTTGCTTTCTGGGCACAATCGGGCGGATTGTTTACATGGCAAGATAGTATAGATTATCCCGTCCCTGCCATGGTTATGTATAATAATGTTCTTTATGTTTGCAAAAAAGCAAACGGCCCAACGCAGGGCGGGGCAAAAACGCCTGGCACGGATGCCAATTATTGGGTGGCGCTTTTAGATTACATCGGAGCACCAACCAAAAAGAATATAGAAGATGAACTTGCCGCGGCAAAAAAAGAATTGCAAGCGGCTATCGAGGAAGTAAAGAAAAGCGTCACCAGCGCCGTGGCCTTAAAAATTACACCCATTAACGGAAAGGGGAGCGGGCAGATAACCGTCCCCATCAATTGCAAAGGCTTTATTTGTTTTCAAGACACGAATTTCGGTCAGACCGGTAAGGAGAATGGAACACACACCAGCACAATCACTTTATCATGGAAAGGCGGCACGTCGGTCAGCTTATCTTCGTCTTTTGGAATTTCGCACGATAAATATGGTCACAGCGAAACGCATACCGGCTCGGACATCGCTACTTTTACTGCCAATATTGCGGCAGGCACACAAATGAACGTTAATACAACTTACAAAAGCCTACCTTCCGGACGTCCGAGATCCATCAACCTACTGTTCATTTTCTTCTAAAGGAGCAAACAATGAGCGAATATAGCAAATTCCAATATCAACCCTTAGAGGGGAAACTTAGCGGCAAGGCGTTCGAACAGCAAACCGAGGACGCCATTAACGACATGGGGGAGCGCATTGTTGTAGCGATTGAAAGTGCGCAAGGAGCCGCCAACGCCGCTCAGCAAGCAAGCACCGCCGCAAGAGAAGCGGCGCAAAATGCAGAGAAAGCGGCGCGAGAATCTCAAAAAGCCGCAGGAAGAGCACAACAGGCGGGCGAGGATGCAAAAGAAGCGGCAGACACCGCACTCGAGGCGGCGAACAGCGCAAAAGGAGCTTCTGCCAAGGCGCAACAGGCGGCAGAAACCGCCTCTAGTGCCGCAAGCACCGCTTCCAAAGCAGCGCAAAACGCCGCCAATGCCGCCGAAAGCGCCGAAGCAAACACCGCCGCCGCCGCCAGCTCTGCGGCAAATGCGGAAAGATATGCCGAGAATATTCAAACGATCGTTGAGAGCTTGGAAATTGAAGATTTTGACGGCGCTACCGCCGAGGAAGCCGGAGCAAGAGGCTACGTTCCCGCCCCCAAAGCGGGCGAGCAAAACAAAGTCCTGACAGGCGGGGGGAGCTGGGCGACCGTTCAGCAGGCTCTTTCGGGCGGCTTGGCAAACCCGAACGTTCGACAGCTCTTAGAGGCGTTGGGCTTACCCTACGACCACAACTCTTACTTTGAAGAAAAAGTGGTCGCTACCTTGAACAGTTCCAAAGATGTTGATGACTTTTCCAACACTTACAAAATCAAGCAAGGCGATTACGGCGACTTGAAAGTCGGGAACATTATTCAGATTTACGCTAATGAAATAGACGGCCTTCAAGACTGGCAGATTGCGGGCTTTGATACTGAGTTTCGCAGAGGCGACCAAGGACCGTCTACGACGACACACCACCTTTCGCTTATCCCCCATGGGATTCTTTGGGATAAAACGGAAAGCAACACCGACAGCGAGAAACGCCTCCTCCGCCGCATGAACTCCACCAACACCTCAGAGGGCGGATATGCAAAAAGCGAGCTTCATCAATGGCTCAACAGCGAAGCGCCAGGGGAAGGGGAAATCGATAAATGGGGTTTCATTACCCGCTATCTTTCCATTCTCGGCGCGCACTTAGTGCAGCGCAGAGTGCGGCTCACCACAGCGGTGAACGCCACCGCCCCTGCGGGCGGAAACGGCGGGTGGCCCGGAGCTTCTTCTGCAACTGCGTGGAGCGACGCAAAAGTCACTCTGATGACCGAGGCGCAGGTCTACGGCGGCGCAATTGCCGCATCACACTATTACGACAACTGCCACGCAGCAAGTCAACTGCCCTTCTTCAGATTCAAGGGCTGGTGGTGGCATGACCCGCATCATCCGCGCTGCCCCTTCTGGCTCACCGCTGTGGCTTCCCGTACGTCGTTCGCTGCTGCCTACGGCAGCGGCGATGCCGCTGCGAGCCTCGCTTCCTCCCCCACTGGCGTGCGCCCGCTTATTGTAATTAACTAGCAATCCCGCCGCTTCATGCGGCGGAGGAAGAAGGTGGTCAAATTGAGCGTTCCTGCCGGAGAGCGGTCGCAGTCTAAGTTGGAATTTTTGAACACTTATTACAAACTGCGACGAAGGCTTGTAAAACTTTTGCTGAGAGACTTTGGCGTGAAAAACACTCTGAGAGACTTAAGAGTGTTTTCGAGAGCGGCAAAATTCAACGAAGAAGATAAGGAAGCCTTCTTCTCATTATGCCAAAAATACGGAATAGATGTTGAAGCGGAATTTCCTCTGTGGTTGGTAGAGCATTACAGAGAAAGGACGTTGAAGAATTTATACGATTTACTTGACAGTATCGTGTTTGCCAATTCGATATATCCTTCGACCGAGAAGGAATGGGAATTTCGACGGCAATTTCAGTCAAAGGCGATAGCGACCTGCTATCAGCTTTTACAGACCTTTCAAGCGGCGATAGATGATTTGCCTGTCGACGCAAACAAATATATGCCGTTTGTAGAGCTGATACAAAAAGAGCTTGAACTCTTAAAAGGCTGGAAGAAATCAGGTAATAAAATATTGCAGGCAATTAAAAAGAAAACTTCTCAATAACGATACAAGGGCCGATTCTATAACATGCGCGCTGCCCCTTCTGGCTCACCGCTGTGGCTTCCTGTACGGCGTTCGCTAATGTCAACAACAACGGCGATGCCAATACGAACAACGCTTCCAACCTCAATGGCGTGCGCCCGATTATCTGGACAGTCTTTTAGCCGTCGCTGCTGTGACTGCCGCAAATAAGGAGAATCGACCCTGCCCTTAACAGGGGAACACCAAGGCGGTGATGTATTTGTTTACGAACAGTAATACTATAAACGCCGTCGGGAGCGTTGGGCAAATTGAAAAAGTGGCGGACGCAAATTCCCTTTTGTCTGCTTTTCAAATGGCGAAAAAAGAAACAGGCTGGAAAGAGAGCGTGCAACGCTTTGAATCTAATTTATTGCTCAATATTTGCAAGCTCCGAAAAGAACTCTTGAGCGGAACTTATAAACAACAAGACACGCAAAATTTTATCCTGCACGAAAGAGGGCGGGAACGATTGATAAGAGCGCAGCCCATAAGAGATAGGGTAGCCCAACGCTCTTTCAATGATAATGTGTTGGAGCCCATCATCGCCCCGAGATTGATTTATGATAACTGGGCAAGTTTGAAAAAGCGGGGGACGAGTCGAGGCAGAAAGCGTTTTGCCATTCACCTGCAAAAAGCGTACAAAGAATACGGAGAAAATGCCTATGTGGTACAAGTGGACTTCAGCAAATATTTTGACAACATCCTTCACGATGTTTGCAAGACCCAGTTTCGGCGATGTCTTGACGCAGGGGCTATGGCCTTTGTAGAGCAAACGGTGGATAGCTTCAAGTTGAATGTGTCACATTTAAGCGATGAAGAATTTAAAAGCATCAACAACATTGTCCTGAACAGCGTGGAGCTGAGAAAACTCCGCATTGCAACGCAAGATAAAATGGCGGCAAAGTCTTTGGGTGTGGGCTTCCATGTATCGCAGATATGCGGGATATTCTACCCGAACGAGATCGATACTTATATCAAAATCGTTAAGAGCATGAAATATTACGGCAGGTATATGGACGACCTATACCTTATCGCCAATGGCAGAGCCGAGGCCGAGGCAAGGCTTCAAGAGGTAGAGCGCATTTGTAAGCGGCTGGGAATATTCGTCAATAAAAAGAAAACAACGATAAGGCCCATTCGTCGCACGCACACTTTTTTGAAGGTCAACTACACCCTGACCGACACAGGACGAATCATTAAAAGAGTACATTCAAGCACCATTCGCCGAGGCAGGCGAAGAATAACGACCTACCGCTGCCTTTTGGAACAAGGGCGCATGGATTTTTCTCACATTCTAAACTGCTTCAGCGGCTGGCTAGGCTCTTACAGGAAGTTTCACAGCAGGGCAAAACTTTATAAAATCAAACGGCTTTTTCAAAAGACGTTCAAAAAGGAGATGAGAATATGGACGAAAGAGAACAGCTCCAACAGAGAATTTTCGACCTGACAAGCTATCTGACATCGCCTGTTTCCGAATACGGCGACTGGAAAGTAATTAAATGCTACGAGTCTTATCTTATAGGCGCACCGATGCCATATAATGTGAACGAGCTTCACGAAAAGCGGCAAGCATGGCGAGATGAGATAGACCGCCTGAAGGAGCAGATAAAAGAGCTTGACGCACAGCCGCAGACAGCGAGGATATACGAATGAATGATCTGGCAGACTTGATAGAACGGCAAGGCCGTCTTATCCGCCTATTGGTGAACGAGCTGGAACAGCACAAGGCGGTGACTGCATATGAAGCAGAAATCAAGGCGGTCGAGGAAGAACGCGAGAAGCTGAGGGGGTGAGAACATGGACAGCGCATTGACCCGCGGCGAACATGAAGAATATAAAGAGAACATGACCGCCGAGCATAAAAGAATCCATAAGCGAATCGATCTTCTTGAATCAAAAGTAGAAAAACTGGACACCCTCTTGGTATCGGTAGACCGATTGACGCAATCAGTCAAGACTATCTGCGAGGAACTGAAAGAGCAGAGCGATCGCCTTGCTCGAATAGAGGCAAGGGACGGTGAGATGTGGCGCACAGCGACCACGCACGTGGTGACCGTCTTGCTTGGCCTTGCCCTTGGCTACTTCTTCAAGAGAGGGGGCTTTTGAGTGGAGAAGATATTAGACCTATTCAAAGAGGGCGGCGTGTATTCGCTGACCCGTATTCTCTCAACAGCGGGGTATGTAGCGTTCATCATCGTATCGCTGGGCCTGGCGTTTATGGGGAAAGAGTGGGGCAACTATTCTTCGTTTGCGACCGCCACAGGCGGGGCGGTGATTATTCAATTGGGGAACAAGTACATCAACAGCCGTTACAATACACCACAGGGTGAGATAGGCAAGCGGCTTGAAGAAAAAGAAAGAAGGTAAACACTATGGAAGAATTGAGGAACAAAATCGACACCCTTGTTTACAAGAACGCATACGCCTGCATCGGCGTGGCTTTCATCGTGGGCTTTGCCCTTGGCGCACTTCATCATTACTTCGGCCTGTAAGGGGGGCGAGGGAGTGAAAGTATTCATCAACCCCGGACATGCGCCGGGGATAGACCCCGGGGCGATTGGCACATTCGGCACGCAGGAAGCGAATGTGGCGGCTATCATCGGCAAGGCGGTGAAACGCTACCTTGAAGAAGCGGGGCAGGAAGTTGCCCTCTTGCAAGATGACAGCTTGGAAAAAGTCTGCGAGGAAAGCAATCGCTTTGGCGCAGACTTCTTTGTTTCGATTCACTGCAATTCATTTTGCTCTCCGACCGCCAACGGCTTTGAAGTGTGGGTGAACCGTTCGCCGTCCATTCTTGCTCAGAAGCTGGCGGCGTGTATCGAACATCAAGTCGTCTGCACATTCCCCGACCTGTTTGACCGAGGCATAAAGCAGGGCGGTCTGTATGTGACGAAGTACACGGACGCTCCCGCCTGTCTGGTGGAGTGCGCTTTTATATCGAACCCAACAGAGGAAGCGTGGCTCTCAGACCCGGATTGGCAAGATGAAATGGCAAGAGCGATAGCAAGAGGAATCACGGACGCTATGCTCTAAAAACGGCCCGCAGAATTGACCGCTGAGGGCCGTTTCTAGACTTTCATGAAGAACTTGTTCAAAAAGAGGCAAGGGCCTCTCTACGCTCAATC
Source organism: uncultured Phascolarctobacterium sp. (assembly GCA_947630795.1). Classification (GTDB taxonomy): domain Bacteria; phylum Bacillota; class Negativicutes; order Acidaminococcales; family Acidaminococcaceae; genus CANQBR01. Next base: position 28,087 of record CANRJC010000008.1, on the reverse strand, counting down.
TCGTGCGTCTGAAGGGGGTTTTTATGTTTGAAAAGGTATTTTCCGTTTTGCAAATACTTCTTAGCGGCGTTGGCTTGTATTCTCTTGTTCGCTGGCTCTGCTCATGGGGCAGAGATGACGGTGACGGAAGCGGAGCTGACGCAGTTAGAGGCGACCTTGACCGAGCTGCGGACACGCTCAGAGAGCAGAGAGCAGAGATTGATAGAGCTGGGCAACAAGCTGGAGCGATCGACAGCCGACTTGAAGCAGGCGAGGGCCGACTTGGACAAGCTCAACGAGAGATTAAAGACCTTATCGGCGATGAACAGGCAGACCGCCGACTCATTGACGACAGCCAACGAATCATTGATAGCATACGAGGCAGAGGCGAAGCGGACAAAAGATAGGCTCCGCCACCAACGGAGCATGGCATACGGCCTTAGCTGCATCCTTCTGCTCTGCTTAGTAATGAAGTGACGGCGGGGATATTGAGTTTTTTCGTTTCAACTCAAAGCGCTAACTTCTTTTTGACGACCACGACCCCGTTGAAACTTCGGCCCCTCGAAAGAGGGGCTTTTTGTTTCGAGTAAACCCGCCTAGTTTCGAGCAGTTTCGAGCAGTTTCGACCAGTTGACTTGCGCTAACTGAACATGGTATAATGAACACATGGCGCCCCCCACGCATAAGGGTTTGAGAATGGTGTAAATCCTGATGGCAATCAAACCACTGCGGACCACGGGGGGACTTTTTATTTTGGCAAAGCAAAAGGCCCCGGCTGCAACCGAGGCCTTTTGTCGAAAGGAAAAGATTATGAAAAATGGATGATGAAAAGGAGTTGGCTATTAGAGGGCAACCTGCCGGAGCCTGTTGCCCAGACGTGCATCCGTGAACGCACGCCGCAATTTTGGGGGGAGGCCCCCGGGGACGAATCCGCCGGGGGACAAACTGGAGATACACAAATGAAACCCTAAGCACTTTTATTATAGCACGCTCAAAAAAGAAAAGCAAATTCGCGAAAAAATCTAAAAAATTTTTAGAAAAAGCGTTGACAAAATTAACGAAATAGTTTATAATTATAATCAGAAAGGGGAAGGAAAGCCCCACGAAAGGAAGGAAAGAAAAATGATGAGCGGAACCGTAAAAATCGAAATCAAAGAGTGGCTGTACAATAAGACCAAAGCTGAAGCGAAACTTCATCATCTTTGGGTAGATAAAGAAAGTGCAGAGACTGAGGGATACATTGGATGCCTCGCCAACATCATCGCCGAAACTGAAAAGGCAATCAAAGTTAATCTTCACACCGGCTTCATCACTGGCACGAGCGTAAAAGGCTGGAACTGCTGGCTGCCGAAAAGCCAAATCGTAGTATTACGCTAAAGAGAGGAGAAGGAAAAATGAGGTACGCAAAAGAGCAAAAAATTTACAAAGTGGGCTTTTTCATGGATGATCCGAGCCGGGCCGATAAAAAGCGGGTGCTGGTAGAACGGCTGGTCGTGGCTGACAGCATCGAAGAAGCAAAAGACATTCTTCGTTTGGCGTTCGGGAAAATCAAAGAGCGCATCTTTGTTGAGAACTGCGATTCTTCCGTGCTGGTGGCCCGCTCCGATGACTTCAGAGGGGACGCCGTTCCTAATGCGAATGAACGATTCACCAAAGGCGCATGGGAAGAGGGCGGTGATTATATCCCAGCTCATCAATTGGAGCATAGGCATGACGAATATAGCGAGGCTGTCAAAAGGTGCAGAGAAGCGCAGGTCAAGCTGGAGCAGGAGAGAGAAGCAGAGAAGGCCGCAAGAAAAGCGGCTAGAGAAGCGGGCCATAACGTCCACAGGGGGCTGTGATGTTTAATAAGCTAAAAGGGCGAATCAGAGAGGTCGCCGGAAGCGATAAGGCTTTCGCAGAAAAAGTCGGCATGCACCCGGTGCTGATAGGGCGGAAGCTAAACGGGCAGACCACATGGAAGAGGGAAGATATTTTGAAAGCAGTCAAAGCCCTCGAAATCAAAAGAGAAGAAATACCGAGTTACTTCTTCGACGAAAAAGACGACTAATAAAAGCCCTGCGAAAGCAGGGCCTCTTTTTTGTTGGATGTCAAAATGGATGTCAAAAATCGAGAAAAAGAAAACCAACGGCTGGAGGGAAATCCTCGGAACCGTTGGTATTCAATGGTGCCGGAGGCCGGACTCGAACCGGCACGGTCGCAAGACCGCTTGATTTTGAGTCAAGTGCGTCTGCCAATTCCGCCACTTCGGCATATCAGGTCCCATCATGTGGAACAACAGTAATTATAGCGGGTTTATGAAAACTTGTCAAGAAAATTTTGACAAGAGGAAAAGCCGAAAAATTTGGTTGATTGTAAAATCAAATTGGACACTTAAATTAGAAAATAGGAAGCCCATAGAGACGCCCTGTGGTAGAATGAATATAAACAAAAACCATCTACTATTAGGAGACAATCAATATAAACCGCCACTCTTGTATCACATCTCTGTCAGAACGCAAGAGGGGACAGCACTTTTGCAGAGAAGATCGAGGCGCTATTCAGGTATTAAAGCATCATGGACTTTCCAACATAGCTATGGCTCGAAGCATCGAGTGCTCTCCTAGTACAGTTGCCAATGAGTTGAAGCGAGGCATTCCGCCCCGCAAGAATAACAAGGAGCTACATCCAAATTATTCTGCAAAACTGGGAGAGGGAGTCTACCTAGAACACCGGGCAATTTGCCACATGCACAGCAAAGGGCAACAGTGCGGTAAATTCCTTAGCTGGCTGGTAAAGAAGGAGCGAGAAAAAAGCGGTCTTTAGATGACTGCTACGGTTACGCAAAAAACATGGTCTGTTTTCTGTCGATAAGATGGTTTACACTCATACCCTATACAATATGATTTGGACCGAAAATTGCAGATACATATGATAGAATGCTGGAGGCGGTTAAACGGAAGAGCAGGAAGTATAGGGTCAGAGAAGGTAAGAGGTATTACGGCATAAGTATTTCCGAGCGCTTTGTAATTGTGGTGGCTGGAACCGAGACTGGTCACTGGGAGGGTGATATCGTTGTCGGCAGACGATCAGGAAAGAAAGCTGTTATCCTCACCTTGTTGGAGAAGCTAACGAATAACTATATCTCTATCCACGTACTTTGGAAAACCAGCCGCAATGTGATAAACGCCATCGTCAATCTCTGGGAAGAATTCGGACCGCTTTTCTCCGATATATTCAAAACCATTACGGTGGACAACGGCTCCGAGTTCGCAGATTTCTTTCAAGCAGAGCAGTACGGTACAAAGGTATACTTTGCTCATCTATATACTTCTTGGGAGAGAGCACAGAACGAATGCCACAATAGTCTGTTCCGAGCATTTGTCCCAAAGGGAGCCTTTCTGGAAACATACACCGATGAGGACATCCTGATAGCTTTAGACCTGCTGAACAGCTAGGCATCGAAAGAAACTGGGATACCGCACACCGGAAGAACTGTTCAACGAATTTCTGGACGCCATTTACACATCTTAACGGCTACGGCAACCTCGCTCATGGATGACTCTACGGAAACCATACATGACCAAGGTTTTTGTGGTTAAAATTTCTATCACGAAGTGTACTACTTGTTCTTGCAATTTACAAAAAGAACAGTCCTCTTAAAAAAGAAAAATATGTTTCTCCGCTCTTTTGGGAAAATGCTGCGTAAATCTATCTTCAAGAAACTGCGAAAAATTTCCCCCAAAAACTTGTGGGGGTGAATGTGTGCTACAATGTAGGCGCCTTATATACGCCCAGGACAGATCAAAGTAATTTCGGCGTTCGCACCGCAGGCCTTCACGCTGCTGCGGCCGATTTTCCTTGCTTTATCATGGGCCGCTGTTGTATAATCGTGGGGAACGTTTTTGAGAAGGGGTGACTGTGTTGCGTAAGGCCGCACTTATTTTTTTGAGCTTGGCCCTTCTGACCCAGCGGGCAGCGGTGGGCGTGGGCAGCGTCTGCTGGGGCCTGACCATAGCTCTCACCCTTTGCATCATCTATTGTGATAAAAGATCAGGGCGGCTCTCGCCTCTCCCCGAGCGGAGCAGGACTCTGTTGCGGGCTATAGGGATATATTGCCTTTGCATGCTGCCAGGTGTGATCTTCAGTTATGACAGCGCTTCCTCCTTCGTAAGTTATGCCACCCAATGCCTATATTATACGGCGCCGGTGCTGATAGGCACCCTAGCCATAAGAAACATGGAAAAGTTGCGGTCGGCCTTTATCGCCATGATGGTCGGTTACTTAGCCGATTGCGGTGCGGCTGTCTATCAGACCACTGTGATGCAGAACAGTTTAGTAAGGGCGACGGGCTTGAGAGGGCACCCGAATTTTTTAGGCTTTCTCTGTGCGCTTTTGGCGCCTGTACTGGCTGTCGTTTGTTTGGACGAGAGCTTTAAAAAAAAGGAGAGATGGGGGGGTGCGGTGTTGCTGGCGGCGATCTTGGCCGGCAGTATAGCTTGTGGTAGCAGAGCTTCTTGGGTGAGCATCCTCATCACAGTGCCGTTAGCCAGTCTGCCTTATATTTATAAGAACACAAAAAAAGCTCTTTGCTTTTTCTGCTGTGCGGCTATATTGATAAGTTTCTTTGCAACCAATGCACAGTATGGCAAATCGTTTTTCAGCATAGGCAATACCCGCGACGATCTCTCCAACATCGGCCGTATCCATATGTGGAATATAGGCATGATTATGTTTATGGAGCATCCTTTGGGAGTGGGGATGGGACAGTATGGTGCCGTCTGCGAAAGATACTATGCTGAGCGCTATTCCACTCCCAGTATCCAGCTTCACTGGCATCACGTTCATAATGTTTACATCAACACTCTGATCGAAAACGGGCCCATCGGTCTGGCGGGGTTGCTTTATCTTTACCTTTGGGTCTTGGGCAGCAACCTGAGGGCCTATCTGAAAAATAAAGATCCTTACGCCCTGATGTTGACGTCGGGCACGGCGGCCCTGATGATATTCTTCATGTTCGACAGCAACTTCGGAGCTCCCATGCGTATCTTTTGGTTCTTGGCGGGAGCCTTCACCATGGCTCAGGAGGAAAACAAATGAGAAGAACGGTGGCGGCTGCTCTGGCGGGTCTGCTTCTCTTCAGCGTCGGTTGCAGCAAAAACGAAGACAAGATCAGACCGGCCCAGCCCTTTTACAGCATCAATCTGCTGCCAACTTTGCTGGGGCAGAATAAGCCCGAGGAGCAACCGGTAAAGATGCATCAACAGGTGATGAAGCCGGCGCTTGAGCTCGCCGAAAATTTTGACGCCCGTCTTAAAGCCTTAAAGAGCCAAGGAGATGCTCGCCGTAAAGAAGAGGGGGCGGTGGCCGCCGAATTTCTCCCAAAAGCCAAGGCTTTAAGAGAAAAATTGTTAGATCCTCGAGACACCCTCCTTCCCTATTTTCGTCAGGCCAATTATGCCAAACGCTATCTCGATGCTTTGATTGGGCTTTTGGATAATACGGTGCGGCAGGGGAAAGAGGCGAAGCCTCAGCCGGCATTGGACAGCCGCATCAATGCTGTCCGCCTCGCTATGACCGATGCCGCCTTGGGTTATGAGCACGAATACAAACTGATCACCACGGGGAAGGGCACCTTCGACTTCACTCTGCCGGCTTTTCGTCGTTTGCAAAAAGGCTGGACCTACCGGCAGGTGCGGGACAATTTCAAGATGCCGGGCACTTATTTGAAAGGCAGCACGGTAGTAAAAGGCAAAAACACGGTCCGGCAGGACGATTGGCTGTGGCAGTACGGCAACGCCTTCGTTTATGTGACGATGGAAAACGGCAATGCTGCGGCTTTTCGGCAAGAGGGGCTCTGGTAAGCGTGGCACGGCTGATAGCGAAGAAATTTGGCAAAAGCAAGAACGAAAAGTTCTGCGATCTTTTTGGTTCATCGCAACTATGAACGGACGGGCATGCGGCTTCAAGAAAATTTTCGAAAGGGCTTGCTTTCGTCTTTTTACTGTGGTACAATCTTATGGCGTAGAAAAGTTCAGGAGGTGAATCTACTTGCCTAATATCAAGTCTTCCATCCGCAGCGTGAAGAGCGACGCCCTGCGCAAGGCTGCCAACAGCGCCGCCAAGTCTCGGGTGCGCAATGCAGCCCGTAAGGTAGAGGCCTCGGTAGCAGCCGGCGCCAAAGAAGAGGCGGCCGCTAAATTAGTGACAGCTACTTCCCTTTTAGATAAAGTGGCCCGCAAAGGCATCATCCATAAGAACGCAGCTGCTCGGAAAAAATCCAGATTGGCAAAAAAAGTAAACGCCATGGCATGAAGAAAAGCGTAAGACCTGCCTTCCGTGAGGGGGCGGGTCCTTTTTTTATTGGCTGCTTTTTAGCAAAGCGGGGTTTTTGTTGCGCCCCGCAGGCCGCGAATGCTATAATGAATGAACGAGCGAGCGAAAAATCAACGGAGCAACACAGAGCTCGGCGCGCAAGATCACGAGATGAGAAACAAGAAGGAGCGGAGCAAGGGAAGATGGAGCAGAGGCACATCCGCAATTTTTCCATTATCGCCCACATCGATCACGGTAAATCTACTCTGGCAGACAGATTGATAGAAGCCACCGGCGTCCTCACGAAAAGAGAGATGGAAGAACAGATATTGGACTCGATGGATCTGGAGAGAGAGCGAGGCATAACCATCAAGGCCCAGGCAGTGCGGGGCATTTACCGAGCCGCCGACGGAGAAGAATATATGCTGAACTTCATCGATACCCCGGGCCACGTGGATTTCAATTACGAAGTGTCCCGGGCGCTGGCGGCCTGCGAGGGAGCTCTTTTGGTGATAGACGCCAGTCAGGGCATCGAAGCGCAAACTTTGGCCAATGTTTATCTCGCCTTGGAAAACGATCTTGAGATCATCCCGATCATCAACAAGATAGATCTGCCCAGCGCCGACCCGGAGCGGGTGAAGCAGGAGATCGAAGAGGTGATCGGCCTCGACTCGAGCGATGCTGTGCTTTGTTCTGCCAAGACGGGCCAGGGCATCGAGGACGTGCTGGAAGCCATAGTGCAGCGCATCCCGCCGCCGCAGGGCTCGCCCCAAGAGCCCTTGCAGGCGCTCATCTTCGATTCTAAATTCGATCCTTATAAAGGCGTGGTCCTCTACGTGCGTTTGATGCAGGGGCGTTTGCAAAAGGGGAGCAAGATACTCCTCATGGCTACGGGGGCCGAATTCGAAGTGACGGAGGTAGGCATCTTTCGCCCCACACCTGTCGCAGTGGAAGAATTGTCCTGCGGGCAGGTGGGCTTCATCACCGCTGCCATTCGCACGGTGGGGGAAGCTCGAGTGGGCGACACTGTCACGGATGCCCAACGGCCCGCCGCCAAACCTTTGCCCGGTTATCGCCGGGCCACGCCCATGGTGTATTGCGGGCTCTACCCGGTGGAAAACAACGATTACGATAATTTGAAAGAAGCACTGGAAAAATTGCAGCTCAACGATGCGTCTCTCCTCTTCGAGCCCGAGACCAGCAGCGCTTTGGGCTTCGGTTTTCGCTGCGGTTTTTTGGGCCTTTTACACATGGATGTGGTGAAAGAAAGATTGGAGAGAGAATACGGTCTTACTCTCATCACCACGGCGCCCAACGTCATCTACGAAGTTTTCCGCACCAACGGCGACGCTGAATTGGTAGACAATCCTTCCAACTTCCCGGACCCGACCTTGATCGATCACGTGGAAGAACCCTACGTGAACGCTACCGTCATCGTGCCCAAAGATTATGTGGGGCCGGTGATGGAGCTGAGCCAAGAGAAGCGGGGCGAATATGCCAACATGACTTATCTGGACGACAACCGGGTGATGCTCCACTATGCCCTGCCTCTCAGCGAGATCATCTACGATTATTTCGATCGCTTGAAATCCTGCAGCCGCGGCTACGCCTCTTTGGATTATGAGCTCAGCGGTTACCGCCGCTCCGACTTGGTGAAGGTGGACATCCTTTTGAACGGGGAACCGGTGGACGCTCTTTCCGCCATCGTCCACAAAGAAGAAGCCAAGTATCGGGGGCGGCAGCTGGTGGAAAGATTGCGCAGCCTCATCCCTCGGCAATTGTTCGAGATACCGGTGCAGGCGGCGGTGGGCAGCAAGATCATCGCCAGGGAAAACGTGAAAGCTCTGCGTAAAGATGTGCTGGCCAAATGTTACGGCGGCGACATCAGCCGCAAGCGCAAACTTTTGGAAAAACAAAAAGAAGGCAAGAAACGAATGAAGCAGGTGGGCAGCGTGGAGCTGCCGCAAGAAGCTTTCATGGCCGTGCTGCAGATGAAATAGACGGGGGCAGAGGATGAGAAAGTACGCGCGATTTTTTCTCACCGCCAAAGGAGAACGGGCGGTCCGCCGCGGCCACCCTTGGGTCTTTGGGGCAGAAGTAGTCAAAACCGAAGGAAGTTACGCTCAGGGCGACATCGTAGACGTTCTTTCCCCCAAAGGAAAATATTTGGGGAGCGGCTTGGTCAACGACACCTCTAAGATCAGAGTGCGGCTGCTGTCTGCCAATGCCAACGATACTTTCGACGAAGCTTTTTGGCGGCGGCGCCTCGCTTGGGCCTTGGACTATCGGCAGCAGGTGCTGCCCCCGGAAGACTTTCGCTGCTGCCGTTTGCTCTTCGGAGAAGCTGACGGCTTCCCCGGCCTCACCGTGGATCGTTTCGACGATGTGCTGGTGGCTCAGGTGCTCTCTTTGGGCATAGAGCGGCGCAAGGAACCGATCTTCGAACTGCTCATCACCCTCTTGCGGGAAAGAGGTCAGGTCATCCGCGGGCTCTACCAACGCAACGACGTGAAGATCAGAGAACTGGAAGGTTTGGAGCAGGGTACGGGCTGGTTCGCTTCTTCTCTCACGCCGCAGCCGGGGGATGCGGCAGCCGTCATCGTGGAAAACGGTCTGCGTTATCGGGTGGACGTGGCCAAGGGACAGAAGACCGGTTTCTTTTTGGACCAAAAATACAATCGGCAGGCAGTGGCCCGCCTCGCTCGGGGAAGAAGAGTGCTGGATCTTTTCACCCACACCGGCTCCTTTGCCCTCAATGCGGCCCGAGGAGGAGCCGCAGCGGTGACGGCGGCGGACATCAGCGGCGAAGCTTTGAGACTGGCAGAGCAGACCGCAAAAGAAAACGGCTATGGCGGCTTCATTCGTTTTCGTCAAGCCAATGTCTTCGATCTTTTGACGGAATTGACGGAGAAGCACAGCAAAGACTACGACTTCATCATTTTAGACCCACCGGCCTTCACCAAAAGCAGCAACACTTTAGCCAACGCTCTGCGAGGCTATAAGGAGATCAATCAAAAAGCCATGAAGCTGTTGCCTCGGGGAGGTTATCTGGCCACCTGCTCCTGCTCTCACTTCGTGAAGGAAGAACATTTCAGGAACATGCTGGAAGAAGCGGCGGGGGAAGCGGCGGTGAGCCTCAGGCAGATAGAAGCCAGGCAGCAGAGCCCGGACCATCCCATTCTTTGGCGAGTGCCGGAGACAGCTTATTTAAAATTTTATATTTTCCAAGTCATCTGAAAAGCACAAGGGGCGCCTCGAAAAGAGATGCCCCTTAAAAATTTTTGAAAGAGCTGAGATAAGACGAGCTTATTTTGTTTTAGAGGCAGCGTGCTGCCACAAATACCACACCGCCAGAGAACGCCAAGGCCGCCAACTTTCCGTCAATTTATTGATGAGGCCCCGCTTGGGCAACTGCGGAAGGTCGAGCAAGCGCTGCAATTCTTTTTTGAAGATGAAGTCGGCGCTGGGCACCACGTCGGTGCGGCACAGGCCCAAGAGCAAAAACATCTCGATGGTCCACTGGCCCAGCCCCCGCACACAGAGGAGCTGTTTGACGATGTCTTTGTCCGACAGTTCGTCGAAAGTATCCGTTTTGACGCGGCCGTCGAGGCAGGCGGCAGCAAAGCCTTTGGCATAATCGATCTTCTGCTGCCGCAGGCCCAGCTGCCGAAGCTCATCGACAGAAGCGGCGGCCAGTTTATCGGGCTGTATGGGACGGCCGAGAAAGTCTCCCAGCCTCACCATTATCTCCTGCGAGGCCTCGGGCGGCAGCTGTTGCGCCACGATGCCGGTGAGCAAAACGGAAAAACGATTCTCTTTCGGCTGCGGCTTGAGAGGGCAGGGGCTGTATTTAGCGATAAGGGGAGCGAGAACGGGAACATTTTCCCGCAGATAGCGATCTCCTTGGGACCAATCGGGTGCCTGGCACATGGTCAGCCTCCTTATTTACGATCGAGATGAGACCGGATTACTCTCTCATTATAACTTTTCGCCACTCCCTTTGCAAGACGAGGCGAAACGTAAAAGCCTCGCACTTTGACAGCGCACTTTTTTAAAACGAGCAAAGATCTGCGACCATGACGGCGAGAGCGGCGACATTTTTCAAAAAGCTCACGGCTTTTTAAAATGAGCAAAGATCTGCGACGGAGGCGATGAAGTTCGCGAGTTTTTTTCGAAAAATGCGAGAGAAAAATGCACAGACTTTTCGGTCGTGACTTTTTTGAAAAAAACCTCGGTGCCGGCGCTCGACCTTGTAAGACAGCGGCTTTTGTGGTAGAATAATATGGCATCATTATGTGATCCGATCCTCTGAAAATCTCGGCGAGGTCTGCTTAATGTATATCATCTACAACATCTTAGTGATACTGGTCTTCATTTTTTTCGTCATCCCCTACTACACTTACCGTCTTTTTACCGAAAAAGGTTTCGCCAAACGCTTCAAGCAGAGCGTGGGCCGGGTGAAAGACGAAGAGATAGCCAAAGTAGCGGGCCGCGACTGCATTTGGATCCACGGAGCCAGCGTCGGCGAGATCGTGGCCACCAGTCCGCTGGTGAAACAGATACGCCGGGTGATGCCGGAGCGGGCCGTGCTGGTGAGTGCTTTCACTGTGGGCGGCTACAATATGGCCAAACAGATCATCCCCGAGGCCGATGCCATCATCTATTTCCCTTTGGACTTGCCCTTCGTGGCGGAGAGCATGGTGCGGCGCATCCACCCCGGCATCTTCATGCCGGTGGAGACGGAGTTGTGGCCTAACTTTTTACGCTCTATCAGAGAGAGGCACATCCCGGTCATGATGGTCAACGGCCGTATCAGCGAAAAGTCGGTGCGCAGCTACCGCTATCTTTTCGGCATCTGGCAGGATATTTTGGACAGCGTCAGCCGCTTCTGCATGCAGTCCAGCATCGACGCCGATTATATCACCCATCTGGGTGCCGATCCCAGAAAAGTTTTCATCACCGGCAACACCAAATTCGACCAAACTTATGCTGAGGTCACCCCGGAAGATCTGGCCAAATATCGAGAGGAACTGGGCTTGGACACTGCCTATCCCGTGATCGTGGCCGGCTCCACTCACCCCGGCGAAGAAAAAATACTTTTGGAATCCTTTAAGGCCATCAGGCAAAAATATCACGATGCCCGCCTGGTCATCGCTCCCCGTAAACCGGGCCGTGCCAAAGACGTGGCTTCCTTGGCCGGCAAATTCGGCTACGAGGTGGGCTACCGCAGCGTGATGGCGGGGCAGGAAGGAGAGAGGAAGGCCTATCCCGTCCTCGTTTTGGACACCATCGGCGAATTGGGCCGCATCTACGCCGTAGGCGACGTGGTCTTCGTCGGCGGTTCTTTCAGCGGCACCGGCGGCCACAACGTGTTAGAGCCGGCCGCCCACGCCAAACCCATCTTAGTGGGGCCCAGCATGCAGAACTTCAAAGATTCCTACGCTCTTTTGAGCAAGGTGAAGGCCTGCAAAATGGTGGGGAGCCGCAGCGAGCTCACCGCCGAGATGCTGGACATTTTAGGCAACAAAGAACGGCGGGAGGCCATGGGCGCTGCCTCCATCCAAGTGATAAAGGATAATCGGGGCGCCGATGTCAAGAGCATAAGTTATTTGAAAGAGATCCTTGACCTCACCTCTGTGCCGGGCAAGGTCTACAGCAATTATCCCGTCAACGCCCGCAATCTTACGGACGAAGGGGGAGGACAGCTGCGCCATGCCGATGCCATCATCCAATACATTTACAATTTGGCTTACGGGACGGACACTTCTTTCTCCGGCTGGCTGTTGCTGGCCTTCTTGCGGCTGATCAGCTACCTTTACGCTTTCGGCGTCAGCTGCAAGCTTTCTCTCTATAAGATCGGTCTTTTGAGGCAGGCAGAGCTGCCCTGCTGCGTCATCTCCATCGGCAATATCACCGTAGGCGGCACGGGCAAGACCCCCACTGCGCAGAAAATGGCTCAGTTGGTGCAGAGCATGGGCTATAAAGTGGTCATCCTGAACCGCGGCTACCGCTCTCATTGGGCCGAAGACATCGGCGTGGTCTCCAACGGCGAAAAGATCTTTATGACAGCATACGAAGCAGGCGACGAAGCCTATCTCATGGCCAAGACCCTGCCGGGAGTGCCGGTCATCATCGGCAAGAACAGAGCCGTTACCGGCCGCTATGCTGTGGATAAACTGCAGGCTCAGGTAATCATCATGGACGACGGCTATCAACACTGGCAGTTGAAGAGAGATCTGGACGTAGTGCTGGTGGATACCCGCACCATGTTCGGCAACGGTTGCGTGTTGCCTCGCGGCATTTTGCGCGAACCTCTGGCCAATTTGGACAGAGGCGACCTCTTTCTGTTGACGAAGGCAGATCAAAGCAGTCTGCTGGATCACAATCAATTGCGGGAAAAGATCGCTCAATATAACGATCGTGCTCCCGTCATCGAGTCCGTCCACCATCCCCGCAACTTCGTGGAGATCGGCGATTGGTACAAGAGCATAGGCGGCAGGGCGAAGAGTTTGGAAGATCTGAAAGGGCAGAGCGTCATGGTCTTTTCTGCAATCGGCAACCCTTCTTCTTTCGAACAGACTCTGGCCACCATCGGTCTCAACATTTTAGAATCGGTCCGTTATCCCGACCATCACGATTACGGCATGGTGGAGATGCAATATATCAGTGAAAGAGCGAAGAGCCTGAAAGCGGTGGCCATGGTGGCCACCACCAAAGATGCCGTAAAGATACCGGCGGAATTCATCTATTCCAAAAGAGAGATACCTCTCTACATTTTGAGCATGGAGATATTGGTGACCGAAGGCGCCGATAAGTTCAACGAGTGCGTCGTTAAGGCCATCACAAAGGAGCATAGATAAGATCATGAAGGTGCTGTGCGTCATCCCCGCCCGTTATGCTTCTACCCGTTTGCCGGGGAAACCTCTGGCGTTGATCGCAGGGAAGCCCATGATAGAACATGTTTATCGACAGGCGGCCAAAGCGAAAATGCCGCAGGAAGTTTTGGTAGCCACCGACAGCGAAAAAGTGGCCGACGCAGTGACTGCTTTCGGCGGCAAAGTGATGCTGACCCGTGCCGACCATCCTACCGGCACCGATCGGCTGGCAGAAGTGGCTCAGGCTTATCCCGACGTGGACGTGATCGTCAACGTGCAGGGAGACGAGCCCATGATCGATCCTGCCATCATCGATCGTTTGGCTCAAGCTTTCGTCGATGAACCGAAACTGGTGATGGCGACGATGAAGACGCCGCTGAGCGAAGAAGACTATCACGACCCGGCCTGTGTCAAAGTAGTCTGCGATCTTGAGGGCTACGCTCTTTATTTCAGCCGCAGTTTGATACCCTATCCCCGCAACAAACCGGACGATTATGAAGTCTATAAACATGTAGGCATCTACGCTTATCAGCGAGACTTTTTATTGCATTACGCAGCTTTAGAGCCAACGCCTTTGGAACGGGCGGAAAGTTTGGAACAGTTGCGGGCTTTGGAAAACGGATATAAGATCAAAGTTTTAGCCGGCGATTTTCAGGGAGTAGGGGTGGACACCCCGGAGGATCTGGCCAGAGTCAACGCACTTTTGGCCGCTCGACAGGAGGAAAAGGCATGAACTTGGTGAAAGTGGCAAATTATACGGTGGGAGCCGGGCAGCCTCTGCTTTTGATAGCGGGTCCCTGTGTTTTGGAAGGCTATGAGCGCAGTCTGCTCATCGGCCGCAGGACCAAGGCTATCGCAGAGGAGCTGGGGCTCCCCTATGTTTTCAAAGCTTCTTTCGATAAGGCCAACCGCTCTTCTTATGCTTCTTTCAGAGGGCCGGGCTTAAAAGAAGGCTTGGCTATTTTGGCTCAGATCAAAAAAGATCTGCAGGTCCCCGTCATCACCGACATCCACGAGCCTTATCAGGCGGAGGAAGCGGCGCAAGTGGTAGATGTGCTGCAGATACCGGCCTTTCTTTGCCGGCAGACGGACTTGGTGTGGGCTGCGGCCAAGACCGGCAAGGCCGTCAACGTGAAGAAGGGACAATTTTTGGCGCCTTGGGATATGAAAAATGTGATCAAAAAAGTCGAAGAGGCAGGCAATAAGAATTTGCTCCTCACAGAGCGAGGCTCAAGCTTCGGCTACAACACGCTGGTGACGGATATGCGGGGCTTGGCGATCATGAGAGAGCTGGGCTACCCGGTGGTGATGGACGCCACTCACAGCGTGCAGATCCCCGGCGGGCAGGGAACTTCCAGCGGCGGCCAGAGCCAATATGTGCCCCACATGGCTCGGGCGGCGGCGGCGGTAGGCATCGACGGTCTCTTCTTGGAGGTCCACGATGACCCGTCCCAAGCTCTTTCCGACGGGCCCAACATGGTGAAGTTGGATGATCTGAAAAAACTTTTACAAGATGTCATCGCCATAGACAAAATAGTTCGCGGCTGAAAATTTTCGCAAAAGATCTCGGGGTGAGAGTAAATGGAAAATATCATCAATAAAGCAAAAGAAGTCCTGCGCATGGAAGCGGAGGCCATCATGGAATTGGAAGGAAGGGTGGACGAGCACTTTCTCGCCGCCATCGACTTGATCCTCTCCGTTTCGGGAAGAGTTATCGTCACCGGCATGGGCAAGTCCGGCCTCATCGGCCGTAAATTGGCGGCCACTATGGCCTCCACCGGCACGCCTTCGCTCTTTCTTCATCCCGCTGAGGCTATCCACGGCGACTTGGGCATGGTCACCGCCAATGATGTGGTGCTGGCTCTCTCCAACAGCGGCGAAACTTCCGAAGTGCTGAACATCCTGCCTTCTTTGCGGCGCATCGGCGCCAGCATCATCGCCATGGTAGGCAAGAGCAATTCCACTTTGGCCAAGAATGCCGACGTTGTTTTGGATGTGGGCGTGAGCAAGGAGGCCTGTCCTTTGGGCTTAGCACCCACCAACAGCACAACCGCTCTCTTGGCTTACGGCGATGCACTGGCAGTGGCTCTTTTAGAGCGTCATCATTTTACGGCCAATCAGTTCGCCGTCTTCCATCCCGGCGGCAATTTGGGGCGCAAACTGTTGCTCACCGTGGGCCGCATCATGCATAGCGGAGAAGAAAATCCTTTGGTGCGGGGCTGGACCACCGTACAGGAAGCTCTCTTCATCATCACCGACAAAGGTTTGGGCGCTGTCTCTGTAGTGGACGACAAAGGCAAATTGCTGGGCCTTCTCACCGACGGCGATATTCGCCGGGGCCTGCGCAAAGGCGTAGGTTTCTTGGCCTGCCCGGTCACCGAAGTGATGACCAAAGCGCCTAAGACCATCACCGCCGACAAATTGGCTGCGGAGGCTCTGCATTTGATGGAGAGCAATAAACCCAAACCGGTCACTGTTTTGCCGGTAGTAGACGAAAAAGGCTGCTGCGTGGGGCTCTTACACATGACGGATCTTGTAAGGCAGGGCGTGGTATGACTTTGACTTTAAAAGAAAGAGCCGCTGCCATTCGCCTTTTGGCCCTAGATGTGGACGGCGTGCTCACCGACGGCAGCATCAATATCGCTGCCGAAGGAGAAATTTTTAAAAGTTTCAACGCCAAAGACGGGTTGGGGCTAAGCCTTGCTTTGCGGCTGGGACTGAAAGTGGCCGTCATCACCGGCAGAAAGAGCGCCATCGTAGCCAAACGTTTGCAAGAACTCGGCGTCAAACTTCTCTTTCAAGACGTGAAAGATAAATTTGCCAAGCTCGATGAATTGAGCAAAGAGCTCGGCCTTTCTCGCGAAGAAGTGGCCTACATGGGAGACGATCTCAACGATCTGCCAGCTTTTTGCGCTGCAGGTCTTAAATTTGCTCCTGCCGATGCCGCCTCGGAAGTGAAAGAAGCGGCCGATCTTGTCACCGAGGCCCAAGGAGGCCGCGGGGCCGTGCGTCAAGCTGTTGAATTTTTGCTGAAAGCACGGGGGCTGTGGCAAGATGCCGTCGCCTCCTATAATAAATCTAAGGAGGGAGAACCGACAGGCTCTCTTTTCGGAGACAGACAATAAATGCTTTTATATTATTCGCTGAAAACTTTAAGCTTTTTGATCTGCCTCTTGCCCTATAAACTTTTGGTCCCGCTGGGCAAGGGCTTGGGCCGTCTTTATTATCACATAGCCAAAAAACAGAGACTGCGGGCAGAAGCGACTATCAAAGAGCGGCTCGGCTACGATGAAGAGAAGGCCCGGGAGACCATCAGGAAACTTTTCATCAACTTGGGCATCTCATTCACGGAGATCTTATACATGCCGACCCTAAACAAATACAACATCCGAGGGTTGGTGACTTTTGATCGTCCCCAACTTTTGTGGGACACCCTCAGCGAGGGGCGGGGCATAGTGATGCTGGCCTGCCATCTGGATAACTGGGAGTGGTTGGGCGCCGCCCTGGCTTTGAACGGCTTTCCCCTCAGCGCAGTGGAAAAGCCTCAGCCCAATCGGGTCTACAGCGATTTCATGAACGAACTGCGCACAGGGGTAGGACAGGAGATCTTCGCTCGGGGCACCAGTGAGATCTTAGGCTGCGCCCGGGCCATGAAGAAGGGCAGGATGCTGGGCCTCATCGCCGATCAGGACGGGGGCTACGACGGCATCTTCGTTCCCTTTTTGGGAAAGATGGCTTCCACGCCTCAGGGACCGGCCTATTTTGCCCGTAAATTCAATGCGCCGGTCATCCCCATCTTCATCGTTCGCAAAGAAGACGGCTACGGGCATCAGGCCATCGTAAAAGATCCCATCCGTTATGAAGACACCGGGGACCGCAAGGCAGACGACCTGCGTATCACCTTGGCTTATACAAAAGCAGTGGAAGAAGTCATCAAAGAGTATCCGGACAACTGGCTGTGGTTCCAACATCGTTGGAACACTCCCTACGAGGAGGCAAAGTGAGCTCTATGGAAAATAAAAAGACCATCCTGAGCATCGTCGCCGGCCTGCTGGTTGCCGCCGGCGTCATCGCTTGGCTCTTTTACAGCGGTCAAGTTCCCGTCGAGGAAGAAAAACCGACGGAGAGAGTGAATGCCATCGTCAAAAATACTGTGCTGCAGCGGGAACAGGACGGGAAAAACTTGTGGCAGTTCCATGTGGACGAAGTGCAGCACTTGGATAACGGGAAGAGGCTGCTGCTGAAAGGCGTAGAGGGCAAGGTCTTTCGCAAAGACGGCAGCGTGATGGATGTGAAGGCCGACGGAGGCAGCGCTCAGCTGCAACAAAACGATTTCAGCCTGCAAGGCAGGGTGACGGCAGTTCTTTCTACGGGGGGAACTTTAAAGGCGGATCGAGTAGATTATAAACAAAACCGGGGGCTCCTTCAGGCCAAGGGCCATGTGGATATCGTAAAAGACGACTGGCGGGCCACGGGGGATGAGGCGGAGACCACCACCGAATTCAAGCACTTGAAGATGAGAGGCAAGGCCAAGGTGGAGAAAGGTGCGGTGCAGTGATGGAAAGGCAAAAGAGATGGAGAAGAGCTCTGGCATTCTTGTTGGTGCTGGGGACACTGACGACAGCGGCCTATGCCGCAGAGCCGAAGGCTAAATTCAGTGTAACGGCCGATCAATTGGAATATGATATCGAAAGCGGTGAAGGAGCGGCCAAGGGGCACGTGGTGCTGGCCGATGAATTGGGCACCGCCAAAGGGGCCGAAGCTCACTTCAACAGCAAAGACAAGAGCGGCATCTTAAAAGGCGGCGTGGTGGCCGACAGAGACGGCGCTCATTTGGAATGCGAAGAATTCGTCATGTACAATGAAAATGACATGACGGCCAGAGGCAAAGCCCTGCTGAACAAGGAGGGCAAGACCCTGACCGCTCCTCGGGTGGATTATTTTCGCCAAAGACAATACGCCGAGACCCAAGGGGGCCGTGCCCAACTCACCGATGAAGAAGGCGGCGTGCTCAACGCCGATAAGATAGACTACGATATGGCCGGCGGTCTGGCACATGCTTACGGCAACGTCACCTTTGCCAGCGAAGCGAGAAAGCTCAGCGGCAGCGCCGATAAGGCAATCTACGATACCGAAAAAGACGGAGGGATCGTAGAATTGATCGGGAACGCTCAGGCCATTCAGGACGGCAACTTGGTGCGGGGCAACACCTTGCGGCTCACCAACAACAGCAAGGCCGCCGCCGACGGCAGAGTGAAGGTCATCTACATCCCGGAAAAGAAAGAGCCGGCCCCCGCAGCCGAGGTCGTTGCTCAGGAAAATAAACAGGAAGCGAAAGAAGAGCAGGGTATCTTGGCCTCTTATCGAGCAAAAAGGGACGCAAAAAAATCGCAAGAAGAGTAGGCCGAAGGCGGGATGAAAGAGAAGAGCGGATCTTTTGCCGCGACCGGCTCTTTGACGGCAGCAGTCGTCAAAGAAAAAGACGCAGATAAAAGAGCAGAAAAAAATCAGGAGAAAAACATTGATCATCAGGACCGATAATTTGGTAAAAACTTATGACGGCCGCAACGTGGTGGACGGGGCCAGCATCGAAGTGGAGCAGGGAAGCATCGTGGGGCTTTTGGGCCCCAACGGCGCCGGCAAGACCACCATCTTCTACATGATCGTGGGCATCGAGCGGCCCGATGCCGGGATAGTCACCCTAGACGGGCAAGATATCAGCCACTTAGCCATGTATCAGCGGGCTCGGCTGGGCATCAGCTATCTTCCTCAAGAAGCATCCGTCTTCAGCAAATTGACGGTAGAAGAAAATCTGCTGGCCGTTTTGGAGACCACCACCTTGAGCATAGAAGCGCAAAGGGCAAAGATGAATGAGCTCATCGACGAATTCGCTTTGGGCCACGTGCGGAAAAGCTTGGGCATGTCTCTTTCGGGCGGTGAACGGCGGCGGGTGGAGATAGCTCGGGCCCTTTGTACCGATCCCGCCTTCATCTTGTTGGACGAGCCCTTCGCAGGCATCGATCCCATCGCAGTGGCCGACCTGCAGGACATGATAGCTCACTTGGCCAAACGGGGCTTAGGCATCCTCATCACCGATCACAACGTGAGAGAAACTTTGACTATAGTGGATAAGGCTTACATATTGGCTTCGGGAAAAATTCTTCTCAACGGCGACAGCCAACACATCGCCAACGACCCGGTGGCCCGCAAATTCTATTTGGGCGACAAATTTTCCATGTAAGGAGGACGATTCATGCACATCCGCATCCTAGACCGCTACGTGCTGAAGGAATTGTTCTATCCTTTCATCTTCGGCGTGGCGGCTTTCAGTAGCATCTTCATAGCCAGCACCATGCTCTATAAGATCACCCAATACATCACCAAGTACGGGGCACCTCTGGATACTGTGGGGCGTTTCTTTCTATACAGTCTGCCGGAGATCATCAACTATACCTTTCCCATGTCCATGCTGCTGGCGGCCCTCATGGCCTTCGGCAAACTGTCCGGTTCCAGCGAGATCGTGGCCATGAAGGCCAGCGGTGTGAGTTATTATCGCATCGTGGCGCCGGTCTTGGTCATCGGCTTCATAGTGAGCATGTTCAGTTTGGTGTGGGCGGAGAAAGTGGTGCCTCCTTCCAAAAATAAAGCGAGCAACATCCTCAATTACGAGATAAGGCACAGAAGCAGGCCCACCAGTCAGGATCACATCATCATCAAAAGTTTCAGCGGCAATGAACAGCGCATCACTTACGCCCGCAAGTTCGAAGAAAAAAGAGGGCGGATGGAAGGCATCACCATCGAAGAATTCGAAAAAGGACACATCGCCCGCATCCAGACCGCCAAAGAAGGCTTTTGGCAAAACGGCCATTGGCGCATTTTAGACGGCACCGTTTATACCATAGGGGAAGGAGAAGGCGTCCAGTCCAGCGCCCACTTCGCCGAGCAGGTGCTGCCGGTGGACGTTTCTCCTCGGCAGATATCTTGGGAGCAAAAAGATCCCGAAGAGATGACCATAGCGGAGTTGCGGGAGCAGATCAGGATGATGGAGAGGCAGAGGCAGTCTACTGCACGGCAGTGGTGTGAGATCTACATGCGTATTTCTATCCCTCTGGCCAGCTTCTTTTTCGCCATGATCGGCGCCGCCTTGGGCACGCAAAAGCAGCGTACTTCTTCAGGCATCGGTCTCGGTATATCCATCATCGTTATTTTCCTTTATTATGCTGTTATGGCTCTCACCAGCGGTTTGGGCAAGGGAGGCATAATGAATCCTCTTCTGGCCTGCAGCCTGCCCAATATTTTATGTTTGTTCATCGGCTGTTATTTGATGAAGAAAAAGAACGTTTAACGGGAGCAGCATCATGGTAGGACTGAGACTGATCATCGTCATGGCTGTGGTGGGCGGTTTGATCGCCTACATAGCGGACAAAATGGGCAGCAAAATAGGCAAGCAGAAACTTTCGCTGCTGGGGCTGAGGCCCAGGTATACCGCAACTTTGCTGAGCGTTTTGAGCGGCATCATCATTTCCGTCCTCACTATCGGCGCCATGGCCATCGCTTCGGAAAGCGCCCGCACAGCTCTTTTCGGCATGGGCAAATTGCAGCAGGAGCTGCGCACTTTGAACGAAGAGAAAAAAGTTGCGGCCCAAAGTTTAGAGCAGGCCAAGGCGGATATGGAAGAAAAAAACAAAGAAGTGGCCCGTTTGGACGAAGCGATCCGCGAGAACCAGGAAGAGCAGCACAGATTGGAGAGCCGGGTGGCCTGGTTGAACGGCAAATACAGCCAGGCGCAGGGAGAGGTGCAGCAACTCACCGAATCGCGGGATAAGCTCACCGCCGAAGTGAAAGAACTGGAAGAAAGCACCGAGCGGCTGCGCCAAGGCCTCATCAATCTTCGCGAGGGGCAGATCTTCTACAGGAGCGGCGAAGTGGTATGCGCAGCCATCATGAAGGGCGGCCGCAGCCACGAAGAAAATATCCGGCAATTCAATGTGCTGCTGCAGCGGGCCAACGATATAGTTTTGAGCCGTCTGCGCTTTAAAAAGCAGGAAGACAACAAAAAGATACAGGCGCTTTTGGTGAGCTCGGAAAGTTTGAGCAGGGCCATAGAGGTGATGGACGGCAGCAAAGCGGATAAAGTGGTCCGTCTCCGCACCTTGGGCAACATCATGCTGGGCGAATTGGTAGTGTGCGATATCGAATTGACGGACAACAATTTGGTCTTCGCCAAAGACGAATTGATCTATGCCGAAGAGTATGAATTGGATAAGGAAGAAAGTCCCAACGGCAGCTTCGATGCCCTCTTGATGCGCTTTTTGGGCAGCGTGAACCATAAAGCGGTGGGGGCAGGGGTGCTGCCCGACCCGCTCACCGGGAAGGTGGGGAGCATGGATGCGGCCACCTTGATCGAGGCCAGTCATTATCTGCGCAGCTTGGCCGGCGGCAGGGTAGTGGTGAAGGCTTATGCTCGGGATGATATCAGCACGGCCGGACCGGTGCAGGTGCGGCTGGCAGTGGAGAGACTGGATGGCTGAGCTCCTTTTGGCCGTCGATCCCGGCAGAGAAAAGACCGGCGTGGCGTTGACAAAGATAAAGGGAACACAGGCGACGCCGCTGCTCTTGCGGGTGCTGCCCACGGCCTCTTTGCAGGAGGACTTGGCAAAACTGGCGGCCTCGCTCGAAGAGATGAAAGAACTTTCGGCGCTGGTGCTGGGCGACGGCACCAATCATAAGGCGGTGGCGGCGGTGCTGGCGGCACTGTGGCCCGCACTTCCCCTGCACATGGTGGAGGAAGAGCACAGCACCGAAGAAGCGAGGCAGCTTTATTTTGAAATGCGGCCGCCCGAAGGCTGGCGCAAATTGCTGCCTAAAGGGCTCTTAGTTCCCGATGAGCCCCTTGATGCTTACGCCGCTTTGGTGCTGGCCCGGCGTTTTGCGGCAAAAAAGACGGGCAGCTGATCCCGAAGAAGGGCGAGGCTGCCTTTTTCATAAGCAGTTTTCAAATAGACCCGCATAAAAGGAGCGTGACGATCGTGGCAAAGATAGGCAAGCAAACGTTGGAAGATTTTTTGGAAGAATTGGCAGGCAAGACACCTACTCCCGGCGGAGGAGGAGCGGCGGCAGTGGCAGGTGCTTTAGCGGCTGCTCTTGCTTCTATGTGCGGCAACCTCACCTTGGGCAAAGAAAAATATGCCGCTGTGGAAGAAGAAGCAGCACAGCTGACGGCGGAGGCAGGGGCGCTGCGGGAGAGATTTTTACGGCTGGCCGATGAAGATGCGGCCGCCTTCGCCGGCTTCATGGCGGTATATAAATTGCCTAAGAGCACAGAAGAAGAGAAGGCCAAACGGCAGCAGGCCGGTCGAGAAGCGGCGGCCAAAGCGGCCAAGGTGCCTTTGGCTATAGCTGAAGCCGCCAAAGACAGTGCCCTCATCGCCGCACGTATGGCGGTGATAGGCAACAGACAACTTTTGAGCGATGCGGTGTGCGCCGCTCTTTTGGCCAAGGCTGCTTTCAGTTGCGCCGAGATCAACGTAGAAGTGAACCTGCCCTTCACAGAAGACGCCAAGCTGAATGATGAAATGTTGGCCAGCTTGACGGCGTGGGAAGGAGAAACGGAAGATGCGGCAGCTGCTTGCATGAATGAGTGGCAAGAAGGCTAAGAAAA
Source organism: uncultured Phascolarctobacterium sp. (assembly GCA_947630795.1). Lineage (GTDB taxonomy): Bacteria > Bacillota > Negativicutes > Acidaminococcales > Acidaminococcaceae > CANQBR01. Next base: position 5,278 of record CANRJC010000008.1, on the reverse strand, counting down.
AAATTTGCCTGATGAGGTGTTCTCGCGGCGCTATGTCGCAGAGGACACCTCTTTTTTTCTGTGCTGTTTGAGCAAACTTTGAATTTTTGCCAAGGTTGAGCGAGATCTTCGACGAAAAGTGCAATGTCGGTCTATTGAGTTGACTTTGTCACGCAAATGCAGTAATATTTAAGTGAAATATAAAAATAAGGAGGCAAAGCCATGGCCGAAACGATCAATTTCAGCTTGCGCGTAGACAGCAATATCAAAAAACAGTGTGAAAGTCTCTACGGAGAATTGGGCCTCAGTCTCTCGACCGCCATAAACGTTTTTTTGCGTCAATCTTTGCGCACCGGGGGCTTTCCTTTTTCTGTACGCCTGGATAGACCAAACAAAGAGACAGAAGCTGCTCTCTTAGAAGCAGAGAGACTTCTTTACGATCCAAATGTAAAATTTTACGAGGATGCAGAAGAAGCTCTGCGTGAATTAAAAAAATGAAGCGAAAGATCATTTGGACCGCTCGCTTCAAAAAAGACTATAAGCTGATGATGAAGCGACAGTTAGATATAGATCTTTTAGACGATATCATCAGGACCTTGGCGAGAGGAGAGACCTTACCTTTAAAAAATAAGGATCACGAGCTGACAGGCCGATGGGTGGGGCACAGAGAGTGCCACATCCAACCCGATTGGTTGCTGATCTATCGTATTGACGACGATTTTTTGATCTTGACACTGTCTAGGACAGGCACACACAGCGATCTCTTCGATCGATGAAACCCCAAAAAATAAAGACAGCTTGACAAAAATTTGGATCAAGCAATAAAAAGAGCCGGTGCTTGAGGCACCGGCTCTGCGTTTTGTGAGGGATATTTTTCGAAAGAGGTCAAAGGCGTGGGAAGTTACTCTTTGCCAGCCAACTTTTTGTAGCCGGCCAGCCGCTCTTTGGCATCCTTCTCGGTCTTGGCGAAGAGGCCCTCGGCAGTGTCGGGGAAGGCTTTCAGCAGGGAGGCGAAACGCACCTCGCCCATCAGGAAGTCTCTGAAGTTGGCAGTGGGTTCTTTGCTGTCCAGAGTGAAGGGGTTCCTGCCCTGCTCTTTGAGAGCCGGGTTGTAGCGGTAGGTGGCCCAGTAGCCGCACTCTACTGCTTTCTTCTCTTCCAGCTGGCTGCAGCCCATGCCTGCTTTCAGACCGTGGTTGATGCAGGGAGCGTAGGCGATGATGAGAGAAGGTCCGTCGTAAGCTTCGGCTTCGGTGATGGCTTTCAGGCACTGGTTCTTGTCGGCACCCATGCAGATCTGGGCTACGTAAACATAACCGTAGCTCATGGCCATCATGCCCAAGTCTTTCTTCTTGGTCTTTTTGCCGCTGGCTGCGAATTTGGCGATGGCAGCGGTAGGAGTGGACTTGGAAGATTGACCGCCGGTGTTGGAATATACCTCGGTATCGAAGACGAGGACGTTGACATTTTCGCCGGAGGCCAATACGTGGTCCAGTCCGCCGTAGCCGATATCGTAGCTCCAGCCGTCGCCGCCGAAGATCCAGTGGCTGCGTTTAACGAAGAATTGTTTCTGCTCGTAGAGAGCGGCGCACTTGGCGCAACTGTCTTTGTACTTTTCCAAAGCGGCTGCCAAAGCATCGGCCCGTTCTCTGGTGCCTTCGCTCACGTTCAGGCCGTCGACCCAAGCGGTGAGAGCAGAGCGCAGATCTTCGGGGATGTCGCCGGCCAGGAGCTCTTTGGCCGAGAGGGCGGCGTGGGCCCGAGCCTGTTTAACGCCTACGCACATGCCGAGGCCGTATTCGGCATTATCTTCAAAGAGGGAGTTGCCCCAAGAAGGACCGTGGCCTTTGCTGTTGACGGTGTAGGGCATACTGGGTGCGGAAGCGCCCCAGATGGAGCTGCAGCCGGTGGCGTTGGCGATCATCATGCGGTCGCCGAAGAGCTGGGTGACCAACTTGGCGTAAGGAGTTTCGCCGCAGCCTGCGCAAGCCCCCGAGAACTCCAGCAGGGGCTGCTCGAACTGCACGCCCTTCACGGTGTTCTTATTCATGGGGTTGGCTTTGGGAGCTACGTCTTTCACTGCGTAATCCCAAACGGCGGTCTTAGGCAGCTGGCTCTCCAACGGTTTCATAACCAAAGCCTTGGCCTTGGGGGCGGGGCAGACCTGAGCGCAGTTGCCGCAGCCGGTGCAGTCCAGCGTAGAGATGACGATGGAGAAGTTGAGGCCTTTGGCACCTACGGCGGGCTTGGTCTCCAAACCTGCGGGAGCGGCTGCCGCTTCTTCTGCGGTGGTCAAGAGAGGCCTGATGGCTGCATGGGGGCAGACAAAGGCGCACTGGTTGCACTGGATGCAGTTGGCAGACTGCCACTCGGGCACGTTGATGGCGATGCCTCTCTTTTCGTAAGCGGAGGTGCCTACGGGGAAGGTGCCGTCGGCATAAGGCTCAAGAGCGGAAACGGGGAGTTTATCGCCGTCGAGTCTATTCACGGGCACCAAAATGTTGTCGATGAAAGCGTTGCCGGTGGCGCCGATAGCGTGGCTGTCGGCAGCTTCGGCCCAAGCGGCGGGCACGTCCACCTTCACGATGGCGTCGATGCCTTGGTCGATGGCCTTGTTGTTCATGTCTACGACGTTCTGGCCCTTCTTGCCGTAAGAATGTTCAACGGCGTCCTTCAAATATTTCACGGCGTCGGCCACGGGGATGATGTTGGCCAGTTTGAAGAAGGCGGACTGCATGATCATGTTGATGCGGCCGCCCAGGCCGATCTCCTGCGCGATCTTCACGGCGTCGATGATATAGAGATGGATACCGTTTTGGGCGATGAAGCGGCGCATCTCGCCGGGCAGTTCTTTCTCCAGGTCGGCTGCGCTCCAGTTGCAGTTCAAGAGGAGGATGCCGCCCTTCTTCAAGCCTTCGGTAACGTTGTATTTGGTCACGTAAGACTGATTATGCACGGCTACGAAATCGGCGGCATTGATGAGATAGGGCTGCATGATGGGGTCGTGACCGAAACGCAGATGCGAAACGGTAACGCCGCCGGACTTTTTGGAGTCGTAGGAGAAGTAGCCCTGAGCGTACATATCGGTGTGGTCGCCGATGATCTTGATGGCGCTCTTGTTGGCGCCTACGGTGCCGTCGCTGCCCAGGCCCCAGAACTTGCAGGCGGTGGTGCCGGGAACGGTAACGTCGATATCTTCGCCGGCGGGCAGAGAATGGTGGGTGATGTCGTCCACGATGGAGAGGGTGAAGCCGTTCTTAGGCTCGGCAGCGTCTAAGTTGTCGTAAACGGCAACAACGTCCCGAGGCAGGAACTCTTTGGAGCCCATGCCGTAGCGGCCGCCCACGATCTTCACGTCGCGGCCCGAGCCGCTGAAGGCGCTGCATACGTCCAAGTAGAGAGGCTCGCCTTGGCTGCCCGGCTCTTTGGTGCGATCCAGCACGGCGATGCGTTTGCAAGTGGCGGGGATGGCGGCCAAAAGACGATCGGCGCAGAAGGGGCGATAGAGATGAACGGCTACTACGCCCACTTTGCGGCCGGCTTTGTTCAAAGCTTCGGCGGCGGTGCGGGCGGTGTCGCTTCCGCTGCCCATGATGACGATGACGTCGGTAGCGTCGGGAGCGCCATAGTAATTGAAGAGATGATATTCACGGCCGGTGATCTTGCCGATCTCGGCCATGTAGCCTTCTACGATGTCCGGCAGGGCCTGATAGTATTTGTTCACGGCCTCGCGGGTCTGGAAATAAATGTCGGGGTTTTGAGCGGTGCCTCTCATCACGGGGGCATCGGGGTTGAGGCTACGCTGCCTGAAAGCGGTGACAGCATCTCTGTCCAGCAGTTTGCCCAAATCTTCGTACTCGATGACTTCGACTTTTTGGATCTCGTGAGAGGTGCGGAAGCCGTCGAAGAAGTTCAGGAAGGGGATACGGCCTTTGATGGCGGAAAGGTGAGCCACACCGGCCAAGTCCATAACTTCCTGCACGCTCCCTTCGGCCAGCATGGCGAAGCCGGTCTGACGGCAGGCCATAACGTCTTGGTGATCACCGAAGATGGAGAGAGCGCTGGTGGCCAGAGCTCTGGCGGAAACATGGAAGACACCCGGGAGCATCTCGCCGGCGATCTTATACATGTTGGGGATCATCAAGAGCAGACCCTGAGAAGCGGTGTAGGTGGTGGTGAGAGCGCCGGCCTGCAAAGAGCCGTGCACAGCGCCGGAGGCGCCGGCCTCAGACTGCATCTCCACTACCCGGACCGTTTGCCCGAAGAGGTTCTTGGTGCCCTGAGCGGACCACTCGTCAACTGCCTCGGCCATAGGGGAGGAAGGAGTGATGGGGTAGATAGCGGCAACATCGGTAAAGGCGTAGGATACATAAGCCGCCGCGGTGTTGCCGTCCATGGTTTTCTTGTGTGCCATAGAAACTAACCTTCTTTCCGGAATATGATAAAAAAAGCATCAAGCCGCACCGTAAAAACAGGCGGTGCCAGTTCACCGTTAGTATATCACCGCAGGGCGGTTTTGTAAAACACATTCTCAAGGTAATTTGCATCAAAAATAAGGAAAAAAAGAAAAGCGCACCGCCAGTTTTTTCATGTCGAGAAAGCGGGCAAAATTTTTGCAAAAAGCAACAGCGGCAACACCCTGCCAACAGCGAAACGAAGAAAAAATTTATAGGGTGAGCCTCGACAGCCCCGCCTTTTGGGAAAAGCACGAGGCTATAACACCTTCGGTCAAAAGAAAAAAGCAAAGGCGCTCGATGCTCCCGTGCGAAAAGCGCAATTTTTTCGAAAAAGTTTAGGCCTAAAAGCCTCAGATAAAATGAAAGAAGGAAGGGTGCTCAAAGGTGACCTCTAAGCACCGCCGGTTTTTTGAAAAAGTTTGAAATTTTAACGCTCGGGCCTGAACTGCAGTGACTTTTTGAAAAAACAAGAGGCTCTCGGCCGCGAAGTTGCGATAAAACAGGAAAGGTACTCACACTTAGCAGCGAGCCCGCAGGAAAAAGCAAAGGGCGCACGACCCCGGGGTCAAAAGAAAAAGCGAAAGCCGCTCAGCCATAGGTAGATGCGAAAAAGCAGGGGCTGCTCAGCCTTCGATGTAAAAAAATAAAGGTCATATAAAAAAGCGAGAGTCTACAGCAAAAAGCGAAAGACGAACGCAAAAGATGAGAGGCGCAAAAGCGCCTCTTAAAATTTTTTTGCAAAAGTTCGCGAAAATTCACAAAAATTTTTCAGTTCCGACTGAAAAAGTCTTGTGGGGGGGTTCAGCTGTGCTACAATAAAAGCGATGATGCGGAAGGCGGAG
>CANRJC010000007.1 GCA_947630795.1 uncultured Phascolarctobacterium sp. | reverse complement strand
ACATCATGCAAAACTCTTTTATTTTTTGTTTGGTCCTTAAAATAATAAGATATTTTGCATGATCAGGGAAGGGGAAAACCCCCTTCCCTTTATTTTATTGAGCTTGCCAACGAAAATTATACACTAACCGGTAAAAAGGGCTGCGCTGATCTGAGAAAGTTTTTTGCGAGAGCTGAAAATTTTTAAACCGCAGGTGCGGGATGCGAAGTTTTTGCCGCTATTTTCGGCATAAAGCACTCTCGGGCATTGAGCTTGCCGGGCGCTTCGGCCGCAGTCGTACAGAGCAGCCGACCGTTCGCGCAATGATCGCGCTTTTCGCGAACTCGGCGATCGTAACGGCGTATTTTCGCAAAAAGCGGGGCGAGACAGTTGCTTTTGCAGGGCTCATGGGATAAAATAAAAAATAATGATATGATCATGATAAAATATTGCCAAGGAGTGAAAGCGAATGTTGAAGATCAGACCGGTCTCCGACCTTAGGAACAAATATACCGATATAGAGAAGATCGTGAATGCCGGCGAGCCGGTATTTCTGACAAAAAACGGCTACGGCACGATGGTAGTGCTCAGCTTAGCGGAGTATGCAAGATTGACAGATGATATGGAGGCTGCGCTGGATAAAGCAGACAAAGTTGCAGAAAAAAGCGCTCGCTTGAGCCACGAGGAAGTTTTCGGCAGCTTACGGAGAAAAATAAATGCGCGCTGAAAAGTATCGCCTGACATATTTGCCGCTTTTTTACGATGATCCGGAAAAAAGGCCGCTTCTATCGCAGAAGTTCCGAACGAGCCCCAGGCGGCGAACGAGCTTCCGGATAATGCAGAAGCGGCGATAAAGGCGCGGTTGCCGGTAGCGGCTTCTTTCGAACCGTATCGTTCTCGACGAGAACGCCGCTATGCTTATTATCGCATTTATGTTGATAATTATATGATCTATTACGTTATAATAGATGACGACCCTGCGGATCTGATCATGGAGGTCAGAAGATTTCTCTACACCGGACAAGAGCGGGAGCGGCATTTATGAGCGGCTGTGAAAAGAAACGGGCCTCATATACGAAGCTCGCGTCAAAATTTCACGAAAGGAGCCTGCCCTCATGCGCAAACGCAGGAGCCTTTCTTGCAGATAGAAAACACGAGTGCTGCCATAAGTTTAAAAGAGTTATGCGAATATTTGCGTTTCACGTGAAACCGCTGTAACGAAAGGGAGGATGAAGATGCTGCTGCCTGAGAAAAAATTTGTCGCCTCACTCGATATCGACGCCCAAAAAACTTTTACGCCTCTCTGCCCCGACGAACTGCCGGTAGCGGAAGGCCATTTGATCGCTCCCGAGCTCAACGCCGCCGCCGCCTTTGCTTCGGTGCGCATCGCATCCCGCGATGCCCACAGCCCCTCGGCCCTGTGGCTCGCCGGCCGAGAGCATCCTCCCCTCAGCCCCCTGATCGGGCATAAGGATCTGGATCTTTACTGGCCGGCCCACGCCATCGTGGGCACAGAGGGCTTTGCTTTCATCCCCGGCCTCGACCCCGAAGCTTACGACTTTCAAATTTTCAAGGGCATCGAAGTGGATAAACATCCTTACGGCGCCTGCTATCACGATCTGGCGGAGCATCTCTCCACCGGCCTCATCGAATATCTGCGCAGCCGGGGCATCACCACCGTGCTCTGCGGCGGCTTGGCCACCGATTACTGCGTGAAGACCACCGTTTTGCAGCTGCGCCGAGCCGGCTTTGCCGTAATAGTTAATTTAGCTGCCTGCCGGGGCATCGCCCCTGCCACCGTGGCCGCCGCCCTAAAAGAATTGGCTGCGACCGGCGCGGTCACGGTAGACTGCGCCGCTCAGTTAGAGCAAGAAGAGTGAGCAAAATAAACGGCCTATAAGATAAAGACCCGTCGGCGTATCCGACGGGTCTTTTTGCTTAGATCTACGGAGGCAACTCTCTGCGCTCGTGTGGCAATTTAAAATTTTTGCGAGCAGCTCACAGCAGTTCTTCTTCCTCCAAGGTGAGGGGGTGGGAAGGTTTTCCTCCCTCCAATTTTTTGATGTAGGAGCGCTGCTCTTCTCTCCCGCAGATGCTGGTCAGGATCACGCCGTCTTGATGTTTATCCGCCAGCAGCAGTGAATAGCTCAATTCGCCGCCCATGTCGTCGAAGGCGTCGTAGCGTTTCATCTTCACCACCTGCAAACAGCTCTGCAGCTGCTCTTCCAAGGTGCGGCAGCGAGTTTCCAGTTTTTCCCGGGCTTCCTGCTCCGCCCTGAGCTCGCTCAATGTTTCTGTCAGCAAAGCGTCTAAATTCGTTTTTTTGCCTTTGGTGAAGAAATCGTATTTTTGTTTCAGCTTGCTCACCTTGTGCTTGGTCTTCAGCAGCAGGCCTAAAAGGATGAGAAAGAGCAGCCCTATCCCTAAAAGAACGAAGAAGAGATGCTCGCCTATAAAGGCGTTGATATTTACCATTTTATACCTTCTTTATCTTGTTTTAACAAAATCACTTTCAAACGGAGAGCTTGACGAGCTTATTTTCTTTGCCCTGCTCTCCTTCTTGCGGGGCCCCGCCCTGCAGCAATTCGAAAATGCGCTGCAGATCTTCCGGGCTGTAATATTCTATTTGGATAGTGCCGGCCTGCCGCCCTCTTTTATCGGTGCTCAAGGGCAGCACTTTCACCTTGGTGCCCAGCCAGCGGCGGGCGATGCCCTCCACTTCCCGGCCGAAATCGGCAGGCAGCTGAGTCCCGCCCTGCTGTCTTCCTTTGGGCTTTTCTATCACTTGCTCGACGATCTTTTCGTAGACCTTTATTTTTTTGCCTTCCTTCAGCCGCTGCGCCACCTCTTCGGTCATGCGGGTGCTCCAGCCTTTTTCCAACACCGACTCGGCCACCTTCACCTGCAGTTGAGCGGAGAGGCCCAAAAGAGCCCGGGCTTGGCCCATGTTCAGCTTGCCCTGGGCCAAAAGCTCCTGCACCGGCTTGCATAAATTCAAAAGCCGCAGGATGTTGGTCACCGCCACCCGGCTGCGCCCCACTTTTTCCGCTGCCTGCTCCTGAGTGAGGCCGCACTCTTCCATGAGGGCCCGCAGGCCCTCCGCTTCTTCGATGGGGTTCAGGTCGTGGCGGTTGATGTTTTCCACCAAAGCGATCTCTCGAGCCTGGTTATCGGTATATTGCCGCACGATCAGCGGCACTTTCTTCAGCCCTGCCAATTTGGCAGCCCGCAGCCGCCGCTCGCCTGCCACCAATTGATAGCCGTCGCCCTGGGGCCGGGCGATGAGAGGTTCCACCACTCCGTGCTGAGCGATGGAGCGGGCCAATTCTTCCAACCCGTCTTCCGCAAAATTTTTGCGGGGCTGATAGGGATTGGGGACTATCAGATCGATATCTGTTTCTTGGGCTTCTTGGACCGCAGCCGCCGTAGGGACATCCAACGGGCTGTTCTCTCCGAACAGGGCCCCCAAGCCTCTGCCCAAGCCTCCCGCAACGTGTTTTTTACTCATCGCCGATCACCTCTTGCGCTAATGCCAGATAAACCTGCGCGCCCTTGGACTTTTTATCGTAATCCAGCACCGGCTGCCCGTGGCTGGGCGCTTCGCTGAGCCGCACGTTCCTGGGGATGATGGTGCGGTACATCTTCGTCTTGAAATAGCTCTGCACTTCGTTGACCACGTCCTGAGACAGATTGGTGCGGGCATCGAACATGGTCATCACCACCCCTTCCAGCTTCAGCGCCGGGTTGAGGTTGCGCTGCACCAGCCGGATGGTGTTCATCAACATGCTCACCCCTTCCAAAGCGTAAAATTCGCACTGGATGGGCACCAAAACGGAAGTGGCGGCCGTCAGGGCATTCACCGTCAAAAGGCCCAGAGAAGGCGGACAGTCTATGAGCACGTAATCGTAAGCGTGCTTCACTCTCTCCAAGGCGCTCCTCAGCCGCCCTTCCCTGTTCATGAGGGAGACCAGTTCGATCTCGGCGCCGGCCAGCTGGATGCGGGCCGGCAGCAAGTCCAGCCCCGAGTAGGCAGTGTGGATGATGCTGTCTGCCATCGGCACGTCGCGGATCAGGCTGTCGTAAACGCAGGTCTTCAAACTGCGCTTGTCGATGCCCAGGCCGCTGGTGGCGTTGCCCTGGGGATCGCAGTCCAAAAGCAGCACTTTACGGCCCAGCTCCGCCAAGCAGGCAGCCAAATTCACCGCCGTGGTGGTCTTGCCCACTCCTCCCTTTTGATTGGCGATGGCTATTACTTTGACCATGCCGCGCCTCCCTTCGTTGCTCCTTTTCATCTCTTATATTCTATCACAGAATAGCTTTTATGAGTATGCTCGGGAAAAAATACTTCAAAGCCCGCCTTTTTCCCGGCTGCCACAGCTTTATCAGCAGTTTTCGCGAAATTTCGTGTGGGTTGAAAGCGCTCGGCGCGCGTTTCAGCGGCTGCTTTTCCGTTTTTACGACGATTTTTCTCCGGAGTGTTTTTCTTTAGGTACGAAGACTTTGCGGCCCCATGTTTCACGTGAAACGTTTCTCACGCAGACTTCTTCCGAAATTTTGCTTGTATTTTTTGCGGGACCTGAAAACTTTTTCTCATGTTTCACGTGAAACAAAGACCTCCGAGCGTATACTGTCAGTCTTTTCGCTCGGAGGTCGCATATGCCGTATTTTCTTTTTTTATTTGAACAGCGGCGTAGAATGAGCATCCTTGGGCCGTTTCATATTTTTGATCCGCAAGGTCACTACCACTTCTTCGCCTTCGATGTTCTGCTCCAGGTTCACGGGGATGCCAGCTTCTTTCACCGCCGCGGCGATGCGCTTGACGCTGTTCACGTAGACCCGCACATCGTTGACGATCACCGGCCGCCGCTTTTTCTTCTGGATGTTGCTTTTCAAGAGCTTATCGATATAAGCTTCGGTCTGGCGCACGCTGTATTTGCGGGCCCGCACCACCTGCAGCACCTGCAAGCGGTCCTCGTCCTTTTCCAAACTGAGCAGAGCCCGGGCGTGGCGCTCGCTCAAATCGTACTCCAAAATTTTTTGCCGCACGGCTGCGGAAAGTTTCAGCAGGCGCACTTTGTTGGCTATGGTAGACTGCTTCTTACCCACTCTGGCGGCCATAGCCTCCTGAGTAAGGTGAAAGCGCTCCATCAACTGTTCATAGCCTTCAGCCTCTTCCAAAAAGTGCAGGTCTTCCCGCTGCAGGTTCTCGATGAGCGAGATCTCCGCCTTCTGCTGTTCGTCGTATTGGCTGACGATGATGGGCACTTCTTTGAGATCGGCCAATTTTGCCGCCCGCAGCCGCCGCTCGCCGGCGATGAGGGTATAGCAGCCGTCCTGAGCAGGCGCCACCAATAAAGGCTGCAAGATGCCGTACATAGCCACGGAGGCGGTAAGGTCGTTCAACGCCCCTTCTTCGAAAGTTTTGCGGGGTTGATAAGGGTTGGGCAGGATCCTTTCGATCGCTACCTTCTCTACCTTGCTCACTTCTTTAGGCTGCGCCAATTTGCTGAAATCTCCGTCCAACACGGAAAAGCCGTCTTCGATCATTTCAATCTTCCCTCCTCCCCAAAGGCCGCTTGGCCGCTCCTCCTTTGCGAGGATAAGCAGCCGGAGTTTTCTTGCTCTTTTCTATCTTGATGAGGGCCCGGCCTTCACCGCTCCCCGGCAGCTGCAGTTCCCGCACTTTTATGAGCCTCCCGCCTAAGATGGCGATAGCCTCTCCTGCCTCTTCCAATTCTGTTCGATAATTGCTCCCCTTCAACGCCAAAAAAGTGCCGCCCACTTTTACCAAAGGCAGGCAGTATTCCGCCAACGATGCCAATTTTGCCACCGCTCTGGCGGTGACGAAGTCGTAGGCTTCCCGCTGTCCCTTTTGCCGGCCCAATTCTTCCGCTCTGCCGTTGATGACGGCGATGCCGTCAAGTCCCAAAGCAGCTGCGACTTTTTCCAAAAAGCGCACCCGCTTGCCTATGCTGTCGATGAGCACCGTTTTTAGGCCGGGACAATAGATCTTCAAAGGCAGGCCGGGGAAACCGGCGCCGCTGCCCACGTCTGCCAGCCTACAGCCCTCCATGCCGGGCTCAAAAGCCAAGAGAGAATCGACTATATGCTTCACCGCCACTCCTTCTGCGTCGGTGATGGCGGTAAGGTTCATCACCGCATTGGTCTCCAGCAGCAGCTCATAGTAGAGAGCGAAACGGTCCAACTGCTCGGGTCCGAGGACGAAGCCTGCCTCTGCCGCCCGCCTGGCCAAGATCTCTTTAAATTCCATCTTCTCTCTCTTTCTGCCGCCGACGCCGCACTTCCAAGGTAAGCAACAAAACGTTCACGTCTGCGGGAGAAACACCGCTGATGCGGCCGGCCTGTCCCAAAGAGCGGGGCCTTATCTTCTCCAGTTTTTCCGCCGCCTCCGAACTCAATTCTTTGATGGCTTTGTAGTCCATATCTTCCGGCAGCAGCCTGTCTTCCAATTGCAAGAACCGCTCCACTTCTTTTTTTTGTTTGACGATATAACCTTCGTATTTGATATCGATCTCTACCTGCTCAGCCACCTCCGGCGCCAAAGACGGCAAAGAGAAGGCGGCGGCCAAGGCTCGATAAGAGAGCTCTTTGCGCCGCAGAAGTTCTGTCACGTTGATGCCGCTTTTCACCGGGGCGCTGCCCAAAGCGATCAATTTGGCGTTTGTCTCTTCATTGGGGCTGAGATTGATGGCGGCTAAGGTCGCCAAAGCTCTCTCCACTGCCGTTCGTTTTGCGGTGAAAAGAGCGTAGCGCTCTTCGTTCACCAGACCCAGCCGTTTCCCCAGCTCCGTGAGCCTTAGATCCGCATTGTCCTGACGCAGCAAAAGCCGGTATTCCGCCCGAGACGTCATCATCCTATAAGGCTCTTCGGTCCCTTTGGTGACCAGATTGTCGATGAGCACCCCTATGTAGGCCTGGTCGCGGCGTAAGATGCAGGGAGGCAGCCCTTTGAGCTTGCGGGCCGCATTGATCCCCGCCATCAAACCTTGCGCCGCCGCCTCTTCGTAGCCGCTGCTGCCGTTAGATTGGCCGGCGCTGAAGAACCCTTCGATGCTCTTGTGCTCCAAAGAGGGCCGCAGTTGCAGAGGGTCCAGACAATCGTAATCGATGGCATAGCCTGCCCGCATCATACGGCAGTGCTCCAAGCCGGGGATAGTCTGCAAAAATTCCAGCTGCACTTGAGCCGGCAGAGAAGAACTCATCCCCTGCACGTACATTTCGCGAGTGTGCCGCCCTTCCGGTTCGATAAAGAGCTGGTGTCTTTCCTTGGAGGCGAAGCGAACCAATTTAGACTCGATGGAAGGGCAGTAGCGGGGCCCCACGCCCTCCACCATGCCGTTGAAGAGACCGGACAAATGGAGATTGTCCCGCACGATCTTGTGGGTCTTTTCATTAGTGTAAGTGAGCCAGCAGGGCAGCTGCTGCCGCGGCAGAGCCGGCGAGAGAAAAGAGAAATTGCGGATCTCTTCGTCGCCCTCCTGTATTTGCATCTTGGCGTAATCTAAACTTTTGGCATCCAAACGGGCAGGAGTGCCGGTCTTGAAGCGCTGCAGGAGCACCCCCGCTTCCTGCAAAGAAGCGCTCAATTTTTTAGCGCTGCGCAGGCCGTTGGGCCCGCACTCGTAGCGCACCTGCCCGCAGATGACGGCTCCTCTCAAATAAGTGCCGCCGGCCAAAATAACGCAGTCGGCCCCGAAGAGCTCGCCGCTTTCCGCCTCTACCCCCACTACCCGGCCCTGTTCCACGATGAGCCGGTCGATCATCAGCTGTTTGAGTTCCAGTCTCTCCTGCTCTTCCACCGTTTCTTTCATCAAAGTGTGGTAGAAAGCTTTGTCCTCTTGACCGCGGAGGGCATGGACCGCATGACCTTTGCCGGTATTCAAGAGCCGCATTTGCAAACATGCTTTATCTGCCGCCAAGCCCATCTGTCCGCCCAAAGCGTCTATCTCTCTCACCAAGTGGCCTTTGGCGGGGCCGCCTATGCTGGGATTGCAGGGCATCAAAGCCAAATTATCCAAAGACAAAGTGGCCAAAAGGGTACGGCAGCCCAGTCTGGCTGCTGCCAGAGCCGCTTCGATGCCGGCATGTCCGGCTCCTATAACGATCACCTCGTAATGGTCCTGTATCTTCTTCATGGGCGTTGACCTTGATCTCTTTTCTTCCTTATATATTTATTTGCCTACGCAGAAACGGGCGAAGATCTCGTCGATCACTTCCGCCCGGACGCTCTCGCCGCTCACTGCCCCTAAAGAAGCGGCCGCTTCTTTCAGGTCCACTTCGATACAATCATAGGGAAGCTGCGCTTCGATAGCCGCCTTTGCTTCGGAAAGAGCAACACAAGCTTGCCGCACTTTATTTTCTTGGCGTTCGTTTTGGATGTACACGCCTTCGCTCAGTCGTCCCTCTTGCCCGAAAACATAAGCTAGCAAAGCTTGCTCCAAAGCTTCCATGCCGCTGCCTGTGAGCGCAGAAAAAGCGAGGACGGCCTCGGCGAGATAGAGAGCTTTGATCTCGTCGATCTTCAAGACAGGGGGCAGATCTTCTTTATTGAGGATGATGAAGCGAGCTTTATCTTTTGAGGCGGCCAACACTTCTTTATCTTCGTCGCTCAATTCGCACTGAGCATCGAGGACGCAGAGCACCAGCTGCGCCTGCTCCAAAGCGGCTAAGCTCCGCTCCACCCCCAACTGCTCTACTTTATCGCCGGTAGTGCGAATGCCGGCAGTGTCCGCCAATATAAGGGGCACTCCCGCCAATAAGAGTTGCTCTTTGATGGTGTCTCTTGTGGTGCCGGCGATGGGGCTCACTATAGCCCTCTCTTCTCTTAAAAGCGCATTCAAAAGGCTGGACTTGCCGACGTTGGGCCGCCCGATGATGGCGATAGGCAGGCCTTCCTGCACTATCCTGCCGCTGCGGGCCCGGCTCAACAGCTCTTCCAACCCTTGCTTTACTTCTGCGACGACCCTGCCTGCCTGTCGATAAGTGACTTCTTCGATATCGTCTTCCGGATAATCTATGGTGGCTTCTAAATTAACGATGAGATCCAAAAGCTGCCGACGCCAACTTTTGATAGCGGCGGCCAACTCGCCCTTTTGTTGACGGGCCGCCATTTTCAGCGCCGCTTCCGAGCGGGCTGCAATAGAAGCCAGCACCGCTTCAGCCTGAGTAAGATCGATGCGGCCGTTCAAAAAAGCTCTTTTCGTAAATTCTCCCGGCTCTGCCGGGCGAGCCCCTGCCCCATAGGTGAGAGCGAGGATCTTTCGCAAGGCCTCTCTTCCCCCGTGGCATTGAAATTCCACCACGTCTTCGCCGGTGTAGGAACGGGGGGCAGCCATGTAAACGGCCAGCACTTCGTCGACCGCTGTGCCGTCCGTGTCGCTGATATGCCCGTAGGTCAAACGGCGGGGAGGAAAATTTTGCAGAGTTTTTCCGCCGGGCGCCCTAAAAAGTTTTTCGGCCACTGCCAAAGCCCGAGGCCCGCTGAGGCGGACGATGCCCACGGCCCCCTGCCCCAAAGCGGTGCTGACGGCGCTGATGGTGTCCTGTTCGGCGAAATTATCGCCTCTTTCGCTTCGACTGCTTTTTTCTTTTTCTATCATGTCCGTCGCCGCCAAGAAAAAAGCCCAGCAAAAATTTTTGCCGGGCCGCAAAGCTGCTTATTTCTTCAACTCTATCACTACGTGGCGGTAGGGCTCGTCCCCTTCGCTCAAAGTAGTGACCCGTCTGTCTCCCTGCAAGGCCATGTGGATGATCTTGCGTTCATGAGGATTCATCGGCTCCAACGCCACTCTTTGGCCGCTCTTTTTCACCTTGCCGGCCAGACGGCAGGCCAAACGGTTCAGAGTCTCGACCCTTCTGTCTCGGTAATCTTCCACGTCGATGATGATGCGTACTCTTTCCGTGCTGTTCTTATTGGCTACCAGATTGGTCAAATACTGCAAGCTGTCCAAGGTCTGGCCGTGCTTGCCGATGAGGATGCCCATATCGCTGCCGTGGAGGCGGAAGGTGACGGTGCCGTCGTACTTGCTGACGAATTTTTCCAAGACTGCGTCCACCTGCATGGCCTGAAAGATCTTCTGCAAAAATTCTTTGGCCTTGGCGATGGCTTCTTCGTCTTGGGCGTAACGGCGGGGTTCACGGCGATAGGGACGATCTTCTTTCTCCCTCATGTCTTCTAAGGCGCCGATGGCTCCTTCGATGGCGTCGGCCTTAGCCTCCGCAAAACGTTTGCCGGCTTCTTCTTTGGCCTCGTGGAAGCGGCGGCCCGCTTCTTCCCGCACTTCGCTGAACCTGCGGCCTGCTTCCCGACGGGAAGTTTCGAAACGTTTGCCGGCTTCTCCTTTGGCTTCTTCCATCTTTTTACCGAAAGCGGCTGCCGCAACGGAGGCGGCATTTTTCACTGCCTTCACGGCGGCGTCGGCAGCTTCCTGTACGCTCTCGCTTTCTTCATCGCAAAGAGCGTCGCTCTTGGGCCGCACCCTCACCTTGGCGTCTTTGCGGCCGATGCCCAAAAAACCTTTGTTGGCTTTCTGTAAAATCTCTATATCCGCTTCTTCTTGGTCGATCCGCAGTTCAGCCAATGCCGCAGCAATGGCCTCCTCTACGGTGCGAGCCGATTTTTCTACATATGCCATGTTCTCAACTCCTTGATCCTTCGTCACGCTTTTTTGGCGTTCGTCCCCTTAGCGGCCATTTTGTCCATTAACATTTGCTGTCCGATCTGTACGATGTTCATCACTGTCCAGTAGATGATGAGGCCGATGGGAAAATCTTTACTGATATAAAGAATGAAGAGGGGCATGAAGTACAGCATGATCTTGCCCTGAGCACCGCCTTGGGCACCGCCGCCGGGCATGGCCTGCCGGGAAGCGATGAAAGTGGTGATGCAGGATAAGATGGGCAGGATCATATAGATCATAAAGGCGGAACTGGCGATGACTCCTCCCGCCGCTTCGGTAGGAGTAACGGAGATGTTCCAGATCAAAAAATCGGGATGCTGATCGAAAACATGGGCGGCGGTCATATCCCTGATCCCGTAAAAAATGCCTATCATGATGGGGAACTGGATGAGAAGAGGCAGGCAGCCGGAAAGAGGATTCACTTTTTCCTCTTTGTACAGATTGGCCAGCTCTGCGTTCATCCGCGCTTTGTCGTCTTTGTATTTGGCCCTGATGGCGTCCATTTTCGGCTGCAGTTTCATCATGGCCTTGGTGGATTCTATCTGCTTTTTGGTGAGGGGGAAGAGGACGATCTTCACGATGATGGTCATCAAGATGATGGCCAGACCCCAGTTGGGTATCCCCACAGCCTCCGTCAAAGAAAAGCAGAACATAATGATCTGTTGCGCTAAATTGCTGAGTATGCTCAAAATATCACTCCTTAGCAGCAGGCCCTGCTACGGCACCGGATCATAGCCTCCCGGGTTGAAGGGATGGCAGCGCAAAAGCCGTTTCACAGCTAAATAACTCCCCTTTAACGCCCCTTTTTTGCGAATGGCGTCGATAGCGTAAGCGCTGCAGGAAGGATAAAACCTGCAGCAGGGACCGAAGAGGGGCGAGATAAAGATCTGGTAAAGTTTGATCGACCCTATCAACAGCTTTTGCATGATTCTTTCTTTTTTTCACCGGCGGCGGCTTTCTTAGCTAAACGAAGAAAAACTTTTTCCGTCATAATAAGACCTGCCCCGATCAAGGGGCGGCGGGCCAGCCAAACATAGTCGCAGCCCTCGTTCAATTCTTCCTTATGCCGCCGGAAAACTTCCCGCATCAATCTCTTCGTGCGGTTGCGGACCACCGCACTTCCCAAACGTTTGCCGACGGCAAGGCCCAACCTCCGCTCTCCCTCTTCGCCCGGTAAGATGTAAAGCAGAGCGCAGCCGTCGTAGATCATCCTGCCCTGGGTGCAGACTTTTTGAAAGAGCCTCTTGGATTTCAAACGCTCGTTTTTGCTGAAGGTCTGTCTTTCATCCATGCAGTCACCCGAAATTTTTCTCACATGGGAAAAACAGGCCGCTTTGACGGCCTGTCTTGATCCTATGCAGACAAAACTTTTCTGCCTTTTGCGCGTCTTCTTTTCAAAACCTGACGGCCGCCTAAAGTTTTCATCCTTTCTCTGAACCCGTGAGTCCTTTTTCTTCTCAAGTTGTTAGGTTGGAACGTACGCTTCATAAGTCTCCCTCCTTCTGTCAGTAGTCAGTTGCTCAAAAAGTCAACCACTTTTTTTATTTATCGACAGGTGCTTCGGGCCGAGCCCTGCCACAAAATATGCCGAAATAAGAACACAGCAGCGACTTTACTGAAATATTATATGAAAAAAGTCAACAGCCGTCAAGGAAAAAAGCAAAAAAACGGTCCAAAAAGCCAAGTCGTAAAAAATAAAGAGCGGCGGCAAAAAACACGAGAAAATTTTTTCGTCTCTTTTAAGCAACTTTGCAGACCCTATGCCCTCGGGTCATCGGCAAAACAGCGCACAGAAAAAAAGAGAGAGCCGATTTTTTTATAAAGGCAAAGCTTTTCGTCTCAAAATATTTTTGAACGATCTCTTTCAAAGAACTCCGAGAATGAAGTGCGTCGACTTCTTCTTTTCGGCTCCTGCTCTCGCGCTCTTGCTTTTCGAAAAAAAGATAAAGCTGCCCGAAGAGGACGGCGAAAGACCTGTGTCTTTTAAAAAAAATGCCCTTTCTCTTGCCCAGTGCTCTTTTGTCTGATAAAATATAATACTGGTGGGACTTCGTCTTAACGAGGCAAAGTGCGCCGCAAAAAAGCTCGGAGCCCATTTGTCGGGCAGTTCCGCTCTTAGATCTCATTATAAAAAAGAGGCTGAAAAACATGGATGATAACAAGATAAAAGAAGAGAGGATCATCGTGGATACCTCTCTTTTGGCTCAAATATATATCTGCGCCCTTTCCAAAAACGGCTACACTTACGAGAACAGCAAGGCCTTTAGGCAGGTCTTCGAAGATTTTCTGGCCATCCTTTCCGATCCGGAAGAAGTAGCCCACATCCGCCGGGGCATGGCGGAGAGAGGTTACGACCAGCCCATCAGTCCTTATCTCAGCTGAATTTATGCAAAACAGCTCTGTTGCAGACCGAAGGTAGCGAAGAAAAGGACGAAGAGAAAGGCTGAGTCGTCATGGAAGATTACGAAGTGTTCGAGCTCTGGTCGAAACTGCAGGAGAAGGCCAAGGCTTTGGTCTCCGCAAAGATCTACGAAGTATGGATAAAGCCCATCACCCCTCTCTCTCTTCATGAGAACACCTATACCGTAGTGGTGCGCAATCAATTCTTCAAAAGGATGCTGGAAGAAAAATATCTCGCTCAATTGGAAGACCTGCTGCAAGAGTGCAGCGGCCGCCCTTTGCAGCTTGCGGTGGAGTGCGAAGAAGGACAAAAAGAAGAGCAGCCGAAAAATGTGAGCTCTCTTCAAGAAGCGGCAGTCTCACCGGCCCGACAGGAAGCGGAGCATCCCGAAGAAAAAAGCAATTTGAATCCCAAATATGTCTTTGAGAATTTCGTCATCGGCAACTCCAACCGTTTGGCCTGGTCCGCAGCTCATCAGGTGGCGGAAAAACCCGGCCGCTCCTACAATCCTCTCTTTATTTACGGAGGCGTGGGCCTGGGGAAAACTCATTTGATGCATGCCATCGGCAACAAGATCAAAGAAAAAGATCCTTCTGCCCGGGTGCTCTACGTTTCCAGCGAACAGTTCACCAACGAGATCATCAACTCCATCTACAACAAGACCACCGAGCTCTTTCAGTCCAAATACAGAAAATTGGACTGCCTCATCATCGACGATATCCAATTTTTAAAAGGAAAACAACAGACTCAGATCGAGTTTTTCCATACTTTCAACACCTTATACGAAGCCGATAAGCAGATAGTGATCTCTAGCGACCGCCTGCCCAAAGAGATCGAAACTTTGGAAGACCGCTTGAAGACCCGTTTCGAAAGAGGACTTTTGGCCGATATCCAGGTGCCCGATCTGGAGACCCGCATCGCCATCTTGCGGCAAAAAGCGATGGAAGACGGGGCCGAACTGCCCAGCGATGTGCTGACCATCATCGCCGCCAACATCACCAGCAACGTGCGGCAGATAGAAGGAGCTTACAACAGGCTGAAAGCCTTCACTTCTTTGATGAACATGCCCATGAACGCAGATACCGCCGAAAGAGTGCTGGCGGACATCGGCATCAGGACGAAACGGCAGCAATTGACCTGCGACGACATCGTGAAAGCGGTCGCCGAATATTACGATCTGCCTCCCGAAGCTCTCTTCAACAAAAAGAGGAGCAAAAACATCTCCTACCCCCGGCAGATAGCCATGTATCTCTGTCGAGAATACGGCGATATGTCTTATCCTAAAATAGGAGAAGCCTTCGGCGGCAGAGACCACACCACCGCCCTCCACGCTTACGAAAAGATCTCTTTGGCCAAAGAAAAAGACCTCTCCCTCAGGCTGGTCTTGGAAAATTTCAAAGAGCAGTTCACTTCCTGACGAAAAGAGAGCAAAAGCTGTAGATAAGGCTGTGGAAAAAAGAGGAGCACCTGTAGATAAGTTGCAAAGCTGTGCAAAGTTTTGATAAGTCAAAAAGACTGTCAACAGGGTTATCTACAGCCTCTTCCCTTTGGGGCGTCACAGCGGCCCCCTCTTATCCACCTCTTCAACAGCCCCTACTGCTACGACGGCTATATTTAAAAAATTTAATCATACATAGATAAAAAAGGAGGTCTGTGTGTAAATGAAAGTGCTCTGTGATAGCGAAGCATTGAATAAAACTTTGAGGATCGCCCGTCATGCCATAATGAGCAAAAGCAGCACGCCTATTTTTTCCGGTTTTCATCTTTTAGCTCGTCAAGGTCAATTGGAAGTGGTGGGGATGGATCTGAACATGGCCATCTCCTGCTCCATGGAAGCTCAGGTGGAAGAAGAAGGCAGCGTAGTGGTGGGAGCGGCTCAATTGGGCAATCTCCTCTCGAAGATCCCCGCAGGCACCGTCACTTTGCAAACTGTCTCCGCCGGCTCTTTGCTGGTGAGCTTTGCAGATAACGAATACCGCCTGCTTTTGATGAACGAAGACGATTATCCCAACTTCCCTTCTTTCACCGGCACCAAGAGTTTGACTATCGACGACGTGAAATTGCAGGAGCTGATCAAAAAGACCCGCTTTGCCTGCGCCTCCGACGAATCGCGGCCTCTTTTCACCGGCATCCTTTTGGAAGCGGAAGACGAGAAGATCACCTTCGTAGGCACCAACACCCATCGTTTGGCTATCAGGACCATGGAGCTGCCCGGCGGCGAAAACATGAACGTCATCATCCCCGCCAAAGTCCTCTCGGAGATAGCTCAGGTGCTGGGAGGCAGCGTGCCTCAATTGGTGAGATTGGATATCGTAGATAATCAGATCATGATCTCAGTCGGCGAGATCAAGATCGTCAGCCGCCTTATCGAAGGCCGCTTCCCCAATTACAAGGCCGTGGTGCCTCCTTCTTTCGCCATCAGCGCCGTCATGAACGTACAGGATCTGACCGCTGCGGTAGAGAGAGTTTCTCTTTTCTCCAACGAGAGCGACTACAACATCATCCGCATGCACATCGAAGACGGTCTGTTGACTATCACCAGCAACAACGACGCCAACGGCGGCGGCAAAGAATTGCTGACGGCCGAGACTGCCGGCGAGCCTTTGGACGTGGCCTTCAATTCCAAATACATCGTCGATATCCTGAAAAATTTAGACAGCGAGAAGGTCTGCTTCTCTTTCAACAATTCTCTGAAACCGGTGCGGGTGCAGGAACCGGAGCAGCCGGATTACACCTACATCGTCACTCCCGTGAGGGTAAATTTCAATTGATCCCAGCGACCGGGAACGGCAGAGCATGAAAATTACTTCTCTTTACAGTTATAATTTTCGCAATCTGGCTTCCTGCGATCTTGCTTTAGGGGCGATGGTGAACGTTTTTTACGGCGCCAACGCCCAAGGGAAGACCAATCTTTTGGAAGCTCTTTATTATGCTTCCTGCGGATTGAGCCATCGTACCGGCAACGAAGAAGAGTTGATAAAGATAGGAGAAAGAGAACTCTCCGTCTTTATCGATTATGAAGACGAAAGAAGCAAGCACCGCCTGAAAGTGAAAAGATGGCAGGAGGGGACGAGAGGAAGAAAAGAGATAGAAGCGGACGGCGCCAGGATAGCTCCCAAAGCCCACTATCGTTCTTCTTCCGTAGTGCTTTTCGCTCCCGAAGATCTTTTGATGGTGAAAGGAGAGCCGGCTCTGCGCCGCCGTTATCTGGATATGCAGCTGAGCCAGACCGATCCTCTCTATCTCGATCTTCTTCTTCGCTATAACAAAACGGTGCAGCAGCGCAACAAACTCTTAAAAGATATCAGAGACGAAGGCGCTCCTCTTTCTCTGCTCTTGCCCTGGGATGAAGAATTCTGCCGTTTGGCCGCCGCCATCGCGGCCAAAAGACTGGCGGCGATAGAAGTGTTGAAAGAGATCGCCGCCGCTGTCTATTCTTCTCTGTCCGATCATAAAGAGAGCTTGGAGCTCGCTTACCGAATCAAAGAAGACTCTTCTTTTTCCGAAGAAAGACCGACGGCAGAAACCTATGCCGCTTTGCTCGATGCGAGAAGAAGAGAAGATATAGGGAGAGGCAGCACCGGCATAGGTCCTCATCGAGACGATCTGCTTTTGGCTTTGAGCCCCGCTCTCAACATGCGTTCTTTTGCCTCCCAAGGTCAGCAGCGCAGCTGCGTGCTGGCTCTGAAATTGGCTCAATTGGAATACAGCAGAAGAGAAAAAGGCAACTTCCCCATGCTGCTTTTAGACGATGTGATGAGCGAATTGGACGGAGACAGAAGAAAGCGCTTGCTGCATTTTATCGACGGTAAGGTGCAGACTTTCATCACCGTGAACGATAAGGCTCTCATCCCTCCTCTTCCCGGCAGCGCTTTCTTTCGGGTCCGAGAAGGAAGAGTCTTTCCCGAATGAGCCCGGCCAGTCTCTTTTTTGTTTATAAAAATTCGGCGTGAAAAACATGAAAAATTTGGAAACTGCCGCCGGGGTCATGGACCGCCTCTTCGATCCGGCTTTGAAAAACAAAAAAGAATATCCCGTAGACCGCAAAGTGAAGGCGGAATATCCGGTGGTTTTTTTGAACAGGCAGTGGGAAAAAGCAGTAGGCAGTCTCTTAAAAGATCAATGCCGGGCGGAGAAGATCGAAAGAGGGATCTTATATGTGCAGACCGCCGACAGCGTGCTGGCCCAGCAGCTCTTCATGCTGAAAGACGAATTTTTGGCGAAAGTGAACAGTGTTTTAGAAGGAAAAGCGAAAATAAAAAATGTGCGCTTCAACGCAGGCTATTTAAGCAAAAAAGAAACGAGAAAAAAAGAAGAAGAAAAAGAAGCAGGGCCGCTTTTTTCTCCTCTGCCCTGCCCCCGCTGCGGCGGCAGAAAAAGAGAAGGAGAAAAATTATGCGGCATTTGTCGGCGCCGGCTGAAAGAAGAAGAAAGAGAAAAGATCGACGAATTGCTTAAAAGCCAGCCCTATTTGCAATACGAAGAAGTCGATCTCATTTTAAACGGCTGCGATAAGCTGCTCTTTGACGAAGAAAGAGACAAACTTCTTTTGCGTTACTGCGAAAAAGTAAGGCAGGGCAGCGCCGACGAAGAAGAAGAACAGTTGGCGGTGCTGCTCCTCTTAGGGAAGAGACCTGCGGAGATCACCAAGAGCCAGTGGCAAAACTGCCTGCGTCATTTGAGGAGAAAAAAAGATGTTCCTGCACCTGGGTTCTGATCGCATGATCGAAAACAGCGAGGTCGTCGCCGTCTTCGACCTTAGGCTCGCGGAAGCGGAGAGCGTGAAAAAATATATAGAGGAAGAAGGACGGCGCTATGAGGTGATCGACTTGGCCGAAGCGCCCGCAGAAAGAGCCAGCTGTATTTTAACGAAGTCGATCCTTTATCTTTCGCCCATTTCTGCGGCGACTTTGAAAAAAAGGGCGGAAAGATCTTTCAGGAAAGAAGATATATTATTAAGTTTCCGGCGGAGGAAAAAAGCAAAAAGATGAGAAACAGCACCGAGATCGATAAAGAGATAAGCGCTTCCACCAAAGTAGAAGCGGAATATACGGGAAAAAAGATCCGCACTTTGAGCGGCTTAGAGGCAGTGCGGGAGCGGCCCGCCATGTATATAGGCAGCACCAGCGAAAGAGGGCTGCACCATTTGGTCTACGAAGTGCTGGACAACAGTATCGATGAAGCCTTGGCCGGTTATTGCACCGACATCCAAGTTTTCATCCATCCCGATAACAGCATCACCGTCAAGGATAACGGCAGAGGCATCCCCGTGGATAACACCGTGAAAGAAAAAAAGCCGGCAGTGGAAGTGATCATGACGGTGCTCCACGCCGGAGGAAAATTCGGCGACGGCGCTTATAAAGTATCCGGCGGCCTGCACGGCGTAGGCGTTACCTGTGTCAATGCCTTGAGCGAACATTTGGAAGTGGAAGTAAAAAGAGACGGCAAGTGTTACGGCATCGCTTTCACTCGGGGCAAGACCACTACTCCCCTCTATGTGAAAGGCAGCGCCGAAGGGAGCGGCACCTCCGTCACCTTCAAACCGGACAGTGAGATCTTCACAGAGCTGGTCTATAAATACGACACTTTGCGCCACAGAGTGAGAGAGCTGGCTTTTTTGAACAAAAACGTGGCCATCACCATCACCGACGAGCGGCCTTCTCCTCCTTTGCAGGAAAGATTTCATTTTGCCGGCGGCATCGTGGAATACGTGCAGCAGCAAAACGAAAATAAGGACCTGATCAATCCTCAGCCCATTTATTTGGAAGGGCAGAAGGATACGGGGACCGACGGCAACAAGAACATCATCATCGTGGAAGCTGCTCTTCAGTACACCGATACTACCTACGAAAATATCTTCACCTTCGTCAACAACA
Organism: uncultured Phascolarctobacterium sp.; assembly: GCA_947630795.1. Lineage (GTDB taxonomy): Bacteria > Bacillota > Negativicutes > Acidaminococcales > Acidaminococcaceae > CANQBR01. Next base: position 79,225 of record CANRJC010000007.1, on the reverse strand, counting down.
TCAACACGGAAGAAGGAGGCACTCATCTTTCCGGTTTCCGCAAAGCCTTGACCGGCGTCCTCAACAACTACGCCAAAAAGAAGGGGCTTTTGAAAGACAAAGACGATACGTTGAGCGGAGAAGATGTGAGAGTGGGCCTCACCGCCGTGCTGAGCTTGAAGATACCCAATCCTCAATTCGAGAGCCAGACCAAGATCAAATTAGGCAATGCGGAAGTGATGCCTTTGGTGGAAAGCTTGGTCAGCGACGCTTTGAACGAATATTTGGAAGAGAACCCGGCCATCGCCAAAAAGATCATCGACAACGCCATGCTGGCCTCTCGGGCCCGCATCGCCGCAAAAAAAGCCAGAGACCTGATCCGCAGAAAGAACGCTTTGGGGAGCGGCGGCCTCCCCGGCAAACTCAGCGACTGCCAGAGCAGGAACAAAGAAGAGACGGAGATCTACCTGGTAGAGGGCGACAGCGCCGGCGGCAGTGCCAAACAGGGAAGAGACAGACGCTTCCAGGCCATCCTGCCTTTGCGGGGAAAGATCTTGAACGTAGAGAAGGCCCGCTTGGACAAGATGCTGAGCAGCGAAGAGATCCGCAACATGATCACCGCCTTCGGCTGCGGCATCAGCGACGATTTCGATATCGAAAAACGTCGTTACGACAAGATCATCATCATGACCGATGCGGACGTAGACGGTGCTCACATCCGCACTCTGCTCCTCACCTTTTTCTATCGCTATATGCAGGACCTGATCAAAGAAGGCCATGTGTTCATCGCTCAGCCGCCTCTTTATTTGGTCCGCAGCGGCAAAGAGCATCGTTATGCTTACAGCGACGAAGAATTGCAGACGGTGCTGGACGAAGTGGGAAGAGAAAAAAATCCCTATGTGCAGCGCTATAAAGGCTTGGGCGAAATGAACCCGGAGCAGCTGTGGGAGACCACTATGGATCCCGCCGGCCGCACCATTTTGCAGGTGCAGTTGGAAGACGGGGAAAAGGCGGACCGCATCTTCAACATTTTGATGGGAGAAAAAGTGGAGCCTCGCCGTCAATTCATCCAAGAAAACGCTCATAAAGTGCGCAACTTGGATCTTTAAAAAAAGAGGTACTCTGAAAGCTCGCTCTTTAAGTCGAAGCAGAAGTGCATAAAAACTCTCACCGACTTCTTCCGCTGGAGAAAGGGAGGAAAAAATGGGCAAGATCGTCAAAGGGCTCTCCGATGAGGACATGCTGAAAGGCTTCAAAGAAAAAGAAAGTTTCGAAAATATCGACCGAGGGGAGAGCGGCAGCACCGTCCTTCGCAAAAAAGCAGCGGCCAAACCTGCTGCCCTGTTGCTGCCGGCGGAAGAAGCAGAGCGGCTGAACCGCTTTTTATTGGAGCTCAGCATGGAGTGCTTGAAAAAGAAACAGCCCTGCTCCTTTAAAGTGACTCGGGAAAAGGATACTGTGGTGATCAAAACAGTGACGGAAAAATAATGAGCACCCTCTTTTCACTGCCCCAAGTCACCTGTTCTCTTGAAGAAAAAAACCGCCCCACCGAGAAAATAAATTTGGCGGTGGCAGGAGGCAGGGCCCCGACGAGGGAATATCTTAAAAATTTAGCGGAGCTCAACCCCAAAGCAAAAATTTTTTGCGCCGATAAAGGAGCAGACTACGCACTGGCTGCGGGTCTGGTCCCCCGCCTTTTGTTGGGAGACGAAGACAGCGGCTCGCATGTAAGTTACGAGCGCTGCGCTGCCTTGGGCACTGCCGTAGAGAAGTTCGACTCTTTGAAGGACGCCACCGATCTGCAATTATTATTGGAAAGACTGCCTTCTGCTCCTCTCATCATCAGCGGCATTTGGGGCGGCCGTTTCGATCATCTCTTCAGCGCTCTCTACTCTCTTCTTGCTTGGCAGCAACGGCAAGGGCAGCCTTGCCCTGTTTTTTTGGCCGATGGAGCAGAAGTGCTGCTTTTGGCACGCAGCGGCGAAAAGTGGACCTTCGCCTTAAAGGAGCCGGAAAAAGCGGAAGCTGTTTCTCTTTTGCCTTTTACGGAAACGGCCCGCGCTTCTATCGAAGGAGTGAGATGGCCGTTGAAGGGGGCTCGCTTGAAGCAGCTGCAGCCTTATGCCGTCAGCAATGTTTTGGCGGCGGGCAGATCGGGCTTCACAGCCTGCTGCGAAGACGGAACTCTTGGGATCTACATGAAGTTTTCGGCCTGAGAGAACAAGAAGATAAAATTTTAAAGAGGTTTTTATGGACGGCTTCATACCGGTATTGGATACTTTTACGGTGCTCTACTTGCTGGCGGCCGGCTTCATCGCCGCCTTCGTGGATTCATCTGTGGGAGGCGGCGGCTTAGTGACCACACCTTCCCTTCTGGCGTTGGGGATGCCGGTGCCCTTCGCTTTGGGCACCAACAAATTGGCTTCTTCCATGGGCGCCGTCACCAGCTTTCTTTCCTTCTGGCAGGCGGGCAAGATGGCCAAAAAGCTGTCTCTTTTTTTGATGCCTCTTTCTTTTTTCGGCTCGGCCCTAGGGGCCTATGTGGTCTACCTTTTGCCGGAAGCTTTGTTGAAGAAGGTCATCGTCCTTTTGCTCATCGCCGTGGCAGTCTACACTTTTCGCCGCAAAGACTGGGCCGCCGGCACCTCCGTGAAGGAAAAGCTGAGCAAGGCCGCCTATGGGGCTGCCGCTCTCATGGCCGCCGGCATCGGCTTTTACGACGGCTTCTTCGGCCCGGGCACCGGCAGCTTTCTCATCTTCGGCTTCCTCTTTTTGGGTTTTGATTTCGTGACGGCGGCCGGCAACGCCAAGGCTTTGAATTTAGGCAGCAACTTGGGAGCTTTGGTCAGCTTCGCTTTGGCCGGCACCATTTATTGGTACTACAGTTTGATCATGGGCTGCGCTATGATCGCGGGAGCCCTGTGCGGTTCCCGGCTGGCCATCAGCAAGGGAACGGCCTACGTGCGGCCCCTCTTTCTTGCGGTCACCGTCGTGCTGATCGGCAAGCAGGTGTACGATATCATCTTTAAATAGACAGCGCCTCGCAAAAAAGCTGACGAAGAAGTCAGCTTTTTTACATTGGTAAGAAGAACTCGGCGAAAAAGTCACCGTCGTCAGCTGAAAACAGAAAACTCCCAGCTATATACAGCAAGGAAGAAAAAAGAAGAGCTAGACAATATACTCATCATCGTCGGCTAAAAAGGTAAAAATCAGAGCTATATATACGAAGGAAAAAAGTTAAAAAAGAGGTCGGCAAAAAAGAAAAAATTTTCACTTGAAGAGCGATCACTCACGGTCGATCACACTTTTATATAGAATTATGTGAAAAAAATCACACTTTTATATAAAATCGTGTGAGAGAAAGCAGAGTTTTATAAAAATGTTCGTAGCTTTAAAGACCATAGACTGAAAAAGAAAAACGAAAGAAGAGCGGCTCTGAACTTTTTCACTGCGAGTGAAGGCGAAGAAAGGAGCTTTTTATGAAGCGCGAAGAATTGCTGCAGTGGGCGCTGGAGAATTACGGCACGGAGGCGGAATACCCGTGGGAAGATTTTGACGGAGCGGTTCTGCGCAATGGAGGCGGTAAATGGTATGCCGTTTTGCTGCGGGTGGAAAGGAAAAAGCTGGGCCTGCCCGGCACCGGCAGCATCGATATCGTCAACGTGAAGGGAGTGCCCTCGGAAAATGAAGTGCTGTGGCAGGAGCCGGGCATCAGGCCCGCCTATCACATGAACAAAAAACATTGGCTCACGCTTTTTTTAGACGGCAGTGTGAGCGACAAAGTTCTTTGCAATTTGCTCGACCTCAGCTATCGGCTCACTTCACCGAAAACATTCAAGAAAAAAAGCCCAGAGAAAAAAGCGTGAGCTTGCGGTCGCGAGCGTCAACATTTTGCGATAATTTGTAAATTATGCTATAATATTACTATATGTGGTAGCATCGCTCCATCGTACAATGAGGAAGGAAGACAAGGGTAAGGCCAGTGGAGGACAACACTTTTGATCCGACAGCCGGCAAGATAGTGCCGGTCTGCTTGGAAGAAGAAATGCAAAAATCTTACATCGATTACGCCATGAGCGTCATCATCCAGCGGGCTTTGCCGGATGTGCGGGACGGGCTGAAGCCGGTGCATCGGCGCATACTTTACGCCATGCAGGAAGCCGGCATGGCTTCTAACAAACCCTATAAAAAATCGGCCCGTATCGTCGGCGAAGTGCTGGGTAAATTTCATCCTCACGGCGACAGCTCCGTTTACGAAGCCATCGTGCGCCTGGCCCAGGACTTCTCTACCCGCTATCTTTTGGTAGACGGCCACGGCAACTTCGGCAGCGTGGACGGAGACGGAGCCGCCGCCATGCGTTATACGGAAGTGCGTATGGCCAAGATGGCGGAAGTGATGCTGGAAGACATCGAGAAAGACACCGTCGATTTCGTGCCCAACTACGACGAATCGTTAAAAGAGCCGGCGGTGCTGCCTGCCAAAGTGCCGGAGCTGCTGATCAACGGCTCCAGCGGCATCGCCGTGGGCATGGCCACCAACATCCCTCCCCACAATCTCGGCGAAGTCATCAACGGTTTGGTGATGCTGATCGACGACCCGGATGTGGAGATACAGCAGTTGATGACGGCCATCAAAGGGCCGGACTTCCCCACCGGCGCCATCATCCTCGGCCGGGAAGGGATAGAGAACGCCTATCTCAGCGGCCGCGGCACTTTGAAAGTGCGGGCCAAGCTCCACGTGGAAGAGATCGGCAAAAGCGGCCGTCACCGCATCGTGGTGACGGAGATCCCCTATCAGGTGAACAAAGCCAAAATGATAGAGGACATCGCCGAAGCCACCCGGCCCAAAGAAAAGGATAAAAAGCCGGACATCGAGGGCATCAGCGATATCAGGGACGAATCGGACCGCAAAGGCCTGCGGGTGGTCATCGAACTGCGGGGAGGGATCAGCCCCGAGTTGGTGCTGAATCAACTCTATAAACACAGTCAGCTGCAAACCACTTTCGGCATCATCATGCTGGCCTTGGTGGACGGGCGCCCCCAAATTTTAAATTTGAAAGAAGTGCTGGTCCACTATCTGGCCCACCAAAAAGACGTTTATACCCGCCGCACCCGCTACGAATTGGCCAAGGCCAAAGATCGGGCCCACATTTTGGAAGGCCTGAAGATCGCCTTGGACAACATGGATGCCGTCATCGCCGTTATTCGCTCCAGCGCCACGGCCGATACGGCCCGCACCGCTTTGATGGAACGCTTCGGTTTCAGCCAACGGCAGGCTCAGGCCATTTTGGACATGCGTCTGCAGCGGCTCACCGGTCTCGAGCGGAAAAAGATCGAAGACGAATATGTGGACGTATTGGGGCGTATCGATTACTTAGAAGGTCTCTTGGCCGACGAACACGAATTGATGGAAGTCATCAAAGAAGATCTCTTGTTGATGAAAAGCCGCTACGGTGATGCCCGGCGCACGACCATCGAGGCAGCCGACGATGAGATCGACCCCGAAGCTCTCATCCGCCAAGAAGAGATAGTGGTGACCTTGAGCAGCAAAGGCTACATCAAACGGCAGACTTTAGACAATTTCCGCAGTCAGAAGCGGGGAGGCCAAGGGAAGAAGGGCGGCAGCGGCAAGAAGGAAGACGATGCTTCCGAGCATTTCTTCAAAGCGTCCACTCACGACGACATCTTCTTCTTCACCGCCAAGGGCAGAGTCTTCCGCAAAAAAGGCTATGAGATCCCCGATTACGGCCGCAACGCCCAGGGCAACTTCATCAAAAACCTCCTCAGCTTGCAGGACGGAGAGAAGATCACCGCCATCATCCCCGTGGGTCAACACCTGAAAAACGAAAAAGCCGTGGAAGAACAGGTGCTGGATTTCGGGGAAGAGACAGATGTCGAGGCGAAGGGGCCCTTCCTCTTCATGGCCACCAAAAAAGGTATCGTGAAGAAGACGGACCTGCAGGAATTCCGCAATTTGCGCCGCACCGGTATGGTGGCCATCTCCTTGGGCAAGGACGACGACCTGATCGGCGTAGAATTGACCGACGGTGAACAGGAGATAGTGCTCGCCAGCAAAAAGGGCATGGCGATCCGCTTCGACGAGAGCCAAGTGCGGCCCATGGGCCGCAGCGCCCGGGGCGTGAAAGGCTTTACTCTCGATAAAGAAGACGAGGTCGTGGCCCTCGACAGCGTGGCCGATCAAGACGAAGAAGTGCTGACGGTGACAGAGAGAGGCTTGGGCAAGAGGACGGCGGTGAAGGCTTACCGCAAGCAGTCTCGCGGCGGCAAGGGGGTCATCAATCTCAGGACCAACACCAAGACGGGCTTGGTCATCGGCATGAAGGTGATCGATCCGTCGCAGGAGATCATGGTGATCACCGATAAGGGCATCATCCTGCGGGTCAACTGCGATGAGATCTCCAAACTCAGCAGGGCCACTCAGGGAGTGAAGGTCATCACCTTGGCCGAAGGGGACCGGCTGGCGAACTTGGCGGCTATCTATCACGACCAAGAGCAGGATTGAAGCACTCTCTGCGAAAAGATCTCGACATAAACAACAAGAGCCGTTCTGTCTCAAAAAGATAGGACGGCTCTTTCCTTAGGAAAAAACAGCGGAGCTGCAACGGCGAAGGGCGCCGCTTTTTTCGATCCGCCGTAAAAAAGAAGGACCGCGGCACAAAGCCGCAGTCCAAAAATATACGTCGATGCTGTTTTCTCTCTTCACCACCAGGGGCCGATGCCGAAAAAGGGACCGTGGTGATGATGATAATGGTGGCCGCCGCCGAAGCCGAAGCCGAGGCCGATGCCCAAGCCTCCCCCGGACCAGCCCTTTTCTTTGGGCACCCGCATGAACCAGCAGCGGTAGACCTCGGTGCCGTTCTTCAATACCTTGTTCAATTCTCTGTCGGTGAGGATGCGATAAGCCCCCAGTTCTTTGCTGCCTCCCTGAAGTTTTTGCAAAGTTTTGTACATGTGTAGGAAGGTGTCTTTGTTGTTGGTGTAAAGACGCAGGGTGACGCCCAAAGGGGCGCCGGCGGCGATGCGGGTGCGCAGGCCCTTGTCGGCGGCGCTGTCGTAGTAAACGGTGACGGACCCGTCTGCGTCCACATAGAGGACGTCGCCGTCCTCTTCCGCCAGCCGTTGGGCCATGGCGGCAGTATCGATGACTTCTTCCGTGAAAGCAGGCTCCTGGACCGGCTCGGCCGCAACTTGCGAGACCTCGGCAGTGGGTTGCTCCTCGCTGCTCGAGGCGGCCTGCCCTTCTTCAACGGCTGCGGCAGCGGTCTTCTCCGTTTGTTCAGACGCAGCGGGAGCCGCAAAAGTCGGGGGCGCAAAGGCAGAGTTCAAAGGCAAAAAAGCTGAGCACAAAGCAGCGAGCAAAAAATTTTTCCGCATAGATCTCACAGCCTCTCTCTTTAAAAAAGGTCGAGCGCAAAAAGTCACGGCTCTTTGGCTTTATTTTATCACAAAAAGAAAAAGTCGGTCGCAAAAAAGTCAGACGTTTCAGAAAAAGTCTATAGCAAAAATATGCGAGTTTGCGGAAAAAGTCTCTCGCAAAAACGCCCGAGCTTACGGGAAAAAGGCTATGGCAAAAAAAGCACCGAGTTGCGGAAAAAGTTTCTTGCAAAATAGCAGGGCCTTGCGGAAAAAGCAAAATCGCGGCGGCAGTCTTGCAAGTATCAGAAGGCTGTGATATAATAACTGATGTTCATGCGGGTGTAGTTTAGTGGTAAAACATCAGCTTCCCAAGCTGAATTTGTGGGTTCGATTCCCATCATCCGCTCCAAAAATCTTGCAGTCCTTCTTCGCGAAGGGCTGCTTTTTTTGCGTGAGCGGGGCAAAGAAAGGGATAAATTTTAAATAAAAGCGAAGAAAAAAGAGCGGCCACGAAATGTGGTGGCAGCAAGAGCGGCAGTACACCGAGTTATGCACAGCACTCACAGTTTTATCCACAGTTGGCGGTGAGAAAAGACGGCCGCAGCGGGGAAAAGACCCGCTCAAAGCCTGTTTTTTCCTGATCGTCACAAAAATCTTTCTCCCTTTCTCACAGGTTATGCACAAACTGTGGATAACTTTCCTTTTTTGAGCGCGGGCAGCTGCACCACAAAATGTAGGCGGGCGGCTCTGAAATTTTGCCTTCGCACTTTGCAGAGGCATAAAAAAAGGACCGTGTCAAGGGTCCCTTCACAAAAATTTCAAAAAATTTTCGCAGGTACTGTGCCCGCAAATAAAAGTCTTGAGCCGTGCTCTTCGCAAAAAAAGAAAAACCGCCGGCTCGGCGGCGAAAAGACAGGAACGGCTCACCTGCTGCGGAGGCGGGAGGTGATGTAGCAGGCCAAGCCCAGCCAGATGCAGCCGAAGGTGAAAGCGAGGGTGGGAGTGAAGGGCTCGTCGTAGACGAAGATGCCCAAGAGCAGGGTCATATTGGGAGAAATATATTGCAAAAAGCCCACCATGTTCAAGGGCAGCAGTTGGGCGCAGGCAGTGAAGAGGATGAGAGGGGTGGCCGTCACCGCTCCCGCTCCCGCCAGAAAGAAAGAGACGGTGAGGGGCTGGGTCTGCAGGGCGGTGCCCCCCGCCAGCCACAGACGGACCAAATAAAAGAGCATGAAGGGAGAGATGATGAGAGTCTCCAATAAAATGCCGTTAAAAGCGCTGATCTTGAGATATTTTTTCAAAAGGCCGTAGACGGCGAAGGAGCCGGGCACCACCAACGACACCCAAGGCAGAGAGCCGGTCCGCGCGATCAAAAAGGCGATGCCCGCAGAGGCCAAGGCCACGGCCAGCCACTCCAATTTCCGCAGCTTTTCTTTGAGGAACACCAGCCCTAAGAGCACGCTCATGAGCGGGTTGATGTAATAGCCCAGACTGGTGGCCAAAATATGGCCGTTCTCCACTGCCCAGATGAAGACGCCCCAGTTGACGGCGATGCTCACCGCCGCCGCTATCATGCAGCAGCCGCTGCGCCAAGCGGAGAAGACCTGTTTCGTCTCTTGCGCGAAAAGGCCCAGCCGGCCCCGCACCGCCAACAGCAGCACGATGAAGACGGCCGACCAGAGGAAACGGTTGGCCAAGATCTCCATAGTGGGCACATTTTGCACTTGTTTCCAATAGACGGGGAGCAGCCCCCAGATCACATAGGCCGCCACGCCGTAAAGGATGCCTTTTTTATGTTCGTTCTCCACTCTCGGGCCTCCTTACAAAAATCATTTCCATGATATACCACTTCGGCGGCCTTGGCAAGAAAAAAGACGGCCCTGCATTTCGCGAGGCCGCCTTTTGATTTTTTGTCCGAAATTTTTCGAGCTCGGCGCAAGAGCGGGCAGTCTTTAAAAAATCTCCCAACTTTTAAATAACGCACCGAAAAAATTCGAGATGTGGAAAAAGCGGAAAATATTTCTAAAAACTTCTCCCGTTTAAATTTTGGCCATGTCGCGGCTGGCCACCATATCTACGCCCAAGCCCAAAATATTTTTCACGATCACTTGCTTGCAGGCCACCGGGGCGGCTACGGTCACTCGCCGCAGGAAGGCAGCGCACTCCGGCACTTTTTCTTTGGGCAGGGGGGCGGCGCTCACCACCGGCAAAAGAGGCAGGAGGCCGCCTTCGCAGGCTACGGTGCCTGTGAGCATCCTTTTGGGAGCGGTCACTTCGTCTTTGGCATAGACGGCGCCCCGAGGGCAGGTGTTGCCGGTGACGCTGCTGAAGACACCGTCGGTCAAAGTCACCGTCAATTCGCAGCCGATGGGGCACATGATGCAGTTCATCACTTTCGTTTCAACGGCCATCTTACAGCCCTCCTTCCAAGCCGACTTCCAAGACCTCTTGCAGGTCGGCGCACTTGGCGGCCGGCAGCGTCACTGTGATCATCTCGCTGGGCTTGGCCACCGGCAAAAATTTGGAGCCGACGACTTTGCCGCCGCTTTTCAGCACCAACTTGCATTTTCTGCGAGGCGCGGCCACTCGTAAAAAGAGCTGAAGAGTTTCGCCCTCTTCATTCAAATGCAAGATCTGGGGCACGCAGGTGCGAACGCCCGCCGTAGGCTGCACCGTCACCGTCTTTGTGGGCTCGCTCAACAGGCCCCGAGCTGCCAAGGCAGCGAATTTACCGGCGATCTCTGCTTCGTCGGAGACGAAGTCTACCAAGTCGTGCACGTGGACCACGTTGCCGGCGGCGAAAAAGCCTTTTTGAGAAGTCTCCCGATGCTGATCCACCACGGGCCCCGCAGTGAGAGGATGAAGCCGGATGTTCAGCCCTTTGGAGAGTTCGTTTTCGGGGATGAGGCCCACGGAAAGCATCACGGTATCGCAGTCCAGCTCGAATTCCGTGCCGGGGATGGGCCGCATCTTTTCATCGACTTTGGCCACCGTGACCCCGGTGACTCTGGCATCGCCGTTGATCTTGACGATGGTGTGGCTGAGATAGAGGGGGATATCGAAATCGTTCAAACATTGAACGATGTTGCGGGTGAGACCGTTGGAGAAGGGGCAGATCTCCAGGCAAGCCACCACTTGGCAACCTTCCAAGCTGAGACGGCGTGCCATGATGAGGCCGATGTCGCCGCTGCCCAAGATGACGATCTTTTTGCCGGGAAGATAGCCTTCCATGTTCACCATGCGCTGGGCGGCGCCGGCGGTGAAGACACCGGCGGGGCGGGTGCCGGGGATGCGGATGGCTCCTCTGGTGCGCTCCCTGCAGCCCATGGTGAGGATGACGGTGCGGCCCTGCACTTTGAAAAGGCCCAAGTCGGGGCTGACGGCAGTCACCGTTTTGTCGGCCTCGATGTTCAGCACCATGCTGTCGGTGCGGCACTCGATCTCCGGTTCGTCTTTGATCAGATCGATGCATTTTTGTGCGTAGCCGGGGCCTGTCAATTCTTCTTTAAACCGGTGAAGGCCGAAGCCGTTGTGGATGCATTGCTGCAAAATGCCTCCCAGTTCTCGATCCCGCTCCAGGACCAATACGGATTCGGCTCCGTTTTCTCGGGCGCTGTAAGCAGCGGTGAGGCCGCCGGGGCCGCCCCCGATGATGATCACGTCATAAGTTTTCATCTCATGCTTCACCGCCTTTCTTGGGGATGTAAAGATAGGAGCCGTTTTTTTCTTTCAAAACTTCGGGGACGGTGATGCCCAATTCTTTAGCCAAAAGCTGAGTGACTCTGGGCCCGCAGAAACCACCTTGGCAGCGGCCCATGCCGGCCCGGGTGCGGCGCTTCACGCCGTCCACCGTCAAAGCGCCGATGGGAGCATGGATGGCGGCTGCTATCTCACCTTCGGTCACCGTTTCGCAGCGGCAGATGACTCGGCCGTAGCGGCTGTCTTTGGCGATAAGTTCGGCCTTGGCCTTGTCGCTGAGGCGATTGAAGCAGGGCTGCACCGCCACTTCGGCCTTGAAGTCCGGCTTTTCTTCCGCTCCGCTTTCTGTGGCGATGGTGCGGGCCAAAAGCTGAGCGATGGACGGAGCTGCGGTGAGACCGGGCGACTGGATGCCGGCGGCGTGATAGAGCCCCACAACTTTATCGCTATTGCCGATGATGAAGTCGCCGCTGCCGGAGGCCGCAGCCCTTAAACCGGCAAATTGGGTGATGGCCTGGCCCAAAGGAAGGTCGGGCACCAATTTTTTGGCGGCGGCGATGATCTCGTCCATGCCTTGGGCGCTGACGGAAGTGTCTTCTTTATCGGTCTGCTCGTTGGCGTTGGGACCGATGAAGGTGTTGCCGTGGCAGGTGGTGCACACCAAAATGCCCTTGGACTTTTTGTTGGGACAGGGGAAGACCACGCCGTAGACCAAAGAGGAGCAGGCGGTCTTATCGAAGAGGATGTATTCGCCTTTGCGGGGGGTGATGGTGAAGCTGTCGTCCCCGGCCAAACGGGCGATGCGGTCCGCATAGACCCCCGCCGCATTGACTGCATAGCGGCAGGCGATGACGCCTTTGGGAGTGACTACGCCTTTGATGGCTCCGTCTTCTTTGATGAAGCCGGTCACCGGGCAGTTACGCCACACTTCGGCGCCGTTTTGCACCGCACATTGAGCGAAGGCCAAGCAGGCGCCGAAAGGCCAGATGACGCCGGCCGAGGGTGCCCACAGGGCAGAGCGGGCCGAAGTGAGGTTGGGCTCCTGCTCCAGCACTTCTTCGCGGGAGAGGATCTGCAGCCCCTCCACTTTGTTGGCCCGGCCCCGGGCCAGCAATTCTTTTAATGTGAGCTCTTCTTCTTCGGTGGTAGCCACCACCAAAGAGCCGGTCCACTTGATGTCCAGGCCCAGTTCTCTTTCCAGCTGATGATAGAGCTTGTTCCCTTCCACGTTAGTGTAAGCTTTCAGGCTGCCGACGGGGGCGTCGAAGCCGGCGTGGAGGATGGCGCTGTTGGCCTTGGTGGTGCCAAGGCACAGATCGGGCTCTTTTTCCAAAAGCAGGCAGTCCAATTTATATTTGGAGAGCTCCCGCAAGACGGCGCTGCCCACGATGCCGCCGCCTATCACCACTACGTCTGTCTTTTTCAGATAGTTCATCTTTTCACTTCCTCGCCTTTGCCGGAAGCTCGTAAAGCTTGCGAAACTGTCCGGTCTGCTAAGTCTATTGTACCACGGGGCGGGCGGAAATTAAACCGCTTGCAGGCAAAAACGTCGGCGCCGCAAGCCGGCAGTTTTTCGAAAAGACCGAAATTTTAAAATCAAAAATTTTTCTCTCTGTAAATTGCAAGAACAAGTTGGACACTTCGTGGCAGAAATCTTGACACTACCCTCTCTCGCTTACATTATCCGGAAAAAACATAGCCGCTAAGGCCGCAAGTTGCTCTCTTCGCCCGTAGATCACCGCCGTGACCCACACGGTTTTCTCTTCCTCATCGATCAAATAATAGACAAGAAAATTCTTGACGGGCATTTTGCGGATGCCCTTCGTGCGCCACGGTTCTTCCGCTGTAAGAGGGTATCTTGACGGCAGAGAAGCTAATTTTCCGATCTCCCTTTGCAAGGTATCCGCCCAAATTCGTGCGGTCGCTGCCGCAAGCAGAGTTTTGGAGATATACTTTAATGTTTCTGCGATCTGCCCGATAGCCTGCGCAGTCAGTTTCACTTCATAGGGCATGCTCAAATACCTTCTCGTATTTTGACGAAGGCTGCGGTGACGGGCAGGCCTTCACCGGCTTTGGCCTGCTCATAGCCGGTCTCCATCATAGCGTCGAACTGAGCTTCGCTCAGGCTGTCTCTTGCGGGCAATTTCGGAACGGTGAGGGAAAAAGGGACGCCGCCCGTCATGATGATCTGCCTGTACAAGGTATCGATCAGAACGGAGACCGGCAGACCCAGCTGCTGCAGCACCGCCTCTGCTTGCCGTTTGACCTCGGGCTGCACCCGCGCCGTTACATTTGCGCTTTTTGTCGTCATTAAAAGCACCTACCCTTCTGCTCTTGATGATAGCATATTGTATGGCTGATAGCAATACAAAAAGCAAGATATCCGGCCCTATTGGCAAAATCGTCGGCGCCGCAAGCCGGCAGTTTTTTCGAAAAGACCGAAATTTTAAAATCAAAAATTTTTCTCTCGCCCCGACAGCTCGCTCTTTGAGCTCGCTTCCTCCTCTCCCCTTTTCAAAAAATCGCGCAGAAAAAAAGACGAGCGCCGAGGGCCGTCTGTTCTTTCCGAAAGAGCCGCACCGTAAAACTTTGACAGTTTCTTTTGTCTCTCACCGTTTCCAAAAAAATGCGCAAATAAAAAAGGCGGCCGCAGAAACGGCCGCCTGTGAGAAAAAGCTGCAAGAAAAAAGCGGGAGCCCGCAAGCTCCCGCTGCAAACGATCAATCTTCGGCTTTGTACCAGAAGGGACGGAGGAATTTCAGACAGCAGGCCTCGTCGGGGCCGGGCCCCGGGTCCCTGCGGCCGATCTGCACCCGCACCTGCTGGTCGCCGATGCGTACCAGATAATCGACGATCTCGCCCAAGAAGGCCCGGCGGATGACCTGCCCGTGCACGCCGGCCGGGTCTTCGGCATTGGTGAATTCGATCTCCGTGGGGCGGCTGGCCAAGCTGAAGCGGGCTTCGGCCTTCATCTCTTCCGGAACAGTCAGCGCCGCCGGCAGGGGCCGATCGCTGCCGCTGATGAAGGCTTTGCCGTCCTGCCATAGCACATCGGTGAAACTGGAGACGCCGATGAAGCTGAAGACGAACCTGTTGGCCGGATGAGCGTAGATGTCCAGAGGCTTATCGATCTGCTGCACCACGCCCAGCTTCATCACCAAGATGCGGTGGGACAGGGCCATGGCCTCGCTTTGATCGTGAGTGACGTAGATGATGGAGAAGCCGTATTTGCGCTGCAGATCTTTGATCTCAAAGCGCATCTCTTCTCTGAGATGAGGATCCAGCGAAGAGAGAGGCTCGTCTAAAAGCATCACGTCGGGATTGATGGCCAGGGCTCGGGCCAGGGCCACCCGCTGCTTGCCGCCGCCGGAGAGGCTGTCGGGGCTCTCGGAAGCGGCCTTCAATAAATTGGTGGCGGCGAGAGCGTCTTTGGTGCGTTGGTCGATCTCTGCCGAAGGCAGGCCCCGGAGGCGCAGAGGAAAGGCCACGTTTTCATAAACGCTCATGTGGGGCCACACGGCGAAGGCCTGAAAGACCATGCCGAAGTTACGGTTTTCGGGCGGAGTGTAATGGTGCTTCTTGGGAGAAGAAAGCAGCCGATCGCCGACCCACACCTCTCCGTCTGTAAGGTCTTCGAACCCGGCCACCATGCGCAGGGTGGTGGTCTTACCGCAGCCGGAAGGGCCAAGCATGGAGAAGCACTCGCCTTTGTCGATCTCTAAATTCAAGTTGTTCACGGCGGTGACATCGCCGAAACGTTTGGTCACGTTGACTAAGCGTATGTACGACATGGCTCTTACTCACTCACTTTCTTGGTAAAATGATTGATGAGGGTCTGGCCTATCACGATGAGGATGAGGGCTACGCCGGCCAGAGCCGTGGACATAACGGTCTCGCCGTCTTCGTTCAGGGTGTAGATGGCCACGCCTATGGTACGGGTAGTGGGTGCATAGAGCATGATGGACACGGTCAGCTCACGCAGAGCCGGCAGGAAGATGAGGAAGAAGGCGGAGATCATGCCCGGCTTCACCAAGGGGATGACGATGTCTTTCAACGACTGCCACATGGTGGCGCCGCAGGAGCGGGAAGCTTCCATCAAAGAATCGTGCACCTGCTCCAGGGCTGCGGAATTGGCTCTTAAAGAGAAGGCCATGTAGCGGGCGATGTAGGCCACCAAAATGATCCACACCGTGTTGTAGAGGTTGATGCCGAATTTGCCGCTCCACGCTAAGATAACGCCCAGAGCGATAACAGAGCCCGGCACCGAGAAGGGCAGCATGCCCAAAAATTCCAAAATGCCCTTGCCTCTCACCTTCATTTTGACGATAACATAGCTGATCATCACGCCGGCGAACATGGTGATGACGGCGGCGGCAAGACCCAGCGAAACGCTGTTGAAGATGGCGTCCTTAGTCACGTCGTATTCGGTGAGGATGTACTTGTAGTTGGCCAGCGACAGATTCTCCCAGGTGAAGGGCAGGCCGTAAGTGTTGAGGCCGCCCACCAGGAAGATCACTACCGTAGGCAAGACGATGGTGAAGCCGATGTAGGCCAAGCAGAAGAGGAGCAGGGGCCAGCGCAGGCCGCGCAATTTCAACTCCATGGGCCTAAAACTTTTGCCGCCGATGATCTGATAGTGGCCGCGGCTGAGGATCTTCTGCTGGCCCCAGATGATGATGGCGGCGGTGACTACCAGCACGGTGGCCAGCACGGTGCCGGTGCGGATCGATTCGAAACTGCCGGCGCTCTCGTGGATCTTTTCATAGATCAGCGTCGGTATGTTGTAGATGCCCTGCTCTATGCCCAGCACCGCGACTGTGCCGAAGTGGGCCATAGAATAGAGCATGATGAGCAGTGCACCGGACATGATGGAGGGCAGCACCAAGGGGATGGTGATCTTGCGGGTGATGGTCAAAAGACCGGCGCCGGAGATGCGGGCCGATTCCTCCAAAGTGGGGTCCATACGTTCCAAGGCGCCGCACACTTGGATGAAAACGAAGGGGAAGAGGTACATGACCTCTACGGCGCTGATGCCGTAATAAGTGTAGATATTGAAGAGGGGCTCGGTGGTGCCGAAGAGAGACATGAAGGCTTTGTTGATATAGCCGGCATGGGGGCTCAGCAGCATCTTCCAAGCCAAAGCTCCGATGAAGGAGGGCAGCATGAAGGGCACGAGGAACAGGCTCTTCATGAAATTTTTGTAGGGCAGGTCGGTTCTGGTCACCAGCCAAGCGAAGAAGGTGCCCACGATGGTGCTGCCTACGGTGGTCATGCTGGCGATGATCAAAGAGTTGGTGAGAGCCTGGAAGGTCTCGGGGTCCGTCAGCACTCTGTAAAAGTCCAAACTGTTGAAAGAGCCGTCCACGAAGAAGGCGTTGAAGAGGATCAACAGCACGGGCCAGGCTACGAAGATCACCAGGATGGCGATGGACAAAAGCAAGATCAATTGAGCCACGCCGAAGCCCGAATCTTTTTTGATGGTAGCGGAACTCACAGTTCACCCACCTCCTCCAGTTGTTTTGCGTCGAACCAGTGCAGGGCTTTGAAGGTGATGTAGCACTCTTCTCCTTCTTGGAACATCAGGTCCTGACTGATGGCCTTGTGAGCCACCAATTCGGTGCGCAGATGTTCGCCGTCGATCTCGATGGCGTAGTCCATGGTGGAGCCCAAGAAGTTGGCGCGTTTGATGACGCCTTTCAAGCCTTTGGCTTCGCGGCCGATCTCCACGTCGGAGGGGCGGAAGCCCACTACCCACTTCTCTGCCGTGCCGGCGGGGCCTTCGGGCCAGGGCACTTCCTGAGTGCCGGTGCCTACATAATATTTATCTCCTTCGCTGCGGACGGCCAAGAAGTTGGCGATGCCCATGAATTTGAAAACGAAGAGGTCGGCGGGCTTTTCGAAAATTTCATAAGGAGTGCCGGTCTGGCGGATGCGGCCGTTGGCGTCCATGATGGCGATGCGGTCGGAGATGGCGAGAGCAACTTCCTGATCGTGCGTGACATAGAGCACGGTGATGCCGAAACGCTGCTGCAGAGCTTTGATCTCAAAACGCATCTCTTCCCGCAAATTGGCGTCCAAATTGCTCAAGGGTTCGTCCAAAAGCATAACGGAAGGATCGGCCACCAAAGCACGAGCGAGGGCCACACGTTGTTGTTGGCCGCCCGATAATTCGCTGGGCAACCTTTTGTCCAAGCCTTCCATGCCTACGGTGGCGATCATGGCCTTGACCAATTTATCGATCTCGGCTTTGGGGCGCTTCTCCATTTTCAAAGGATAGGCGATATTTTGTGTGACGGTCATGTGGGGCCACACGGCGTAATCCTGAAAGACGATGCCCAAGCCCCGCCGCTCCGGAGGGATATAGGCGCCGGTGGAACTATCGGCCACTACGGTGTCATCGATCTCGATCTTGCCGCTATCGGGGACTTCGTGGCCGGCGATGAGGCGGATGGTGACGGTCTTGCCGCAGCCCGAGGGGCCCAGCATGGTGAAGCATTCGCCTTTGCGGATAGACAGATCCAGATCTTTCAGCACCTGATGATCGCCGTAAGCCTTGCACACGCCTTCCAGTTTGATGATGTCTTGCATTAAGATAACCTCCAAACAAGGTCGTTGTTAAGAAAGGGGCAGAACAGGAAACCCCGTTCCGCCCCTGACTGAAGTAGGCTGTGTAATTGCCAAGTGAGCCTTTGCGAGAAGCTGCTTATTTCTTGACCTGCATGATCTCGGAGAACTTCTTGACGATGGCTTCCTTGCTGTTGATAACTTCGTTGTAGTCGATCTTGATGGATTTTTCCAAAGCTGCCTTGGGAGCCAACAGTTTGAACTTGGGATCGATGGCTACATCCTCACGCACGGGGATGGTGCCCTGAGCGGCTACCATGGCCTGAGCTTCTTTGCCCAGCAGGTAGTCGACGAACTTCTTGGCAGGCTCCAGGTTGGGGGTGCCTTTGAAGATGGCTACCGGGGAAGGAACTACCAGCAGTTCGGGAGGATAGTTCATGGCGATGTGAGCGCCTTTCTTGATCTTGTCGTTGGTGATGTAGTCAACGGCCAAAGAAGCTACCAATTCGCCGGAAGCGGTGTCGTCGATGACCTCGCCGGAGCCTTTGCCTACGCGGCCGCCGTTGGCCTTAACGTCTTCGAAGAATTTCCAGCCGAATTGTTTCTCCAACAAGGCGATGCTCATGTAAGCGGTGCCGGAGAGAGCGGGGTTGGCAACGCCGAAGCCGTTCTTGTATTCGGGTTTCAGCAGGTCGGACCACTGAGTGGGCATTTCTTTGATCTTGTCGGTGTTGACGATGATGCCCAAGGTGCCCAGACGAGCGGCGTGGAAGGAGCCGTCATAATCTTTGAAGGGGTTGACGGTCTCTTTGAACACGGGGCTCTTGTAATTTTCCAGGATGCCCTCTTGTTTCATCTTGTAGAAGTCGGGCACTTCACTGGTCCAGATAACGTCGGCCAAGATCTTGCCGCTCTGTCTCTCGGCGGCGATCTTCGCCATCAATTTGCCGGCGCCGGCCGACTGATAGGTAACTTCAACGCCGGGGTTGGCTTTCTTATAGCCCTCTACGATGCCCTTGATGAGGGATTCTTTCATAGAGGTATAAACGATGAGCTTTTTGCCGCCCTCTTTGGGAGCGTCGGCTTTTTTGTCGCCGCCGCCGCCGCAACCTACCATGATCATGCTGGCAGCAGTCAAAGCGGCCAGAGCAACGATGCCGAGTTTCTTCATAGAAATTCCTCCTCCGTTAATGTTGCCGGGGCGTGCCGCCCCTTTTGCGCCGCGACTCGGGCCTTGGGGGGCCGAGCTGCGAAAATAAGGCTGATGATTTAAACAGCGATACCCTTAAAGGGTACAACCTTACGGCTAATATGATACCATAATCGACGGCAAAAGACAATGCGCTATTTTACAAACATTTTACCGAGGCGAAAAAGCATAACGTAAAAACTCGGCTTTAACGAAAAAAGTCACGAACGCAAGACCATAAGTATAATGAAAAAAGCCACAGCCGCAAGACCATAAGTCGAATGAAAAAAGTCGCGGCTGTAAGAGCATAAGTCTAATGAAAAAAAGTAGCAACCTTAAGGCCTCAAATCGAATGAAAAAAGTCACGGCCGCAAGAGCTCAAGTCGAATGAAAAAAGTCACGGCTGTAAGAACTCAAGTCCGACGAAAAAAGCAGCGAGCATAAACTCTCGAACGAAAAGAAAAGAGAAATGGCAAAAAAGTTTGAGGGAAAAAGGGAAAGCAAAAAGGGTCCTGCTTCCCGGTCGGCGGGCAAGAAAAAAGAGCCGAGCTCCCGCGGAACTCGGCTCCTGCATTTTTACATCCGTCGGCATGAGAGGACGGTAAGAGACGAAGTCTCTTTATTTGTCCATAACTCTCTTGCGGAACTCTTCTTTGATCTGGGCGTTGTTGTCGGCCAGTTTTCTCCAGTTTACTTTCACGCGGCCTTCGGTGATGCCTTTGGTGGGAGGTGCTCCGGGCGGCTCTTTGACGTCGGCTCTTACAGAGTGCATCCAGCCCTTAACAACGGCTTCCTGACCTTCCTTGCTCAGCCACCAATCCACGATGGCTTTGGCGCCTTCCGGATTCTTGGTGGTGTTGAAGATGGCGATAGGAGACGGGATCTGCACTACGCCTTCTTTAGGATAGGCGACCTTCAAGGGCTCTTTCTTGGTGGCGGCCAGCTTCAAAATATTTTCTTCCAGGATCATGGCAGCGGCATATTCGCCGGTGAGCAATTTGTTCTGGATAGCGGAGTTGCCTTCCTCTACTCTGATGCCGTTAGCCTGCAGTTTGTCGAAATATTCCCAGCCGAAGCGGTCGGCCAAAGCGCCTACTGCTACATAAGCGGTGCCGCTGAGCATGGGGTTGGGCATGGCGATGCGGCCCTTCCATTTGGGGTTGGCCAGATCTTCCCAAGAGGTGGGGATGTCTTCTTTGGGCAGTTTGTCGCCGTTGTAGGCGATGATCATGTTGCAGACGCGAACTGCGTACCAGTCGCCGTTGGGGTCCTTATCGTTGATGATGGCGGCGTCTTCTTTGGCCTTGTAGGGCAGCAGCAGTTTCTGATCATCCAGCTTCAGGTAGTAAGAGGGGTCGGCTACCATCAGCACGTCGGCGCCGATCTTCTTGGCTTTGATCTCGCCGGTGATCTTGGTCATAACTTTTTCCGTGCCGCCTTGGAACCAGGTCACCTTCATGTCGGGGAAGGCCTTGCTCACGTTGGGCTTGCACATATTGTCGATGATGTCCGGATAGATGGAGGTGTAGATCATCAACTCGCCTTTGATACCGGCAGCTTTTTTGGCGTCGTCTTTCTTATCGCCGCCGCCGCAGCCTGCCAAGGCTACTGCCAGCGCCAACATGGCGGCAGAGCCCAGCACCCATTTGGATCTTTTCATGTGTTTCACTCCTTTGCGGATAAAATAAATGAAGCGGGTGTATAAACAAAAACTTTCGCACTAAAGAGACGGGGGAGCAATGAGAGCACAGCTACCCGTCCCTCTCTTATCTATTCTGCTTTTGCCGTCCTTCTCCTGCCATTAGTTTACAATTTTTTCAAAAAAATTTTCTTATTGGCGGCCTAGATCTTTTTCGCGCATACACTAAAGGCCGAGCTTTCGCCCTCGCGAGGGAGCTCTCCCCTCTTTTGCTCCTCCCCTGCCGCACCGCAGCCGAAGAGCGAGAGCCGCGAGCTCTTGGGCAAGGACCGATGGCAGTTCACATAAAACTCACAACTGTGACAAAGCATTAAAGGAGGCGGCCGCTGTAAAAAAGAAACAGCGAGAGGGAGGGGGGATGCCCTATCCAACGCGCCGGCCCCGACAGCGGGGGCAGAAGAAGAAAAACAAAAGCGGCAAATCCGCAGCAAGGTGCCGCTGCCATATACGGTCCGCAGAGCGATCTGAGCAAGCCGGGCCGCCGTCCCGATACGCAGCACAAGGGAGGGTGGGTCAGGCAGATCAGATCTTTTTTTGTCTTTGGGGAGAGGCAGAGAGCAGTGCTGTTCACCCGTTTGAGCGTCCTTTTGGGGGGCGGCCTCTCTCTGCTCGCAGCGCTGCGCTTGCTCGCCCTCGAAAAAGATGAAAAGACGGCCGCCCTCTGCAGGCGTTTGCTCACAGCTTTGGGCCGCGGCTTCTCTCTTCATGAAGCCATGGCTCTGGAGCCCGAGAGGTTCGGCTCCACGGCCCCGGTCTTGGTGGAAGCGGGAGAAAAAAGCGGGCAGCTGCCGGCGGTGCTGGGGCAGCTCGCCGCCTATTATAAAGAGCAGGCTCGCTGGAAAGAAGCTCTCGGCCAAGCCCTCCTCTACCCTCTCTTTTTGCTGGGCGCTTCCTGCCTTTTGCTGCTCTTCTTCTTGCTCTACGTTCTGCCCGCTTTGGCCAAGACCTACAAAGCCATGGGGGCGAAGCTGTCGCCGGACATGATGTGGGCCTTGGCCGCAGCCGATGGGCTGACTTTTTACGGCCTGCCTCTTGCGGCGGCTCTTGCGGCTGCGGCGGTCTTCCTCTTTTCATCCGAAAGGCGCAAGGCCAAAGTCGCGGAAACACTCCCCTTCATAAAAGAATTGCGGCGGCAATTTTCGGAAGAGAGGACCTGCCGCCTGCTGGCCCTTTTGCTGAAAAGCGGCATCGGTCTGAGCGAGGCCCTGGACCTTGCAGCCGGCGCTTTGGGCGAGAGCGGTCATCGGCGGGGGCTGGCCGCCTTCAAGTGGGGGTTGGCTCGGGGCATGAGCATCGAAGAAGGAGCCGAACTGACCGGCTCTTTGCTGTCGCCCCTCACTAAAGAGTTGCTCAGGGCCGGCGTTGCCGGCGGCAGTTTGACGGAGATGCTGGAAGAAGCGGCAGCTCTTGTCGGCGAAGAACTGACGGCCCGCCTGCAGCGCTGCCGGGAACTGCTGGCTCCCTGTTTTTTGCTGGTGACAGCTCTTCTCATCGCCTTGGTGTTATGCCTCATGCTCCGTCCCCTCTTCTCTCTTTTCACGCTGCTGCCCGCTTGAGCTCTCACAGCGATCGAGAGGACCTCGCCCTCTTCGTCCCGGGAGCTGCTCAAAAAATTTTTCGGAGGTGATGAAAATGAAAAAAGAAAGCTCTCCCGAGGAGAGCGAAGCGAGAAGGAAGCAACAGGCAGGCTTCACTTTGGTGGAAGTGGTGGCGGCTGCCGCCCTCATCGGCATGCTGTTCACTATGCTCACCCCTTCTTTGTCCGGCGCTTACAACAAAGTAAAAAATTCCAAATTGAACAACGATCTGGCGGCGATAGATCAGGCGCTGGAAGTTTACAAAATGGAAAAGGGCAAGCTGCCGGAGGCTCTGTCGGAATTGAAAGAGGAAGAATATTTCAACAGCAAGGCCGAATTCAAAGATGCCAAAGGGGACGAGCTGAGCTACAGCAAGGTGGACGATCTCAATTACAAGCTGAGCGGGCAAAACAGCAAAGGCGAGACCGTCACCAGCCCAGGCTCGCAGCAGCAATGATGAAGGACCGCAGAGGCGAAGCCGGCTATTTTTTGGCAGAAACGGTGGCGGCGGCCGCTCTCTTCGCCCTCATGGGCAGTTTTTTGCTGCAGCAGGGGGCCGCTTACCGCTCTTATCAACACAGGCTGCAGGTGAAAACGGCGGCAGAGACTTTGGCGGCGGAGCTGCGTCTCTTGCAACAGCAGGCCTACTTCAACAGCGGCAGCTTGGAAAGCATTCGCATCGACGGAGACAAAGAGGGCTACACGCGGCAGACGGCGCGAGGAGAGAGGCACCGCAGCTTTGCTTCCATGGGCTGCGAAGGGGTGAAGGTGGTGGGCAACTCTGTCAAAGCCAGCTTTAATCCCAGTGGCGCTCCCAATGGTCAGCCCACTTACGTCCTCGCTCACGAAGCAGAACCGAGCTTTCAATATCAGGTGAGCGTGAAGCCGGTGACCGGCCTCGTGGAAGTCAATGAAAAAAAGTAAAGAGCAGGGCTTCTTCCTCTTGGCGACTTTGGCCGAAGTGACTTTGGCTCTGCTTTTGACGGCGGCCGCCACTCTCAGTTTTTCCGCCGCCTTGAGCTTGCTCAAAAAAGAGCGGCAGCTGCAGGCCGCTTTGGGCTACGGTCAGTTGTTGCTGTGGTCCGCCGCCGAGAGCAGCGCCGGGCCGCCGGGGCTAGAATTCGAAGTGAAAGAAGCAGAACAGGGCAGGTGGCGGTTGAAAGAGGTGAGCTGGAAAAATGAAAAAGGAAAAGAAGCGGGCAATCTCTTTTTGGCAGAGGCTGCAGCAAAAGAGCCGTGAAGAAAGAGGTTTTCTTTTATTGGAAGCGGCGGCCGCTGCGGCCCTTGCCGTAGCGGCTGCGGCTCTCCTCAGCGTTTCTTTTTTGCGGCTGCTGCCCAAGTGGGAATATCTCGCGGCTCGGCACAGTTTGGAAGAAGCGGCCAGACAGCTCTGCACCGGCTTGGAAAAACAGATAGGCGTCGACAGCACCGAAGTCGTCCTTTCCCGCTCGGGAGATTTTTCCGCAGCCGACTGCCAAAATGTTTCCGCAGCCAAGTCCCTGCGTTTCTATTACAATCCTTCTTATGATTCTATCTATCGGCGCACCGAAAACCTTTTGAAAAAGACCGCGGGCGTCAACCCGGTCTGCCAGGAGGGCTTCACCGTGGAAAAATGGCGGCTGCAGCGATTGAACGACAAAGTCGTGGCTCTGGACTTTATCTTGGCCCGGGGAAAATACAAAGCTTCTTTTCGCCACGCCATCTATTGCGTCAACGGCAGGGTGAGCGGTGATGGCTGAAAAAGAAAGAGGCAGCGCCGGCCTAGCGCTTTTGCTGGGCAGTCTTTTCCTGCTGGCTGTGGGGCAGATGCTGCTGCTTTTCGCTCAGCGTTCTTATGAAGCCGGGCTGGCCTATTTTCGCAGCTATCAACTGCGGCTTTTGGCCCACTCGGCTCTGCTCCAGGCCGAAGCGGATGAAGAGGATGATAATGAAGAGCGAGCGCAAGAGGCCGCCCGTGTGCTTTTGCAGCCGGGGGCTCGGCAGGCCGTCGTCACTTTGGAGCACGAAGGGGCGGGCACATCTCTCGCTTTTCATCGTCGGCGGGTCAGAGCCAAGTTGGAAAACGCAGGCACGGAGGAGGTGATAACAGAACAGCTGATCCAGCGGTTCACCGTAAATTTCGACGAAAGCTGGAGGCAGCTGGCCGCCACTTACGGTTTAGTGTGCCATGATAGCCTGACGGGGGCCGAATATCTGCCTGAGGGAACGGTATATGCAAGCAATAGGGAAGTAAATTACCCTCAGGATATCAAAGATATCGAAAAATTTTTGCGGGACAGATCTGTCGGCTCAGATCTGGCAGCAGAGATCCAGGACAGCGGCCTGATGCGGCAAGTGTACTATTTGCAGGGAGCAGGCAGCTTCTACATCCCCGAAGGGCAAAAAGTGTGGGGTTCGGCTGTGATCGTCACCGCTTCCGACACTCCTCTTTATTTGAAAAAGGGTTGTGAATTCAGAGATCGAGTGATCTTACTTTGCGGCGCCCCTTTGAGCATCGGTGAAAATGTCCGCTTGCCCCAGGCTCTTATCATTTGCAAGCGAAGTATCACCATAGGCAAGGGCAGCGTCGTCAACGGGCTGGTAGCAGCAGAAGGCAGCATCACCTTGAACGGCTCCTGCCAGATCACAAAGGACGAAACTGCGGTAGCGCCTTTTTCGTCCGTCGCTTTCATCGCCGATCAAAATTCCTGAAACAAAAGAGGGCCCGCCTCCCGTGTGAGACGGGCCCTTTGCAGCTCTGAAAGCCGGTCATTTTGGTATAGTTAAGTAAAAGAGTCCTTGTTCTCAGAAAGCAAAGGCTCGCAAACGTAAGGTAATAAGGGCTGCGGCAGAAAGGAGGAAGATAATGCGTAAAACTTATACTGATGTCGTTATGAACGACATCCTTTCATTTTCGCCGGAAAAGCAAAAATTGCTCTGCTCTTTTTGCAAAGCTTTAGCCCGTGCCGACGAAAATGAGGCGGAGAGTATAATATATAGGTTCTACTCTTTTTCCTACAAGAAAAAAACCAAAAAGACAGACAACGCTTAAAGTTAAAGCGAACTGCATCGAGCAATCTTTTGATCGGTCGGGAACGTAAAAAATTTCCGGTCTTGCCACCAAAGAGCAGGCAGACCGGAGGAGCATCGCAAGCAAATATTAAGGGACAGACAGTTTTACAGCAGGGCCCGGAGCTTGAGCAAAAGCGCCGAGGCTTCGGCGCAGGGGTCGGGGGCCTGCATCAAATGGGACACCATGCAGATGCCGGCTATGCCGCTGCCCCGAAGAACGTCCAAATTGCCGGAGGTAAGGCCGCCTATGGCAAAACAGGGCAGGTCTGCTGCCGCACAGATAGCTGTTAAGGCAGCGACAGAAGTAGGACGGGTCACCACTTTGGTGGCGGTGGGGAAGATGGCGCCCACCCCCAGATAGTCTGCTCCCTGACGCTTGGCTTCCAGAGCCTGCTCCACAGTTTTAGCCGTAGCCCCTATTATATAAGTCGGTCCCAAAAGGCGACGGGCCGTGGCCACAGGCAGATCGGTCTGCCCCAAATGGACGCCTTCGGCTCCCACGGCCAGGGCCAAGTCAAGTCTGTCATCGATCAGCAAAGGTACGCCGTGAGAAAGAGTGAGGCGGTGTACTTTGGCGGCGAGGGCCAGCACCTCGCGGATGGGCCGCTCTTTTTCCCGCAACTGCACCAGATTTACGCCCCCTCGCAGGGCGCCTTCGATCTTGGCCAAAAAAGTTTCTTCGTCGAGGCCGCTGCTGTCGGTGACCAAGTAGAGGACGGGAGCGGCAGGAAGAACCATGGGCCTTTTTTGTTTCGCATCTTGCCGCGAACAGGCAGAGCGTTCACACATAAGAGATCTCCTCACTGCAGAAGGGCCTGTCGGCCCGTCGATCTTTGCCGAAGGAGCCTCTTTGCGGCCGGGTCTCGGCCGAGCAGGAGGCACCTCTTTTTGCTTTAGTCTTTAGTATAGAAGCTTTGGGCTTTTTTGGCAAGCGGCTGATCGCTCGAGGAGCGGCGATAGCCGCATCTTTCACGGGGAGCAGCGGCATGATATAATATATTAAGGAAAGAAACGAGGAGGGATGATCGTGAAAGATGACGAATGTTTGCTGAACGAAGCGGAGATAGAAGCGGAAGCGGAAAAATTGTGCCGCTGGGGAGCCGCCCGGGCCGGCCTCATCGCAGCGGCGCCCTTGCTGGGCACCGTGGCTTTGATCGCCAACGAAGTCTACATGATCGGCAGGCTGGGAAAATTGCGGGGCGTGGAATTGGAAGAAGGAGCGGTGAAGGGACTGCTGGCCGGTCTGGGCGCTACGTTTTGCGGGCAGACTTTGACGACCCTTTTGCCTTTGGGACCGTTGAACATCCCCTTGGGGGCAGCCATCACTTATGCGGTAGGCAAGGTGGCCAACGCTTGGCTCAAAGCCGGGCAGCCGGAAGACATCGCCGCCTTTAAAGAACTTTACGAAGAAGCCTATGAAGAAGGCAGAGCCAAGGCCGCTGATTTTGCCCGCATGGACTGCAAAAAAGAGCCGCTGGGCGACGAGAAGCGCACCTTCGGCGGCGAGGAAGGGCTGGAGCAGGCCTTTGCCCGCCTTTGCGAAGGAGCGGATGCTCTCGAAACGAAGCTGAAAGAAAAAGTCGACGCCGCTTTGCACAAGAAGTAAAAAGCAGGGCAGCCAAGTCTTCAGAGAAATCGACTTCAAAAATCATAGATATGTAAGAAAATACCAAACGTCCGCAAAAGGAGCAGTTCTTGGTGCGGACGTTTTTCGTTTTCGGGGCGAACGTTATAAAAAAGCGGCGCATCAGCGGCTCGGACGTAAAAATTTTATCCGCCGTTGCCGACATGGCTGCATTTCGTTTTATGTTCAAAAGCAAGGGGGATGCTCTTGCGCAAAGAGAGCAAAAAATTTTTATGCAGCTCGTCGATCCGCATGCGCTAGGCAAAGAGACGATCATATGAAAGCCTAATTCATGCCCTTCATTGATTCGCTTAAAACTGCGAGCTTTCGTTTTTGTCTCACTCATAAAAATGAAATATGATGAATTTGAGCGGGAATGGCGTGAACGATCAGTTAAATGCAGGACCTTTTATTGATGTGAGATATTAGCGTGAGAAAAGTATATCGTTGTAATCACAATGGTAAACATGGTATAATATATAAATAAATAGGGAGTGATGGCGGATGGGCGTGTGTCTTAAGGTGCGAGGCGATAAGAAAATACGGTCGGCACCTTTTGGTGTTCGAAAATAAGAAGATTAAACTTAAAAATCATTTTGGCCGTTTCGCATGTATTTCAGTCCTTTGGCGACCCTATAGCCAAAAGTAAAAACACTTTCGGAATCTGTTTAATTTTGTAAATGCAGCAAAAGTTTAGAAAATCAGATGATTTTAAACTTTGCCAGCTGAGACGATACCGCGATCGGCAATGACAGCGGGCTATTGTTTCGATAGATGACCTCTTTGCCCAGAGCAACAGGATTAAAAAATGGGGGGGTAATGGGAGTTGACTAATTCTGCTAACGATAACGAAATGAAGATCGCCATAGCGGGGACAGGCTACGTGGGCCTGTCCCTTGCTGTGCTTTTGGCGGCAACAGAAGTTGTATGTCGCAGATATCACGGCGGAAAAGGTGGAGAGGGTGAACATAGAGCAGTACCCTAAGCATAATAAGCGATTGAGATGTGCAGAAAAATGGCGAGAGCGGGAGTTGTGTCGGCGACTGCAAGAAGAGCGCAAGGAGACACAGGCATGAGGCATCGAGCTCATACTGAATGCAATCAAAGCAGTCCTTATGAGAAAAGGCATGAAGTGAGACCAAAGCCTATCTATGACTGTATAAAAAGGTTATTTGACATTTTGGTAGCACTATTATGCTTTACGGTAGGGATTCCGGTTTATATCGTTATTGCCGTCATTATTATGACGGATGACTTCGGTAACCCCTTCTTTATCCAGGAAAGAGTGGGTCTGGGCGGTCGGAGATTTCCGATGGTCAAGTACAGGACTATGTACGTAGGCTCTGATGACTGCAAGTATGATTTGATGGAAAAGAACGAGTACAGCAGTGTACACTTTAAACTGACCGATGATCCGCGAGTCACGCGGGTCGGCAAAATTTTGCGGCGCACGTATTTGGATGAGATACCGCAAGCTATCAATCTTTTGATTGGCAGCATGACGGTGATCGGACCTCGTCCATTTATACCGTCGGAGCAGAAGTCGCTTCCGGATGATCGGCTTCTGGTGAAGCCGGGACTGTCATGTTATTGGCAGATCACGGACACTACCAAGATGAGTTATGAGGATCAACTGGAATTGGACTACAAGTATATTCGGGAGCGGGGCTTTTTGACCGATCTGAAGATCATTTGGTTAACTATAAAGTATATTTTGGCAGGCAGAAATTGTTGAAGTTTTGAGATAGCAGCACTATCGTGGAGCATGTATGGTAGTGACTGCAAAATGGGGAGTATCGAAAGGGTGTAAAGATATTTGGTTATGCTGAGGAAAAGTGGGTATTGAAGCATGATCGTAGTATACAATGCAGATGAGCGTTTTGCTGAGGTTTTCGCAACTTCGTTGGTATCTCTGTATGAAAACAACCGAGACATAGATGAACTTAAAGTCTACTTGATCGAAGATCATATTTCGGCTGAAAGCAAAACAAAGTTATTGCACCTTGCGGAAGGGTATGGCAGGGAGCTCGTAATGCTGGTCATGCCCGATTTGAACGAGTTGGCAGGGGTCAATGTAGAGATACCGCAATACAACAGGATGGCTACCTGCGGCAGGCTTTTTATTGCATCATTATTACCGCAGAAAGTCGAAAAGGCAATTTATTTAGACTGCGATACGATAATTCTCAAATCAATCAAAGAACTGTGGGATATAGATATCTCCGATTATGCGGTGGGGATGGCGGATTGTTGTCAAAATTCGAATTTGCGCACTCAATTGGGCCTTGAAAAAGACGGAACATATTACAATTCGGGTGTCATGCTCGTCAACTTGAAGCGTTGGCGGCAGATGGAGGCAGAGAGAAAATTTTTGGCTTTTATACAAAGTCAGGGTGGATATATACCCTTTCCGGATGAAGGTGTTTTAAATGCAGTGTTCAACGGGCAAATATTACGCATTCCATTGCGCTTTAACGCACTTACTATGATATACGCTTTTACCTATAAACAATTCTGTTATGCAAAAGGCGTAAAAAACTTTTACACAGCGGAAGAAGTGGAGGCAGCAAGAAGAGACCCTGTACTGATCCATTTTGTGAGCAATTTTTATTTGCCGGTGAGGCCTTGGATGCAGGGCTGTGAGCATCCATACGCTGATAGATATTTAGAATACAGAAAATTGACACCGTGGAATAGCCAAAAACTTTGGGAAGATACTCGACCGATGTTGAACAAGGTGTATACGATTTTTTGTCATGCAGTTCCCAAAGCAGTTGCTGTGTGGACTGCCCATGTGCTCTCTCTTTACGTACTTCCTCTGAAGCATAGGTATAAAAAAATGGCCTACATTCGTAACATGAGCAAAAAAGGAAGCTCAATACATTCATAGTTTAATAACGACTGTTTCCGTGATCAGTGCTTTCATCGCTGTCTTCGCAGAAATGATGATAGCGTAATAATCAGTTAGATCGAAATCATGAAACCATAAAAGTGCCGCGGGCTTAAGGCAATTGAAAGGGAAAGAAAAATGAGCGCTGTTGGCAAGTTAGACCTGAAAAAGATACGAAAAATACAACTTGAAGAACTCAAACTGATCAAAGCTTTCAAGGAAGTATGCGAGAAAGAGCACCTCCAATACTTCATGATCGGGGGAACGATGTTGGGGGCTATTCGCCATAAAGGGTTCATTCCGTGGGATGACGACGCGGATTTCATGTTGCCCAGAGAAGATTATGACAAGTTGATCAAGAAGGCCCCGGAATATTTCCATGGGCCTATTCGTTTGGAAAATTATCTTCTTGACCGCAATTATGTTTATTATTACTCAAAGTTATCTACGAGCCGAATTAAAGTTGAAATAACCGGCAGGGGAAAACTGCGAGAAGAGAATCTGTCGATCGATATTCTTCCTTGGGACGGTATGCCCAAGAACCCTATTTTGTTTTGGCTGCATCCTTTCAGAGTGTTGGCAATGCGAGCACTGTATTCCTACTCTGTTTTCGAAGAAAAGGTACCTCTCAACGCAGTGAGACGTAGCAAAATAGTAAAATTTCTTGTTTATATCGGAAAACACGTCAAGATCGGGAAACTGTTTTCAAAAGATGCAAGATGGTATGCCTTAGATAATACTTTGAAACAATATCCGACTCGTCGATCTGAATGGTACCTTCATGGCGGTGGATGGATCATGGAAGGTATGGGACCTAAGGGCGTAAAGGATATTTATCGCAAAGATATGTTCGGCGAAGGAGCCTTCTATGAATTTGAAGGTTTGCAGTTACGCGGGCCAAAGGATTACGATACTTATCTAACTCAGCACTACGGGGACTATATGACTCCTCCGCCGGAATCGGAAAGATTTGGACATGATTTCTTACCTGTGGACAATGGGGACAGAGATACTTAAAGAGAAGGGAGAGTTACACATATGTTGATCGGATACACGACCGGGGTCTATGATCTTTTTCACATCGGGCATTTGAATCTTTTAAAAAATGCCAAGGGAATGTGTGATAAACTGATAGTGGGTGTAACGGTAGACGAGTTTGTGTCCTACAAAGGCAAACATACCGTGATACCTTTCGAGGATCGCATCGAGTTGGTCCGCAGCTGTAAATATGTGGATGCTGCAGTTCCCCAATACGACATGGATAAGCTGACCGCATGCAAAAAGTTGGGGGCAAAGATAATGTTCGTTGGGGATGATTGGTACGACACTCCAAAATGGAGAAATTTCGAAAAGCAATTTGCCGAAGAGGGGATACGCATCGTCTATTTTCCCTATACCAAAGGAATTTCTTCTACAAAGATCGGAAATGCATTGAAGGCGATCAGAGGAAATGAGGACTGGGAGGATGTCAAATGAGAGCAGTGATAACTGCTTGCGGGGATGCACTGCTGATAAAACGATTTCCGAATGATTATGATATTGAGTCTATCAGGAAGTTCATCGGACGGGGTGAAGCCAGATGCGTTAATTTAGAGACCGTATTAGTGGAGGATAGTTGTTATGCTTCCCCGTTTTGCGGTGGCCAATGGATATGTTCGCAGCCGGATGTGGCGGAAGATCTGAAGAGGCTCGGATTCAATTTGGTAGGCTGTGCCAATAATCATAGCATGGATGTTTCTCACAACGGATTGATGTGTACATGTGATGTACTCAAGAGAAATAAGCTCGTTTTCGCCGGGATAGGAGGGAGTCTTACAGAGGCTGCTCGACCGGCTTATTTAAAACTAGTAGATGATAGCGGGCACTATAAGATTTTTGCTTTGGTGGATTTTACTGCTTCTTTCATCGATGCAGCTCGAGCCGGCGACGGAAATCGCTACTTCCCCGCAAGGCCAGGGGTGAATGGCGTCAGGCACAAGGAAGTATTCTATATCAATTCCTATGAGATGCAAATCCTGAAGCAGATCGCAAAAAATACTTTTATCAACGGGGAACGCGACAATGCGAGAAAAATAGGCTCGCTACCACCGGAAGAGCCTGATGCATTTAATTTCGGCGGTATTTTCTTTAAGGAAAGTGACCGAGCAGGTAAGAGCACAACGACTGATGTTGCCGATGAAAAGAGAGTGCTTGATGCTATAAAAGAAGCAAGAGAGAACGCCGATTTCGTCGTGGTCATGGGGCATGCTCATCAGATAAAGCATGACTCTTATACTGAGCCGGATTATTTTTGCGAAGATCTGTACAGGAAATGCATTGATGCAGGAGGGGATGTTGTATTTGGAGGTGGTACGCACCGTCTCCAACCTATAGAAATATATAAAAACAGACCGATCTTTTATTCTTTGGGTAATTTTATTTTTCATAATGATCTTGTCGAGCGGCTTCCTGATGATTTTTGGGATAAATACGGATATGACAGGAAGTGGTCGATAAGCGAATGTCTGGCGGTCAAGAGTAAGCGCTGGACGATCGGGTTGGAAACAGACCGCAATAATTATTATTCGGTCATCCCCTGTGTTGAATTTCAAAATAAGGCTTTGCAGTCTATCAAGTTGAAACCTATAGAGCTGCATTTTACGGACACTTATAAAGGATTTCCCGGAGAGGCCAATGAACAAGATTCGGAATTTTTATTCCAATATCTACAGGAGATCAGCAAACCTTATCACACCGAATTTAGACGCCGACACGGAATAATCGAAGTAATCGTTTGAACTTTGGGAGCTAGAGTCATGGCTGAAGAAGATAGGGCATATTGTTCAAGTTCCTATTTGATGTATCGGTATGTGTTTGATCGCGAAAGAGCTTTTTCAGAAGAGAAAAGCTGTAATATTTGCGATATCTCCTTCTCTCGGCTCCCCGTAAAAAATTCCGATGAACTGATAGCAGCCCTTCGACAAAAGATGGCGGACGCTTGTGCAGACGGCAGGGCCGTCCTCGCTTTAAGCGGAGGCATCGATTCGGCGCTCCTGGCTAGATTTGCACCGCAGGGTACTAAGGCGATGACTTTTCGTTGCGTCATTCCCGGCAAAAAACTGATCGATGAAAGTACGCAGGCTTCCCATTGGGCGAAACTCAACGGTCTGAAACACGAAGTTCTCGACCTGACATGGGAAAATGTAGAGAAGGCGAGCGCCGCCTTGATGAAGCACAAGGGAGCTCCTATCCATTCCATCGAGGCCCAGATATATTGCGCCGCTCAAAGAGCGGCAGAGGCAGGGTATAGCAAATTCATCTTCGGAGAGAATGCCGATATTATTTACGGCGGTATGGACGGTCTGTTGGCGAAAGATTGGTTGTTTTCCGAGTTCGTGGAAAGATACGCTTACATCATGCCTTACAGGGTGCTGAAAGATCCGAAGTTGATCTTGGAGCCGTTCATCGAATTCGAAAAAGACGGGCACATCGACGGGCACGAGTTCATCAACAAATATTTTCGGCAGGAAGCGTTGGGAACATATAACAATGCTTGTCAAACAGCAGGTCTGCAGTTTGTGGGCCCGTATTCGGAGACATATTTAGCCGCTCCTCTGGATAAGGAACGGATACGGCGGGGAGAGAGCAAGTATGTTATTCGGGAAGCATTTGCCAAGCTCTATCCAGGGGAAAATTTGCCGCCGAAGATCCCCATGCCTCGCCCGACCGATGAATGGTTCGCAGCATGGGGCGGCCCCGTCCGCCCCGAATTTTGGCCCCACTGCACAGATAATATGACAGGGGATCAAAAATGGATGGTCTGGTGTTTGGAAAGATATCTGGATCTTTTAGAAAAGAAATGATCTTAAATTGACAAATATCGATTTGCTAAAATTTAGGTCAGCAGATATTTTAGTAAGCTGATTTTAATAGGTAAGATAAAACGATGGCTTAACGCAACGCGAGCGGTTCATTTTAAGAGTGAGGAACCGATAACAAAAGAAAAGGGCCCTTCATATTTTGATGATAAAGAAAAGCTGAAGTGAAGAGTAAAGATCTTATCAGAAATAAATCTGGATATTTAAGGGAGAGACATATTTATGAAAAACGATCCACTGATCTCGGTGATCATACCGATACATAAAGTGGAACCGTATTTGCGGCAGTGTTTGGACAGTGTGATTCGGCAAACGTATAAGAACTTGGAAATAATAGCAGTGGACGATGGCTCCCCCGATAATTGCGGAGCTATTTTAGATGAATATGCGGCAAATGACGAAAGGATCATAGCGATCCATAAGCAAAACGGTGGGTTGAGCGCAGCCAGAAATGACGGTATGGCGATAGCTAACGGGCAATGGTTATCGTTTATCGATTCCGATGATTGGATAGATGCGGACTACTACAAAAATTTTGTCATCAGGATGGAAGCCGCAACGGCGAATGTAATGATCGCGGATGGTCGGATAGAGGAATATCCCGATCGGCATATCAGAAAAAGAAATTTAAAAAAAGAATTTTTGTGGCGCCTAGACGACAATCTAAGAAATCAGTTCATCACTAAACTTTTTGTTAAACGCAAAGAAACCGAAGTCTTTTACGGGGAAAATTCGCTGATTGCACCTTGGGACAAATTGTACAGCAGAAATTTCCTCAAAAATAACGATCTAAAATTCGATACCGAAGCACGGGCCTTGGAAGATCTCATTTTTAATCTTAATGTTATGCTCAAGGCAGAGACAGTTTCCGGCCACAAATTTTGCGGTTATCATTACAGAATGTTGGAGACATCGATCTCAAAAGCTTTTAATATCGATAAGCCCTACATAAATTACTATTGTGTTAGCAAGGTGTATGAGTGCTTGGGAAAAAGGATTGAGTCAGAAGACCTGAAAAACGCACTTCATGCCTTTGTTTTGGATGCCCTAGCTTTGAACAGATCTTATTTAAGTTCGGCAAACAACATGCCATATAAAGAGATCGCTAAGGCTGTGCGTGAATTGAAAAATAAACCGTATTTCAATGAGGTCATATGGGCTAAAAGCAATGTATATTTACGCAAACCGAAAATAGTGTTGAAGTATTTGCTGCGGCTTCCTTGGATATGGCCCTTAATGGTCGCATATATCGTAAAAAGGGCGATAGTGAAAGATTTGTCTTAAAAATCATGGAGCGAAAAGTGCTGCCTACTCCTTTGTAAGGAGTTTAGATACGTATTGGCGATAATAAACAAGTACAAATGTTAAAACTTGATCATGGCGAATATCTATTTTCATATTGTGTTCTCAGACAGAAGCTCATAATGTTTGTGCCGAGTGAGATCTGCAGAGAGATTTATGCCCTCAAGGAAGGCATCTCGCCTTTCAAATGGGTACTATGTACCGGGAGCGGGATCGGATCAGAGGATAGATAATCGGGGCCACAAGAATGAAGAGCATTTATGGAGAGCGTGGCAGAAGAACAGAGATAAATAAAATCCTAAATGGCAGTTTTCGCTTCTTTAGAGGGGAGCTCGATCGTAATGAGGAAACTGAAACTGAAACTACATAGTTACGTGATCTTTTTTTTGGCAGTTATATTTTCAATGAGATGGGCATTTTTTGACTATATAAGCAGTGATCTTACTCAAGTTATAGTGAACGGGATTCGGAGTGCAGCAGCACTGAGTGTAGTAGCCCTTTTTTTATGGCGTTATAGAAAGCTCAGTTTCTCAAGGAAACTGAGCGATAACACGGATCTGCCGATCGTTTTTGTTCTGTTCATACTGATCGATTTGGTATGGCTTTTTTCGACGATCGTCAATCACGGTGATATAAAAGCTTGTTTTGTAGGTTACTTATGTCCCCTTATTATCGTTGGCTTGTTAATTGAATGGATGCGAGGAAGACCGGAAGAACTGCTCAAGGGAGGCATGTTGCTCGGAGAAGTGCTTGTCTATGGCAACCTTTTGACAGTGCTGTTGTTTCCCGATGGTATGTACAGTACATATGGGAGCATACCGGGTGTGTGGTTTACGGGAAAGAATTGGCTTTTGCACCAGAAAAATGTCTTTTTGCCGTATTTTTTGTTTGCCTGTTTGGTAGCCGATTTGTATAGTATCAGAGGCGGGATAAAAAAATGGCGTGAATGGTCTCTTTATATTGCTTGTCTTTTGAGCGCCATTCTTGTGAAGTCTACTACTTCTGCTGTTGTAATGACGATACTAATCGGATTGTTTTTGATCAAAAAAGTCAAAACGATCAAATTCAACACTTTTTCCTTGCTTAGCGGCAATGTGGCCCTGTTTTTTATTTGTGTTATAATGCAACAGCAAAAAATGTTTTCCTTTTTGATAGAGGAAGTCCTCGGAAAGAAGATCACTTTTTCCGGGAGAACGGCATTGTGGGATGCTGTTTTCCCGCTCATCGGCGATAATTTGTTTCTAGGGCTCGGCATCATGAAGCAAGGGGTTTTTCAGCAACTTACCGGTTTTAAATTTGCCATGCACGCCCATAATTTGATCTTAGATTATCTCTGTAAAGGCGGCCTATTGTGTTTGGTCCTCTATTTGGCGGCAATGTTTTTTGTATATCGTAAATTACATAAACTTCAAAACACCGATGAGGCACAAGCTTGCATCATTACGCTTTTTGTATTTCAAATAGCGGCTCTTATGGAACCGTACAACATAAACTTCGTCTACATGATATATTTTATCTCGTATTACGTATATTGGTTCATACCGCAAACAGAACCGCAAACAGGACCGGAAACAGCTTTCATCCCATCGAAAGAATTTAAATTACGATTGGGCAGATTATCGTTTGTGCTAAGATCAACGAAGCCTGCTAAAAGTGAAGCATTAAACTGATCCTATAGCTCTTGTCTATCCATAGAGTCGGCAGTACGAAAGAGGATGGCCCCTATACAAACTAAGGGGAAGAGATAAAACAACAGCACTCTTGACACTATCGGGTAGTGTGAAAAACGGCGCTTTTCACAAAACAAAAGAGACGCTCCCTCTCGCGTCCCCTCTTTCCTCAAAAAAGGCGAGCACTTCCTGCACGTACTCGCTCTCGTTCCTGTATTCCGGCCGTTTCAGCACCAAAGCGGGCACAGCCCTGCCCTTTGCGGCGACGGTGCCTTCTCCTTCGATGTATTTATATGCCGTCGTCCTTTTAATCTGAGGAAAAGCGGCGGCGAAACTGTTCTTTCTGTCTTCGAACCAACCGTCCCAGCCGGTGACGAAAATGACGTGGGTGGGAAGAAGCTCGTCCACTTCCTGCTTCAAGATGGCAAGGCAGCTTTTGAATTGCGCATCGACCATGGCTTGAGTGGGGTTGGCGCCCTCCCCCTTCGCGGGGTCGGGGTCGGGAGCGGCTTTAAAGAGATTGCTCCACGCTATGAAGTCCAGCCACTCGTCGTCGTCCCTTCGGCTCAGCCCCCGCCAAATGTTGCGGGCCACTCGCCAAAAAGCGCTGCCGGTCAAACGGTAATTATTGCCGCCGGTGTAGCCGGCGTCGGCGGAATATGCGAAATAGGGAGCGTAGCCACGGCCCAAATATTCGCGATAAGCTCTTTCGGAAAAATCATCTATGGCGTTCGGGCCTTCTTTATAGAGAGAGGGCCAGCCGTTGGTGCAGCGGCCCACCAAAAAGAGACGCACCGCCGAACTGTCGTAGTGCTTGCCCCGTTTGGCCACGAAGTGGGCCAGCTCGCCGAAAGTTTGCTGCCGCTTGTTGCAGCGGTAGGTGCGAGCGCTCATGTCCAGAGCCAGCTGCCGATAAAGATCTTTCATAGTGGCGTCGCTCATATTTTTTCTCCTATCATTTATAAAAGAGGGGCACTTGCGTGCCCCTCGTAAATTTTTGCAACTTGCGCAGTTGCCGCTGTGACGAATTTTTTCTTAGAAAGTGATGACCAACTGGCTCCACAGTGCAGCGCCGTCGTCCTGACCGTCTCTCTTGTCGTCCAGTTGCTCGTAGTCGATAAGAGCTACCATGTTCTTGGCAAGTGCGTACTCTGCGCCGATAGCATAGCCTTCGAAGCCGCCAGTCGTGAACTTGTTCGGGAAGGTGTTGTCCTCGCCTTGTTGGATATTAACGGTGCCGGCCATGTTGTAGTACTTGGCGTATACGCCCCAGCTACCGGGTTTGTTGGCTTTGGCGCCCTTGTATTTCAACATAGCGAATACGCCCTGATCGTTGCCGTCGGTATCGTCTTCATCGGCCTTCATCCACAGGCCTTCCAAGGTCAGGTCTTTCACGATGGGGAACTTCACGTCGATGCCCACGATGTTGTTGTCTGCCTTTTTGTCAGTGCGTCCGTCGGCCAACTTGCCGAATGCACCGTTGTTCTGATCTTTTACATCAACATACATAACTTCGGCATTCACTACGCCGATCTTGCCGCTTACGGAAGCAGCCCAGAAGTCTTCGCCGTAGTCGGCACCACCAGCAACATTAGCGCCAGTACCGGAAGACATCTTACCTACGATACCGGTCAGTTTGATGTCTTTGCCGTAAGAAGCTTTTACATAGTCGGCGCGGTTGCCGTAGATCTGGCCGCCGTTGCCCAGCAGTACCAGATGGTTACGGCCTGCTTCGATGTCTACGCCGCCCAGTTTGCCGTTTACGAATGCACGCTGGAATCTGGTGACCTCATCGCCGGTGTCATTGCGCAGATTCTGCTGGTTCTCGATCATGCCGGTATAAGTCCAGTCATCGTTGATCTGGCCTTTGAAGAACAGACGGGAACGAAGAACGGTAGCATCTGCTGCTGCTGCGTAGCCATGGAAGCTCTGATAGTGAGCGCGGATCTGGCCGGTGATCTTAACTGCGTCAGCCTTCTTCTCCAGGTTGGCAACGCGAACGCCCAGAGCGTCCAGCTCGTCTGCGAACTCGGCAGCCAGTTTGTCAACATTGGCGCCGTTGGCCATTGCGCGAGCAACGATCTGAGCCATCTCGTAACGGGTCATCAGCTTGTCGCCGCCGAAGGTGCCGTCGCCGTAGCCGTCGATAACGCCGGCAGCAGCCAGTTTCTCGATGCTGTCATAAGCCCAGTGGCCGGCAGGCACATCACTGAACGGATTGGCGGCATAAGCGCTGGCAGTTACGCCCAGAGCCATAGCCATGGCGAAGATCAAGGATTTCTTCATTTTTCATTCCTCCTCAGGAATTTTATTATTTATAAAACCCTGACAAAAAAAGAGGCAAAACGCTCAAAAACACCGAGCCGCGCAAGCTTCCTCGTTTCCTTCGCCGTTCGGGTCTTTTCACGTCTGCCTTCTTCAAGCCAGCGTTTTATAGCGACCGTAAAAGTTTTCGGGTGAAGGCGCACCTTCCGACTTTACTGGTCCGAGGAGCTACTCGCAAGCGGAACGCGTGAGGGCGCGCTCCTAACTCCTCTTCCTAGTTATCGTCATTATAGCACACTATTTGTTTTTGTTGCAACACTTTTTTGCAAAAACTTTGTGAAAAAGACAAAGGAACGCCTCTGCCTGCGTTTTTTTCGCAAGCAGAGGCCAAACATCACCATATCTAGACGGCTCTTGTGCCGCCGAAAAATTTTTCGAAAAATTTTTTACAGCACCAAGCAGCCCAGGTCGCCCACCGCGTGGGTGACGTCCTGCACCGCGGCCAAAAGGGCCAAACGGTTGGCCTTTATCTTTTCGTCTTTGTCCATCACCATCACGTCGCGGAAGAAACGATCGATGGGCCGGGCGAGGCCCGAGGCCAGCTGCAAAACTTTCGGGTAATCGTATCTCACGGCGGCCGCCATCACCAAAGGCGACACTTCCTGAACTTTGGCGTAAAGTTCCCGCTCCGCTTCTTCCCTGAAGAGCAGAGGATCGACGGCCCAGTCTCCTTCGGCCTTGCTGCGCAGATTGGCCACCCGGGTGGCAGCCTGCACCAAAGCTGCGGCTTCGCCTTTTTCTTCGAAGGTGTCGAGAGCCCGCGCCCTAAGATAGATATCCGTCACATCGTTGTCTCTGTCGTCGGCCAGGGCGGCGTCCACCGCATCGTAACGCAGGCCTTGATCGATGAGCAGGTTGCGCAGCCTTTGTTTGATGAAGCTCATGATCTGGGGCACCAATTCGCCGGTCTTTTCGGCAGGCACGTTCAAAAGATAGAGAGCGGCCGCCGTCATCTTGCCTAAGCCCACGTGCAGCTCGCCGTCGATGAGGATGTTGATGATGCCCAAAGCCTGACGGCGCAGAGCGTAAGGATCTTGCGAACCGGTGGGGGCCAGGCCGCGGCTGAAAGCAGCGGCGATGTTGTCCAATTTGTCGGCGATGCCTATCAGGCGGCCCAAGGCCGACTTCGGCAGTTCGTCGCCGGCGAAGCGGGGCAGATAGTGTTCGTAGATCGCCAAAGCCACCGCCGGGTCTTCGCCG
Source organism: uncultured Phascolarctobacterium sp. (assembly GCA_947630795.1). GTDB lineage: Bacteria > Bacillota > Negativicutes > Acidaminococcales > Acidaminococcaceae > CANQBR01. Next base: position 39,222 of record CANRJC010000007.1, on the reverse strand, counting down.
TCTAATTTGGCATATTCTCTGCCCATCACGCCCTGCAGCTCGGTGAATTCCACCACCATGTTGCTCACCAGGTCGCACTTGGCCAAAAGAGCGGCCCTTTCCAATTTGGCGGGCTCGACGGCGCTGTTCACTGCATAGGCCAAAGCCTTCGCTTCCTGAGCCAGGCGGCGGCTCTTGTCTTCCATGTTGCCCAAGCCTTCTTGGAAAGAAACGGTCTTCAATTTTTCCAAACGGGCGGCCAAGCTCAGCTTCCTGTCTTCTTTAAAGAAAAATTCCGCATCGGAGAGCCGGGCCCGCAGCACTCTCTCGTTGCCGTGAGCGATCACAGCCAAATGTTTGTCGTCGCCGTTGGCGACGGTGATGAACCTATTCAAGAGCGAGCCGTCTTCTTTCAGCACAGGGAAGTAGCGCTGATGCTCTCTCATGGGGGTGATGATGCATTCTTTGGGCAACGCCAAAAAACTTTTGGCGAAGCTGCCGCACAAAGCGGTGGGCCATTCTACCAAATAGGTGACTTCTTCCAAAAGGTCGGGGTCGATCTCTGCCCTGCCCCCTTCTTTTGCGGCCAGCTCTGTCACTTGCCGACGAATGACCTCCCGCCTTACGTTTTGATCCACCATCACGAAGTTGGCCCTGAGCAGCCGCTCATAATCGTCGGCCTTAGGGAGCACCACGAGGCCGAAGCTGTCGCTATTGGCGGTGACAGCGGCGTTCACCACTCTAGACGCCACGCTCTTGATGAAACTTTCGGCGTCTTTTTTCTCCAGCGGCCCTCTCAAAAAGCGATGGCCCCGGGAAACTCGGCCCGACTTCACGCCGGTGATCTCTACCGGCACTGTCTTATCGCCGAAGAGAGCGACCAGCCAGCGGATGGGGCGGACGAAACGAAAGTCGTGGTCGGCCCAGCGCATGGTCTTGGGGAAGGTGAGGCTGCGGATGATGTCTTCCAAAAGAGCGGGCAGTAGTTCTATGGTGGGCCGCCCTTCGATGTGCTTCACGGCATAAACGTAGCCGTCTTTCGCGATGAGGTCGGCCACCGCCACCCCTTGGCCCCGGGCAAAACCTTCCGCCGCTTTGCTGGGCACTTTGTTCACGTAAGCGATCTGCAGCGAGGGGCCCTTGGCCTCTTTCAAAATATCTTCCTGTTTTTCGGCCACGCCGTCGGCTATAAAGGTGAGGCGGCGGGGCGTGCCGTAAACTTTCACGTCGGCATAGGGGATGTGCTGCTCTTCTAATTTCTTTTCTGCCAGCTCCTTTAATTGAGCCAGGCTGCCCGGCATGAATTTGGCCGGTATCTCTTCCGTGCCGATCTCAAAAAGCAGTTTTTCCATCTCAACGGCCCTCCTTTTTGATGAGAGGATAGGAGAGAGCTTCTCTTTGTTTCACATAGGCAGCGGCGCAGAGCCGGGCCATGGCCCTCACCCGGGCGATGTAGGCGGTGCGCTCGGAAACGGAGATGGCACCTCTCGAATCCAACAGATTGAAAGTGTGGGAGCATTTCAAAACGTAATCGTAGGCCGGATGCACATAGCCCAGTTCGATGACCCTTTTGGCCTCCGCCTCGTATTTGTCGAAAAGATCGAAGAGCAGAGCGGTGTCCGCCACTTGGAAATTATAGTAGGACTGTTCTACTTCGTTGCTGTGGAAAACATCGCCGTAGGTGACGTCCCCCACCCATTGGATGTCGAAAACATTTTCCACGCCCTGGATGTACATGGCGATGCGCTCCAGACCGTAGGTGATCTCTACGCTCACCGGTTTGAGATCGAGAGAGCCCACCTGTTGGAAGTAGGTGAACTGAGTGATCTCCATGCCGTCCAGCCACACTTCCCAGCCCAGGCCCCAGGCTCCCAGCGTGGGCGACTCCCAGTTGTCTTCCACGAAACGGATGTCGTGTTCTTCTTGACTGAGGCCCAATTCGGCCAAGCTCTGCAGATAAAGGTCTTGGATATTTTCCGGGGAGGGCTTCATGATCACCTGATACTGGTGATGTTGAAAGAGCCGGTTGGGGTTATCGCCGTAACGGCCGTCCGCCGGCCGGCGGGACGGCTCTACATAGCCCACCCGCCAGGGCTCGGGCCCCAGCACTCTCAAAAAAGTGGAGGGGTTCATGGTGCCGGCGCCCTTTTCGATGTCGTAGGGCTGGGCCATGACACAGCCTTGCTTGGCCCAAAAATTTTGCAATTTCAGGATGATGGTCTGAAAGTCCATACGCAGCCTCCTTCAGCTGATGTTTTTTCGGTGCGGCAATAAAAAAGGCCCCGCCGCCCCATAACGACAGTTACAGGGACGAAGGTGCCTTGCTCCGCGGTTCCACCCTGCTTGACCGGCCGAAAAAATTTTTTCGGCCGACCCGCTTTCTCTTTTTCTTTTCGCTCCGAAGCGCCTTCGCCTGCATCGCTGTCTTGCACCGTACCAGCTCGCTTGAAGGGGCAGGCTACTCCTCTTCTTCATCGCACAGCTATAGTATAGTCATTTCTCAAAAAGTTGTCAATAAAATTAAAGAAGGCGAAAAAAACGGAGAGCTCAAGTGAGATAGACGGCTTTCAGGAGGGCTGTGAGGGCTGCGTTGGTGATATCTTTCATGCCCAAGTCTTCCAAAACTGCCGGTTCTTTTTCGTAGCGGGCGATAAAATCTTCCATGTCTTTTTTGATCTCGCCGCTCAACGTGAGCTCAGTGCCGGGGGTCAGCAGTGCGGCCAATCGCGCGATATCGTTCTTGTGTTTTTTGATGTCTCTGCTGTCGACCGGCCGCCCCTGTTCTTTGGCGGCGTTGAGTTCGAGCCAAGCTTTGGCTTTGAAAAGGATGATGTAGGGGAGGCCTAAGATCATCACTCCGTCTATTTCCGTTCTTCCTTCCCGCAGCAATTCATAGTATGCCTTGTTCAAAAGGATGGCCGATAAACTGGAAAGGTCTTCGGAAAAACGGATGGGCGTGAGAGAGGCCCCTTCCGCTTCCGGCAACCACGGCGAGCGGGAGAATAATTCTATCATGTGGGGGAAGCCGTCGGCTTCAGGTCTGTCGAAACGGTAAAATTGGGCTTCGCCGCTGCTTTTGCTTTTGTGACGATATCTTCCTTCCCTGATGAAAGCCCAAAAAGCTCGGCCGAAGTCCGGCGTGATATTTTCCGCCAGCAACACTAAGTCTAAGTCTTTCGTCGCTCTGAAATCGCGGCCGGCTGCGTCCATGAGCAATTCGCAGGCCGCTCCGCCGATCAGCACGTATTGATCTTTATACGGTGCGAAGCGGCGTTTGAATTTTTCCAGGCCCCTTATCATCCAATATCTCCTCCAATATTTTTTCTGCGGCCTTCTCCACCCGCGGGTCCTTTTTTTCTGCGTCGCTCAACGATAACAGTGCGCTGATGGGATCGACGCTCTCTCCCTCCTTGAGCGAATAGTTCATAACTTGGACCACACAGCTCGGCTCGTCTTCTTCAGGCGAAGGATAACGATCTAAAGCCAAAGCTTTATATTCGCGTTTGCTCACGGCGAAAGTGGGGCAGGCCTCTTCGGCCAGCAAAGAGCGGGCCGCCAGAGCAGAGAGACCGCTTTTATATTTCACTTCACGGGGCACCTCTCTTAAAGGCAGGCTCTTTTCTACGGGATCGCTGAAATAGGGGCGGCACAATTCAAAGAGTCGGCGGCTCTCCCCCCGATAGCTGAAATATTTGGTCTTGCCCTCTTGCTCCACCAAGGGGAGCCCCAAAGCTTGCAATTCTCGTAAAGTGCGGGCGGCAGTGATGCGGGCCACTTTTAACTTTGCGGCTATCTCTTTGGTCGAAACTTTGCTCCACTTCTCATAAAGCGCCGTGAGCACCGTCTTTTGCGTCATCGGCGAAAATTTTTTCACTGCAGGCAAAGGCGCGGCGGCGGTCTTGCCCAGGCTCAAGCCGAGAAAGGGAAGGTACATATTGTCTCGATCCCACAAAAAAGGAATGCCCAATTCTATCATTCGTCTGCGTCCATAGCGGCTGAGGGCACAGCCGCAGATCACACAGGGCCGCCCGCTCAAAGCCGTGAAGGCGGCCCAATGTTTTTTCAACACCGCCAAAGAGAGCTGCTCCTTGGGCCGAAGAAAAAGCACTTCCGTTTCGAAAAGACGGAACATTTTTATTTCGTAGCCGGCCGCAAGATAAAGCGGTAATTTTTCTTTCTCGCCGAAGACGAGCTCTTTCACTTCTGTGTGCAATAGATCGCCGAGCATTTTTTTCATGTCAACACCTCATCATACTTTTTTACATCTTATCATGATTTATGATGAGATGCAAATTTTTATGATGAGATCGTGCTGCCGCTTTTCATAAAAAATGCCGCCATCCCCTAAGGGACCGCGGCAAAAACGCAATAACGACATCGCATCCGCACAAAACTGCGTCATTTTCACTTTTCGATCGAAGGGATCGGCCCGAGCTTTTTAAAGAAGGCCCTACCTTTCTAAACGATGATTCGCCGCTTCTTGCGTTTTTTCCTTCTCGTTAAGATGAACTTGCTCCTTCCTTTTGCGGCGCTCGACTTTTTAAAGCGAGCTGAGCTTTTTTACGCATTTAAAAATTTTTTGCTTTTTCCCGCAGCCGCAAGTTTTTTTCGCCTGAAGCTTTTTCAAAAAAGCAACACCCCCGAGGAGCCCACCCTTGAGGGCGTCAGTCGCGCTTTTTATTTCATGCTGCGTTTTTACAACCCCAGTTCTTTGATGAAGGCCAAACTTTTGAGAGGCCGCTCCGTCAAACTGAGAAGGTAGAGGCCCAGCACCTTCTCCGTCGCCAGCAAGGTGCCCCCCTTCACGGTGAAGGCCGAGGGAGCGGCAAGGTCGATGGCGTCCAACTGCCGCCAAAAAGCCCGGGCCGCGGCGGGAAAGGCTTCCTCCTCTCCCAAAAGAGCGGCGCAGTGAGAGCAAAGAGCTCCTCCTTGCGTGCAGCTGAAAAAAGTGTCTTCTTCTTCCCTCAAGGGCCGCTGACAAGCGGCGCAATGTTCTAAGCTGGGGGCAAAGCCGCTCGCTCTTAAAAGCTGCACCGAAAAGGCCAAGGCCACCAGCCGGGGGTTGCGCTTCGTCAATGCCTCCAGGCTCGCAGCCAACAGCTCGTAAAGAGAAGGCTGGGGCGCTCTCTCTTCCGTCAGAAGATCGCACGCTTCTGTGAGCACGGCGGCGTAGGCCAATTGCCGCATGTCCATGCCCAGAGGCAAAGAGGCCAGCTCGCAGTTCAAAAGTTTGTCCACTCGCTGCCCCGGGGCCAATTCCAGCTGCAGACGGGCAAAAGGCTGGAGCAGCCGCCCTTTGACGCTTTTGGCAAATTTGGCGCCGTAGGCTGCAAAGCGCAGCTTGCCGTATTCTTTGCTGTAGCACAGCACCTGCTTATCGACGCCGCCTTGGTCAGTCACTTTCAGGACGATGGCCTCGGCCTTCAATATCTCTGCCATGATCTAAGCGGGAGGGAGGGGATGGGCAGCCACCCGCAGCACTCTGAAGCCCTCGGCCTGCAGCACCGTGAAAACATAGCCGCCGATAGTGACCTGATCTTTTTTCTGGGGCTTGCGGCCCAAACAGCCGAAGACGTAGCCGCCGATGGTGTCTTCTTCGGCGTCGGCGAATTCTATGTGCAGCAGTTCGGCGATGTCGTCTAAAAGCACCAGCCCGTCGAATTCCCAGCCTCCGTCGGGCAACTTTGCGACGGCCTCGGCTTCCGGTTGGTCCCCTTGGCCTCGGTCTTCTATCTCGCCCACGATCTCTTCCACCAGATCTTCCATGGTGATGAGGCCGGCGGTGCCGCCGTATTCGTCGGCCACCAGAGCGATCTGCACCTTTTCTTTCTGCATCAGCTGCAGCAATTTGGCCACCGGCATGGCTTCGGGCACCGCCACCAGGGGCCGGGCCGCCTTGCGCAGATCGAAATCGCTTTGCCCAGAAACTTCTACCAAGTCCCGCACGTGGATGACCCCGATGACGTGGTCCTTATCTTCTTCGCAGAGAGGATAGCGGGTCTTGCCCCAGGTGCGCACTTCCTGCAAATTGTCGGCCAAACTGTCTTCGACGAAAAGGCAGTGCATGTCTTGGCGAGGCACCATGATCTCTTTCACTACCCGCTCGGAAAAATCGAAAACATTTTCGATCATGCTGCTCTCTAAGGGGTCGATCTCCCCTTCCTGCCCGCTGGCGCTGACGATCTCCCGCAATTCGTCTTCGCTGACAGACAGATCTTCTTTAGGCCGAGAGAAGCCCAAGAGCCGCAGCACCGCCCGGCTGAAGCGATGACAGAAGAGCATCAGCGGGTAAGTCAAATAGTAGAAGAAAGTTACGGGATAGGCCATGGCCATGGCCGACTCTTCGATCTTGTTGAGGGCCACGGTGCGGGGCACCAATTCGGCGAAGACCACATGGGCCACCACTACCAGCAGATAGGCCGGCAGCCAGCAGCCCCACGTTGCTTCGATGCCGCACAAAGCAAAGAGCAAACGAAAGAGAGGCACGCAGACCAGCCCCAGCAAAACGCTGGAGGCGGTGATGCCCAACTGGATGCTGCTCAAATAGGCATCCTGCTTTTCCAAGACGGTGAGAGCCGCCTGTGCTTTGGCGTCGCCCTGCTCTGCAGGCTCCGCCAATTTTGTTTTACGGCTGTGCACCAAAGCATATTCTGCCAGCACGAAAAAGCCGTTGATGAAGATCAAAGTTACGGCTGCCGCCCCGAAAAGCACCGCGAACAGCCGAGGATCGCTGTCGATAAGTCCTCACTCCTTAATCGTCGCCGTAGCCCAAGCGGCGCAAAAAATGCTCCTGATCGCGCCAATCGGCCCGCACTTTCACCCACAGGTCCAAGTAGACCGGGCAGGCCAGCAGTTTTTCCAAACCCAGCCGGGCCCCCTGCCCTATTTCTTTCAAACGGGCCCCCTTGGCCCCGATGATGATGCCTTTTTGAGAATCTCTTTCCACCAAAACGGTGGCGCGGATGTAAACGCCGCCTTTTTCTCTTTCTTTGAATTCTTCGATCTCCACCGCCACAGCGTGGGGCACTTCGTCCCGAGTGTGCCGCAGCACCTGCTCTCTCACCGATTCGGCGGCGATGGTCCGCTCCGGCTGATCAGTGAGCACGTCTTCGGGAAAATAGGCCGGGCCCTCCGGGAGATGACGGACGATCTCGTCCACCAAGGGCGAGAAATTTTTGTCTTTGAGGGCGGAGAGGGGGAGCAAAGCGGCGAAGTCCAAAGCTTTGGCGTAATCTTCTAAAATGGCCAGCAGTTCTTCTTTCTTGGCCAGTTTATCTATTTTATTCACCGCCAAGAGCACGGGGGTCTTCACTTCCCGCAGCAAACGCAAAATGTATTCTTCTCCCGCTCCCCGTTTTTGGGTGGCATCCACCACGAAAAGGATCACGTCCACGTCTTTTAAGGCGCCTTCTGCTGCGTGCACCATATAGCGGCCCAATTTGTGCTGAGGTTTGTGGATGCCGGGAGTGTCCAAAAAAACGATCTGAGCGTCATCGGTGTTCAAAACGCACATGATCTTGTTGCGGGTGGTCTGGGGCTTGTCGCTGACGATGGCGATCTTCTGCCCGATGAGGCTGTTCATCAAGGTGGACTTGCCTACGTTGGGGCGGCCCACCAAGGCGCAAAAGCCGGAGCGATGTTTTTTAGCTTCCATGTTTTTCTCCGTCGTCGGTTTTTTTGAGGACGAAAGGATAGGGGAGCAGGTCTTCGACAGCGTAAAGAGCTGCTTTTCCTTCAGTGTTGGCCAAAATGATCTTTTCTACGCCGAATTCGGCCAGCACCTGACGGCAGGCGCCGCAGGGAGAAAGGGGGCGGCTGTCTTCTCCTGCCACGCAGAGAGCGGCAAAGGAGCGATAGCCGGCGGCCACAGCCGCAAAAACGGCGTTGCGTTCGGCGCAGCAGCTGAGGCCGTAAGAAGCGTTCTCCACATTGCAGCCGCAAAAGATCTTGCCGTCGGCGCACCTCACCGCCGCTCCCACCGCAAAATGAGAATAGGGAGCGTAGGCGTTTGCTCTCGCCTTGAGGGCTGCCCGATAAAGTTCTCTCTCCGCAGGGCTCAGTTCTGCAAGCTCCATCTTTTTCTTAAAGGCCCAGGTCTTTTTGCGAAAGACTGATGGCGGCGAGAGCTTTTTCTTCTTCTCGGCGCATGAGGGCCTTCTCCTCCTCGTTCATATGATCGTAGCCCAAAATATGCAAAAGGCCGTGGATGGCCAGATAGGCGACTTCTCTTTCCAAACTGTGGCCGTATTCTTCGGCTTGGCGAGCGGCGGTGGGAAGAGAGATGACGATATCGCCCAACAAATTTTGCGCCGGCTCTTCCTCCGGCTCTTCTTCTCCTTCGTTCAAAGCAAAAGAGAGGACGTCGGTGGGCCGGTCCACGCCTCTGTATTCTTTGTTCAAACGGTGTATCTCTTCGTCCCCTGCCAAAGTAACGTCCACTTCTGCCGCCTCCGGCACTGCATGCTGAGCGGCGCAGCACTGCAGGGCCTTCAGCAGCAGTTCTTCCAAAGCGGGAGAGACGGCTATCTCTTCCTGAGCGTTTTCCAAAAAGATCTCCACTTTTTTCTTTCCTTCCTATAATATATGTCTTTCTCTTGAGGGACGGCTCTTTGAGCGAGCTCTCTTTTATTTTTCTTCCCGATATTTTTCGTAAGCGTCGATGATGGCGCCGACGATGGGGTGGCGCACCACGTCGTCTGAAGCGAAGCGACAGATGCCGATGCCCTCTATCCCCGCCAAGATCTTCATGGCCTCTTGCAGGCCGCTGGCTTTACCGCCGGGCAGATCGATCTGAGTGGTGTCGCCGGTGATGACCATTTTGCTGCCGCCGCCGAAACGGGTGAGGAACATCTTCATTTGCTCGGCGGTGCTGTTTTGAGCTTCGTCCAAAATAATGAAGGCCGAACTGAGGGTGCGCCCTCTCATGTAAGCCAAAGGCGCCACCTCGATGGTGCCTCGGGCCAGATGTTTTTGCAAAGCATCGTTGCCCAAAAGATCGCAGAGGCCGTCGTAGAGAGGCCGCAGATAGGGATCGACTTTATCCTGCAGATCGCCCGGCAAAAAGCCCAGCTTTTCCCCCGCTTCCACCGCCGGCCGGGTGAGGATGATCCGCTCTGCGCTTTTTGCTTTTAAGGCCGCCACCGCCAAAGCCACCGCCAAATAAGTTTTGCCGGTGCCGGCGGGCCCGGCCGCCAAAGTGATGTAGTTCTTGCGGATGGTGTCTACATAATGCCATTGGCCCAAAGTTTTGGCTTGGACGAGCCGCCCCCGATAGCTGGTGATGAGAGTGTCGGCGTGCATGCGGTGCAGGCTCTCCTTTTTTCCCCGCCGCACCATGCTGCTGCCGTAGGTCACGTCTTGGCGGCCGATGGGCAGGCCCTGCCGATGCATGAAGAGCAGCTCTTTGATCATCTGCTCCAAAAGGGCGCACTCTTCTTCCGCTCCCGACCAGAGCAGCGTGTTGCCTCTGGCCACCAAAAGACAGGGGAAGGCGGCCCGCAACAGCCGCAAATTTTCGTCTTGAGGGCCGCAGAGAGCCATCATTTCCTGTTTATCGTGTAGGTCCAACCGCTGCTCCGCTGTCAAACTTTTTCTCCTTTATCTTTTTTCGATGGTTATTTTTTTGATGACCACGGGGAAGAGGGGCCTGTCTTGGGCGTCCGTCTTCACCTTGCCGATGGCTGCCACGGTCTGCATGCCCTTCACCACGCGGCCGAAAACGGCGTGATGACCGTCCAGCCAGGGGGCGGGAGCCAACGTGATGAAGAATTGACTGCCGCCGGTGTTGGGCCCGGCGTTGGCCATAGAGAGCACGCCGGCGCTGTCGTGGCGTAAATTGTTGTTGAATTCGTCGGGGATGGTGTAGCCGGGGCCGCCGGTGCCGTCGCCTTTGGGGCAGCCCCCTTGGATCATGAAGCCGTCGATGACCCGATGAAAGGTGAGGCCGTTATAAAAACCTTTTTGGGCGAGAGCGATGAAATTTTGACAGGTGCGGGGCGCCAGTTCCGTAGCCAATTTGATCTCCACGGTGCCTAAACTCGTCTCCAGCACCGCGGTGGCGGGAGCAGCCGCCTTGCCGCTGCCGCAGGCTGCGCAGAAAAAGACGGCGCACAAAAGGCAGAGGGCGAAAAGTTTTTTCATATTTATCTTCCTTTCGAAAACGAGAGGCGAAGGGCCGCCGCTTTTTATTTTTTCTTCATATGATTATTATACATCCCTTCACCCGCCGCCGCCACAAAATTTAAAAGTAGCTCTTTGCTCGGCTCAAAAGCCACGGCTCTTAGTTCAAGAGAAAAAAGGCAGCTCTCGTTTATTTTGCCGCGGGAAGATGGGCCCTCAGCCAAGCGGCGATGAGGCGGCCGGCAGTCTCGCTGTATTCTGTGAAACTGTGGTCCCCTTTGGGGAAAAGAGAAAAAGTGCAGGGCACGCCGTTGGCCCGGGCGTGGGCAAAATTTTGCCAGGCCTGAGAAGAGAGCACCGTCTCGTCATCTTGACAGTGCAAAATGAGCACCGGCATTTTGCGCGAACGGCTCTGCCACAAACTCGGCCAGTCGTAGCGGTCGAAGTCGGGCAAAAAGGCGGGGTCTACATCGCACACGCCTCGTTCGTCGTCGTAGTGCACCGTTTCTCCCGCGTCCAAACGGGCGTAATCTTCTTCCCCCATGACGAAGCGGAAAGTGCCTCTAAGATCGAAAGGCGTTGCCCAAAGGATGAGGCCGGCGACTTCGGGGCGGACGGCAGTGGTGACAAAGGCACAGGCTCCTCCCAAACTGCGGCCCATAACGAAGACGGCCCCGGGCTGCCTCTCCTCTAAGGCGAGCAACACCGCTTCCAATTCTTCCTTCCACTTGGAAAGAAGATCGGTGGCAGTAAAATTAAAACGCAGCACTTGGCAATAGCGGGTCAGCTGCCGGGCCACCAAGACGGCGCGGCCGCCGCTTTCTCTGCTGCCTCTAAAGCCGTGGCACATGATGAAAGTGGCGGGGCAGGGGCCCGGGCCCCTATAAGGTTCGATGATGCATTCCAGCGGTCCGTAAGGGCCGGCGCAGACGAAGTCTTCCATATCTTCTCGTTCTCTCTTTTCTTGCGGCGAGGCCCGGCCAAAAAGCCGAAGCAAAATTTTTGCGAAATTTTTTCTCGAGCTGCGACGAAGGTCGCCGAGTCCTTCTCTCACAGGCCGTGCCGAAAAAGGCAAGGACTTTTCTCATAAGCAGCAGCAAAAACTGTCTATGAGCTTTCTCGCGAGTCCCGGCGAAAAACAGCGCCGGACTTGCTCATGAGCCGCGATGAAAATGCCGACGCTCTTTCTTATCGGCATGATGAAAAATTTCGTCGAGCTTTCTTCCGGACCCTGCCCGAAAAACGGCGGAGTTTTTTCGCCGCGGCCGCCTTCTTTTAGGCTTTCATTCTACACAGACGGCGCAAAATCCTTGCGCTCTGCTTTTGCGGTTGCGGCCGAGCGCTCCTCTGTGTTATCATTAAAGCGGAAATATTTTCGCGGCAAGAAAAAAGGCCCTCGCCTTTCTTTTTTGCTCCGAGAAATAATCTCTTGACTAAAACCCCCGATGTGCTATGATGAGCGTATGCTCCGAACTGCGGAGCGGCCGTCGAAAAAAGGAGCGTGGCCTATGACCAAGCGAGCTTATAATTTCAACGCGGGCCCCAGCGCCCTGCCTCTGCCTGTTTTGGAAGAAGTACAGGCGGAATTTTTAGACTTTGCCCACACCGGCATGAGCATCACGGAGATCAGCCACAGGAGCAGTGAATATGCCGCCCTTCATGCCGAGACTAAAGATATGCTGCGCCGCCTTTTGGCCGTTCCCGAAAATTACCGCATCCTTTTCCTCCAAGGAGGCGGCAGCACTCAGTTCATGATGACGGCGGCCAATTTTTTACGCAGGCGGGCCGCCTACGTCAACACCGGCGTCTGGTCCAAAAAAGCCCTGGCCGAAGCAAAATATTACGGCGAAGCCTATGAAGCTGCTTCCAGCGCCGATCAAAACCACAACTACATCCCCCAAGATTTCACTTGGCAGCCGGACACCGACTACGTGCACATCACCGCCAACAACACCATTTACGGAACGGAGTGGCCCGATTTCCCCTCCTTCCCCGTGCCGGTGATCTGCGATATGTCCAGCGACATTTTGAGCAGGCCCATAGATGTGACCAAGTTCGATCTCATCTACGCCGGCGCACAAAAAAATCTGGCTCCTGCCGGCGTGGTGGTCGTCATCATCAAAGAAGGCTTTTTGGCCTCGGCCCGGCAGGATCTGCCCACCATGCTGAGATACAGCACCTTCGCCGACAACGACTCTCTTTACAACACGCCCCCGGTCTTCTGCATCTATATGCTGAACAAGACCCTGCGCTATTTGGAAAAAGAGGGAGGCGCCGCGGCTGCTTTCAAGAGAAACAGAGCCAAAGCGAAATTGCTCTACGATGCGATAGACTCCAGCGGCGGTTTTTACAAGGGCCACGCCCAAAAAGCTTATCGCTCGCTGATGAACATCACTTTCAACTTGGCCGATGCCGCCTTGGAAAAAGATTTCGTGGCCAAGGGCAAGGCCGAAGGCTTCGTGGGCATCGGCGGCCACCGCTTGGTGGGCGGCTGCAGAGCCAGCTGTTATAACGCCGTCACTTATGAAGCCTGCGCCGCGCTGGCCGATTTCATGAAGACTTATCAAAAACAGCACGGCTGAAAAATTTTAAAATAAAAAAAGCAGAGCGCAAAGAGCGCTCTCAAGGGGATAAAGAGGAGGAGAAAAGATGGCCTATAAGATCTTGGTTTCCGACGATGTCAGCGAAAAAGGCGTAGCTCTCTTGCGGGAACATTTCGACGTAGACGTGAAAGTGAACATGACCCCCGAACAATTGACGGGCTGCATCGGCGATTACGATGCCTTGGTGACCCGTTCCCAAACGAAAGTCACCAAAGAGATCATCGCCGCCGCTTCTAAATTGAAAGTCATCGGCAGAGCGGGCGTAGGCGTAGACAACATCGACATCCCCGCCGCCACCGCCCGGGGCATCGTGGTGCTGAACGCCCCCGAGGGCAACACCATCGCCGCCACCGAACACACCATCGCTTTGATGATGAGCATGACCCGCCACATCCCTCAGGCCCACCAGTCTATGCAAGAAGGCAAGTGGGACAGAAAGAGCTTCGACGGCATCCAGGTGCAGGGAAAAACTTTGGGCATCATCGGCGTGGGCCGCATCGGCAGCCGGGTGGCCCGCAGGATGCAGGCCATGGAGATGACCACCATCGGCTACGACCCCTACATCAGCGAAGAAAGAGGCCGTCAGGTGGGCGTAGAATTGGTGGACTTCGACACTTTGTTGAAAAGATCCGATTACATCACCATCCACACGCCTCTCACCAGCGAGACCCGCCAGATGCTGAACGCCGCTGCCATCGCCAAGATGAAAGACGGAGTGCGCTTGGTGAACTGCGCCCGGGGCGGCTGCATGGATCCTCAGGCCATCGCCGACGGCTTAAAGAGCGGCAAGATAGCCGGGGCGGCCATCGACGTTTATCCCAACGAGCCCTTAAAAAAAGAAGACAATCCTTTCTTGGGACTGCCTAACGTGGTGCAGACTCCTCACTTGGGCGCCAGCACCGTAGAAGCTCAGATCGGCGTGGCCGTCGATGTGGCCTACGGTGTCATCGACGCTTTAGAAGGACGGCCGGTGATGACCGCCGTGAACATGGCCCCCATCCCCAAGAGCGTGGCCACCGTCATCGCTCCCTATTTCAAATTGGCCGAAAGGATGGGCACCTTGGGCATCTATTTGGCCGACGCGCCCATCACCGCTGTGGAAGTGGAATATACCGGCGACTTGGCCGACACCGAGACCCAAGCTTTGACCACCGCCTTTTTGAAAGGCCTTTTGGACCCCATCCTCCAGGACACGGTGAATTTCGTCAACGCCCCCGGCATCGCCAAAAAACGCAATATCCACGTGAAAGAGAGCCGCTCTCACCAGACGGGCTACTTCACCACCGCCATCACCGCCAAACTCACCACGGCCAAAAACGAGCACCGTTTGGTGGGCACGCTTTTTGACGGCAAAGAAGCCAAGATCGTAGAGATCGACGGCTATCGAGTAGACTTCAAACCGGAAGGTTATCTCTTGTTGGCTCCTCACATCGATCAGCCCAACATGATCGGCCAGATAGCCACCGTTTTAGGCAAGGCCGGCATCAACATCAACGGCATGCAGGTGGGCAGCGGCAAAGCCGGACGGGGCACCAACATCATGGCCATCGCCGTGGGCGACGACATCCCCAACGACATCATGCTGCAGCTGCGGGGCATCCAGGGCATCCTGGACGTGAAGCTGATCAACTGCGAGGATTGAGCCATGGTCCGCATCATCCTCGTGCGCCACGGCGAAACTACATGGAACATCGAAGGCCGCTATCAGGGGCAGGAAGATACGCCTCTCAGCCCTCGGGGGCTGGAGCAGGGCCGGCGCTTGGCCGCTGCCCTCAAAGACGTGCCTCTCGATGCTGCCGTCTCGAGCCCCTTGCAGCGCTCGTTTCTCACCTGCAAGCTGTGTGCCGAGCTGCACCATCTGCCGGTAGAGACCGACGAGCGTTTGCTGGAGATCGACCACGGCGCTTGGGAAGGCGTGCTGGCCCGCGACATCGAGGCCGCCTACCCCGAAGAATTTCACCTGTGGCACACCGCTCCTCACTTGGTGCAAATGCCCGGCGGTGAAAATTTAGAAGACGTGCGCCGCCGGGTGCGGGCCGCCTTCGAAGACTATGCCCGCAAATACGACGGCAAGACCGTTTTGGTCGCCGCCCACGATGCGGTGAACAAAGCCGTCATCTGCGACCTCATGGGCATGGGGCAGGAGCATTTTTGGCAGGTGAAGCAAGACAACACCTGCATCAATGTTTTGGAAAATAACGACGGCGTGTGGAGAGCTGTGCTCATCAACAGCACTTTGCACATGGGCTACCTTTTCAGCGGCATCGAACAAGCCGGCCTCTAGGTTTTTCGCTGAAGGGCCCTCTCTTGAATGTTCCCGCTTTTTGCTGAAGACTTCTCTTTTTAAAGCTTGGGTGTTTTCCAAAGAGCCGAAAAAATAAAAGTTTTGCAAAAAAATAAGACCTTGCTTTTTAAAACGCAAAAGTTTGAAGCAAGGTCTTTTATATTTTTAGGCGGTCTCTCAGGCTCTTCTTTAAAAAATTCTGCGGCACTCAAATTTTGCCGGCAAGACCCTCGGGGTGAGCCGGGCGCCCTTTCACCCGGGTGAAATAAGAATAAGCGGAGCAGCTCATGAGGATGCAGCTGATGAAGACGAAGACGAAGCGGGTCTCCACCCAATTGCCCAAGAAGCCGCCCACGAGGGGGCCGGCCACGCCGCCCATCTGCTGAGCGCCGGTCAAAAGACCGAAGGCCTTGCCCCGCTGTTCCCTGGTAGTGATGACGGTGACATTGGCGTTGATGCTGGGCGCCGCTCCCGCCAAAAAGAGGCCGTAGGTGAATTGCACAACAGCGAACTGCCACACGTCGGTGACTGCCACCTGAAAAAGATCCGCCAAGCCTGCGCCCAAAGATACGAGACAGAAGATGCGCACGAAACCGAAGCGCTGCCCTCTTTTCCCCCAGAAAGGCGCGGCGATGATGCCGGCGATGCCCGCCAAAGAGAAGATGACCCCCGCCATCTTCACCGCATCGTCGTTCATGGCGCCCATCAATTGGGCGACGTAAAGAGTGATGAGAGGCTGCACCATCATCACGCAGCTTTGGATCAAAAAGAACATGGTCATGATGTAGACCAGCTCTTTGTTGCGCAGAGCTAAGCCCAAGTCGTGAAAAAGATGCATGGCCTGCCGCCGTTTTTCGCTGCCGATGGGCACATCGCGGACCAAAAAGATGACCAGCACCGTGGCCAACGAAAGAAAGACGGCCCCCACGAAGAAGCTCATGCGCATGCCGAACCAACTGCTGAGATAGCCGCCCAAAAGCGGACCGGTGATGCTGCCGCTGGCAGCGGCCGTCTGCATCAGGCCCATGCCCCAGCCTATGCGCTCCTGAGGCAAAGTGGACGACACCAAGCTCATGGCGGCGGGAACGAAGCCGCTGATGAGGCCGCAAAGAGCTCTTATGGCAAAAAGTTGATATTCGTTTTGACAAACGCCGGTGAGCCAATAGGTGACGGCCAGGCCGAAGCCGGCGCGGATGGCCATCTTGCGCTGGCCCACTCTGTCGGCCAATGCGCCCCAATAGGGAGCCATCAGAGACGCGCCCAAAAAAGTGACGGCGTAAACGAGGCCGCTCCAAAAACGCACCTGTTCCTGCTCCACCTTCAGCTCTGTCAGCAAATAGACGGGCAGAAAGGGAATGCAGCTGCTGAAACTGGCGCAGGCCAAAAACACTCCCAGCCATAAAACAGGCAGGTTTATTTTCCAATTGACCTTGCTGCCCGGCGCTTCATCAAAAAAAGACATGCTGCCTTCCCTCCGCTTTCGTCGTCATCTAATTATATCACAGAAGGCAAGAGGTGAAGACATCGACCACCGCACGTTTTTTCAAAAGAACGCCGCTGCTCACAGCGGGGCGCGAGGGCCGCGAAAAATCTGAAAAAATCATTGACTAAAATTCACAAGATGTTTACAATTGAAGTGAAGCAGACAAAGGTGTTCCGTCGGGGTCCTTTGTCTTTTTTTACAAGCTAGCGCCTGCGGGCGACGGATAAAAAGAAAGAGAGTAGGAAAGGAGAAGAAAGACATGCAAGATCTGGTAAAATATGCCGGCGACATCAACAAGTTGCTGGCTCGCTACGGTGTGAAGTTCGGCATCTACAAGAACAACACCTTCCACGAGCAGCTCTTCCCCTTCGATGCCATACCCAGGGTCATCACCGCGGAAGAATTTGCCGTCATGAGCAAGGGCCTGATCCAGAGGGTCACCGCTCTCAACCTGTTTTTGCAGGATATCTACCACGAGCAGAAGATCCTGAAAGACAAGGTGATCCCCGAAGAGTTCGTGTTCTCGTCCAAAGGTTATCTGCCTCAATGCTTCGGCATCACCCCGCCGCAAAAAGTGTACGCCCACATCGCCGGCATCGACTTGGTGCAGGCCAAGGACGGCAACTGGTACATTTTGGAAGATAACCTGCGCATCCCCTCCGGTGCGTCTTATCCCCTCATCGCCCGCAAATTGTGCCGCATGGCAGCGCCCCGCACTTACGGCAAGCACAGCGTCATCGACAACCGCAACTACGGCGACTTGCTGCTGGCCATGATGAATTATGTGAACACGGGGGGCATCAACGTCATCCTCACCCCCGGCCGCTTCAACGCCGCCTTCTTCGAACACGCCTATTTGGCGGAGATGACCCACAGCGTGCTGGCCATGCCCAGCGATCTCTATGTGGAAGATTCGCAGGTCTTCTATCGGACCATCGATAAACCCCTGCGGGTGGGCGCCATTTATCGGCGCATCAGCGACGAATATCTGGATCCTCTCACCTTCCTGCCCGAGTCGGTCATCGGCGTGCCCAACCTCATCAGCGCTTATCGGGCCGGCAACGTGGCCCTCATCAACAGCCCCGGCAACGGCATCGCCGACGACAAGGGCATCTACTACTTCGTCCCCGCCATGATCAAATATTATTTGGGCGAAGACAGCATCACCCGCAACGCCCCCACTTATTTGATGTACTATAAGCAGGACAGGAACTACGCTTTGGCCCACTTCGACGAATTGGTGTTCAAAGATGTTTCCGAAGCCGGGGGCTACGGCGTCTTCTTCGGCCGCGATTTGGACAGCGTTAAGAAAGAAGAGTTCAAAGCCCTCATCAATGCCCAGCCCCGCCGCTTCATCGCTCAGGAGATCATCGACTTCATCGACCTGCCTGTGATGGACGACGGCAAGGAGGTGCTGCGCAAGGCAGACCTGAGGGCCTTCGTCCTCAGCGGCGAAAAAACTCAGGTGTGGCCCAGCGGCCTCACCCGCTTCTCCCGCAATCCCGATTCCTTCGTGGTCAATTCTTCTCAAGGAGGAGGCTTTAAAGACACATGGGTATTATCTCGTTAGAAAAATCCAATCACCTTTACTGGCTGGGCCGCTACAGCGAACGAGCCTTCACCACCATCTCCATCTTCATGGAGTGCTACGACAGCATGATCGACAAAGATCCCGATGCCTATAAAGAAGTGTGCGCCAAGCTGTCCATCCCCGACGTGTACGGCAGCAAAGAAGTTTTCGACGTCAACTATCTTTTCGATGCCGACGACCCCAACTCCGTCTACAGCAATTTGCGGCGGGCCTGCGACAACGCCATGGTGCTGCGGGATCAATTGAGCTCCACCGCCCACAGCTATATAGAGATGGCCTTGGACGTTATGGAAGGAGCGGCCGTCGAGCCCAACTGTCTGTTGAAACTGCAGGAAGTGCTGGACAACCTCTACGCTTTTTGGGGCAGCATCGATGACGTGATGGAGAGCAGCGAGTCGCGCAACATCATGAAGTGCGGCCGCTACATCGAAAGGCTTGACTTATACATTCGTTTAGATTATGATAAGCGTGCGATGCGGCTGGCTTACGATCGCATGGTCTATCGTCTGCAGCGCAGTCATTGCGAGTTCGATGCCCGGGCTTTCAAGATCTTCAGCGATGCCTTCAAGAGGGGCGAAGACCTGATGCCTTATCTGGATCAGCTGAACAATATAGTTAAGGATTGATCTTTTTGCGCAAACTCCGATTTCGTTACGAAATGACGCTGCGGCTCAGCGACGACGTGGTGCGGCACAGTTTTTCTCTGCGCTGCCTGCCTAAGAACACCGGTTATCAAAGGATCGAAGAACTGTTTTTGGAGATCGATCCCGATACGGCCGTCACCAAGACCTGCGATGCCTTCGGCAATGACGTCTGTTTCGGCTACATCGAAGAGCCCCATCGCCGCTTCGGTTTCAAAGTGACGGGAGAGGCGATCACCGACAGCGAGAACGTGGACATGGGCCCCTTGAACCCCATGTACAAATTTTCCACTCCCCAGACCACGCTGCTGAAGGGCACCGAGCCCTATCTGGCCGCGGCCTTGGGCCTGCACGATCCGGTGCAGAAAGCCTTGGCCATGTGCGAAAGGCTCTATCGCCGCTTTGCCTACATTCCCAACACCACCTACACCACCACCACGGCCCAGCAGGCCCTCGACCAAGGGCGGGGCGTGTGTCAGGATTACGCTCACATCATGATCGCCCTCTGCCGCCAGTCGGACATCCCCGCCCGCTACGTGGCCGGCTTCATGATCGGCGAGGGGGCCACTCATGCGTGGCTGGACATTTACGCCAAAGGTCATTGGATCGGCATCGACCCCACTCATAATTGCATGGTGGACGATCGCTACATAAAAATTTCCGAAGGGAGAGACGCCGGCGACTGCATCATCGACAAGGGAGTCTTTTTCGGCTCTCCCTTGGAGCAAGAGCAGCAGGTGGCGCTGAAAGTGGTGGAGCTGCCGCTGAGGTAGCCGCAAGGCCGCGACATTTTCCCGAGATCTCAAAAGAGAGAGAAAGAGCCGTCTTGCGAAAAATTTTCGCAAAATTTTTTCATGAGGATGCCCGCAGGGGCGTCCTTTTTTCTTGCCGGTTAGACAAAGGCGGCGCCGCCGTGGTATAATTTTGAATATGCAAAGAAAAAAACTCACACGGGGTGAAGGCAGTGGAAGGCTATAAAAAACAGGAACTGGCGAAGAGCGGCTTTTTGGGCGGGCTCTTCGGCGGCAAGCCCAGCGGCAACGCATGGAAAGAATTGGAAAATATTTTGGCCGCTGCGGACAACGCAGGGCAAGTGGATGCCGCCACCGTGAAAAAAGTGTGCAAAAAGTGGGGAGCGAAGCTGAACGAAGAGAGCAACCAACAGCGCAGCGCCCTCTACCGCGTCGCCGCCGAGGCCGCTTATAAAAAAGCGCTGCAAAAAGACGACGCCGCCTTCAAAGAGGCGGCCCATTTGGCAGAGGCGCTGGATCTTCCCCCCGTGCTGGTGAAGATGGCCGACAGAGGCGCCAAGATAGAAGCTTATCGCTGCCGCTGCCGCGGCCTTTTGGCGGGGACGGAGCCCTTGGACATCGCCGGGATAAACCGCCTCTTCGCCTACGATTACGAAGAAGGCTTGGCGGTGCGCAAGCAAGTTTTCGGCGAATATTTCAACGAGCTCTTTACTGAGATGAGCAAGGTGCGCCGTTTTTCTCCCGCCGAAGAAGAAGCGCTGCGGGAAAAGTGCCGCCTTTTGGACATCCCCTTCGAATTTCGCAGCAACATCCAAAATGCCTTGGATCATTTTCGCGAGCTGTGGTGCGCCGAGAACGAAGAGCTGGGCACGATGGACGTGGTGCTGTCCCTGCGGGAGGGAGAGGTGTGCCGCTGCTATGTGAACGCCGGTGCCTGCCAGCGCAAGACAGTGGAGCGGGAGGACAATCTATTGGAAGTGACCCGCCGCTTCGCCATCGACGAGACGGTGACCTTTGCCGGCGAAAAACTGCAGCACCCCAAGCTGCAGGAAGAAGCGGTGGTGGTGGTGAGCCTGGGCTTTTTCTTCCTCACCGATCAAAGGCTGCTCTACATCACCGATAAAACGGCGGTGAGCACCGAGTTGGACGACGTCACCGGCGCCGATTTCGACGGCGGCACCGTCATCACCTTCCGCACCGCAAAAGGCGACGTCATCTACAAATTCGCCGACGAGTCGGCAGACGTGCTGTACATCCTTTTCAACAGGGTGGCCGCACAGAGGAAAGAAAAAAAGCTCGAAGCAAAAACAACCGGCGAAAAGTAAACAGCAGCGCGAAATTTTCAACATATCGATCTTGCATCGCAAAAGATCAACGGCCCCGCTCCTCGTTCATGAAGAGCAGGGCCGTAAAATTTTGCCTGTTTTAAAAAGCAATAGCGTCTTTTGCTCCGATAGACCCGAAAACAAGTTCGTTTTTACGAAGGCGGGCGTGTTATCTTTAGGCTTTCGCAAAAAGGGAGGGGGTCGAAGGCGAGCGAACTTTGCAAAAAAGTCCGGAGGCCAAAGCTCTGCCTTTCAGATGAAAAGCTCGGCGATGAAGACCACGGCGCAGCTGACGGCGGCCACCTGCACCAAGCTGCGGCCTCGATAGGCGCAGAAGACGGCGCATAAAAAGCCCAAGGCGGCCGAAGCGACGGAGCCGGTGGCGGAGAGGATGGCGGGGAAAGTCATCACCGCCAAAGTCACATAGGGCACGTAAAAGAGAAAAGAACGCAGCAGCGGCTGTTTGATGCGGCTGCGGATGAGAGTGAGGGGCAGCACCCTGATCAAATAGGTGACCGCCGCCATGACGATGATATAAGTGTAGGGGCTGTGCTCCGTCATTGCTCCTCCTCTTCTTCATGCACGGGGAAGAAATAAGCGGCGGCGAGGCTGAGGCTCACCGTGAGGATGATGATGCGGCTGCCGTAAGAAATGTCTCTCAGCACAGGCAGCAGGTTGAAGGCCGAGCTGACGAGCATGGCCAAGGGGATGAGGCAGGCCAGCACTTTGCTGTCTTTGGCGGCGGGGACGATGACGGCGATGAACATGCTGTAGAGGGCGACGCTGAGGGCGCTGATGAGGCGCAAAGGCAGCACCTTGCCGGTGAGCACGCCTAAAGCTGTGCCGCAGGTCCAGCCGGGGACGGTCACTGCCAGCATGCCGTAAATGTAGCAGGGCCAGATGAGCTTTTGCCGGATGGAAACGCCGAAGATCTCATCGGTGACCACATAGGCCATCAAAAAACGATGATAATAGGGCAGGCCGTCGGGCAGATGCTGGCTGACGGCGCAGCTCATCAAACAATAGCGCAGATTGATGATCAATTGGGTGAGGGCCATCTCCACCAGGCTGCCGCCGCTGCCGATGATGCCCAAAGCGGCGAACTGGCCGGCGCTGGTCATGTTGGTGAAGCTCATAAAGGCGGCCTGCAGAGCATCGAGGCCGAAAGGCTTGGAGGCGATGCCGAAGGTGAAGGCCACGGCGAAATAACCTATGGCTATGGGCAGCCCGTCCCGCACGCCCTGCCAAAAGCAAGCGGTGCGGGAGGGGACGAGGTCCGTGCTTAACATGTCTGCTCCCGAAAATTTTGCGCAAAGCTCTGTCGAGCCGGCGCAGAGTCTTGAGCCTATTATAGCCGTTTAAAAGATTTAAGTAAAGAAAAATGGGTCATGAAAAAAGAAGAGCTCGTGTAAAAACTCGGCAAAAAGAGCAACGCTCAAGAAAAAACGGTGCTCACTTACGACGCACACTTCAAGATGATAGGGTACGATCATGCGCAAAATAATATAGGACACAGTTCCCGGGCTCCGGCAGAATGAGATCGGCACAACACATTCGAAAGGAGTCTGAAACAATGGCCGAGAAAATTTTACAACTAAAGGAGGAAGCGCTCAAGGAGAAACTTAAGAGAAAGCTCCTTGTAAAAACTCGGCAAAAAGAGCAAAGCTCGAGAAAAAACGGCGCTCACTTAAAGAGCGGCAAGCGTCTTGAAGTGCTCGGCAAAAAAAGAAAGCTCCTTTTAAAAAGTTCGACGGAAAAAAGAAGAGCCGCAGCCCGTTGCCCGAAGACACAGAGCCGCGGCTCTTTAATTTTTTGTCGACTGCCGAAAACGCTCCTCTTTAAAAATGAGCGGACCTAGTTCAAAGAGGCCAGCCAGCGCTTCAATTCATAAAGGATGATGCTGTCCGCTTTTTGCTTCACCATGGAGATGGCACAGCCCTCTTCGACTTTTGCACCGCGGGCCAAACGTGCTGTCTTTTCGAAGCAGTCGCCGTTCCTTTTGCCGTTGGTGGTGAAAGGACAGATGGTCTTGCCCTGCCAATCTTTCTCTTTCAAGAGCCAGGCGATGGGGGGAGTGAGAGTCCAATACCACACCGGGCTGCCCAAGTAGACGGTGTCGTAGCCGCTGATATCCACATCTTGCTGCAGAGGAGGGCAGAGGCCCTTCTTGATGTGATAAAGACCTTTGGTGTAGGCAGCCAAGGGCGTGTACTCCTCTTTGAGATGCACGGCCAAGAGGTCGCCGCCCACCAATTTATGCAAGAGCTGCGCCACTCTCTCGGTGTGGCCTTGACAAGAATAGTAGAGGATCAGAGTGTCGGCCATAAGGCCACCTCCCTTAAACTTTGCAGCTTTCTTCTTTTATTTTTTCAAGAAGGACATCAAGCTGCGCAGACGAGCGCCCACTTTCTCGATGGGATGAGCGGCGGCCCGACGACGCATGGCGTTGAACTGAGGACGGCCGGCCTGATTCTCCAGGATCCACTTCTTGGCGAAGGTGCCGTCTTGGATCTCGGCGAGGACTTGGCGCATGGCAGCCTTGGTCTCGGCGGTGATGATGCGGGAGCCGGTGGTGTAGTCGCCGAACTCGGCAGTGTCGCTGATAGAGTGGCGCATCTTGCCCATGCCGCCTTCATACATCAGGTCGACGATGAGCTTCATCTCGTGCATGCATTCGAAGAAGGCAGATTCGGGCTCGTAACCGGCTTCGGTCAAAACTTCATAACCGGCGGTGATGAGGGCGGTGATGCCGCCGCACAAAACGCACTGCTCGCCGAAGAGGTCGGTCTCGGTCTCTTCTCTGAAAGTAGTCTCCAAAGCGCCGGCTCTGGTGCCGCCGATGCCTTTGGCGTAGGCCAGGGCCAGGTCATGAGCTTTGCCGGTGTAATCTTGATAAGCGGTGACCAAAACGGGAACGCCGCTGCCTTCCACATAAGTGCGGCGTACCAGATGACCGGGTCCCTTGGGCGCTACCATGAACACGTCTACGTCGGCGGGAGGAACGATCTGGCCGAAGTGGATGTTGAAGCCGTGAGCGAAGGCCAGGGCTTTGCCGGCAGAAAGATTGGGAGCGATGTCCTTCTTATAGGTGGCAGCCTGCTTCTCGTCGGGGATCAGCATCATGATGATGTCGGCAACTTTGGCAGCCTCGGCGGTGGGCAGCACGGTGAGCCCGGCCTTTTGGGCCTTCTCGACGGACTTGGAGCCTTCATAAAGACCCACCACTACGTCGCAGCCGCTGTCTTTCAGGTTCAGGGCATGAGCGTGGCCTTGAGAGCCGTAGCCGATGACGGCGATCTTTTTGCCCTTCAAAAGATCCAGATTGGCATCCTCGTTATAGTACATTTGTACAGCCATTTTTACACCTCGTTTATAAAATTTTTATTTATCATGGCCGAAGCCAAAGATAACAAGAAGAAACAAAAGAAGAAAAATTCAGCGGATGTTTTTGTTCACAAAATCGTTCAAAACGGCGCCGGGTGCTACCATGGGCTCCACCAGATCGTCTTGAGCGATGCAGGCATCGATGACGAAGGGCACCTCAGAGGCGCGGGCCTCGGCCAAAGCGGCGGTGAAACCGGCCCGATCGGTAACTCTTTTGCCGGCGGCGCCGCAGCTGGAGGCAAAAGCGGCGAAGTCGAACTCTGTCAAAAGAGTGTTGGAATAGCGGGCATCGTAGAAAAGCTGCTGCCACTGACGCACCATGCCCAAGCAGGAATTGTTGACCACGACGCAGATCAGTTTTCTTTTTTCCCGGACCGCCGTGTAAAGCTCCATGCCTGTCATTTTGAAGCCGCCGTCGCCGCTGATCACCACTATGCGGGCTTCGGGTCTGGCAAAGGCAGCCCCCAGAGCGCCGGGCAGGCCGAAGCCCATGGTGCCGCAGCCGCCGCTGGTGAGGTGATGGCGAGGAGCATCGATCACCAGATGCTGGGCCGCCCACATTTGGTTTTGGCCCACGTCGGTAACATAGATGGGCTCCTCCGCCGCAAGGGTGGTCGTCAGCTCCCGCATCAGCCAGGGAGCGGTGAGGCGACCGTCGGCGAGCAGGGAGCGGTCCTCGGTGGCGTCCCATTTTTTGATCTGCTCCCACCAAGCGGGATGTTTCTTTTCTTCGATAAGAGGCAGCAGGGCGGCAACGGTCTCTTTGATATCGCCCATCAAGGGCACGGCCACCGCCACGTTTTTATCGATCTCGGTGGGGTCGATGTCTATTTGGATGATGGTCTTTTGGCCGACATAACGATTGCGGTCGCCGGTGACCCTATCGCTGAAACGACTGCCGGCCACGATGAGCACGTCTGCATTGGCCACAGCCAAATTAGAAGCGATGTGGCCGTGCATGCCGGTGAGGCCGAGGCAACGAGGGTCGGACTCGGGGAAGACGCCCATGCCCATCAAAGAATTCACCACCGCCAGATCGGCTCTTTTCGCCAATTCGAGCAATTCGGCCTGAGCATCGCTGTTGACGGCGCCGCCTCCCACCAAAAGTACGGGACGCTCTGCACTGTTCAAAGTAGCGGCCGCCTCTTTGATAAATTCGGGCAGAGCCTTCGGGATATCGGCCAGATATTCCACTTCGGGCTCCGTCCATTCGATCTCTTCGTTTTGAATGTTGCTGGGGATGTCCACCAGCACCGGGCCGGGCCGACCTTGACGAGCGATGGCGAAGGCTCGCCTTAAACTGGGCAGCAGCCCCGCCCCGCTTCTCACCATCACGTTGTATTTGGTGACGGGCAAAGTGACGCCTACGATGTCTATCTCCTGAAAAGAATCGCGGCCCAACATGCCTACGCCCACCTGACCGGTGAGAGCGACCAAGGGCACGGAATCCAAATAAGCGGTGGCCAGACCGGTGACGATGTTGGTGGCCCCGGGGCCGGAAGTCACGACCACTACGCCGGTCTTGCCGCTGGAGCGGGCATAACCGTCCGCAGCGTGAACGGCGCCTTGCTCGTGAGCGGTGAGCACATTGCGTAAAGGAGAATCGTAAAGAGCATCATAGAGAGGGATGACCTGACCGCCCGGATAGCCGAAGATAGTATCGACGCCCTGCTCCTGCAGCAATTTTACGATGGCTTGGGAGCCTTTCAACTTCATAGACGCCTCCTTAGGCTACGGTCTCCACGGAAAGAACGGAGACTTGTTTCTCCAACAATTTGGCCACTTGGGCGGCGGCTGCGCCTTCCAATTCTATTTCCAAAGAGAGGTCGGCGCCCCGGCAGTCCATGTGCAGCGTGCGCACCTGTGCTCCTTGTTTGGAGAGGACACGCAGCACGCGAGGCAGCAAAGTCTCTTCATTTTTTCCGGTCAGCAAAACTTTTTCGAACATGAGAAGCCTCCAACGATTTTTTATGAGCGGGCGGTAATAGAAAACGCCCCTGTATCGACAGGGGCGTATAAATACGCGGTACCACCCTAATTTATCACTTTCGCACCGGTCCATCAACCGGCTCGGCTTTAACGCCGCCGCTGCGCACCAGTCTACTGACCTTCGGGCTTTCGCTGGCGAGTTCATGGGGGATATAACGGCCGAACCGCTCCGCCGGTTCGCACCCAACACCGGCTCTCTTGAGGCAGCCTGTTCAGCTTTGGTCCCAATCATCACTTTTTAAGGGCTCTGTGAAATTAAGACCATTATAATTGTTGGGCGCGGCCTTTGTCAACACCTTTTTTGCCGATCATAATTTTTTGACGAAGGAAGCCGTGAGCTCACCCAGCATGGCGGCGCAGGCCTCTTTGTTTTGAGCGGCGAAATTTTTTAGAGCCGCTTTCATTTCGCTTTGAGCGCCCAAAATTTTTTCGTGCTCTTTTATGGCAGAAGGTGAAAGATCTGCGACGGTTTTTTCAGAGCCGTCACTCAAAGCGCGGCAAATTTTTTCCGCAAGGGCGGGCTCTTTTTCTTCCATCGTTTTTAAAACGGCTTTAAAGATCAGGCTCGACAATTTGAAATGCACTTTTTCTTTTAAAAGCGAGCGCACTTTTTTGGGATCGGCCAGAGCCGTGTCGGCGTGCAAAAGGCCCAAGCGATGGCCGAAGAAGGCGGCGATGCGGCAGTGAGCCTCTAAAACGTCGGGGCAAGACTCAAAGCGAGCGGCGTCGAGAGTGAGGCAAGTTACTTTCACGCTGTTTCTCTCCCACTCTTTGGCGAGAAGATAGTGAGCGGCGGGGCTGAGGGGCACTTTTGAAAAGTCCGCTTCATAATCTAAGGGCCAGGGAGAACCTTGCAAATAGGTCTCGTATATATATTGGCTGTGCATGAGGGCCCGGCCGTAGCCCAAGATGATGCGCTTCAATTCGTTTTCTTCATAGCGCAGCTTAAAACCTTCCGCATCGAATTCCGACTGAAGATAGGAAGCGGTCAGGGCGGATCTGAAAAGTTCCGGCAATTTTTCATAGCGTTCGTTCGTTTCGGCAGCGCTGAGTTCTGCCACGCCGAGGTCTACCTCTCCTTTAAGATCGAAGCCTATGCTGCTGTAGCCGTAAAGGAGCGCCTTCACCAAGTCTTCTTCTTTGTCCACCACCACGGCGGCCCCGTAACTTTTTCCGTCGGCGGCGGCCAGAGCGCCCCAAGTGGCTCTGTCGGCGGCGGCGATGAGGGTAGTGTCCCAAGCGGCGCAGTCTTCGGCTTTAACATCCACCCAAAAAGGCTGCAGGTCTTTTGCTTCGGCCAAAAGAGCGGCAGCGGGAGAAAGGTCGCAGCCTAAAAGATCTGTAAAGCCTAAGGCAGTGCCCTCCGGGCCCAAAGCTTTGGGGGCGCAGCCGGGCACAAAGCGGCGCACCAAAGCCGCGTTGTTGGAGTTGAGCGGCAAGCGCCTCAGCCCTTTCTTTTTCGACGAGCCGCCGGCCCAAAGTTTATCGAAGGTCTGCTGCCCCTGAGTGAGCACTGCCAGTTCGGGCTCGGGCCCCTTCACCAAAGCGGCAAAGCCGCCGGGGAGGGGACGCAGTTTCATTCCTTCTGTGGGGAGGCCTTCTTCTTTTAAAAGGGCCAGCGCCGCTGCTTCGGTCATGGTCATGATAGGTGTTCTCCTTTCACCACAGGCCCCGCGCACTTTGGGGCTCGCAGAATAAGTCCAGTTTGTTATAAACGGCGGGGAGCAAAAGAGAGCCGTCTTCTTGCAAAAGGCCCCACTTGCCGCCTATCTTCACGGCGGCGCTGCCTCCTCTTAAAGAAGTGGCTTCTTCTACAGCGGGCAAGTCTTTCAACAATCTGCCCTGCCGATCGATGAGCTGATAACGGCCCCGATAACGCACCAGAGCCGCTGCTCCGTAAAAAGGCGTGGCTTTTTCGTAACGAAAGGGCACCCGGCAGGTGCCGCTCTTATCGATGTAGCCCCAGCCTTCAGTTGCTTTGGCGGCGGCCAACCCGTTCACGAAAGAGCGGCCCTCTTTGAACCCGCCGACGAAGACGCCTCTGCCCAGCTGATAATAGGCGACGGCTCCAGCGCTCTTCACCAAAAGAGTGTCGGGCTCGTAAAGAGAGAAGCAGCTGATGTCGCTAAAAGCCACCGGCACATCAAAGCCGCCTCGTTCGTTGGCGTAGCCGAATTTGCTGCCGTCGGCCACCAAAGCCCGGCCGTTGTAGAAAGAACCGAGGTAGTCGAACTTGGTGGGCACATATTCTTTGCCCTCGGGGCTCACGTAACCTCTTTTATAAACGGTGCGTTTGTTGTGTTTCTTGCCGGGGTTGAACCAACGGTCGGCCAAGCCGCCCATATGATCAAGCCCGAAAGAGAGAACGGTCTTGGCCAGGCCGGGGATGGAAAGGCCGCTGACCTTTCGCTCGATCTCATAGACACCGTTGGGGAGTTGTTGACAAGAGAGAGCTTCCACTTCGTTGAGCTTTTGCATAGCATCGTCGAAAAAGAGGAACTTTTCTTTTTGCGACAACATGAAACCTTTTTGCCGGCCTTTTTCCAAAGAGAGACCCTTATAAGTCTTCACTTTTTTGCCGGCGGCGGATAAAACGGTGAATTTCCCCTTTTCCAAAAGGACGCGGCCGCCGTTTGCTAAAGGATAATAAGCTCCCTTGGGATATTTTTGCTTTTCGCGGGGGTCGGCCTCTTCTTCCTCCGCCGAAAAAGCCGAGAGGACTCGGCCTTTTTTATCCACTAAAAAAGCTTTGCCTCCTCTTTCGCCCACGAAGGCTTTTTCGGCAAGATCGTAATACAATTCGTCGAAATGCAGGTCGGTGAGAGCCTTGCCCCCGGGGGCGGCCAGGCCGTAGTCGCCGTTTTTGACGATGAAAACGCCGGCATAGACGCCGGTCACTTCCTTATACACGGGAGGCAGAACGACGTTGCCTTTGGCATCTAAGAGGCCGCTCCTTCCCTTTTCTTTGAAACGATAGTAACGGGGCTGAGCTGCCAGATAGGCGTCCCAATCGGGAGCGGCGGCGTTGTCGAAGCTGTCGTAATATTCGACGGCGGCCTCGGCCATGGGGGGAGCGGCGGCAACTTCGCCCAGAGGCAGAAGAAAAATATTTATAACAAGAGAAAAAAGCAGGGCGAAGCGGCAGAACTGCATCAGCGACCTCCAAAAGCAAAAGCTAAAACTAAAACGGTAGAAGCTAAAACGTCGAGCTCAAAAACTAAAACGCAAACGGTAGAAGCCAGAGATACAACGACAAAAGCAAAAGCGAAAATATAAAAGGAAGCGAGCTGCGCTTAAAAATTTTTTCGCAAAAGCTCCGCGCTCCCTCATCGGCGAAAAAATTTCAAAGAAATAAGGCCGCGGCGCAAGGCTCACTCTTTTTTCATTATAACACAGCTTCTTAAGAAAAGAGAAATTTTTGCTGCCCCCGCTCTTTGCCCCTTGTTCAATGAGATGCAAAGTGTTAAAATTAATCTCATAAACGGCAAGGACCGTTATTTATTTACAGATGGGGGGCTAAGCTACATCATGAAATTTGCAAAACGTATGGAGCGGATGAAGGCTTCCGAGATCAGAGAATTATTGAAGCTGACCGCTCAGCCGGATATCATCTCCTTTGCCGGCGGCCTGCCTGCTCCGGAACTTTTTCCCGTACAAGAGATCGCTCAAGTGTCTCACGACTTGGTGCTGAAAGAGGGGCGGCAGCTTTTGCAATATGCCACCACCGAAGGCCGGCCTGCTTTGCGGGCGAAGATCGCGCAGCGGATGGCCGATAAATATAACACCGTGGTCGATAAAGACGACATCCTCATCACCACCGGTTCTCAGCAATGCTTGGACTTCGCCGGCAAATTGTTTTTGGACCCCGGCGATGTGGTGCTGTGCGAGAGCCCGTCTTATTTGGGCGCTTTGAACGCGTTCAATGCTTACGAGCCCCGCTTCGTGGAAGTGCCCACCGATAACGACGGTCTCATCCCCGAGGAGCTGGACAAAATTTTGGCCGCCACTCCCCGCTGCAAGATGATCTACGTCATCCCCGATTTTCAAAACCCCACCGGCCGCACCTGGCCCATGGAACGCCGCCGTGCTTTCATGGAAGTGGTGAACAAGTACGATCTGCCGGTGTTGGAAGATAATCCCTACGGTGAACTGCGCTACGAAGGAGAGATCCTTCCTTCTTTAAAATCTCTGGACACCAAAGGTCTGGTGATGTTCTTGGGCACTTTCTCCAAGATCTTCTGCCCGGGCCTGCGTTTGGGTTGGGTGGCCGCCGAGCATAAGGTCATCGAGAAGTTCGTGCAGATCAAACAAAGCGCCGACCTGCACACCTCTAACTTCGACCAAGGCGTGGCCGATGCCTACATGGAAAGCTGCGACCTCGACGCCCACGTGAAAGACATCGTGGCTCTTTATCGTCACCGCCGCGACCTCATCTTAAAAGAGATGGCCGCAAAATTCCCCGCCGGTTGCGAATGGACCCATCCCCAAGGCGGCCTCTTCTTGTGGCTCACCTTCCCCGAAGGCGTCAGCGCTCTGAAAGTTTTCAACAAGTGCATCGAGAAGAAGGTGGCCGGCGTTATCGGCGATGCTTTCTATCCCAACGACAAGACGGACCGCAGCATGCGCATCAATTTCTCCAACATGCCCGACGACAGGATCGCAGAAGGTGTGTCGCGCATGGCTCAGGCCATCAAAGAATGCATGTAAGGCGCTAAGTCAAAAATATTTTGACATCAAGAGACAGCTCAAAAGGGCTGTCTCTTTGCTTTTGTCTTTTCTTTTTGGCGAGCAGGCGCAAGAAAAAAGCAAAGGCGCGGCGGCTCTCTCGCTCTTAGAAAAATTCTTCGTCTGCGAGCTTTGCAACTTGCAGCTTTGGGCGAAGGCCGAAGACTGGTAATATAACGGCGGATATGATAAAATATTTTTCGTCGGAAAAAAGAGCGGCGGCTTCGGCGCCGCGAGGTGATGCTATTGACAGCAGGCTTCGATTATCCCGTTATATTGAATATCGGCGGCAAAGATTGCCTCATCGTAGGCGGCGGCCCGGTGGCGGCCCGCAAATTGCGGAGCCTCTGCGAGGCCGGGGCGCGGGTGCGGGTGGCGGCTTTAAATTTTTGCCCCGCTTTGGAGGCTGCGGCGGCAGCTTGGCCGGGGCAGTGCAGCCTTTGCCGCTGCTCTTTTGAGCCCTCTTTGCTGAAGGGAGCCTTCTTGACGGTGGCGGCCACCGACGATGAAGAATTGAACGATGCTATCGCCGCCGCCGCTCCTTTTTTGTGCAACAACGTGAGCCGGCCGGAAAAAGGTAACTTCACAGTTCCCGCTCATTGGCAAGAAGGCGACTTACACCTAGCCGTCACCAGCGGTTTCGCCGCCTTCAGCAGACTGTTAAGAGATTATTTAGGCGAGATTTTAAAAAAACACTTCGTCGACTCGGAAAAATTTTTGCTCGAAGAAAGGCAACGCCTGCACAAGAAAGAACCGGTCTTTGCAAAGCGGCAGCTTTTTTGGCGGCGCATCTTGAATGAAAAATTTATCGACATGGTGCTCAAGGGGCAAGAGCAGCAGGCAAAGGAGCTGATCGCAAATGAAATTGATCGTTATCGGTCTCAACCATAAAACGGCTCCGGTAGAAGTGCGGGAGCGCTTCAGCTTCGGCAAAGAACAGCTGCCTGCGGCCTTGGAAGAACTTTCCAATTTGGACGGAGTCAGCGAGGCTTTGTTGCTTGCCACCTGCAACCGCACCGAATTTTACGCAGTGTTGGACGATCCGGAGACGGCTCTGCCTCTTTTGAAAGAAGCAGTACACAGACAGGCCGGCCCCGATTTCGATCCGGCCTGCTTTTATAATTTGTCCGGCACTCAATGCGTGCGCCACATTTTCAAAGTGGCGGCCAGCTTGGACTCTCTCATCATCGGCGAGGGGCAGATCCTCAATCAATTGAAAGGGGCTTATCGTACCGCCCGGGAAGGAGGACATACCGGCGTCATCCTCAACACGCTTTTGAACAGAGCCATCGCCGTAGGCAAGAGAGTGCGCACCGAGACCAAGATTGCCTATAACAGCGTTTCGGTCTCTTCGGCGGCGGTAGATCTGGCCATAAAAATTTTGGGAGAGCTCAGCAAGGCCCGCATCTTGGTGGTGGGAGCCGGCACCGTCAGCGAGCTCACCGCCCGTCATCTCATCGATAAAGGAGCCCGCAGCATCATCGTCAGCAACCGCAATTTCGATCATGCCAAAGAACTGGCGCAAAAATTCGGCGGGCAGGCCATACCCTATCGGGAACTTTTCGCTCAGGCCACCGAGGCCGACATCATCATCACGTCCACCGGCGCTCCTCATTACGTGCTCACGGCAGAAAAGCTGGGACCGCTGCTGCCGGCCCGTCGGGGACGGCCGCTGGTGCTCATCGACATCGCCGTGCCCCGAGACGTCGATCCCCGTTTGGACGAAATGGAAGGGGTCACCGTTTACAATATCGACGATCTGGAAAACGTGGTGGACAACAACAGACAGTTGCGGGCCGGGGAGGCCGCAGCCGCCGAGAAGCTGATCGAAGAAGAGATAACCGCTTTGAAAGAAAGGCTGCGCTATTATACGGTGCGGCCGGTGATGGTGCGGCTCCACGACAAGATGAACTTTTTCCGTCAGCACCTTTTGAAAAAAGCTTTCGGCAAAATGCCCGGTCTGACAGAAGAAGAGCGGCGGCTCATCGAGCAGTTCAGCAAGCGGCTGGAGCATAAAATTTTGCGGGAGCCCATGAAGGCCCTCAACGCCGTGGCCGGCACGGGCGAAGAAGAAGAGTACAAAATGTGGCTGAGCCGCATTTTCCAGCTGGAAGCGGAGGGCGAGGAGTTCGGCGATGAAGACCGTATTGAAAATTGGGACTAGACAAAGCAAGCTGGCTCTGTGGCAGAGCTTGCATGTGGCGGATCGTTTGAAAAAATCTCATCCTGAACTGGAGATAGAGCTCGTAAAGATCGTGACCAAGGGAGACAAAGTGTTGGACGCTCCTTTGGCCAAGATAGGAGGCAAAGGGCTCTTCACCAAAGAATTGGAGCGGGCGCTTTTGGACGGCAGCATCGACATAGCGGTCCACAGTTTGAAAGATCTGCCCACAGTGTTGCCTGCGGGCCTCATTATAGGGGCCGTCACTCAAAGAGCAGAGACAAAAGACGCTTTGGTCAGTGAAAAATATGCAAGCCTCAAAGCTTTGCCTTTCGGGGCGAAGGTGGGTACTTCCAGTCTGCGCCGCCGGGCGCAATTGCTGGCCCTGAGGCCGGACCTTAACGTGGTGGATGTGCGGGGCAATGTGGATACCCGTCTGCAAAAAGTGAGCGACGGTCATCTCGACGCCCTCATTTTGGCGGCGGCGGGGCTACAGCGTTTAGGCTACGAAAAAAAGATCAAAGAGATACTGCCCTATGACCTCATGCTGCCGGCCGTGGGGCAGGGAGCTTTGGCGGCAGAATGTCGCGCAGCCGATGAAGAAACTTTAGAACTTTTAGCTGCGCTTCACGATGAAAAGACGGCTCTGGCCACGGCGGCCGAGCGGGCCTTCCTCGCCCTTATCGGCGGAGGCTGTCAAGTGCCCGTTGGTGTTCATGCCTCTTTGATAGGCGAAAAAATAATTTTGACGGCGTTGATCGCATCATTGGACGGCAAAAAAGCGATCAAGCGCAAGACCGAAGGAGCAGCTCTTTGCGGAAAAGAATTGGCCGAAAAATTGGCGGAAGAAATGCTAAGTGCCGGCGGCCGCGATATTTTGCGGGAAACGGGTCTTCTTTAAGAGCGAGCAAAGAAAAGCTTTTCGCAAAAGGCGGCTCTTTAAAAAAAGCTCATGCCGATCGGGTAAATACTGTTCAGAGGAGCATATGTATGAAGAAAGCAGAGGGAAAAGTTTATTTGATCGGGGCGGGACCGGGAGACCCGGGTCTTCTCACTCTGCGGGCCAAAGAATGTTTGGCACTGGCAGACGCAGTGGTGTACGATCGTTTGGCCGAGCCCGGCATCTTGCATCACTGCCGGCCCGATGCCCGCTTCGTTTACGTGGGCAAAGCCAGTTCAAAACACACCATGCGGCAGGAAGATATCAACGAACTTTTGGTGACTTTGGCGCAAGAAGGACTGCAGGTGGCCCGCTTAAAAGGCGGCGATCCTCTGGTCTTCGGCAGAGGGGGAGAAGAAGCTCTCGCTTTGGCTGAAGCAGATATCTCTTTTGAATTCGTCCCCGGCATCACTTCGGCTATCGCCGTGGCGGCTTATGCGGGCATACCCGTCACTCACAGAAAAGTTGCGGCCTCTTTTGCAGTGATCACCGGTCACGAAGATCCCGCGAAAGAAACTTCTTCCGTCAAATGGGAGAAATTGGCCACAGCGACAGACACCCTCGTTTTTTTGATGGGCGTAGAAAATATCGAAAAGATCAGCGCACAATTGATGAAAAACGGCCGCGCCGCCACCTGCCCCGCAGCCATCATCCGCTGGGGCACACACCCGGAGCAGCAGACTTGGGTGACGACATTGGCCGAGGCTGCGGCAACGGTGAAAAAATACGGCATCGAACCTCCGGCCATCTTCCTCGTGGGAGAAGTGGTACGCTTGAGAGATAAGCTGCGTTGGTTCGATAATAAACCTCTGTGGGGGCAGACGATCATCGTGACCAGGGCCGGAAGTCAGGCCGGCACTTTGAGCCGTCGTCTGCTGGAACTGGGGGCTAAAGCAGTGGAGGCTCCCGCCATCAAAACGGTGCCTGTCAAAGACTACGGCCCCTTAGATCGAGCCATCGCTTCTTTAAAAGAATATGAGTGGCTCCTTTTCACCAGCGTCAACGGCGTGAAATATTTTTTCCGGCGGCTGAAGCTGGCCGGTAAAGACACAAGGGCTCTCGCCCCGTGTAAGATCGGTGCCATCGGCAGTGCCACAGCCGCCGCATTAAACGAGCATGGCATAGCAGTCGATGCCCTGCCTGCCTCATTTCGGGCAGAAGGATTGGCCGAAGCCATCGCTCCTTGCGTGGGCCCCGGCTCGAAGATACTCTTGCCGCGGGCGAAAGAAGCTCGCGAGGTCTTGCCCCGGCTCTTAGCGGCGCAAGGAGCAGAGGTAGACGTTATCCCCGCTTACGAAACGGTAATGAATGAAAGCTCTGCAGACGAAGTGCTGACCGCTTTGCAAGAGACGAAGAGGCCGGTGGTGACCTTTACCAGTTCTTCTACTGTTCGCAATTTGTTAAAACTTTTGGGGCCGAAGCGTTCTTTGTTGCAAAAAGCAGTGTTGGCCGCCATCGGTCCTGTGACCGCCGCTGCTTTAAAAGAAGCGGGCTTTGAAGCAAAGATTGTGGCAAAAATTTATACCGTCGACGGCCTCGTCGAGGCTATCAACACTTATATAGCTCAAGAAAAAAACAAAGAGGAGGAATGAACATGGGCTTTCCCATCTATCGGCCTCGGCGTACCCGGGCCGGCGAAAATCTGCGGGCGATGATCAGAGAGACGAGTCTGTCGGTAAAAGATCTTATCTACCCTCTCTTCGTGGTGCCCGGCAGCAATATCAAAAACGAGATCTCTTCTCTGCCCGGCAACTATCATTGGTCGGTGGACCGAGTGCTGGAACCGGTGGGAGAAGCGGTGAAGCTGGGCATACCGGCGGTGCTGCTCTTCGGGCTCCCTTCTTATAAAGATGCGGTGGGATCTTCCGGCTGGGACGATAACGAGCCGGTGCAGCAGGCCTGCCGCCTGATCAAACAACAGTACCCGGAGTTGGTGCTCATCACCGACGTGTGCCTGTGCGAATATACAGACCACGGTCACTGCGGTGTGTTGGAAAATTGCACGGTGAACAACGACGCCACCCTGCCGTTCATGGCCAAGGTAGCTCTTTCTCATGCCCGGGCGGGGGCAGACATCGTCGCTCCCTCCAACATGATGGACGGCTATGTGCAGGCCATCAGAAAATGTTTGGACGAAAACGATTATCCTCATGTGGCCATCATGGCCTATAGCGCCAAATATGCCTCTGCTTTTTACGGGCCCTTCCGGGCCGCCGCCGATTCCGCTCCCGCAGCCGGCGACAGAAAGGGCTACCAAATGGATCCCGCGAACAGTGATGAAGCCTTAAGAGAAACGGCCCTTGATATCGAAGAAGGAGCGGATATAATCATGGTGAAGCCGGCGCTGGCCTTTTTGGATGTAGTGCGACGGCACCGCGAGACCTTTAATCGGCCTCTTTGCGTTTATAACGTGAGCGGCGAATATGCCATGGTCAAGGCCGCCGCTGAAAAGGGCTGGATCGATGAGAAACGCATCGTCATGGAGATCATGACGGCTTTCAAACGGGCCGGGGCCAAGATGATCATCACCTATCACAGTTTGGATGTGGCTCGCTGGCTGCGGGAGCAGTAAAAAATTTTCGAGAAAATTTTTGAGGTAGGCTCATGGAACTCACTAAATCGGCCGCAGCTTTTGCCGAGGCCAAAAAATATATACCGGGCGGAGTGAACAGCCCGGTGCGCTCTTTTAAAAATGTGGGAGGCACACCTCCCTTCATCGTCGGCGGTCGCGGCAGCAAGATCTACGACATCGACGGCAACGAATACATCGATTATGTGATGAGCTACGGCCCTCTGCTCTTGGGGCACGGGGCTCCCTGTGTAACCGCCGCTGTCAAGGAAGCGGCAGAGCGGGGAACTTCCTACGGAGCTCCCACTTTGGCAGAAACAGAATTGGCTCGACTGGTGTGCCGTCTGGTGCCTTCTATGGAGCTGGTGCGGATGGTGAACAGCGGCACCGAAGCCACTATGAGCGCTCTGCGCTTGGCTCGGGCCTACACCGGCCGAGACTGCATCGTCAAATTCATCGGCTGCTATCACGGCCATCACGATAGTCTGCTGGTGAAGGCAGGCAGCGGCGCCGCCACCATGGGCGTGCCCGATTCTCCCGGGGTGCCGCAAGCTGTGGCCGCCACCACTCTCACTCTCTCCTTCAATGATGTCCCCGCTTTAAAAAAACTTTTTGCAGAGCGGGGAAAAGAGATCGCCGCCGTGATCATCGAGCCCACTCCTGGCAATATGGGCTTGGTGCTGCCCGAAGAAGGCTATTTGGAAACAGTGCGGGAAGTTACGAGGGCTTATGGGGCACTTTTGATCTGCGATGAAGTGATGAGCGGTTTTCGCAGCAGTCAGGGCGGCTCCCAGAGCCTCTACGATATAGACTCTGACATCACTTGTTTAGGTAAAGTGATAGGCGGCGGCCTGCCGGTGGCTGCCTACGGAGGCAAACGGAAGATAATGGAGCTGGTGTCGCCGGCCGGGCCCATGTATCAGGCCGGTACTTTGAGCGGCAACCCACTGGCCATGGCTGCCGGCTTGGCTGCTCTTCGTTATATGGAAGAGCACAAAGTGTGCGAAGAATTGGAATCGAAGACGGCCATCCTCTGCGGCGGCTTGGCCAAAGCTGCCAAGCGGGCGGGAGTGCCGGTGCAAGTGCATCGTTTGGGCAGTATGTTCACCGTTTTTTTCAGCGCAGGATCGGTTAAAGATTATGCCACTGCCGCTGCCTGCGATCTTCGAGCCTTCGGTATCTACTTCCATGCCATGTTGGAGCAGGGGATATACCTGCCGCCTTCTCAATTCGAGACCAACTTTCTTTCGTTGGCTCACAGCGCAGAGGACATCGAAAAAACCATCGCCGCCGCAGCCGAAGCTTTTAAGAAAGCGGCCCGGTGTTGATTTAAAATCGCTCGCAAAAAATTTTTCAGTGAAACGAAACGAGATGACCTATGAAACGAAGGGCGCAAAAATTTCATCTCGTGCTGCAAAGAAGCCGGAGAAGATCTTCCGAGCAATATATTTAGGCGAGGGCAGTCTACCTTTTCACGATATGTTGTGGTATAATGAAAAAAATGCGATCATTGATGTAGTTCGAAAAAATTCCCGGCGCAGGCCGGGCGTGAGAGAGTGGAGGTTGTTGACATGCACAAAAAAATAGCCAGCTTGGCTTTGGCAGTACTTTTTTCTCTCAATACGGCCGTTCCGGTCTGGGCTGCGGGCGCAGACCTTTCCGCCGCCGAAAAGATCGCCGTCATGGAAAAAGAACTTTACGGTACGGAGCAGGCAGGCTCTTTGTTGCAGCGCATAGACAGTTTGGAAGACGATGTTTACGGCGCCGCCACCGGCAACGCCATCCTCGACAGGATCGATCATCTTCACGCTTATCTTGTCGGCGGGGCAGAGCAGAGCGAGGCCGGCTTCAGCACTCGGCTGAATGTGGTGGAGTGGCGGCTGGGCAACGATCAGGGCAGCGGCTCGGCCAAGAGCAGAGTGGAAGAATTGGAGCGATTGGTGGAGGGCACTGCCAAGACCGGACCTCTCAGCGCCCGTTTGGACGAGCTTTTGAAATTGGCTTCTTATGAAAATGCGGTGGTGCCGGTGCAAAAGGTGACGCTGCCCGTCAACACGGTGTTGAAGATAGAATTCACCGAAGGGCTCTCCACCCGGCAAAACAGAGCCGGCGATACGGTGAAGTTCAAAGCCGCCGACAATTATTACGCCAACGAAGTGTTGGTGATACCCAAGGGAGCCAAAGGGTGGGGCACCGTGAAAAAAGTGGTGCAGCCCGGCATCTTCGGTAAAGACGGCCGCGTAGATATCGAGTTCAGCCACGTGGAAGCCATCGACGGCAGCGATATCCCCGTCACTTTGGGCGACTTGGCCAAGCAGCAGGCTAAGAGCATAGCCGGCGCTGCCGGCGCTGCCATCGGTGGCATGATCATCTTGGGGCCCATCGGCGCCGTGGGCGGGGCCTTCGTGAAAGGAGCGCCTGCCATCATCAACGTAGGCGATTCAACTTTCGTGCAAACTTCCGCCGACACCGAACTGCAGGGAGTGGTGTGCGAAGTGGAGAGCGCAAGCTGAGAGATAAAAAATTTAAAGTTTTACGCCTTGTCTGAAGCAGGCTCGCGAGAGCCGCCGCAGGCGGGGCGTTTTCTTTTACAAAAGGGCGGTTAGTGTATAATTTTCGTTGGCAAGCTCAATAAAATAAAGGGAAGGGTTTTCCCCTTCCCTGATCATGCAAAATA
>CANRJC010000006.1 GCA_947630795.1 uncultured Phascolarctobacterium sp. | reverse complement strand
TAAACAGAATACATATTATGTTTATTACTCTGGGCTGTAATTGCGGCAAAAACGGCTGCCTAAGAGGAGTGCAAGGGATGACTGAGATGGAGAGTAGAATGCAAAAGGTCCGCCGACTACAGCTGGCGCAGTTAGAGGTCATTCGTATCTTTAAAGAGGTCTGCGATAGTGAAGGCCTCACTTACTTCATGCTGGGAGGCACTATGCTGGGAGCAGTGCGGCATAAGGGTTTCATACCCTGGGACGACGATGTGGATATGGGTCTACCTC
Organism: uncultured Phascolarctobacterium sp.; assembly: GCA_947630795.1. Lineage (GTDB taxonomy): Bacteria > Bacillota > Negativicutes > Acidaminococcales > Acidaminococcaceae > CANQBR01. The sequence continues at coordinate 102,556 of CANRJC010000006.1, read as the reverse complement.
GCCCCGACTACGAACGCTTTTTGCAAGTGGTACAAAAATATTTGCCTCAATGGATATGGTTGGAAGCTGCGGGAAAGACAAAAAAATTTAACAGGTACTTTGCTAGGTTGAAGACAGAAAAGGCGAAACTCAGACGAATGAACTATTCTAGCAAATGCATTGAATATGCGTGGATAGATGTTTTTCCGTTGGATGGAGCACCAGCAGACAGAGTGCTTTCCGAACAACATGAAAAAACCATATTAAAACTGCGCAAATTATTTGGCATAGCTAATTTCGATGTAGCAATATCGCTAAAACGGGCCAAGACCAGGGCTTGGTACAAAGAGGCAGTAGTGCAGCTTTTCAGATTGATACCTTTGTACAGACTGCTGCCCAAGATGGTTATTTGGAAATTGCTGGATAAAACGCTCAAAAAATATAACTACGAAGAAGCGGCAGTCGTGGGTAATTTAACAGGACGCCATCGTTTAAAAGAGGCTTTTCCTAAGGAAGTTTATGGGGAAGGAAGAATGTATGATTTCGAGGGAATGAAGCTACGTGGTCCCTCAGAACCCGAAATTTATCTGCGACAGATGTACGGTGATTATCTGCGATATCCACCGGAAAACAAGCGAAACGATCATCAGACAGAGATACTTATGGATATGCCAGAATAAAGCGCATAGTCTGAGAAATGGGTAAATAAACATCAAGTGTTAGACTTAATTGTAAGTATGCAATTTAGATAAATCAAGTAACGATTTTTTGTTTTACTTCTTTAGGAGGGATGAGATGAAAAGAGAGATGACTTACAGTTTCATGCGTAAGGTGGGCGCCAAGTGAGCGCTGTCGGCCCTAAAGGGGTAGTGGTAGGCGGCAGTAACGGAGTAGGGCTGGCCGTGGTTTTGGAATTGCTGCGACAAGGTTACTATTTGGAATTGATAGATAAAGCGCCCCCGAATGAGACTTCGCTAGCCCTTTACACTGGGCAATGGAACTGGCTGCCTATGGATCTGTTCTACTTCAATGTCGATCTCTTTGATAAGCTAAGCACTGATTCAGCAGTAGAGTTGGTCTTTATCAGCGCCGGCTTAGGCAGAGTGGCGGCCTTTGAAGAACTGCACCCGGCAGAGATCGACACCGTGCTGGAAGTGAATGCCTTGGCAGCAATCAAAATCCTTCGGTGCTTCTATAATCGTTTGCTGGGGGAAGCCCCTTTTTATTGCGGCGTGATGGGTTCTATTGCCGGGCTAGTTTCCTCGCCGCTTTTTTCCGTTTATGGAGCCTCCAAGGCGGCTATCTGTCGCTGTACGGAAAGCCTCAACATAGAATTGGAAATGGCAGGTAGTTCTAATCGCATTTTGACGGTGGCGCCGTTCTCTTTGGCTGGCACTAGTTTCAACGGTGCCGACAACGATCTGCCTTTGCTGAGGCCCCTGGCGAAAGAGTTAGTGGATCGCATGCGCGCGCGGAAAACTTTTTACATTCCGCAATATGATAAAACAGCTGCAGATGTGCTGGAAAGATATCGGCGCGATCCTCATGCTTTTGGTCTCAGCAGCTATGTATATAAGAAAAAAGGTGGCAGAGTAAGCAGCGGAACCAAGGCGGTGATCGGCTATCTATCAGGTACTTTCGACCTTTTTCACATCGGTCACCTCAATTTGCTACGGAAAGCCCGAGAGCACTGCGATTATCTTATCGTTGGCGTACACGCCAGTGGTGAATGGAAAGGGCGAGAGACCTTCATACCATTGGAAGAGAGAATGGCCCTATTGAATGCCTGCCGTTATGTGGACAAGGTGGTGCCTGCGGAGTTGGAAGATAGCGATGCCTGGCTCAAATATAATTTTCACAGACTTTTCGTAGGCGACGATTATATGGGTTCGGATCGTTTCACTCGTTATGAAGAATACTTTAAAGATAAAAATGTGGAGATAATCTATTTTCCCTATACTAGAGGTACCAGCAGCAGCAAACTTCGGGCCGTGCTGACCGCGGCTCTTAAAAAAAGCAAGGGCTAGTCTCTCTTACTCTCGGGTAAAATGTGCCCGGGCTGCGGCCAAAAATCTTGCGGCGATAGGCGTGAAGAGCTGATATTTTTTCCATACAAGGTAGATCTTCGTTTCCAAGCGAGGAGCGAGGGGGCGAAAGACAAGGCCGCTCTCTGCTCCGGTGTCGATCAATTTGTCGAAAGTGAGGAGATAGCCGAGGCCTTCTCGCACGAAAAGAGAGGCATTGTAGGCCAGACGGAAGGAACCTTCCAGCTGCAGCCGCTCCATTTTTTCGCCGCACCAGCGGGGCAGGTCCCGCTCCCAACTTTGCTCCGAACAAAAGAGAGGCAGACCTATCAGGTCATCCGCACGGATGACCTTTTTCTCTGCCAACGGATCGTTGCTGTTCATGACGAGCCCCCACACATCGGGACAGGGAAAGGGCAGGGCGTGATATTTGGTAAGATCAGGTCCTTCCGCCAATACGGCGAAGTCCAGCAGTCCTTTGTCCAATTTTTCCGTCACCTGTTCCGTGTCGCCGCTGGTGATGTGATAGCGCAGGCCCGGATAGTCTTCCTTCATACTTTTGATCACCGCCGCCAGGTCGCCGATCTGCCACGATTCGGCGAGACCGAAATAGATATCGCCGCCTGTCACGTCTTCCAAGGCCGCAAATTCACCGCTGATCTTGTCCGCCATAGTCAAAAGATCTTCCGCCCGCTTGCGCAGCAAAAAACCTTCTTCTGTGAGCTCGATGCTGAAGCTGCGGCGTACGAAAAGTTTCTTGCCCAGTTCTGCCTCCAAAGCTTGGATCGCTTTAGAGAGGGTGGGCTGGGTCACATGCAAAAATTCGGCGGCTCGCGACATGTTTTCTTCCCGAGCGGCGGCGAGAAAGTAGCGCAGTGTTCTGAGCTCCATAAAAACCTCCCGTCTGTTATGCATAATAAGAATAATACGATATAAATTATAACCATTAGCATGATAGATCGCAAGGTTTTATAATAAAGGCAAAGGAGGGAGGCAGAAACTTTGGCAGAATTGACGGAAATTTTAAAGGATGCGGGTTGCGGGCCCGAGAGGATAGCAGAGATCTGCCGTTTTTACGAGAGGGGCGATCTTCAAGAGGTGGTCCGCAAATTAAAGCTCCATCGCCGCTCGCTGATGGAAAAACTTCACGCCGAGCAGGCAAAAGTATATAGTTTAGATCTGCTGCTCAGAAAATTCGCACAGACACTGAAGTAAAAATAAAGCAAGGAGGCTGTATCATGAAAAAGAAAACTGCGATCCTTTTGGCATTGACCTGTTTGGTGGGACTGGGAGCTTTGGGGGGAGGCACGGCTGCCGCTGCCAACGCCCCGGTAAAGACCAAACTTTCTCTCACCAAAGAGTGGGACAAAACTTTTCCCCAAAGCGACAAGGTGCTCCACAGCAAGGTGACCTTCCCCAATCGCTACGGCATCATGCTGGCGGCCGATCTTTACGTGCCGAAAAACGCCGAGGGAAAATTGCCGGCCATCGCCGTGAGCGGGCCTTTCGGGGCCGTGAAAGAACAGTGCTCCGGCCTCTATGCCCAGACCCTGGCAGAGCGGGGCTTTTTGACCATCGCCTTCGATCCTTCCTTCACCGGCGAAAGCGGCGGCGCTCCCCGCTATATGGCTTCGCCGGATATCAACACCGAAGACTTCATGGCGGCGGTAGATTTTCTCTCCGTGCAGAAAAATGTGGATCCCGAAGAAATAGGCATCCTGGGTATCTGCGGCTGGGGCGGCATGGCTTTGAATGCGGCGGCCCTTGATACCCGCATCAAAGCCACGGCGGCCATGACCATGTACGACATGGCCCGGGTCAACGCCAACGGCTATTTCGACGCGGAAGATTCTGCCGATGCTCGCTATGCGAAAAAACAGGCTCTCAACGCTCAGCGCATTGCCGATATCAAAGCCGGTTCCTATAAATTGGGCGGCGGTGTGGTCGATCCCCTGCCGGCCGATGCGCCCTTCTTTGTTAAAGATTACTACGATTATTATAAAACGCCCCGCGGTTATCATCCCCGCTCTCTCAATTCCAACGGCGGCTGGAACGTGACGGGTTGCATGAGCTTCATGAACCAGCCCATCCTCCGCTACGCCAACGAGATAAGGAGCGCCGTCCTCTTGGTGCACGGCGAAAAAGCCCACTCCTGTTACTTCTCTCGAGACGCCTATGCCGCCATGGTGAAAGACAATCCTTATGCGGCCAATAAAGAATTGCTGATCATACCGGGGGCCTCTCACACCGATCTTTACGACGGCGGCGACAAAAAAGTCATTCCTTTTGACAAACTGCAGGCTTTTTTCGCCGCCAATCTCAAAGGCTGAAGTTCTCCCGTTCATCGATAAATAAAAAATAAAAAAGCAAAGCCTTAAGCAAAAAGAAAAAACAAATGCTCGTCCATCGACGGCACAACTTACAGTTAAGTTAGGAAAAATCATGTTTTCACATATTTTTCTTGACTTAACTTTCATTTATGGGCTAAAATGGAGCCGAGAGGTGAAGAAGATGAGACGCAGGATCGAAGAGCAGCTGTTAATTTGGAAGAATAAAAAAGATGAGAGGTTGCCTCTTTTGCTCAATGGTGCGCGCCAAGTAGGGAAAACTTATATCCTCCGTAAATTCGGCGAAGAACAGTTTAAAAATGCAGTCTATATCAATTTGGAGACCGATCTCGCCGTATCTTCCTATTTTCAAGACAACATCGAGCCCAAGCGCCTCCTTCGTTATCTGGAAGCAACTGCCGGCCAATGGATCATCCCCGGCGAAACGCTGCTCATTCTCGACGAGATACAAGTGTGCGAGCGAGCCTTGACTTCGTTGAAATATTTTTGCGAAGAAGTGCCCGAGCTCCACGTGGCTGCGGCAGGCAGTCTATTGGGCGTGGCCGTCAACCGCCGACACTATTCTTTCCCCGTCGGGAAGGTAGAGACCATCACTCTCTATCCCTTTGACTTTGAAGAATTTTTGTGGGCGAGAGGGAAGACTATGCTGGCTGCGGAGATCAGAGCAGCCTGCAAAAGTATGGAGCCGTTGCCTGAGGCCTTGCATCGGGAGGCAATCGCGCTATATCGAGAATATCTTGTCATAGGGGGACTGCCTGCCTGCATCCGCGCCTTTACGGAAAGGCAGAGCTTTTTGGCCGTGCCGCAGATACAGAATGAGATCTTGAACAATTATATCGCCGATATGGCAAAATATGCCGACAATGCGGACAGCGTAAAGATCCGCGCCTGTTTTGATTCCATCCCGGCGCAGCTGGCCAAGGATAACAGAAAGTTCCAATATAAGGTCGTGCAGAGAGGAGGCAGTTCTACTCTTTTCGGCGCCTCCATAGAATGGCTGGCTCTGGCGGGCGTGGTGATGAAATGTCAACGTATATCTCAAGCGCTGGAACCCGTTGCCGCTTACGCCGACCTGACTGCTTTTAAACTCTATATGGGCGATGTGGGACTCTTGACCATGAAGGCAGGGCTCTCGCAGCAAACAGTGTTGTCCGGAGAAGGAAACACTTTTCTGGGAGCGGTCACGGAAAATTATGTGGCTCAGCAATTGCTGACGAGAGGGCACCCCCTGTATTACTGGGAAAGCAAAGGCACTGCCGAGTTAGATTTCGTACTGCAGAAGGGGAGGGAGATCATCGGGATCGAAGTGAAAAAAGGAGAGCACGTTCGCTCCCGCAGCCTTAGCATTTTTGCTGACAGTTACACTGCTGCCCATAAGGTACGTTTGTCTTTGAAAAATTTCGGCGAGGAAGGGACGTTGAGGTCTATCCCTCTCTATGCAGCGTTCTGTCTATAAAAAACGGTAGAATAAGGCAAAGTTAAAAGCAAGCCTTTTTTGAAAAACAACGACACGAATAGGAAAATTATCCATCCGAAAAAGGGGAGTAGCTCGCTGCTCCTCTTTTTTATGTGCAAAAATTTTTCCCGCCTTGCGCAAAGAGCGGGGCCGGGCCTATAATGAAAGAGCGAAAAAGAAAAAGAAATTTTCTGGAGGGCAGAGGATGAAAGCCTTGAAGAAAACGAACGCCTGCCGTCTTTTGGACGAAGCGGGCATCACCTATGAGCTGCGGGATTTTCCCATCGGCGAAGAACATTTAGACGGAGAAGAAGTGGCCAAGCTGGTGGGCCTGCCTCCGGAAGAAGTTTTCAAAACTCTCTGCGCTCGCAGCGACAAAGGAGCGGTGTTCTTTGCCTGCATCCCCGTCAACGGCGAGCTGGATCTGAAAGCTTTGGCTCGGGCGGTCGGCTGCAAGCGAGCGGAGTTGGTCCATTTAAAAGAACTCTTCCCTCTCACCGGCTACGTGCGGGGCGGCTGCTCGCCCTTAGGCGCTGCCAAGCCCTACCCGGTGTACATCGATGAGACATGCATCCTATGGGAGCGCATCGCCGTCAGCGCCGGCCGCCGCGGTCTGCAGTTGTTGCTGCGACCGGAGGATCTTGTGCGGGCGGCGAAGGCCGTCGTTACACCTCTCACCGTCGAATAGGCAGGGCCTTGCGCGGCCTTCTTTAGTCTTGACTGCCTTGGGGCCGCGATATATAATGTTTACATATTGGGGAAGTGTTGCGACCGGGAGGAGCTATGCTGCAGGTGAAGGTGCGCATCAAAAGCTTTTGCGACGGCAGCCCCGCCGAAGAGCAGAGGGTGCAAGCAGCCATGACCGAAAAAAACGGTAAGTTTTACCTGCTTTACGACGAGCCTGCGGCTGCCGGGCTCGGCTCTGTCCGCACCACCCTTAAATGGACGGAAGACAGCGTGTTGCTCTTGCGCAGCGGCGCTGTAAAGAGCCGTCAGGAATTTCGCGCGGGGCTCAGGCACGCCGATATTTACCGCACACCTTGGCTGGAAGCGGAGCTCATCACCGTCACGAAGAGAGTGGCCGTGAAGAAAAGCCCCGGTCGTCGGCGCATCGAATTGGATTACGACTTGCTTTTCGGATCGGGCCCGGCCTCTTTGCGGAAGGTTTTGATCGAGATAGAGGAGGAAGCAGGACTTGGACATTAAAAAAAGCCTTGCAGCTGCCCTGAAAGCAGCGGCTTTGGCCGCCATGGAGCAGGGGCTCTTGCCTCGGGGCGAAGTGCCGGAGGTGCTGCTGGAAGTGCCGCCCCAAAAAGAATTCGGAGACTTTGCCAGCAACTTTGCCATGCAGAGCGCCCGTTATTTAAAACGCCCGCCTCGGGTCATCGCCCGGGCCCTTATCCAACAGTTGGCCTATCCCTATATAGAGAAGGTCGAGATAGCGGGGCCGGGCTTTCTCAATTTTTATTTGAAGCACGATTGGCTTTATGACAGTCTGCGGGAGATCGCAAAAGCCGGAGAAGGGTACGGCGATCTGCCTTCCTCTTCTTCAGAAAAGATCCAGATCGAATATGTCAGCGCCAATCCCACCGGTCCCCTCCATGTGGGACACGGCCGAGGCGCAGCGGTGGGCAGTGCTTTGGCCAATCTTTTGCGGGCCGCGGGCTACGATGTGAGCCGAGAATATTACATCAACGACGCCGGCAATCAAATGCAGAACTTGGCCGCCTCCGTCAATGCCCGTTATCTGGAACTCTTCGGACAGCACCCCGAGTTTCCCGAAGACGGCTATCATGGCCGCGACATCGTCGACACAGCCTGCCGCATCAAAGCCAAATACGGCGACAGTCTTTTGACTTTGCCGGAAGAAGAAAGACTGCGGCGGCTGCGCACCTTGGCTTACGAGGAAAAACTGGCTGCCTTAAAAGAAGACTTGGCGGCTTTTCGCTGCGAGTTCGACGTGTGGTTCAGCGAACAGACCCTCCACAAGGCACATAAGATCGAAGCGGCCTGCGACGTGCTGCGGCAGCGAGGCTATCTGTACGAAAAAGACGGGGCCCTGTGGCTGAAGGCAGCAGAGCACGGCGATGACAAAGACAGAGTGGTGATCCGCGACAACGGCGTGCCCACTTATTTTGCGGCTGATATCGCTTATCATTGGGATAAATTCCAAAGGGGCTTCGACAGAGTCATCAACATCTGGGGGGCCGACCACCACGGTTACATACCTCGGGTGAAGGCGGCCATCGAAGGGCTGGGCTATCGGCCCGAGCAATTGGAGATACTGTTGCTGCAGATGGTGAATCTTTTCCGCAACGGCGAAGTGGTGAAGATGTCCAAACGCACCGGGCAGAGCATCACTCTCAGCGAATTGATCGAAGAGGTAGGCACCGATGCGGCTCGGTTTTTCTTCAATATGCGCTCTTTGGACAGCCAGTTGGATTTCGATATGACCTTGGCAGTAGAAAAGAGCAACGACAACCCGGTGTATTACGTGCAATATGCCCACGCCCGCATCGCCGGTATTTTGCGTCAAGTTGCGGAGGAAGGCATCGAGGCTCTGCCGCCGGACGAGGTGCATTTCGACCTGCTGGAGACACCGGAAGAGGCGGAATTGATTAAAACATTGAGCAGTTACCCGGAACTCATCGCTCAGGCAGCGAAAGAGAGAGAGCCTCACAAGCTGGCCCACTATGTCCACGCTTTGGCCGGGGACTTCCACTCTTTCTACAATCGGTGCAGAGTGCTGGGAGCAGAGCCGCCCTTGCAGCAGGCAAGACTGGCTCTCATCAAAGCCACCGGCCACGTGCTGCGTCACGCTTTGGGTATATTGGGAGTGAGCGCTCCTCAGCGGATGTAAAAATTTGTTCATCATATAAAAAACGATCAAGAAAGGACGGGAAGGTACATGACCAAGTATATTTTCGTTACCGGCGGCGTAGTATCGTCTCTGGGCAAGGGCATTACCGCAGCTTCTTTGGGCCGTCTGCTGAAAAGCAGGGGATACAAGGTGACCATCCAGAAGTTCGATCCCTACATCAATATCGATCCCGGCACCATGAGCCCCTATCAGCACGGGGAAGTGTTCGTCACCGATGACGGGGCGGAAACGGATCTGGATCTGGGCCATTACGAAAGGTTCATCGACATCAACCTGTCCAAAAGTTCCAATATAACTACCGGCAAGATATACCAGAGCATCCTCACCAAGGAGCGGCGGGGCGACTATCTGGGAGCTACCGTGCAGGTCATCCCTCATGTGACCAACGAGATCAAAGAGAGAGTTTTCAGAGTAGGTCGGCAGGATAATGCGGACTTTGTCATCACCGAGATCGGCGGCACAGTGGGCGACATCGAGAGCCTGCCCTTCTTGGAAGCGATCCGTCAAGTTAAGAAGATGGTGGGGAAGAACGATGTGCTCTACATCCACGTCACTTTGGTGCCCTACATCGCCGCAGCGGGAGAATTGAAGACGAAGCCTACTCAGCACAGCGTGAAAGAATTGCGCAGCATCGGCATCGCTCCCGATATCATCGTCTGCCGCAGCGAAAAGCCTATTTCCGACAGTATGCGGGAAAAAATGGCTATGTTCTGCGATGTGGACCCGGACGCCGTCATCCAAAATCTCACGGCCAAGAGCATCTATCAGGTGCCTATGCTGCTGGAAGAACAGGGCTTGGACCGCATCGTTCTGCGGAAACTTGAGATGGAAGACAGGCCCAAGGATATGAGCAGCTGGTACGCTATGGTGGAGCGGGTGTTGAAACGGCACGATAAGAAAGTGACCATTGCTGTGGTGGGCAAATACGTAGCTTTGCAGGATGCCTATATCAGCATCAACGAAGCTCTCCACCACGCAGCCATGGAAAATGCCGCCGATGTGGAAGTTAGGTGGATCAATGCGGAAGAGATAGAAGAGCCCTCTGTCGATATGGACATGGTCATGGCCGGCGCAGACGGCATTTTGGTGCCCGGCGGCTTCGGCGACAGAGGCATCGAAGGAAAGATCAAGGCCATCCGCTATGCCAGAGAACACAAGATACCCTTCTTCGGTATCTGTTTGGGGATGCAATGCGCCGTCATCGAATATGCCCGCAATGTGTGCGGCTTGACGGGAGCCCACAGTGCGGAGTTCGATCCTCACACGCCCTATCCTGTCATCGATCTGATGCCAGAGCAACGAGATATCGAAGATAAGGGCGGCACTATGCGCTTGGGTCTGTATCCTTGCAAAGTTTATGCCGGCAGCCTCACGGAAGAAGCATACGGGGAGCCGCTGGTGTATGAGCGCCATCGTCATCGCTACGAATTCAACAATGCCTATAAAGAGACTTTGTTGGGAGCAGGACTGACCATAGGGGGCACCCTGCCCAACGGACGTTTGGTGGAGATCGTCGAGCTGCCGACCTCCGTTCACCCTTGGTTCGTAGGCGTGCAGTTCCATCCCGAATTCAAATCACGACCCACTCACGCTCATCCTCTTTTCTTTAAATTCATTGCCGCCGCTTTGAAAAAACAGGGGCAGCCATAAGAGGAGCCGAGAGTCATGATCAAGAAAATTTTTACCAGCCTCATCCTGCTCATCGCCATCATGTGCTTTGTCCTTTCTTTGTTGAAAGGGAACAACAACAGCGATAAGGCTGTGGTGAAAGGGCCGGATCGGGTGGCAGTTATCGATATCGAAGGGCCCATCACTTCCGGCAGCGACAGCCTTTCGTCGGCTTCTCTGTGGAGCAAAAGCACAGGAGTCACGAGCGGCAGCATCATGCGGCAATTGCGTCGGGCTGCCGGCGATGACAGCGTGAAAGCTGTGCTCCTGCGCATCAACAGCCCCGGCGGCAGCGCCACTGCGGCAGAAGAAGTGGCCAGAGAGCTGAAACGTTTTAAAGAGAACACCAAGAAACCGGTGGTGGCCAGCATGGGAGACAGTGCTACAAGCGCAGCCTACTGGATCGCCGCCTGCGGCGACAAGGTTTATGCCAATGCCTCTTCTTTGACCGGCAGCATCGGAGCTTATGTTCCTTATACCAATTTACAGGAAGTGCTGAAAAAGATCGGCATCGCCAGCGATAGGATCAAAAGCGGTCCCTATAAAGATATTTTGGCAGCCGATCGGCCCATGACTCCCGAGGAGCGGCAGCTCATCCAAAATATCGTAGACGAGATCTACGGCGACTTCGTCAATGCGGTGGCTGAAGGCCGCAAGATGGACGAAGCTCAGGTGCGGAGGCTGGCTGACGGGCGCATCTATACCGGCCGCCAAGCAAAGACTTTAGGGCTGGTCGACGAGCTCGGCAACTACTACGATGCCCTGCAGGAAGCGGGAAAATTGGGTCAGATCAAACTCAAAGCCGACGGTCTGCCCGAAGTGTTGGAAGACGAAAAGCCTCAACCTTGGGAATATCTGTTGGGAGCGGAGCTGTCCCGTTTATTTAAGGGAGCCGTCGCAGCCGGTTTGAACAGCGATCTGGGCTTGGAGCAGCCGGGCACGGCTCAGGTGCGTTAAGGGAGGCACTCATGAGACGCAAGACCTTCGAGGTGCTCTTTGAGCCGAGCACAGGTATGACGGAGGTAGCTGAGCAAGCCTGCCTGTGGCGCAGCGCCAGCTATTTTTGCATGAGCACCGGCTTCTTTTGGGGCGTGGTCATCAACACCTATTTTTCTCAGCAGCCCTTAGCCGTTCGGGGAGCTCTTATTTTAAGCGTCATGCTCATCTCGGCGGCTATATTGCTTTTGTACGGTTTCATCGTCCACGGCATAGTGGAGACCTATGGGCAGACGGGCAACCCGGTGAGTTTTCTCTGCTTGCTGGGTTATACCGCTCTGCCTTTTTTGATCCTGACGCCGGCTGCGCTTTTGGCGTCTCGCTACGGTATGACAGGGTTGCCTTTTTTGGGCCTGTGTTTTCTTGCGGGGGTGCTGTGGCTCCTCTTTCTTTTAGTGCGGTCCATCCAAGTGGTATATATCATCGACCTTCCCCGGGCAGTGGGGGCGGTGGTCCTCAGTTTGGTGCTGCTCTACACGGTCTTCGGTCTGCCTCTGCAGATCGCTTGGACCCTGATCGAGCGCTATTGGAATTTTAACTGAAGCTTTTATTCTGAAATTTTGGTTGCAGAACAGCGATAAAAGTGTATAATATAAGTGGTTAGCGTAGACTATATCCCCGTAAGTACTTAGGATGAGGAGTGAAAAGGTAATGAAGAGAGAACTGTCTATGGAATTTGCTCGGGTCACCGAGGCTGCTGCGGTAGCCTGCGGCCGTTTGGTCGGCAGAGGCGATAAGAACGGCGCCGACGGGCTGGCTGTAGATGCCATGCGCCAGATCTTCGATACCGTCAACATCAGCGGCACCGTGGTCATCGGCGAAGGCGAGATGGACGAAGCGCCGATGCTTTATATCGGCGAGCATGTAGGCGCCGGCGGCTCTGAAGTAGATATCGCCGTAGACCCGGTAGAGGGCACTAATCTGGTAGCCAAGGGCATGCCCGGAGCTATCGCGGTCCTCGCCGTAGCGCCCAAGGGCTGTCTTCTCCACGCTCCCGACATGTACATGGATAAGATCGCCGTAGGTCCCAGAGCCAAAGGCTGCATCGATATCGACGCGCCTATCAAAGAAAATCTGCAGCGGGTGGCCAAAGCCCTGAATCGGCGGGTCAGCGACCTGAACGTCGTGCTGTTGGACAGAGAGAGACACTATCCTCTTATTGAAGAGATCTCCAGCGCCGGCGCCCGCATCTCCCTCATCACCGACGGCGATGTGAATCCCGTCGTCGAAGTAGGCATCGAAGGTACCGGCGTCCATATGTATGTGGGCAGAGGCGGCGCCCCCGAGGGCGTGATCGGAGCGGTAGCCATCAAATGTTTGGGCGGCGACATGCAGGCCCGTCTCTATGTGGAGAACGAAGCCCAGGCTCTGCGTTGCAATAAAATGGGTATCAGCGATCTGAAAAAAGTGCTGACTTTGGACGATCTGGTGAAAGGCGACGACTGCCTGTTCTCGGCCACGGCCATCACCAACTGCAACATGCTCCACGGTCTGCGCTATTTCGGCGGCGGCGTGCGTACTCACACCATTCTTGCTCGCTACAGCACCGGCACCGTAAGATTGATCGATACTATCCATCGCTTCGACCGCAAGAATTTCAACGTTAAACTGTAAAACGCAAGCGTTTCGGCATAGGGAGCAGGAGAAGAGCCTGCTTCCTGTGCTGCTTTTGCTTTTTAACGCCGCCTCAGGCGGCAATATTTGCCCGGAGCAGATCGTCAGTGCGGCGATCTCGCTCCCTTGGGGTCTATGCGTAACTTTATTGTGGACAGGCTCACCGCTCTTCCTGCCGTGCAGAAGGCGGCGGCCTATCGAAAAGAAAAAAGAGCCTGTGTGGTAACCGGGTTGACTGCCAGCAGCAAGCCGGTCTTTTTTGCTGCCTTGGATAAAGTCTTGGGAGGCAGGGGCAGCCTGGCCTTCATCTGCGCCACGAGGGAAGAAGTGCAAAGTTATCGCCGCGCGGCCGCCTATCTTTATCCGGACCTGCCGGCACAAGAGCTCTATCCTTTTTCGCTGCCGCGGCCGGCAGTGACGGCGGAGGGCTTGGAAGTGGCTGCCGCCCGCAGCGCCGCTTTGAGCATTTTGGCCGGTGAAGTCAGAGGGATCGCCTTCATCACGGCCGAAGCTTTCCTGCAAAAACAACCGCACCCTCTTTCAAAAGAGCGGGCCCGCCTCTCTCTTAAAGTGGGAGACAGCATCGATCGGCAGGCTGTGATCGAGTGGCTCGCGGCTTCAGGCTACGAACGCTGCCCGCAGGTGGATGGGCTTGGACAGTTCGCTTTGCGGGGCGGCATCATGGATGTTTATCCCATCAATTCTTCTGTGCCGCTGCGCATCGAATGGTTCGACAAAGAGATCGACAGCCTGCGCGATTTTTCCATCGAAAATCAGCGCAGTTCGAAAGAACTGCAGACGGCCGCCATTGCTCCCATCGCTTTTGCAGAAGACGGAGAGGAAACAGCGCCTCTCTTCGCCCACTGTCATCCCGATACGTTGACGGTGATGGACGAACCGGCCCGAGTTTTTGAACTGGCGGAAAAAGTGCTGGCGGAAAATAGCGAGCATCGCTTAGAATTGTTCGACGTTGAGGAATTGGAAGAGCAATGCAAAAACAACGGGGTGCTGCTGGCCAGCGTTTTAGGCCACAGCCATCAAAGCGATCTTCCCGTTATCAAAGCAAATGCGGCCCAAGCTGCGCCTTACAATAAAAACACGGCCCTTTTGATGGACGATCTTCGCTCTTTCCTCAAAGAAGGGCTGAGCCCCGTCATCATGCTGGACACGAGCATCAAAGCCCGCTCCTTCGCCGAAAGTTTGAAGGGGCAGGGGTTGCCCGCTCTTTACGGAGAAAACGGCTATGTGTCCGGTTCCGTCAATTTGATCTTCGGCGAAATAGATCATGGCTTTCGCTTTGCGCAAACGGATTGGCTGCTGCTGACGGAAAAAGATATTTTCGGCAGTCAAAAGCGCCGCCGTCTGCCTCGCAAAGGGCAGGGGGCCCAGCTGCAATATTTTTCCGACATCAAGGCAGGCGACTATGTAGTCCATCGCACTCACGGCATCGGCCGTTACGAAGGGGTGGAAACTTTGGAAGTGGGCGGCAGCCGCCGAGACTTCCTTCGTCTCGTCTATGCCGGCGGCGACCGCCTTTACGTGGCCACAGATCAGGTGGGGCAGTTGCATCGCTACGTGGGAGGCGAAGATGCTCCCAAACTTTCCCGCATGGGAGGCGCCGATTGGCGGCGGGCCACGAAAAAAGCGGCGCAGGCCGTCAGCGTGCTGGCGGAAGAATTGGTGCGGCTCTACGCCCAAAGACAGGTGCAGCCGGGCCACGCTTTCGAAGCCGACACTCCTCAACAGAAAGAATTCGAAGAAGCTTTTCCTTTTGAAGAAACTCCCGACCAGCTGCAGGCCATCGCCGAGATCAAGGCAGATATGGAGCAGCCACGGCCCATGGACCGCCTGCTGTGCGGAGACGCCGGCTACGGCAAGACCGAGGTGGCGGCGAGGGCCGCTTTCAAATGCATCATGGGCGGCAAGCAGGTGGCCCTGTTGGTGCCTACCACCGTGCTGGGGCAGCAGCACTATTTGACTTTAGAGGAGAGGATGCAACCCTTCGGGGTAAACATCGCCCTTTTGAATCGATTTTGCAGCGCTCAAGAAGAGCGGCGCATTTTGGAAGAAACGGCCCGAGGCAGCGTGGATCTTTTGATCGGCACTCATCGGCTCTTGCAGCCGGATGTGAGTTTTAAAGACTTGGGCCTTTTGATCATCGACGAAGAGCAGCGCTTCGGCGTAGCCCAAAAAGAAAAATTGAAACGTTGGCGCAGCGATATCGACGTGCTGACTCTTTCCGCTACGCCCATCCCCCGCACTCTGCACATGGCCATGGTGAAGACCCGAGACATGAGCGTCATCGAGTCGCCGCCGGAAGATAGGCTGCCGGTGCAGACCTATGTGGCCGAATACGACGATGCATTGGTGCGGGAAGCAATTCGTCGGGAATTGCGGCGAGGAGGTCGCATCTTTTACGTTTATAATCGGATCAGCGGCCTTGCGGGTCTGGCGGCCCGGTTGCAGCGGTTGGTGCCGGAAGTGCGGATCAAAGTAGGGCACGGCCGCATGACGGAAGAATCATTGGAAGATGTGATGCTCAGCTTCTACGAGGGCGACTGCGATCTTTTGCTCAGCACTACCATCGTGGAGAACGGACTGGATGTTCCTTTGGCCAACACCATCATCGTGGAGGGAGCGGACCGCTATGGGCTCTCGCAGCTCTATCAATTGCGGGGCAGAGTGGGTCGGTCTTCCCGTTTGGCTTACGCCTATTTTCTCTATCAACCACATAAAGCTCTTTCGGAGGTGGCGGAAAAGCGGCTCAGCGCCATCCGCGACTTCACCGAATTGGGAGCGGGCTTCAAGATCGCCATGCGCGATCTGGAAGTGCGGGGGGCAGGCAACATACTGGGGGCACAGCAACACGGTCACATCGCCAGCGTAGGCTTTGCCACCTACTGTCAATTATTGGAAGAAGCCATCGCTCGTTTGCAGCAGGGGCAAACAAAAAAGATCGAGCCGGAGCCGATACTGGAGATTTCCGGCGATGCCTACATCCCCGACGACTACATCGCCGAGCCCCGCTTCAAAATGGAAGTGTATCGGCGCTTTGCCGAAATGCAATGGCAGGACAGAGACGACTTTTTAGACGAATTGATCGATCGTTTCGGGGCACCGCCGCCGGAAGTGGAGAGGTTATGGCGGCTGGCCTGTCTCAGGGCGCTCTGCCGTTTGCTGAAGGTGAGAGACATCAGCGTCGGGAAGAATCAGATCCGTTTGGTCTTCGCTCCCGGGGCACCGGTAGCCCCCGAGGTCGTCGCCGAGCTGTTGAAGATCAACAGGGGCAGGCTCGCCTATAAAGCCGGGCCCCCGCCTCAATTGACTTACAGAGCGGAGAGCGATGAAACAGATCCTCTAAAATGGTCGGAAGATATTATGATAAAATTGCTGAGCAAAGAGCGGCGATAGGTTGCTAAAAGCGGCAAGATCGAAAAGCTCAGGGCACGGCCGCAAGAAAGGAGGGAGAGAAGTGAGACCCGTCAAAGAAGGCTTTCTGCGGGGAGCCCTCATCCTTACCGCAGCAGGTATGACCGTAAAAGTCATAGGCTCAGTCAATCGCATCCTCCTCTCTCGGCTTTTAGGCGGTGAAGGCATAGGCCTTTATCAGATGGCCTATCCCATTTATCTATTGCTCTTGGCTGTGTCTTCAGCCGGTCTGCCTGTGGCTATTTCCATTTTGGTCTCGGAAAATTTGGCTAAAGGAGCTTACGGCAGCGTCAGGCGCATTTTTCGCCTCACCTTGTTGGCTATGGCAGGCTTCGGCCTGCTGTTGGCCGTTCTTTTGGCTGCGGGAGCTTCCGTCTTGGTACAGGCGGGGCTCTTACAGGACAGCAGGGCCTATTGGGGCCTTTTGGCTCTCACGCCGGCAGTGTTCTTCGCCACCGTCTTGGCCAGCTTTCGGGGATATTTTCAAGGGCAACAGTTGATGACACCGCCTGCGCTCAGTCAGGTGCTGGAGCAAATAGTGCGGGTCACGGCCATGTTGGCCTTGGCTTGGTACCTTTTGCCCCTCGGTCTGGAGTACGCAGCCGCCGGCGCTGCCTTCGGAGCAGTGCCCGGTACGGTGACGGGCCTCGTGGTATTGACTTGTTTTTACTTTTATTACGGCAAATGCGGCCGCCTGCCTCCTCCCGCCGAAGAGGGAGAGAAGATACTGGGAGCCTCCGCTATTTTAAAGAAACTTTTTCGCTTGGCTCTGCCGGTGTCTTGCGCCAACATCTTGGTGCCTCTCAACAGTTTGTTGGACTTGCTGCTGGTGCCGCGGCAGCTCATCGCCGCCGGTTTTGACATCAGCCGCTCGACCGCTCTCTTCGGTTATTTGACCGGCATGGCCCAGCCGTTGGTGATGATGGCCACCATACCCACAGCCTCTTTGGCCACGAGCATAGTGCCGGCAGTCGCCGCCCTCTCCGTGCTGGGGGATAAAGAAACTTTGCGCAAGCGAGCTGCCACTGCCCTTAAACTTTGCTTGGCCATCACACTGCCGGCAGCCATGGGCCTTTCCGTTTTGGCAGAGCCGGTGGGACAGCTATTGTTCGCCACAGGGGGAGCCGCTGCGGCCATCGCTCACAGCGGACCGGCCATTTGTCTTTTGGGTCTGCAGCAGGTGACGACCGGTCTGTTGCAAGGCTTGGGCCGCACTAAACTGCCTATGTATCACATGCTGGCGGGCTTGGCCTTAAAGACAGCAGCGCTCTGCATCCTTACCGACAGAGCTTGGAACATAGCGGGAGCTGCTCAGGCCACCAACATCGGTTACGGAGCTTGCGCCTTTTTAAATCTTTACGCCTTGTGGCGGCTGGGGTCGAGCTGCCCTTGGCAGCAGTTGGGCAAGATCGCTTTGGCAGCTGCTCTCACGGCGGCAGGGGCAGGGCTCATATACAATACTCTAGATGTTAGTTTGGGCATGGCAGGAGCTACGGCAGCAGCCATTTTGGGGGCGGCGGTCCTCTACATTGCGCTTGCGGCGCTTTTGCGCATCATCACCAAAGAAGAAGCGGCGGCTTTGCCGGTCGCGGGGAAGCTGTTCAAATAAGAAAGAAGGCTGAATATGGCTAAACTTACTGTGATCGGTCTCGGACCGGGAGCCTACGAACAATTATCATTAGAAAGTTTGCGCTTGTTGAAGAGCAATAGCAGGGTAGTGTTGCGCACTGCCCGCCATCCTTTGGTGGAAAGGCTGCAGGCCGAAGGCATCGACTTCGGCAGTTGCGACGATCTTTACGAGGGAGGGAGCTCTTTTGCCGAAGTTTACAACGCAGTATGTCAACGTTTACTGCAGGCAGCGGCCCGGGAAGACGTCGTCTATGCCGTGCCCGGCAGCCCCATGGTGGCGGAAGAAACGGTACGGCTGCTGCGGCAGCAGGCACCGGTTGCGGGCGTAGAGTTGGAGATCAAACCCGCTATGAGTTTTTTGGATGTGGCTTATGCGGCCTTGGGGCTCGATCCTTCCGCCGGGCTCTGCATAGCCGATGCTCAGGATGAAAAAGCATTGGCCCGGGCAGGCAGCTGTCCTCTTTTGCTCACCCAGCTTTACAGCCGTTTGGTGGCCAGCGACTGCAAGCTGGCGCTGATGGAGGCTCTTCCCGATGAAGCAAAAGTTTTTTATCTTTATCATCTGGGGTTGCCGGAGGCAGAGTGCCGAGCCCTTTCTCTTTACGAATTGGATCGACAGCAAAATATAGACCATCTCACCAGCCTCTACGTGCCGCCGCTGGCTCAGGCAGAAAAATTTCAGGGGAAGACCGGCGCCGACATTCGCCCGTTGGCGGAGGTGATGGCAGCCTTGCGGGCTCCTGAAGGCTGCCCCTGGGACAGAGAGCAGACCTTTGCCAGCATCCGTTCCAATTTGATCGAAGAAGCCTATGAATATATTGAAGCGGTGGATGCCGAGGATGCGGACAATATGGAGGAAGAACTGGGCGATGTTTTGATGCAGGTGGTCTTTCATGCGCAAATGGCCGAAGAGGCCGGCCTTTTCGATCTGCAAAGCGTCATCGATCGAGTGACGGAAAAACTTATTCACCGACATCCTCATGTGTTCGGCACCGCTAAAGTAGCAAACAGCTCGGAAGTTCTGGTGAACTGGGATGCCATCAAGCAGCAGGAAAAACAAGAAAGACACAGCGCTTTGGACGGAGTGGCCAAAGGTCTGCCTGCTCTGCTTCGAGCGTACAAAGTTCAAGGAAAGGCGGCCAAGGTCGGCTTCGATTGGCAAGAGCAAGGGCCGGTGTGGGACAAAGTAGAAGAAGAATCAAACGAATTGCGGGAAGTTTTGCTCCAAGGCGGAGAGGAAGCAGAAAAGGAATTCGGCGATCTGTTGTTTGCCTTGGTGAACTATGCTAGGCATTGCCGCATCGAGCCGGAGACTGCCCTCAACGGCACCGTCGATCGTTTTTGCCGCCGCTTCAGATATGTGGAAGAACGCGTAAAGGAGAGCGGGCGGCCCTGGCAGGATTTTTCTTTGGCTCAGTTGGACGAATTTTGGGATGAAGCAAAAAAATCGGGCCTGTAAAAAATTTATGGTATTGTAAAATTCTTTGCGTTTTTCTCCGGCAAACCGGTGAAGAAAAATATGTCTTGCATATTCACCTTGTATAGTGTAGAATGAACGCTGTGTATCGTGTACTATTGGCTCGCAAGTCGTCTTGCGGGCTTATGGTGTGCGATAGCACCATCGCCAGTTCAACTAAGAAGGAGGAATTGAAATGAATAGGACAGAATTGGTTGCTGCCGTAGCAGACAAATGCGGTATGACCAAAAAAGATGCTGAGAAGGCCGTTTGCGCCACAGTACAGGCTATCAAAGAGAGCGTGGCTGCCGGCAATAAAGTGCAGATTATCGGCTTCGGTACCTTTGAAGGCAGAAAACGTCAAGCCAGAAAGGGCCGCAATCCCCGTAAGCCCGGCGTGGTGATCGATATCCCGGCCGCCGTAATTCCCACCTTCAAAGCAGGCAAGGGCTTTAAAGAGTTGCTGAATGTCAAGAAACCCGCTAAGAAAGGCAAAAAGAAATAAAACTTGACCCGCTGAACAGTCGCTCAGTCTGTCAGTTATTCCTGTGCCCCGGCTTTCCAAGTAAAGGCGAGACCGGGGTGCGGGTATTATAACAGGCCTCAAGTTTGCAGTGCACCGCATGGCGGTTGCAACAGAGAACTTTTTCGGGGAGCAGGGGAATGTCCGACTGTTTGAGTCGGGCATTATTTTTAGGAAGAGGGATCCGGAGGAGCTATGGGCCGAAGGCAACGCAAAAAGATCAGCAAGTTGAGGCTGCTCCTCTATTTGGCCGTCATCTGCTGTTTGGCGGCGGTGGGTCGGCAGGGTTATCAACTTTATCAGATCAAAAAGGAACAGGCGGCTACCCGCGAAAGGGTAGAAGAACTGAAGAGCAAACAGCAGGCTTTGGAAAAGGAGAAGGCCGACCTCCATGATCCTCGCTATATAGAAAAGGTGGCCCGGGAAGAATACAATATGGTGGGCAAAGACGAGGTGCCTATCTTCGTGGTGGAAAAGGAAAAGGCCAAGCCGTGAGGTTGCCGCTTTTATCTTTGCATCTAGGTTAAAAAATTTTGAAGAATAGTTGACTAAACTTCCGCACTAAGGTTATAATGTTAGCATTCAGAGATATTTTATAAGGGGGTCGCGCCTTTATGGCCCTGGAAATAGGCAGCATCGTAGAAGGAGAAGTTACGAGCATCACCGGCTTCGGCGCCTTCGTGCAGTTGCCCGATAACAAGGTGGGCCTCGTCCACATTTCCGAAGTCAGCAGCGTCTATGTTCGGGACGTCCACGATTTTTTACAGGAACACCAAAAGGTGAAGGTAAAGGTGGTGTCCGTAGACCAAAGGGGAAAGATTGGGTTGTCTATCAAACAGGCGGAAGTTCCTACCGCTCCTCCCGCAATGCGTCCGCCGCGACCGGAAAGAGAGCGGGGCAGGGCGGCCGGGCCGCGTCAGGGAGGCAGAGGAACGGGGCCACTGTCTTTTGAAGATAAATTGTCCCGTTTTTTAAAGGACAGTGATGATAGGATGTTGGATCTGCGTCGCAATACGGAATCGAAGCGAGGCGGCAGAGGCGCCAGAAGAGATCGCTAGGCGCAGACAAAAATAAGTGAGGAGCACTCGGGCAGGGTGCTCCTTTTTACTCAGAACTGCTCATGAGGAAGCAATGAAAAAGGCAGAGAAAAAAATATTATTGGCTCTGCGGCAGGGCCTGCCGGAAGGAAGCAGGTTGCTGCTGGCAGTGAGCGGAGGCTGCGATTCTCTGGCTTTGGCTGACGGTTGCGCCTATTGGAGCCGCCGAGGTCGTTTCCTAGTGCGAGTGTGTCATGTGGAACACGGCATCAGAGGAACTGCGGCCTTGGCAGATGCAACTTCGGTGGAAGCTTTTTGCGCCCGCAAGGGGCTGCCCTTTAGCTGCCGTCATGTGAGCGTACCGGACTATTTGAACAAGCACCCACACCTTTCTTTGGAGGGTGCGGCGCGCAAACTGCGTTATGAAATTTTGGCGCAGGAAGCGGAGGCAGAGGGCTGTGATTTTATAGTGACAGCTCATCAGGCCGATGATCAAGCGGAAACGGTGCTGCTCAAACTTTTGCGCGGCGGGGGCAGTGCCGGCCTCAGCGGGATAGCTGCAGTCCGGGGCAAAGTGCTGCGACCTTTTTTAAAACTGAGGCGCAGCGAACTGGAAGCATATTGCGCCGCAAAAAAATTAGAATATTGTCATGACGACAGCAACGAAGATCTGCGTTTTTGGCGCAATCGGGTGAGAGCCCAACTGCTGCCCTATTTAGAAGAACACTACAACCCCGGAGTGCGGGAACTTTTATGGCAAACGGCACAGCTTTTGCGGGAAGACGATGAATGTTTGAGGGCACAGGCCCGAGAACAGTACGATATTTTGGCGCAATGGGAAGCTGAAGGCGTGAGCCTGCCGATAACGGAACTGGCGGCTTTGCCCGCAGCCATCGCCAAACGGTTGTTGCGTAAAGCGGCCTTGGCCGCCGGCAGCGGCGAGCTGGGTTATAAACACAGTCAGGCTTTGCTGGAACTTTTGAAAAAACAGGGCGGCAGCAGAGTCGATCTGCCCGACAGAGTGAGCGCTTACAAAAAAGGAAAGCGTTTGTATTTTTATCGCGAAGAAGAAAAAAAGCACGGCTATCAGACTGCAAGTGATAAAATAAGATCACAAGTTCAACCGGAGGAGGATGCACCATGCACGAAGATGTAAAAGCTATTTTGGTTACCGAAGAAGCGATCGCCGCCCGAGTGAAGGAATTGGGGGAGCAGATAAGCAAAGATTACGCCGGCAAGGAACCGGTGATGGTAGCGCTCTTGAAGGGAGCGGCTTGGTTCGCAGTGGATCTCTCCCGGGCCATCGATCTCCCGTTGCGCATGGATTTCATGGTGGCTTCTTCTTACGGCAACAGTGCCACTACCAGCGGCAACGTAAAAGTAAAATTGGATCTCAGCGAAAATATTCGGGGCAAAGATGTGCTGTTGGTCGATGATATCATCGACAGCGGCCTCACCTTCGCTGCCATCACACAAATGCTGAAAACGCAAAAACCTTCTTCTATCCGCACAGTAGCTCTTTGCGACAAAGGGGAGCGGAGGCAAAACGATTTCAAGTGCGATTACGTTGGTTTTTCCGTGCCCGATGAATTTTTGGTGGGCTACGGTCTGGACTACGCAGGCGACTATCGGAACCTGCCGTACATCGGCATCCTGAAGCCTTCCGTTTACGGCCGGGCCTGATAAAAGCCTTGCTTGTTGATGTTGATTATACTATAATATTAGCTGTCTTTACGAAGAATAGCAGCAGAGAAGGGGGACGGCTGTTTGAATAGATTTTTGCGCAATGTATTGCTGTATCTGCTGATCATAGTATCGTTGATCATGATGTTCGACCGCTTCTCCGAGACCGGGGAAACGAAGAAGGAAGAACTTACTTACACCGACTTCCTTCGCTATGTGCAAACGGAGCAGGTGCAGGGCGTCACCATCGTTGAAAATACCATCAAAGGTAAGTTGAAGGACGGCAAAGAATTCACCACCGTCACTCCCACCGGCACCGATATCGTCAAAGTGCTGGAAGAAAAGAAAGTGGATATCAAGGCGGAGTTGCCTCCTCAGCAGCCTTGGTGGATGAATTTGCTCACCAGTCTGCTGCCCATGTTGGTCATCGTGGCCATTTGGTTCATGATGATGAACAATTCCGGAGCGGGGGGAGGCAAAGTTTTTCAGTTCGGCAAGAGCCGAGCCCGCCGCTACGACGACGATAAAGTTCGCGTCACCTTTAAGGACGTGGCCGGGGCCGACGAGGCCAAGCAGGAACTGGTAGAAGTGGTAGAGTTCCTCAAGCACCCGCAGAAATATAACGACATCGGGGCCAAGATACCTAAGGGCGTGTTGCTCTTCGGTCCTCCCGGCACCGGCAAGACCCTGCTGGCCAAAGCGGTGGCGGGAGAGGCCGGTGTGCCTTTCTTCAGCATTTCCGGTTCCGATTTCGTGGAGATGTTCGTGGGCGTAGGCGCTTCGAGGGTGAGAGATCTTTTCGAAAATGCCAAGAAAAACGCTCCTTGCATCGTCTTCATCGACGAGATAGATGCCGTAGGCCGCCAGAGAGGAGCAGGCCTCGGAGGCGGGCACGATGAAAGAGAACAAACTTTGAATCAACTTTTGGTGGAAATGGACGGCTTCGGCGCCAACGAAGGCATCATCATGATCGCCGCTACCAATAGGCCCGACATTTTAGACCCGGCCCTGCTGCGCCCGGGACGCTTCGATCGGCAGATCGTGGTGGATAGGCCCGACATCAAAGGCAGAGAAGCCATCCTGCAGGTACACGTACAAGGCAAACCTTTGGCTGCCGACGTTGACTTGGCCGTCATCGCTCAGCGCACTCCAGGCTTCACCGGTGCCGATCTCAGCAATTTGGTGAATGAAGCAGCCTTGCTCACTGCCCGCTTGGACAAAAAAGCCATCGGCATGAGCCAGATGCAGGAAGCGGCGGAGCGGGTGATCATGGGGCCGGAGCGCAAGAGCCGAGTGATCAGCGAAAAAGAAAAACGCCTCACTGCTTATCATGAAGGCGGCCACACGGTGATGGGCATGCTTTTGGAGCACACCGATCCGGTCCACAAAGTTACCATCATACCCAGAGGCAGAGCCGGAGGCTACACCCTCAGCCTGCCTGCGGAAGACAAATATTACGCCACTCGCAGCGAGATGTTGGATGAATTGAAAGTGTTGCTGGGAGGGAGAGTGGCAGAAGCTCTCGTGTTGAAAGAAATTTCCAGCGGCGCTTCCAACGATCTGCAGCGAGCCACTCAATTGGCCCGCAGCATGATCTGCGAATACGGCATGAGCGAGAATATCGGGCCCGTTACTTTCGGCAACCACGAGCATCAGGTCTTTTTGGGACGCGACATCGCACGGGAAAAAGAATACTCCGAAGAAGTGGCTGCAGAGATCGACAAAGAAGTGCGGTCTTTCATAGAAGCAGCCTATCTGGATACGGAAAAACTTCTCAGCGCCAATCTCGATAAGCTGCATCTGATCGCCGAAGCCCTGATGCGTTACGAAACGCTGGAGCGAGAGCAGATCGAAGAGTTGTTCAAATACGGCCGCCTGCTGAGCCCGGAGGAAAAGGCCGCCGCAGCCGCTGATGAAGCAAAAGAGCCGGAAGAAAAAACGGGCGAACCCTTAGCAGAGAGCGAAGAGGCAGAAACGCCAGCCCCGAGCCCGGCGGCCGGGGAGACGGCGGCGACCGCTCCCGATGGAGAAAACTGAAAAAATATTTTTTGCGACGCAAAAAGGCGGCAGCTCACGGCTGCCGCCTTTAGTCATCTTATGAAGGCTTTAAGGTTTACAAAAAGCGGCCGCTGTATTATACTTAAGCAGTAAGAGCAGTCGCGGACGAACTCATGGCAGTTCTTCGCGACCGTCTGTTGCGCAACGAGGAGGGAGAGCCATGCGTCAGCGCATTTTGCAATTGTTGCGGCAGCATAGAGGGGAGCCTCTTTCGGGAGAGGAGATCTCGCGACAGCTGAACATTTCTCGCACTGCGGTGTGGAAGCATGTACAGATCTTGAAAACGGAAGGTTACGCTATCCGCTCGCTGCCGAAAAAGGGGTATCTCCTTTTGGACGTGCCGGATAAACTCTATCCTCAGGAGATCGCAGCTCACTTAAAGACCAAGTGGCTGGGCCGCAAAATATATTACGAAGAAAAAGTGGATTCCAGCAACAACGTGGCCAAGAGGCTGGCCAACGAGGGCTGTCCCGACGGCTTGGTTGTGGTGGCCGAAGAGCAGGGAGCCGGCAAGGGCCGGCTGCGGCGGGGCTGGCTCTCGCCTTACGGAAAGGGAATTTGGTTCAGCGTGGTTTTGAAACCGCCTTTTCTGCCGCAAGAGGCTGCCAAGTGCACTTTGTTGGCGGCAGTGGCGGTAGCGAAAGCGGTGAACTCCGTTAAAGGCGTGGACGCAAAAATAAAATGGCCAAATGATATCCTCCTCAAAGGACGCAAATTGGTGGGCATACTCACCGAGATGAACGCCGAGTTCGGCCACATCAATTATGTGGTGATCGGCATCGGCATCAACACCACGGTGCAGCCGGAAGATTATCCGGAAGAACTGCGGCCTTTGGCCGTTTCCTTGCATGAAGCGGCTCAAGAGCCTTTCACGCGGGCGGAGCTTTTGGCCAAAATATTGGGCAACATGGAAGAGCTTTACGAAACGGCCACATGGGAAGGATTCGCTCCCATCTTGGATGAGTGGCGGAAATATTCCTGCACGTTGGGGCAGCAGGTGAAAGTGATCGCTCCGGACAGCACTTATTTCGGTACCGCTTTGGATATCGACGCCGAAGGGCTGCTGCTGGTGCGCAAGGCCGACGGTCAAGTGGAAAAAGTCGTGGCGGGGGATGTGTCCATCCGGCCCGCAGCCCGGCCCGAAGCATACAGTTGAAAAACTTGAGCGGCCGTCAGAGGCGAGCTTGCGAAAAAATTTCAACGAGCGGCGAGGATCGTTTTGATAAAAAAATAAAAGAGAAAAATTTCTCCGACTTTTGAGACGATGGATCTTCCGGGAGGATGAAGCAATGTTATTAGTGATCGATGTAGGCAACAGCAATATCGTGGCCGGCGTATTCGACGGCAAAGAGTTGGTGACCAATTGGCGCTTTTCCACCGACAGGAGCAAGACGGCAGATGAATATGGCATTATGGTGCGGAGCATGTTCAGTTACGGCGAAGTGCCGGTGAATAAGATCAACGGCATCATCATCTCCAGCGTGGTGCCCCCCGTTTTGGTGCCTCTTTGCCACATGTGCGAGCGCTATTTCAAAGTGCGGCCCTTAGTGGTGGGCCCCGGTATGAAGAGCGGCATCTCCATTTGTTACGACAACCCCCGTGAAGTGGGTGCTGACCGCATCGTCAATGCGGTGGCGGCATTGCATAAGTACAGTCACTTAGGGCTGCCCATGATCATTTTGGATTTCGGCACCGCCAACACTTTCTGCGCTCTTCTTCCCAACGGCGATTACTTAGGCGGCGCCATCGCCCCCGGCATCGGCATCAGCGCCGATGCCTTGGCTCAGCGTTGCGCCAAATTGCCGAGAGTGGAGATCCTCTGCCCCCGCACCGCTATTTGCCGCAACACGGTGGCCTCCATGCAGGCCGGTATGATGTACGGAGCGGTCGGCCAAATGGAAGGGATCATCAATATGATGAAGAAGGAGTTGGGGGGCAAGGCTTATGTCATCGCCACCGGCGGCTTCTCCGGCATGATGGCCGCCAACAGCAGCATCATCGATGCGGTAGAGCCCAATCTGACTTTGGAGGGGCTGCGTTTGCTTTACGAAAAGAACAGCAAATAAATATAAAGAACAAGGGGAGTCCCCGTCAAAAGGGCTCCCCTTTTCAAGTTTTGGGATCTATCGGATACGAGAGACAGTTATGCGCATAGGTAAAATAAAATTGGAGCCGGGGGCCGTCCTCGCTCCCATGGCCGGGGTCACCGACGGAGCCTTTCGCCTTTTGTGCCGAGAGGCAGGTTGTGCCCTTACGGTGTCGGAAATGATCAGCGCCAAAGGACTCCTCTACAAAAATAAAAAGACGGAAAAAATGCTGGCCATTTCACAAGGAGAGCGGCCCTGCGCACTGCAGCTCTTCGGCCGCAGCCCGGGAGACTTGGCCCGGGCCGCAAAGATAGCCGAAGCGGCGGGAGCGGACCTTATCGACTTCAACATGGGCTGCCCAGTCCACAAGGTGGTGGCCAACGGCGAAGGTTCTGCGCTTATGAAAGAACCGCAGTTGGCTTATAAGATCTTGGCGGCCATGGTGAGCGCCGTGTCGATACCGGTGACGGTGAAGATCCGCAGCGGTTGGGACGAAGAAAATCGCAACGCCGCAGAGATCGCCCGCTTGGCCGAAGCGGCGGGAGTGGCGGCCATCACAGTGCACGGCCGCACCCGCGAACAATTTTATTCCGGTCGGGCCGATTGGGGCATCATCGCTCAAGTGAAAGCGGCGGTGAAAGTGCCCGTCATCGGCAACGGCGACGTGGACAGTTGGGAAGCGGGGCTCCGCCTTTTAAAAGAAAGCAAATGCGACGGTGTGATGGTGGGCAGAGCGGCGGAGGGAGATCCGTGGTTGTTCGCCCAAATAAAAGCGGCGCTGACGGGAGAGGCTGTGCCTTTGCCGCCGACGATAGACGAGCGCTTGCTCATGGCGACGCGGCATCTCGATCTTTTGATCGAGACGAAGGGAGAGCAGACGGCTGTGAGCCAGATGCGGCGGCACATGGCGGCCTATCTGCGGGGGCAACCTCGTGCAGCAGCTTATCGGGCCCGCTTTCAAAATATGGAGAGCCGAGAAGATTTTCTCGCACTGAGGGCAGAGTATCTCGCCGCCGTCCGAAATTTCTTCGAGCAAGAGCGGGAGCTCTTCACGAAGTCGATCATCGATGCAAATGTATCCTCGTCAGAGCAAACATAAAAAACATTTTCTTCGGAGCAAATGGAAAAAGCTTACAGATTTTTTGCGATCGCTTCGATAAACGACGAGCACTTTTCGAAAGAAGAAGACGCAGCCTCTGAGGTTGTGCTTTGAAAATAAGTGTGGTACAATTAAGTTTCGGATAGAAAGAGGCGGGAAGCCATGGAGCAGCGTTCGCAGAAAAGAGTCGTCAGTGTCAGTCTCGGCTCTTCCTCACGAGACAGCAGAGCGACGCTGGTGCTGGGCTCTGCGGAACTTTGCATCGAACGGCGGGGCACCGACGGCGACAAAGCCGCAGCTGCCGCTTTGTTGAGCTCGTTAGACGGCAAAGTTGCCGCTCTCGGCCTCGGCGGCACGGATCTTTACGTGTGGGCCGGCGGACGGCGCTACACTTTCAGAGAGAGCGCCAAACTCATCGCAGGCGTGCGCCGCACCCCCGTCGTGGACGGCAGCGGCTTGAAAAATTCGCTGGAACGGCGCTTGGTCGCTTCTCTGCAGCAGCGGGGGATAATAGATTTTGCCGGGAAAAAAGTGTTGCTGGTTTGTGCCGTCGATCGTTTCGGCTTGGCAGAAGCTTTGACGGCGGCAGGCGCTCGGCTCACTTGCGGCGACCTTATCTTCGGCTTGGATCTTCCCATACCCATCCGTTCGTTGAAAACTTTGAGCAGTTGGGCTCGCATCTTGGCGCCTTTCGTGACCCGTCTGCCTCTCAATTGGCTCTACCCTACGGGTAAAGAGCAGGAGCGGCGGCAGCGGGGCCGGGAAAAATATTTTCGGCAGCAGGACATCATCGCCGGCGACTTTCACTACATCAAAAAATTCATGCCGGACGAACTGCCGGGGGCAACGGTGATCACCAACACGGTGACGGCCGCCGACAGAGAGTTGCTGCGGCAGGCGGGAGCGAAGCTTTTGATCACCGCCACCCCCAATTTGAACGGACGCAGTTTCGGCACCAACGTGCTGGAGGCCTGTTTGGTGGCGGCGGAGGGAGCAGCCGGCCCCCTGACCGCAGAGCGTTATTTGGAGCTTTTGGACCAATATAAGATCGAAGCCTCCCTCAATTATTTACAGCAATAGGCCTGAAAAGGAGAGCGTAATTTGTAATATGGAAAGATTTGCCTTCATCCTGCATCCTCTTTCCCTTGCAGATATGAAGCATTTGTCCCCTTTGTTGGGCTATGTCCCCGCAAGTTGGCTGGAAGCGGCCCTGCGGAGGAAACGACCCTTCGTGGTCTCTCACATCACCGGGATCAAAAGCCCTTATGCGGAGGCAGAAGGCTATTTCATCGGCTGTCCTCTCACCGCCAAACAGATGGTCACCTTGCCGGAAGATTTTGTTTTGGAGCGGATCATTCAGGCGGGAAAGATAGCTCAGGACTTGGGCGTGAAGATTGTGGGCCTGGGAGCTTTCACCTCCATCGTGGGCGACGGCGGGCTGACGGTGGCGAAGAATTTGGATATAGCCGTCACCAGCGGCAACAGTTATACGGTAGCCACGGCGGTGCAGGGAGCGGAAGAAGCAGCGGCTCTCATGGGCAAGGAGCTGACCGACTGCAAGGCCGTAGTGGTGGGGGCCAGCGGCAGTATCGGTGCTGCCGCAGTGAAGCTTTTGGCGGCTAGGGTGCGGCACATCGTTTTAGTGGCGCGGCACTTGCCGCCTTTGGAAGAACTGGCGCAGGAAGTCACTGCTGCTCACGACTGTCAAGTGACGGTGACAGACGACATCCATAAGGCACTGCACGAAGCTGACATCGTGCTGACGGTGACCAGTTCGTTGGACTTTTTGATCGAGGCCGCCGACTTGAAAGCGGGAGCGGTGGTGTGCGATGTGGCCCGGCCCCGCAATGTCTCCAGAGAAGTGAGCCGGCAGCGGCGGGACGTGCTGGTGATTGAAGGCGGAGTGATCAAAGTGCCGGGGCAGGTCCGCTTCGGTTTCGACTTCGGTTTTCCTCCGGGCACGGCCTACGCCTGCATGGCGGAGACCATGATCTTGGCTTTGGAGGGTCGCTACGAAAGTTTTTCTCTGGGCCGCTCGCTGGACGTGACCAAGATCGGGGAGATTGCCCGCTTGGCCGTGAAGCACGGCTTCGGGCTGGCCGGTTTCCGCAATTTCGAGAGGGCGGTGACCGCCGCTCACATCGAAGAAGTGAAGCGCTACGGCCTTCAAGGATCGGTTCGATCCTGACGAATCGCACCATTGCGTAAAAAACGCTGGCGATATATCTGCATCTATGATCAAAAAACACGGAGACAGGCAGAGAGCCTGCCGCCGAGAGAGGGGTAGACCATGGTAACCAAAGAAACGATACTCACTGCAGAGGGCTTGAAAAAATTAGAGGCCGAACTGGAAGAATTGCTGACGGTGCGCCGCCCGCAGGTGGCAGCCCGGTTGAAAGCGGCCATCGCTCTGGGCGACTTGAGCGAGAACTCCGAGTATGAGGATGCAAAAAACGAGCAGGCCTTTATGGAGGGCCGTATCCAGACTCTGGAGAATATGATCAAGACCGCCACGGTCATCGACATGAGCAATTCCGGCGACACGGTGAACATCGGTTCTACCATCGTAGTGCGGGATGAAAGCGAAGGGGAAGAGGAAGAATATACCATCGTCGGCACTACCGAGGCAGATCCTCTGGCCAACCGCATCTCCAACGAATCGCCGCTGGGCATCGCCGTCATCGGTCAAAAAGTGGGCAGCACGGTGGTGGTGTCTGCTCCCGCCGGAGATTTCACCTATAAGATCTTGGCTATCAAATAAGGAGAAAGTTATGGCAGAAGAAAAAACGAAGGGGCAGCCGCAGGCAGAAAAGGCGCCTCTTACCGAACAGGAGATAGAAGAACAGACGCAGGTGCGCTTAGGTAAGTTGGAGAAGCTGAAAGAGGCGGGTTGCCGCCCCTTCGGGCATCGCTTCCCCACCACTCATCACGCCGAAGAGATCGCCGCCGCTGCCGATGAATTGATCCAAGAGGGCACCGAGGTGACTTTGGCAGGTAGGTTGATGGCCATAAGGGGCCACGGTAAGACTTGCTTTATGGATATGAGAGACAGCAGCGGCCGCATCCAGCTTTACGTCCGCAAGGATGTGCTGGGAGATGAAGCCTATTCGATCGTAAAGCTTTTGGATATCGGCGACATCGTGGGCGTGCAGGGCACCGTCTTTCGCACTCACATGGGAGAGTTGTCCGTAAAAGTCGCCAAGCTGGAACTGCTCTCCAAATCGCTGCGGCCTTTGCCGGAAAAATGGCACGGTCTGAAAGATATAGAGCTGCGTTACCGCCGCCGCTATCTGGATCTGATCGTGAACCCGCAGGTGAGAGATACTTTCGTAAAGCGGAGCCAGATCATCAAGAGCCTGCGGGAAGTGCTGGATGAGCGGGGCTTCTTGGAAGTGGAGACTCCTATTCTGAACACCATCGCCGGCGGTGCTGCGGCCCGGCCCTTCATCAGTTATCATAACGCACTGGACATGCAGGTCTATATGCGCATCGCTCCCGAGCTTTACTTGAAGCGGCTCATCGTAGGCGGCTTGGAAAAAGTGTACGAATTGGGAAGAGTCTTCCGCAACGAAGGCATCGACAATCGGCACAATCCGGAATTCACCAGCGTGGAGATCTATCAGGCTTACGCCGATTATCGAGACATGATGGAACTTACGGAAGAGCTGGTGGTGCATGCGGCCGAAAAAGTTCTGGGCACGACCAAGATCACCTATGAAGGCACGGAGTTGGATCTTACGCCGCCTTGGCCGCGATTGAGCATGATCGAAGCTGTGCAAAAGTATACGGGCGTCGATTTTACCGACGTTACCGATCCGGCCGAAGCAAGAAAAATGGCAGAAGGGCTGGGCGTGGAGACAGAGCCCGACTTCGGCGTAGGCAAGATCATCAACGCCTGCTTCGAGGCACACGTGGAAGATAAATTGATCCAGCCGATATTCATCACCGGTCATCCCAAAGAGATCTCGCCTTTGGCCAAGAGCAACCCGGAGCGGCCGGAGCTCACCGACCGCTTCGAAGCTTACGTTTACGGGCGGGAACTGTGCAACGGCTTTACGGAATTGAACGACCCCATCGATCAAAGAGAGCGGTTTATGAAACAGGCCGAGGCCAGAGCCAAGGGCGACGAAGAAGCCAACCTGCCGGATGAAGATTTCCTCAATGCTTTGGAGTACGGCCTGCCGCCGACAGGAGGTTTGGGCATAGGCATCGATCGTCTGGTGATGTTCTTCACCGACAGCGCCAGCATCAGAGACGTGCTCTTCTTCCCCACCATGAAGCCGTTGGAGTGAAGGGTCGTTTAAAAGAAGTCGAGCTCACACTTCCCGACAAAATATTGAAACCTAAAACCGTTGTTGCCTTAAAAAAAGCAGCAGCGGTTTTTTATCGGCGAAAACCGCTGAAGAAAGAGGTCGATCATCAATGTAAATGCAAAATCGTCAGAGTAAACGCAAATACCCCTTTCGTCAGAGTAAATGCAAAAAGTCTGAAGTCGATCTTTGCGTTTACTTTGACAAAAAGCACCGATGAGGACAGATACCATCTTTAGATAATGTTCAGATTGTGTATCGCTGCACGTTAGGGTATAATATCATCAAAGCATTCGCTCAAGGAGAGTAGGGCGGAGGCGCTTGCCTGCGCTCAAATTCGTGCCCGCAAAGGCAAAGGGATCGGAATTTAGCTAACAACGGCTGCGAGGAGAATAATATGGACGCATTAGAGGGCATCAGAGTTTTGGACTTGTCCCGTTTGCTGCCGGGGCCGTACTGCACCATGCTGCTGGCCGACTTCGGCGCGGAAGTTATTAAAGTGGAAGAGCCGGTGCGGGGAGATTATTCCCGCACCTTTCCCCCTTTTTTGCAAGACATGGGCTACTGGCATCTGCAGCTGAACCGCAACAAAAAGAGCGTCGCTCTCGATCTAAAGAGCGAGGCAGGCAAGCAAGCCTTTTTGAAATTGGCGAAGACAGCGGATGTGGTGGTGGAAAGTTATCGCCCCGGGGTGTTGCGGCGTTTGGGGATAGATTACGCCGCCGTGAGCCGCATCAATCCGAAAATAATTTACTGCAGCCTCACCGGCTACGGTAAAAAGGGGCCGCTGGCAGGGCAAGCAGATCATGACATCGGTTATCTTTCTTTGAGCGGCATCACCGACATGAGCGGCGAGGCGGGAGGCGCTCCCGCTTTGCCCGGAGTGCTGATGGCCGACATGAACGGAGCGATGGCTGCAGCCGTGGGCATCATGCTGGCTCTGCGTCAGGCAGAACGCAGCGGCCGGGGGCAGGAAGTGGACATCAGCCTCTACAACGTGGCTATGTCTTTGCTGCCGGGGGCGGCCAGCCTCTACTTCGGCAGCGGCTTCGTGGCCAAGCGGGGCAACAACTGGCTGACGGGGGCCAACCCCAATTACAACATCTACGCCACCGAAGACGGAAGATATGTTGCGGTGGGCTGCTTGGAGAAAAAATTCTGGCGCAACTTGTGCGCCGCTTTGGAGCGGACAGACCTTACCGACCTTATCGACGACGAAGCCAACTATCCTTATTTGAAGAAGGAACTGGCGGCAGTCTTTGGGAAAAAAAGTTTGGCTCAATGGCAGCGGGAACTGACGGGGAAAGATACCTGCGTCACGCCCGTGCTGGATTACGGTGAGGCCTGCGCCGCAAAACAGACAGAGGCGGGAGAGATGGTGCTGGAAGCGGACGATCCTGAGCTTGGGCCATATAAAATGTTAGGCTTTCCCATCAAATTATCGGCTACACCGGCGGCCTTGCGCAAAAGAGCGCCTCGTTTGGGCGAAGATAACGACGAATACATTTAGGTAAAGAGCGAAGGGTCGCAGTTTTTGCCTTTGAGTCGGCGGGCACGAGCGGATCGCAACGAAGCTTCGATAAAAGGGAGAAAGGAAAAGCCGACGGCAACAAAGAATCAGTACAAAAGCATATATCAACGAAGCGGCAGCGCAAAGTTTTCTCCTCATCCTTACGAACGAGGGGATGACGAAAAAGCCTGCCGCTTCGTTTCCATCAGCAAAAACAATTAGCAGAGATTTTCAACTGCAGTACGACACAGCTTTTTGTTGAACAAAACGACAAATGCTATGAGCCAGCGAAATTTCCTCGAAATTTGATGCTGAATGGCAGAGGCAGAAATAAAAAGGCGAAAATTTTGCGATATCAGAAAGAAGTAATAGGATTTCTTTGTAATAAAACTTGAGAAAAAGAGCGTGATATTTTTGTAAAGTCCTTGACTTTGCAATAGAAAGAAGTATAATTCTAATTAAGAACAGATTTTGATAGGAGGTCGCTTGCAATGGCAAAGATCAAAAGAAATACCATTCAAAGACAGTTAGTGATCGCCGCAGTGCGGTTTTTGGCGGACCATCCTACCGCCGAAGAAGTTTACGATCGGATCGTGATGGAATATCCCGATATCAGCAAGGGAACGGTGTACCGCAATCTCAATTCTTTGGTGGAGTGCGGCCTTTTGGGGAGAGTATCTGTGCCTAGCGGCGCCGATCGTTATGACCACATCCTGTCGCGGCACTACCACATCAAGTGCAGCCGCTGCGGCAAGTTCATGAACGTGGAGAACATCGATTACATCCAAGGCTTAGACGAAAAGGTGGCTGCTGCCACTCACTACAAGATGAACCATCACGACATCGTTTTCAGCGGGCTCTGCCCCGACTGCGCAAAAGCGGCGGAGGAAGAGGAGGCTCAGCTGTTGGGCGACGATGCGAACTGAAAAGAGAAGGAAAAAACAAAATAAATGAGCCGTCATCTTACGATGACGGCTCGCTGCTTTTAAGAGGAAGTCAGTGACTTTATTCTTTGTAGTCGTTGGCTCTGTCGAAAAGATCCAGCACTTCGGCTTCGGGCTCGGGGGTGGCCAAGGTGACGGCCACGCCGGCGATGAGGCTGGCTATGAAGCCGGGGAGGATCTCATAGATGCCGACAGAGGAGAGGCAGAGCAGCCAGAGGATGTCTGCCGCTGCGCCTACCACGATGGCTGCGACGGCGCCTTGGAAATTAAATCGGCGCCAATAAAGGCTGAGCATGATGGCAGGGCCGAAAGCTGCACCGAACACGCCCCAAGCGTTGGACACCAGGTCCATGATGGAGCCGGCGTTGGGAGAAGAGGCCATGAAGAAGGCGGCCACGGCGATGCCCAGCACCACCAGCCGGCCTGCCCAGAGCATTTCTTTATTGCTGGCCCGGTCGTGGCGGAAGATGGGCTTATAAATATCGGAAGCGAAGGAAGAGGCGGAGGCCAACAGCTGGCTGTCCGCAGTGCTCATGGAAGCGGAGAGAACGGCGGAAAGAAGGATGCCGCTGATGAGGGCGGGGAAAATGTTCCGCACCATGGTGACGAAGACGAGGGCATTTTTGTTGATGCTCTCATCCATGCCCAAATACATACGGCCGATGATGCCCACCAAAGTGGCGAAGAGAAGGATGAGGCCGGTCCAGCCCACGCCGATAGCGGCGGCTTTCTTCACTTCTTTGGAAGAACGGAGGCTCATGAAACGGATGATGACGTGGGGCATACCGAAGTAGCCCAGCCCCCACGCCAAGCCCGACACCACTACTCGCCAATCGGCAGTGGGATCCCAAAATTCAGGAGGGATGGCGGCGGTGGCCGCCGGGTCGATGAGGTTGATGGCGAAGATGGGGGCGATGAGCAGGGCACCCAGCATGATCAACCCTTGGAAGAAATCGGTCCAGCATACGGCGTAGAAGCCGCCTAAGAAAGTGTAGCCCACGATGACGATGGCAGTGAGGTACATGGCGGTGGTCTGGTCGATGCCGATGACGGTATTGAAGAGAGCGCCGCAGGCTTTAAGGCTGGAGGCGGCGTAGATAGTGTAGGCGACGATAAAGATGACGGCGCACACTACCTGCAGGGCTTTCGAAGAAGAACGAAAGCGATTGGTGAGGTACTGGGGAACGGTGATGGCGTCCGAGGCGACGATAGAGAAATTCCGCAACCGCTTAGCCTCATAGATCCAGCTCAAAGAGTAGCCTATGAGGAGGCCGACGCTGATCCAGATCTGTCCCAGACCAAGAGCGTAGATGGAGGTGGGCAGGCCCATCAGCACCCAAGCGCTCATGTCGGAGGCGCCGGCACTGAGGGCGGTGACCCAAGGGCTCATCTGTCTGTCGCCCAAAAAATAGCTTTTATCGCCGTCTTCTTTGCTCTTGATGAAAAAGTAGACGCCGATGGCCAGAACGAAGATCAAATAGACAACAAAGACGCTGACTTCTACCAGATTCACGAATGATCAACCCCTCAAAAAATACTATGAAATAATTATACGCCTATTCGAGAGCGGTAACAAGAAAAAAAATAAGCTTTGAGCAAAAGGAAGAGAGAAAAATATCCGCACATTTGAGAAAAAACTCCGGCCGAAAGCAAGAGCGGAAAGAAAAAACTCCGGCCGACGCAGGGAAGAGGTCTCATCGCAAAGCAAGAGAGCCCCGAACGGTTGCATTTTTGCCGTTATCTGCTACAATTAGGGGCGAGGAGGGAGCAGCATGCTCTTTGATATCCATAACCACTGTCAATATTCCTGCGACAGCCGCATGAAGCTGGAGGAAGCGTTGGCCATGGCCCGCAGCCTGGGGCTGGGCATCGCCGTCACCGAGCATTGGGACTACGATTATCCCACTAACCCCACGGCTTTTATTTTCGATCTGAAAGATTACGCCCGCCGCTTCGCGGCTCTGCGTGCGAGAGAGGTGCACCCTTTTCTTTTCGGCTTGGAGATAGGGATGCAGCCTCATATCGCCGACGAAAACGATGCGGTGGCGGCCTCGCAGCCTTTCGACGTAGTGCTGGGTGCGATGCACTGCATAGGCCGCCGCGATCTCTACGAGCCTTCCTGCTATGAGGGGCGGACCCGCAAAGAGATCATCGCCGAATTTTTGCGGGAAGCGGCCGAGTGTGTGGCTAAGCACGATAACTTCGACAGCTTCGCCCACGTCGATTACATGTGCCGCTATTGGCCTTATAAGGGAGAAGAGGCACAGCTCTATTACGAAGACGAGCCGGACCTCTTCGACATGCTGCTGAAAACTTTGATCGCAAACGATAAGCCCATGGAGATCAACACCCGCCGTTTGGACGATGAAGAGGCGCGGCGGGCGCTTTTGGGCATCTATAAACGCTATCGGGCCCTGGGGGGACGCTATTGCACTTTGGGCAGCGACGCTCACTATAAGGAGCACATCGGCAGGCGGTTGGACATAGCCCTTGCCCTGGCGAAAGAGGCGGGGCTGACGCCGGTGTATTTCAAAAAGAGAAAAATGCAGGTGATGGAGCTCGAATAAAAAAGGCAAAGCCTCGCGAGGAAAGATATGCGAAAATTGGCGTGAGCCGAAAGTCGGGAAGATCGAGGCACGGGCGAAAACTCATGAGCCGAAAGTCAAGAATTAAAAGTCATGGGTAAGAGTTGAGAAGAAAAAGTCGTAAGCTGAAAGTCACGAACCGAAACTCACGAGCTGAAAGTCACGAACTGAAGGTTGCGAACTGAAAGTCACGAACTGAAAGATATAAAGAAGAAAGCAAAAGAGAAAATGCACAAGAAAACGCAACAAAAAGCGGAGCAGAGACTTAAGGGTCTCGTTCCGTTTTTTATCTGCAGTCATGTAGGGATGAGAGAGAAATATCACTGATCCGATCTTTCGTGACTATCGATGATCTCCAACATTTCTCTAGGGGTAACGATAAAAGGAACTTTGGGAAAATGTTTTTGGTTTCCCGTTATTAGATAGGCCGCTTCACTTTTACGTTTTTCCATTACTACGGCATAAAAAACAACATCGTCGAGATCGGGTAGAGCAATATCCGATGTAGAGGCCTTTACATGAACGCCGCGGCTTTTGAAACCGTTCAGCAAAGAATTGATATATTGTTTGTGAAAGTTAAACTTCGAACGATGAAGCACATCTATATATTCTGCCATGATCTCTTCATCATATAAGGGAACGATACAGCCCGCGAGTGCTTCGCCTAAGACGAGGGCAGGAAGAGAACGAACGTTGAGCAACGCAGAGACCAGCACGTTGGTGTCTAAAACAGCGAAGAATATCATTGTTATGATCTCATGCTTTCTTCTTTTCGTGCTCGGCGTTCTTTTCTTGCCGCTGCGATCTCGGCGTTGATCTCGTCAAGACTCATTGCAGAGAGGCCGGCCTTTTGTGCCGTGTCTTGCATATTTTTTACTGCCTGCAATGCCGCAAGAGTTGTTGCAGTACGATCCTTCAGCGTCATGGTAAAAGGAAGACCGTTTTCCATGACAGAACGTTTTAAAAAGATCCGTACGGCAGTTTGCAGATCGATGCCCAGATCTTCATATACAGCGGCAGCTTGGTCGCGCAATTTAGGATCGACACGAACTTGCAATACGCTGGACGCCATAACTTCATCCTCCTTGCTTTTTGCATTCATTTATATTTTTATTGTATGTTACCGCAAGCAAAATGTCAACGGTGAGCGGTGCTTTCGTATTTATTTCAAAAGCCGCAGGCCAAAGATATTGAAACAGGATAGCGAAGCCTCGCGAAGAAAACTTCTGCGCAAAAAATTTCTCCGCTCGACTTCGCAATACAATATAAGGTATGAAAGAAAAAACAAAACACCTCCGCGACGGCGAGGACTCGCTGAAAAGTCCGGCTGTCGACGGAGGTGAGTTCATTTTCGAAAAGGTCATCGCCCCAGCAATTTTTCTTTCAAGGCCAAATATTCTCGCGAAAAATAGGGCGTAAGTTGAGCTTCTCGGTGGTCGTAGCCGAAGGCTCGCTTGCTGATGGCCACGATGGGCGGGGCTTGGATGCGTTTGGCTACGGCGAAACCGGAAAAAAGTTTCCACCAGCGTTCCAAGTCGGCGAAGAAGGCAGCGGGTCCGTCGAAAATTTCTTTGATGACCTGAGGGTCGCACTTCAATTCCTCTGCCAGCGCTTCCGCCCCCTTTGCATAGAGGCGGGCAATCTCCAAAGGCGTGCTTTTGTGCCAATTTTCCACGAAAGCTTGCAATAAATGATCGTGATAGGGATAGATGAGGGGGTCGCCGCCGGTGCCCACGGTCTGAGCGCTGCTCAATTCGGCGCTGGGTCGGATGGTAAAAATTTGTTCGGGTATCACTTCTTTGCCGTACACTTTTTCGTTCAGGCAGCGGCCCAAGGCGTAGACTTGATGCTTCCAGATGTCGCCTAAGACAGCCAGCGCTCCGCAGATGTCGCCGTAAAAAGTGGCGTAGCCTACGCTGATCTCTGCCTTGTTGGAGTTGCAGCTGAAAGCGCCGCCGAAGGCGGCGGCAGCCCCGGCGATGAGGCGGGCGCCTCGGTCGCGAGCTTGGATATTTTCCAAGACCAAGGGAGCGGGCTCAAGATGAAAAGTTTTACCGCAGGATAGATCGCAGATCTCCGTCTCTTTGAGCTGCTTGACGGTGTGGCTGAAACTTTCACCGATAGGCAGCACAGCGTAATTCGCTCCCAAATTTTCGGCGACCTCGGCGGCAAGAGAGCGAGTGAGCTCAGAATTGTACATAGAAGGAAGATTCAGCAGCAGAACATTCTCCGACCCCAAAATGTGACAATAGAGAGCGGCGGCCACGGCCGAATCGATGCCGCCGGAGAGGCCCACGGTCATCTTTTTGATGCCGCATTGTTTTAAAAAGAGGCTGCTGCCGTATTGCAGAGCTTGAAAGATCGCTTCCGTCTCGCGGGGCGGGGGCGTGATGCCCTGGGGGCTGTCGATAAAACGAGCGGCCGGCTCCCAGTCGAGGCGCAGCACGGTGGCGGCATACATGGGGGCGCTGGCCTTCAAAGTGCCGTCGGCGGCATAAGCGGAGGTGCAGCCGTCGTAGGTGAAGATGTCTTTGCCGTTATTTTGGCTGCCCACGTTGTTCACGTAAACGAGAGGCACGCCGCACTCTTCGGCCTGAGCGCCGAAGAGGCGGTGCCGCTTGCGGTTCTTGCCCAAAGAATAGGGAGAAGCGGAAAGATTGATGAGGAGCTGAGCCCCGTGCTGCGCCAAAAGGCGGGGCACGTTCAGGTGATAGTTCTCCGTCCAGCCGTCTTCGCACAGAAGCAGGCCGATGCGCACTTCTTCTCCTTTGATCTTCAGTCTGAGGGGCTGCAGAGTATCTTCAACGCTGCTTTCTTCTTCCGCACACAATTTCTGCAAGCTGTAAAAGTGCCGGGCATCGTCGAATTCCCGATAGTTGGGCAGGCAGGTCTTGATGAAAAAGTTGCGGCCCAAATGCCCCTGCAGCAGCCGGCCGTCTTGACAGACGAAGGCGGCGTTGTATTTGCGGGGGCGGCCGTCCTCGTGACGTTTGTTTTTTTCCTGAGCCACGCTGCCGAAGATGAGCACCAAGCCTCGGGCCTCGGCGGCCAGTTGTCGAGTGTAATAGAGACAGTCGTCGATGAAGCTCTGCTGCTCCCACACGTCGCCGATGAGATAACCGGGCAGGCACAGCTCCGGCAGAACTAAAATATCCGCCCCTTCCTCCCGAGCGGCAGCCGCAAGAAGACGCATCATATTAAAATTGAGATCGGGGCGGCCGGGCACTACGTCCATTTGGCCGCAAAAAATTTTGACGGACACGGAGCTCACATCTCCCTGAAAAAACGGCGAAGTCTTTCTTTTGCATACAGGCGCTCGCAATGTCGCTCTTTTTAAAAAAGCAGAGCGCTGCGCCCTTAAAACTTTATAAAACGATTATAGCACTACGCGGGAAGCGGCGCAAGAAAGCTTCTTGAAGGGAAACCTATCGGCTCGACCGGATCTGACGATCGCTCAAAAAAATTCGACAAGTCATTTTGATAAGATAAAATGACGCCGGCGTCACCCGCTTTTCAAAAAACACAGCGACGCAAGCTCTCATACATATCGACGAAGCTCAATTTTTTAAGCTCACTTTGCTCTGTCTGTCTCTCGCGCGCGAAGAGCGCCTTTTTTATTGAAATAGTTCCCCGCTTGGAGTAAAATAAAAGCAGCAAGAGCCGAGAGACCATCGCAAAACTCTCACAGAAAAAAGAAAGTTCGATCTATAAAAAGCACAAAAGACTAAGTATAAGGAGGAAGGAATATGAGCGAGATCTTAGCGGAGACCACCTTTCCCAGCGTCATCCACAATAATGAAGTCAGCGACTACATCGTAAAATGGGGGAACGAAAACGGCTATCCTTTGAAAAAGGCCAAGCTCTACAACAAAATGGACGCTTACGTGGGCTTTTCTCCCGATAATTATCTCATCAAGGCCACTCGTCTGCCGCCGGTGCCGGGAGGTTGGAAGGTGACGGTGGAAAAATACGAAGCCGAGACCCGCATCATCCCTCTCAATGTGAAGCCGGGCACCGCCGAGGTGAACCGCTTCATCTTAAAGATGATGGATCAATACGTGCTGGAAGGGCTGAAGATGGAGATGGCCGAGCAGCCTTACGAATCTTACGGCACTTATCTCTTAGATCTTAAAGTGACGGGGCACCCGGTCCTGATCAACGCTTTCGAAGATTTCATCGAGAACATGCGCTAAAATATGGAAAATACAGACCTCATCGCTCTTTTGGCCAAAGCTTTGGCCCCGCGGTTGGCGCCTTTTAAGACTTTGGCTGAAAACGACGGCCTTATGAGGGAGGGGAAAGAGGCAGAACTGACCGCCTGTGCTTTTTTGATAACAGAAACGGTGCGGCCCTGTTGCTGCGCTCTTTGCAATAAAAAGATCTTAGAGCAGTTGCTGGGAGAGAGCGGCCTCTGCCCGGTGGGCTCTGCTACCGCAAAAAAATTGGCCGAGCTGATCTATGATGATCTTTGCCGCCTCAACGGCCTCGGTTGAAAAAGAAAAAGACAGCCTGACTGTCGAACAGTTCGGGCTGTCGAATTTTTTTGCGTGAGATCTTTTTGAAAACGAAGGGACTTTGCTTCACTCGGGGGCGGGGAGGAAACCTAAGGATACCAGCACCATGTAGATAGAGAAGCATAAAACGGCAGTGAAACAGAAAGCGATGCTGTAATCCTTGCGCTCGATCATGATGTAGAGACCTCTGGCCGCCACCGCCAGCAGGATGAACCAGATCATGGAGCCGGTGGTGTCATGGCTCATTTTGTCGATCCAAGAGGTGCTGCCCATAAGCCGTCTTCCTTTCTTTGCCGCAAAAAGCGGTCACGTATAAAATCAAAAACCTCCGAACGTCCGCTGCGCACCGGGGCAGCTTTTATCCGGAGGCGGATGACCTTTGTGGTGCCTCAGCGCAGAATCGAACTGCGGACACAAGGATTTTCAGTCCTTTGCTCTACCAACTGAGCTACCGAGGCATAGTTGGCGACCCGGATGGGACTCGAACCCACGACCTCCGCCGTGACAGGGCGGCATTCTAACCAACTGAACCACCGGGCCGCATAGGACATTCAGGACATAAAAAATGGTGGGCGCTGACGGGATCGAACCGCCGACATTCTGCTTGTAGGGCAGACGCTCTCCCAGCTGAGCTAAGCGCCCACGGTGGTGGTGACCGGTAGGGGACTCGAACCCCTGATACCGCCGTGAAAGGGCGGTGTCTTAACCGCTTGACCAACCGGCCGCAAATGGTGATCCATGTAGGCCTCGAACCTACGACACCCTGATTAAGAGTCAGGTGCTCTACCAACTGAGCTAATGGACCGTGTTTGTGCGGTGTAGCCGGCACACCTCCGTTACTTGAATAATGATAAACCATAAAAGGGGCTCTGTCAAGGGCTCTTTCTTTTATTTTTAAAAATTTTCGCCGCACCTCAGGTCCAAGCTGCGTCGGTTTTTTGAAAAAGCGGACGGCGCCTGCACCCCTTGTCGAAGCAGCGTCGATCTTTTGAAAAAAGCAAAGCCCCTCGCACCCTACGTTCCGAGAGCCCCGATATTTTGAAAAAATGCAGGCTGCTCATAACCCAGCTTTAAGCGGCGTCGATATTTTGAAAAGCAAGGAGCCTTCAGAGCTTGCGTCAAAATTTTGCAGGCTCTTTGCAAAAAGAAAGAACGCTCGCTGTCTGCATCAAAACGTCGCCGAGCTCTAAAAAAAGAGCAGGGAGAGCGCACTGTGCGTAAAAAACGAAGAAAGTCAGAAAAATCTTTAAAAAAGTATTGTGGG
Source organism: uncultured Phascolarctobacterium sp. (assembly GCA_947630795.1). GTDB lineage: Bacteria > Bacillota > Negativicutes > Acidaminococcales > Acidaminococcaceae > CANQBR01. The sequence continues at coordinate 59,462 of CANRJC010000006.1, read as the reverse complement.
GGGGTATCAGTGTGCTATAATAGCACCCGTGGATGACAACAGCTGCGGCAGCTCGTACCTTCTTATGAAAGAAAGCCTGCGGCAACAAGATCGTTCAAGAAAAAATACAGAAGACTTGCGTCGAGATATCCGAAAAATTCGCAGATATAAAAAGTAAGGCAAAAGGGGACAAGAACAGGGCGCTCTGCCGTAAGACAGGGCGCCTTGCTCTGTGTCTGACGGAGATCTTCAAAAGCAAAGATCCCGCCGAGCTTTTGAAAAAGCAGAGCGTTCTCGCTGCGCCGCCTGCTCTCGCCCTCGGGCGTTGCGCTCTTGCCTTTTTTTCTTTCGTCACCTATAATAATTTTCAGATGATCTCGAAAAAAGCGGACACACAAGAAATTCGGTCCGAAGCTTTTGCAAAAAAGGTCGAGCGCAAGGAGGACGATGATATGGCCGATAAATTTTTGTTGATAGATGGCAGCAGCCTTCTCTTTCGGGCCTTTTACGCTCTGCCTCCTCTGGCCGCGAAAGACGGCACTCCCACCGGCGCAGTGTACGGCCTTTGCAACATGCTGGCTAAACTCATCGGGGAGGTGCAGCCCCGCTATATGGCAGTGGCCTTCGACAAAGCCAGACAGACTTTCCGCACCCGCCTCTACGCCGCTTACAAAGGTCAGCGCAAAGAGACGCCGGAAGAATTGAAGAGCCAGTTCCCTCTGGCGATCAAGGTGCTGGAGGCATTGAACATCGAAGCGCCCGAGCTTGACGATTACGAGGCCGACGATATCATCGGCACTTTGGCCCGCACGGCGCCGCAAGAGGCAGAAGTTATCATCGTCACCGGCGACAGGGACGAGCTGCAGCTGTTGGACGGCCGCACCAAAGTTTATTACACCAGAAAAGGCATCAGCGATCTTGAGATCTTCGACGAAGAAAAATTCGCCGAAGTTTACGAAGGCTTGAAGCCTGCGCAGCTCATCGATCTGAAAGGGCTGATGGGCGATGCTTCCGACAATATCCCCGGGGTGCCCGGGATAGGACCCAAGACGGCTCTCAAATTATTGCAGGAAAGAGGAGGCAGCGTGGAGAGCGTGCTGGCTTCCTTAGAAGAAGTGAAGGCCAAGGGCTTGCGCGAAAAATTGCAAGCAGGCAGAGAGAGCGCTCTCCTCTCCAAGCAGTTGGCCACCATCAACAGGGAAGCGCCGGTGGCTGCAGAAAGCAGCCTTTATGTGCTGAAAGGCATGAAGAAAGAGGCTCAGGCTCTTTTTGCCGAATTGGAGTTTCGCACTCTTTATCAGCGTTTCGCCAAACTTTTGGGCACGGAAGAAGCGGAGCAATCTTTATTTATCAGTGAAGAAAGAGAAGAAAGCCCTAAGATCGTCGTCGAGATCGATCAAAAGAATGCGCAAAAATTATTTTCTGATTTTGCCGCTTCCAAAGAGCCGGTGCCCATGTCTTACGCTCTGAGGGGAGAGCTGCCCGACCTCTTCATCGAAAAGGCGGAGTTTTGCTTCGACGGGAAAATTTATCGTCTGCTTTCAGATAAAAGCACCGAAAAAATTTTCGACGCTTACCTTGCAGACCCCCACGCTTTGAAGGCGGTCTGCGGCAGCAAAGACTTATATAAAGCCTGCCTTTGCGGCGGGAAAATTTTGCGGGGCGTGGCAGAAGATGTGAGCCTTGCCGCCTATTTGGATCGACCGGGGGCGGGAGGCTACGACTCTATGAGTTTGGCCGAGCGATATCTTAGTCCTGTCCCCGCTTCTGCCGCCGCCCAAGTCGCCGCTTTGCTGCCCGTTTTGTCGGAAAAATTGCAAGAGCAGGAGCTCACTGCCGTTTACAGAGAAGCGGAGCTGCCTTTGGCCCCCGTTTTGGCCCGTATGGAAGCAGCGGGGATCGAGCCCGACCTGCAAGGCTTAGAAGAACAGTCCCGAGTCATGAGCGAAAAGATAGCCCGCTTAGAACAAAGGGCTTATGAAGAAGCGGGAGAAAATTTCAATTTGAAGAGCCCCAAACAATTGGGCATCGTCCTCTTCGAGCATTTAAAGCTGCCGGTGCAGAAAAAGACCAAGAGCGGTTATTCCACCGACGTGAAAGTGCTGGAAGCCCTGCGGGGAGAGCACCCTCTCGTCGAGACTATCTTAGAACACAGAAAGTACAGCAAATTGCAGTCTACCTATCTTGATGGCTTGCGGCCTTTGATCAATCCCCGCACCGGTCGCATCCACACTCATTTTCAGCAGACGGTGACAGTTACAGGCCGCCTTTCCAGCACCGACCCCAATTTGCAGAACATCCCTACTCGCACTGAAGAGGGCAGAGCCATCCGTCGTCTCTTCGTGCCGGGAGCCGGCTACGACTATCTGCTCAGCTGCGATTATTCTCAGGTAGAGCTGCGCATCTTGGCTGTTATCGCCCAAGATAAATTATTGCTGGACAGTTTTCGCAAAGGGCAGGACGTCCACGCCCGCACGGCGGCGGAAGTGTTCGGGCTGCCTTTAGAGCAGGTCGGTCACGAAATGAGGGGCCGGGCCAAAGCGGTGAATTTCGGCATCGTGTACGGCATCAGCGACTTCGGCTTGGCTGCTCAGTTGGGAGTGGGCAGGGCCGAAGCGGCGGGCTACATCAAAAATTATCTGCATCGCTACAGCGGCGTCAAAGAATATATGGAAAAGATCGTGGCTCAGGCCAGGGCCAAAGGCTACGTCGCCACTCTCTTGGGCCGGCGCCGCTATCTGAGAGACATCAACAGCAGTAATTTCAATCTTAGAACAGCAGCCGAAAGAACAGCCATCAACACTCCCATCCAAGGCACCGCTGCCGACATCATGAAGCTAGCCATGATCAAAGTGGACAGAGCTTTGACCGAGGCGAAGCTGAGGAGCCGTATCCTCCTTCAGGTCCACGACGAATTGGTGTTGGAAGTGACGGAAGCAGAAAGAGAAGAGACGGCCGAGCTGGTGCAGAAGGCTATGGAAGAAGCTTTCGACCTGGGCCTGCCTTTGCCTGCGGAAGTAAGCTGGGGGACGAACTGGGCAGACGCTAAATAAGAGTGTGGAGCGTGGAGTGGGGAGTAAAGACCAGACATCATAAGTCTGAAGTCAAAAGGTGCGAGTTACAGTTTCGAACCGCAACGAGGAGGTCATCATGCCGGAACTGCCGGAGGTGGAGCAGGTGAAAAAAAGCCTGGCCCCTCACATTTTGGGAAAAAGCATCGTCAAAACGGAAGTCTATCTGCCGCGCCTCATCAAATATCCCGATGCCGAGGTGTTTTGCCGCCGCTTGGAAGGAGAAAAGATAGAAGCAGTGGCTCGTCGGGGCAAATATTTGCGGCTGGAGCTGGCGAGCGGACAATTTTTATTGCTGCATCTGCGGATGACAGGAGCCCTCATCGCCCGCCAAAAAGGGGAAGAGCCGCCGAGCTATACCAAAATAAAATTCACTCTCAGCGGCGATACAGACCTCTATTTCACCGATATCCGCACCTTCGGCACTTTGTATCTGCTGCGGCCGGGGGAGATCGCCATAGGGGGCTACGACAGTTTGGGGCCGGAGCCTTTGACCCCGGCCTTCAACGCAGACTATTTGGCTGCTTTGGCCGCAAAAGCCAAACAGAGCAGCAAAGCTTTCATCTTGGATCAGCGGCACATCGCCGGCTTGGGCAACATCTATGCCGACGAGGCTCTCTTTGCCGCCGGCATCGCCCCCGCCAGGCCGGCCGCCTCTTTAACGAGGAAAGAGATCGAAGCGTTGACGGCGGCCGTCGACAAAGTCATCGCTCAGGGCATAGCCAACAGGGGCACCACCTTTCGCGATTATAAAGACGGAGAAGGGAAGAAAGGCTCCAATCAGGAGCAGCTGTCCGTATACGGCCGGGGCGGGCAGCCCTGCAAAAAGTGCGGCTCTCTTTTGCTGAAGACAAAAGTGGCGGGAAGAGGCACGGTCTACTGCCCCCGCTGTCAAAAATAGGAGGAAGAGGGAGTGGAGATCATAGGCCTTACGGGAGGCATGGCTTCGGGAAAAAGCACGGTGGCGAAGTTCTTGGTCAAGGCGGGGCTGCCGGTCTTCGATGCCGATGAGGCCGCCAGAAAAGCGGTAGCAAAAGGCAGCCTCGGCTTAAAAAAAGCGGCCGCAGTTTTGGGAGAAGCTTATCTCACCGCCGCAGGGGAATTGAACAGACCAAAAGTCGCTGCTTTGATCTTTAACGATAAGACCGTCAGAGAAAAATTGGAAGGCATCATCCATCAAGAAGTGTGGCGGCAGGCCCAAAGTTTTTTGGCTGAGCAGCGGCAGGCGGGGGCTGTGGCCGCCGTGCTGGACGTGCCTCTTTTGATCGAGTGCGGCTGGCAAAAATATTGCACCCGCGTGTGGCTGGTGGCCGTAAAGAGAGAGCAGCAGCTGCAGCGGGCCATGACGAGAGACGGCATGACCAGGGAGCAGGCGGAGGCCCGTCTTGAGGCCCAGCTCGGTTTGCAAGAGAAGGCCGCAGTTGCAGACGTGCTCATCGACAACAGCGGCAGTTTAGAGAAAACTTTGGCGCAGGTGGAGAAGCTGCTGAAAGAATTGCAATAAAACAAAGAGCAGCGCGAGGGGGAAGGCAGTGAAGGCCGAGAAAGAAGACAGGAGCAAGAGAAGGGAGCGCTACAGGGAGTGCCGTCGCCGCCGGCGAAGGCCGCGGCGGCCGCGGTATCTGCTCCCTCTGTTTTGCCTCTTTTGTATCGCCGCTCTGTCTTTTGCTCTCTATCAGGTGTGGCGCAGCGATCTCGTGCAGCTGCGCTATGTTTATATGTGGGATTATCAGGATGAGATCCTGCGCTACAGCAAACGAAACAAAGTAGATCCCTTTTTGGTGGCGGCCATCATCAAAAACGAAAGCGGCTTCAAACCCACAGCCGTCTCCGAAGCGGGAGCGGTGGGGCTGATGCAGCTGATGCCGGACACGGCGACCTGGGCGGCGCGGCAGATGGGGCTGCAAAATTTTAAGGAAGAAGAGCTCTTCGACAGCGAGACCAACATTCGTTTGGGCTGTTGGTATTTGGCGGAACTGGAAGAGGAATTTCGCGGGAACATGGCCCTCATCATGATGGCCTACAACGCAGGCCGAGGCCAGACAAAAGCTTGGATGCAAGAAAACGGCTGGGATTACGAATTCAATCGGCCTGCAGCCATACCTTACGGCGATACGAGAGAATATGTGGAGAAAGTCCTGCAGGACAGAGATCGCTACTATCTTTACTATAAAGATAAAGTGAAAGAGCCCTAGCAACAGCGGCGAAAGAGGCCCGGATGGCTCTAAAAAATTTTTTAAAATCCTTGACAGTCTGCGCATGTGTGTGTTAGAATCTTCTTGTTGCTGAAAAAGCGGCACGTGCGGTAGTGGCGGAACGGCAGACGCGCTAGCCTCAGGAGCTAGTGGGGGTTAACCCCGTGAAGGTTCAAATCCTTTCTACCGCACCATTTTTATGTCTGCGGGACGACGGCAGGGGCCGCCGTCTTTTTTTGTTGCCGAAAAAAGCAAAGGAGGCAGAGCGGGGCAGCCGTCTTTCGCGAGCCGAGGAGCAAAGCTCTGCGCCCCAATATGTAGTGGCCGAAGAAAAGCTTTGACGGGAGCCACCACAAGATTTAATTTGCAAAGTTTCGCTTTTTTAGAGGAAGTAATCTCTTTGTGTCGAAACTCTACAGAGTATGCTGTGTATATTTTTGGCGTGACGAGGCAGGGCACATGGCTTTTTTGAAAAGCAAGCTGATGATAGGCATAGGCTGCATCCTGGTGGTGCTGGGGGCGGCCTATGCCTATTTTGTGCAAAAAGTCGCCCCCGCTCTATTGCAGGCAGCTCTGCCACGGGCAGAAGCTTTGGCCGGCGACTTCATCAACGGCAGCATAAAGATCGGCGGCGTACGCTGGAGCGGCGGCCTCAGCCTCACTTTGGAAGATGTGCTGCTGAAAGATGAAGAGGGAAAGGTGTTGGCCGCCGTTGGCGGCACGCAAGTGGAAGTGAGGCCGTGGCTGGGTCTGAGCGAGCCTTTGAAAGCGGTGAGCCGCGTAACTTTGAAAGAGCCTCGGGCTTATCTGGTCTTAGACGATAAAAATAATTGGAACTTGGCAAAACTGATGAAGGAGTCCGATTCCGACGAGACACCTTTCTACGGTCTTTTGGAGATCGAAAACGGCTATTTGGAAGTAGCCACTCCTTACGGCAGGTGGGGCTACGGCGTAGAGGCCAAGGCCAACGGCGGGGCTAACCCCGACTTTGCTCTGGCCGCCGAGATCAAGCCCCTAGACAGAAATGAAACTTTGGCCTTGAAGGGGCAGCTGAATATGAAAGGAGAGGGTAGCCTTACTCTCGATACCGCAGTTTTCTCCCTGTCGCCCTATGCTCCCTTGGCTCTGCATTTGGCGCAAGCGGAAGAATTGGCAGGGGCAGTGAAAGACGTCCACGTCCATTACAGTAACAAAAACGGCAAGATGCGCTACAGCGGCAGCGTCGACTTAGACTCCGTCGCTGCCGTTTATGCTTTCGGCGGCGAAAAATACAAAGTAGCTCTCGACGGCACCGTCAAAGCCAGAGAGAGCATAGTGAGCTTCGACGGTTTGCGGGCCTTTCTGCTGGATAAGCCGATCGAACTGGAAGGCGAGCTGGATCTGGAAGATGCGGCAAGCCCCGAAGGCAGGCTGGAAGTGCGAGCCGAGGAGCTGGCTTATAAAGGCTACACGGTCCGAGATCTTCGCATACCCATCGCCGTCAATAAAGATCTTCTCCATGTGGCCGCTGCCAGAGCAGCAGTCGGCGGCGGCCTGATCGAGGCCGGGCTCAGCTATGCTCTGAAAGAGAGGGCTCTTGCCTGCGATCTCGATTTCGATAAAGTGACGTTGCCGCTGCCCGATAGGCCGCGGGAAGAAGTGCGGCTGGACGGCGCGGCAGCCTTCAGGGCCGCTTTCAACGAAGAAGGCAGTGCGCAAATAGAAGGGGCCGCAGAAACTTTGCAGGTGGGCTGGCGCAGTCTGGAGCTTGCCAATTTGACCATGGACGGTTATTGGGACGGGAAAAAATTGACCCTTCGCCATTTGGGCGTGCGGGGCGGCGAAGGAAGTTTGGCCGCCGTGGGCAGCATCGATACGAAAGGGCAGTTGGCTTTGGCCGGCCGTATGGCCCACTTTCCCATCCATCCCTTTTTAGACGTGGTCGACTATCAAGGCTCCGGTTATTTATCGGCAGATTTTGTCGTGAACGGCAGTCTTACCGCCCCTTCCTTTAAAGGAAAAGTCGTTCTGGACAAAGCTGCGATCATGGGTCAGAAGATCAAAGAGGCTCACGGCTATCTTGCTTTGGCGGATAATATAGTTACCGTCAAAGAAGCGGAAGCGAAAATGGAACAGGGCACTCACAACGTTGCGGGCAGTGTGGACCTGCGGGGAGCGGAACCTGTTCTGGATTTGGCGTTGGAGACGAAGGGAGTGAGGGTGGAGCCTCTGGTGGCCGTCGCAGGACTGACGGAGACCACTCATTTGACCGGCAACTTCGACAACGTTATGCAGGTGACGGGGCCTTTGAGCAATTTGCATATAGAAGGAGAAGCCCATCTTTACGACGGCAGCGTGCAGGGCTATTTGCTGGACAGCGTCCGCAGCCGCTACATGCTGGACGACGGAGCGGTCTATTTGCGCAGTGCCTTCATCTCCACTTTGGGAGCGAAGTTGCGGCTGAAAGGCCACATGGATAAAAGACAGCGGTTGGATTTCGATGTCGAAGCGGATGATTTCAACTTAAAAAGACTGCCCATCATGAGCAGCGAGTGGCAGATGGAAGGTCTGTTCAACGCCAAAGGCCACGTCGGCGGCACGGTGAGCGCTCCTTATTTCGAAGGAAAAGTGAACAGCGAAGCCATAACCGTCAACGGCGAGACACTTACAGAACTTTCCGGCACCTTAAAGAGCAACGGCCGCGATGTAAATAAACTGGAAGCGGAATTCAAGCAGCCTCACTCTGATAGTGATGGCGAGTACGGCCTCTATCGGGCCCAACTCAGCCTGAATATACCGGCCCATGATCTGCGGGGCAACGTGGGAGTATTGTGGGGCAAAGTAGGGGGCCTGCTGAGGCTCTGCAATTTGGACTACAAGATCGACGGCACTTTGATCGGCGACATCGTGATCAACGCCAAAGGCGATCGGCGGATCGATATCGACGCCCACGTGGAAGATGTGACCATCCACGACCTTGAATATTACGGCATGCGTTTTAAAGGGCACATGCAAAAAGGCGTGCTGTATCTGGAAAATGTCAAGCTTCAGGAAAAAAAGGAAAATGAACACACCGGTATCATCGTAGCCGGCGGCCTCATCGATACCCTCGGGAAGAGTTTGGACCTCAATTTGCGTACCGTCGGGGCCAATCCTGCCATCATCACCGGCGTCATGGACGAGCCGCCGGAGATCACCGGCAAGATGGATCTTTTCGCCCATGTGGCCGGTAGCTTCGACGATCCTGTGGGTACCGCCTATCTCAACATCCAGCAGGCCGGCGTGGCCGGAGTAAAATTAGACAACATCGATGCGGCTCTGGATGTCGAAAACGGCGCCATCCGTTTGATAGAGGCAGTGCTGGCCAAGGATATCTATCGGGTGAGAAGCAGAGGCAGGATACCTTTGGATCTGCTCTACGACCGAGGAGAGAAAAAACAGCCCGGCGCCGAATTGGATATAGATATCGATCTGGACGAAGCTCGGCTGGGTCTCTTGCCTATGTTCAGCGATCTGGTGGAATGGGCAACGGGAGATACGAAAGGGCGGCTGCACATCGGCGGCACTTTGGAAAGCCCGTTGCTGCGGGGAGGGCTGCGCATCGAAGACGGCAGCATAAAATTCAGACAAGTGACCAGCATCTTGGATCATATCAATACGGATATGGCCTTTGAGGGAGATAAAGTGGTGCTCAAGGACCTGTCGGCCGCTTTGGGGCAGGGCAGAGTCACGGCACAAGGCAGCTACGCTCCTTTGGCTCAGGCAGAAGATGCTTATCGTCTCCACATAAATGCGAAAGATGCCAAAGTCACCGGCCCTGTTTTCACCGGCACGATCAACAGCGATCTGGTGATAGAGCCCCGCCGTTACCGCCGCAGAACAAACAGCGAGAGCAAGCAGAGCGTGACGGACTATCGGCCTCATGTGCAGGGGAAAGTGCGGCTGGACGATGTCCTCTTGAATATTTCTTCCGTGCCCGAAACGGGAGAAGGAGATACCGATCTGGGTCTGGACCTGACTTTGGAGTTGGGGCCGAAGATCCACATGCTGAATGCTCACCTCTATGACATTTGGCTGAACGGCGGCCTTACGATCAAAGGCAGCACCGCTCGCCCCGTCATCAGCGGCAACATCAAAGCAGATAAAGGCAGCATCACTTATCTGCGAACTCCTTTCAAACTTAGCAGGGCCATGCTCACTTGGGTGACCCCGGGAACTTTCCTTCCCAATGTGAACATTGAAAGCTCCACTCGCTTCAGCCGGTACTTCATCGATATGAAAGTGAACGGACCGGTGGATAATATGACCCTGTCCATGACCAGCAATCCTCCTCTCAGCAAGGATACTATCGTTCGCATGCTCACGTTGCAGAGAGAGAGCGCCAGCAGCGATGAGGTCACCGGCGAGGACGTAAATAATTTGATGACCGTCGGTCTGCAGATGACGGTGTTGGGAGACGTGGAGATGTTTATGAAGCAGTCTCTGGGCTTAGACCAATTCCGGGTCTACACCGGCAAGGCCCGCAGCGGCGTGGGCTTCGAGAGTTACAAGGACAGGACTCAGGAACTGACGGAAGAAGAGAGAGAGAATTACAATATTTTGGTGAGCAAGTACCTCACACCGGCTCTCCTTTTCGGTTACACCACCAGCTTCGATGCAGAAGAATCTGCGATCTTCGGGCAGATCGATCTCTCTCGCCGTTTCAACATCACTTATTCCCGGCGAAAAGGGCTGGACAGCACCGATAACGAAGATTGGTACGGCCTCGAGTATAAAGTTTCCTTCTGACGAAGAAGAAAATTATCGGTGTCAATGCCGCTCGTTTATGATATAATGAAAAAAATCGGTAAAATTTTCGAAAGGGGTGAGTGTTCCGTGCTGCAGGAATTTCTTGCGGAGCTTCGCAAGACGAAAGTGCTGGAGCCGGAAAAAGAAGCGGCGCTGTGGCAGCGTGCCGCCGCCGGCGACATGGAAGCTCATCACCTGCTGATGATCTCTTACCAGCCTTTGGTCTTCAAACTGGCCATGGGTTTTCATCTCGACGAGCCTCAAACGATGGAACTGATCCAAGAAGGCACGGTGGGCCTTTTGGAAGCTGCGGAAAATTTCAATCACAGTCGAGGCGTGGCCTTCAGTCTTTTCGCCGCTCACCGCATCAAAGGCTCTATGATAGATTTTTTGAAAAAAAACAGCGCCGCCGGTCACCTTTCTTTGGAAAAAGAATTGGACAACGGTCTCACTTTGAGCCAAATGTTGGCGGCGGAGGCCGCTACGCCTACCGAGGTGGCAGAACGGCACATGCTGGAGCATCAGGTAGCTTCCGCTATGGCCAGGCTGCCCTTTAAGGAGCAGGCGGTATTGCGGGGGATCTTCGTGGAAGACAGATCGGCACAGGCCGTGGCTGACGGGCTCAATGTCAGTCTAGGGCATGTTTATCGGTTGCAAAAAAGGGGCGTGCGCCGCGTGCGGGGCATGCTGAGTCGTTTTATGCATGAACTGAAGGGCTGACAGCCCTTCATGCTTTATATAGTCAAAAGCGGGAGCAAATGAGAGCAAGTTAGAGCAAAAGAGAGGTAACGGCTGCAAATAAGCTTTTGTTCAATGCGAAAAATTTTGAAAGGGAGCGACTTTAAAAGGAAAGGGCGAAACAGACGAAACGCTGTTTGAAGGCCCGGTCTGTCGCAGACGTTACAAAGCCGGAGAAACAGAAAGAAAGAGGCTCAACGATGGAGGCAAAAAGCTCCCTTTCCCTGCTGAGGCGCATTCGCAGTGCCAAAAGCAGTTTGGAAAATGCCGAGCAAAGTTTTAAAGACAATCAGTCCATGCGGGGCGAGTTGGATCTGATGCTGGCGGAAGCCGAGCTGAAGACCTTGCGGAAAAAAAGTTCCCTGCCTTGGAATTGGAATCGGCAAATCTTGGCTCTCAGCGCCGCCTGTCTTTTGGTATTGGCGGGCTTCGGGGGCTGGTGCTGGGCCCGGGGAGGGGCGAAGGTGACCGCAGGCGTTCCTGCTGCCGCTTCGCAAAGCGAAAGGTCGGTAACTGCCGTTTCGGCTGCGAAAAAATCCGGGCAGGCAGTTGTGCCGGATAACGAAACTGCTGTTGCCGAGGAAAAAGATGCGTCCGCAGGCCTTTCTCGGCAGACAGGAAGCAAGCTTTCTCAACAGGAGATGAGGCTGCTGGTGCGGGATGCCAGAGCTTGGCTGCTTAAAGGCAGCAGATAAGAGATGTTTGACAGGAGGAAAGTATCTTGAAAAAGCGGGGTTTGGCCGGTTCCATAACCATAGGATTGAGCGCAGCGGTCTTGACCGCGTCGCTGTTTGTTCCCAATGCATATGCAGCGGCGGCATCGGCTAAGGACAGCCGTACCAGCAACACTTATGTGCGCAACGGAGAATTCATTCCCGTCAAATTGCGCAAGGCGGCAGAGAAGGCCGACAAAAAAGCCAGAGGAAAAAACGGCAAGTATGTTTACGTCATCGGCGAGACCAATGCGGATAAGAAAGAGAACAGCGCCGATCCCAAAAATCCCGCCGATGAGAGGGAAGAAGTAAGATCGCACCAGATCATGACCAACAAGAAGGGCAAGAAGCAATACGATCAGGTGTACGTCATCGGCCAGGGCAAAGATAAGTCTCAGGTCAAAGTTAAGAAGGGAAAAGGAAAACAACAGCTGCCCAAGCGGAAGAAGGGGCAGAAATACGATCAAGTGTACGTCATCGGCCAGACCAACAGAGGAACAGGCGAAGCCACTCAGATCATGACCAAACACGAGGGTGAAGAGCAAAGTCCCCGACAGGAAGAAGCAAGAGAGCAGGCCGCAGCCTACGAAGGAGCGACTGAAGCAGGGCAGGGGGCCGGAACTCATCAGATCATGACCCGCAAGGGCGCCGGAGAAAGGAGCGAGGCAGAGGCGCCTCGGCAGCAGGACAACGAAAGTTACAGTCAGGTCTATGTGATAGGTTCTACCGGCAAAAAAGAAAATTCCAACCAGCCTGACGACGGTTCCATGCAGCCGCCTTTAGGCAGCGGATTGGGGCCCGCAGCCGCACAGCATGATGAATTGCAATATCATGCCCCTGCGCGGGCTGAAGGAGCAGAGGATCCCATAGCTCCTTACCAAGGCCTTTTGATCGCCAAGCAAATAGTTGAAGGAAATAAACTGGTCCCTGCGGAAGAAGTGCTGGCCGTTTTAAAGACGAAAGCGGGCACCCCTCTCACGGAGCAGGGGCTGAGCGAAGATCTGAGCGCTATTTACGGCCTCGGTTATTTCTACGACCTGAGACCTGAATTCGTCAAAGTTCCGGAAGGCGTTCAAGTAGTTTACCATGTGCTGGAGAATCCCGTCTATAAAGGGGTCGACGTAGAAGGCAGCTCGGTCAAGTTGGATAAACCTGCGGCGGCTTATTTCGATCTGGACGAAGGTCGTATCGCCAATCTGCGGGAGATCAATCAGTGCGTGCAGGATCTGCAGGAAGCCTACAGGTCCCAAGGTTATATTTTGGCTAGGGTGACCGATGTGCACATGAACCCGGACGGCATCCTGAGCATCACCGTTAACGAAGGTTTGGTGGAAGGGTTCAAAACCAAAGGCAACGTAAAGTGCAAAGACTACGTCATCACCCGGGAGATGCGCCTGAAAGTGGGTCGGCCTTTCAACGCCAAAGACGCCCGCCGCAGCATGCAGCGTATCTACAATTTGGGTTATTTTGAAGACGTGAATGTAAGGCTCAACCCCGGGCGTGAGCCCAATGCGGTCGAGGTGGAGATCTCCGTAGTCGAGATGAATACCGGTACCTTCGGCATCGGTGCCGGCTATAGCCATGCGGACGGCTTCATCGGCATGATCTCCGTGGGCGATAAAAACTTCAGAGGTATCGGCGACAGGGTCAACATACGCTGGGAGTTCGGCGGCGAAGACAACCGCAACTACGACTTCAGCTACACCCGGCCTTGGCTGGACAGTAAAGAGACCACCGGTACCATCAATCTTTACGATATCACCAACGAGTATGAAGATTACAACATAGACGACGACCGCATCGCCCGTTACGACAAAAAGCGCCGCGGCCAAGAATTGACCTTGAGCCGGAAGACGAACAACGATTTCATCTCCAACTACATTGTTTTGAAAAATAGGCAGGACATCTACAAAGGCGTGGCCGACGGCTACGAAGGCATCACTCAGTACTACGAGAGCAGTTACGACAGCAAGCGACGTCCCTACGAGCCTGCCACCGCCGAAGCCCGCCGCAAGGAAAATTTCGGCACTACCCGCTCCATCACTGTGGGCAGAGTGTACGATTCTCGCGACAATATCTACGATCCTCATGAAGGCAAGCGCACCAGCTACAGCATCGAGCATGCCGGTTTCATGGGCGGCGACTTCGATTTCACCAAACTTTCCGCCGACTGGCGCTATTATTATCGCGGCGGCGGTCAGACAGTGTGGGCGCTCAATTTGGCGGCCGGCTTTGCCAAGGGCGATATGCCTTTGTCCCAGCGCTTCCGTATGGGTGGCAGCGACACCCTGAGAGGCTACGAAGACGATCAGTTCAGAGGCAACAGCATGGTGAAGGCCACCTTGGAGTACCGCTTCCCCATCGTGAAGCGGGTGCAGGGCGTGTTGTTCAACGACAACGGTTATGCCTGGGATAAACGCTTCCAGGACGACTTCGACATGGGGCTCGTCAAGAGCAGCGTGGGCGTGGGCGTCAGAGTAAATTCCCCCTTGGGTCCCATCAAATTGGATTACGGCGTCGGCGATGAGGGAGGCAAGTTCCATTTCAGCTTCGGCGGCCAGTTCTAAAGCGGTAGAGGTTTGACTTTGCCGAACGAAGGAGAGCTATGGAATGGGAACTTTCAGCTTAGTCCGTGCGGCTGCAATGGTAGGCATCATCAATTTAGTGCTGCCATTGCAGCCTCTTTTTTCACGATCTATAGAAAGAGTAGACGTAGAGGTGTACGATGCCAACGGCGGCACCAGCGCTCCTCTTTTGGCGAAGATGGCCGGCAGCATGGAGATAGTGGCGCAGCAGTTGCTGTTGGATAAAGAGACGGACGCCGTGGCCGGTGAGAGAGAAGCTTATCAGGCTCTCTTCAGGGAGATAGCCGACAGAGTATTCAGCGGTTACGAGACCGCAGCGGTAGAATTGAATGTCGAGCCCGGGGCGCAGCTGGTTTTTTATTTGCGCCCGTGGAGCGGTGTCATCGCCGACGCAGATATCGACATACGCTTCTCCGGTTTGGACGGAGAAGTAGCTGCTCTTTTAGAGCAAAAACTGCCCGGCCTGCGGCAACGGTTGGCTGCCACGATCAACGGAGCTTCCCGCGATGTGGGAGATTGGGCCGGCGGCATCTTGCGCCGTTTGGTGCGGGAAGAGGTGGAAGCACAGTTGCCGGAATTCAAGGCGGCTGTGGACCTCACACAGGACGGAGAGAAGACTGCGGTACAGGTGATCATCTATCCGCTGGGACCGCTGGTGAGCGATATCAGGTACGAAATGCGCAGTCAGTCCATCCCCAACATCATGCTGATGGAGTTGAAGTATAAATATCGGCAGTACTGCGACAGGTTCAGAGGCTTGCCGGTAGACTACATAAAACAGCATAAAGAAGAGTTGGAAGAGCAACTGTTGGGAGCGTTGCTCAAAGAAAGAGAGGTAAAAGATTACGGCCTCACTCCCACTGTGAAATTGACTCCGGGCAGCACTTTAGACGTGGAGCTGTTGATGAATTCCAAAGAGTACAGGCTTTACTTCGAAGGTTACGGCGATATAGGAAGAGAAAATGAAAATCTTTCCGGCAAGGCTCATTTGGGCAAAATGATAGGACCGGAGGACGAGATCTTCGGGGAAGCGGAGGTCACGTTGGATGAGGTGCACTGGCGCTACGGCTTGGGCTATGCCCGGCTGTGGGGGAAGAGCAGCTGGAGCTACATGCGGCGCACGCCCACCGGGGATAATGTTTATAAATTGGAATACGGTCTGGGGCCGAAGTGGATACTGAGAGCTCAGCATTTCTCCCGCAACGACCGCAACGAATACGGAGTGCGCTATCGGGTGCACGAGTTCCTCAGTTTGGAGGGCGTTTACGGCGGCGACGAATTTTATTTGCGGCTGATAGGGAATTTGTAGGGCATTGGCAAATTGTGATTTCTTTTCATGGTTATATCAATTTATAAAATCTTGTAAGTAATATTGGTATCAACATTTTCATTATAAGTGAGACTTTTTAGCAGCATTATGTGCGATTTAACATCTCTCGTCTGTATAGGTAAAGAGCGGATGTTATAGAAGGTGTGCCTATTGCCGGGGAATTCTTGGCATGATACAATGAAAAGTGAAGCAAGTGGTGGGATAGCTAGAAGTTTGTTTGATTGATAAAAAAATTACTCGCCTTGGACAGGAATATGCAGAAAATACTAAAAATGTTGAGAGTTTTGAAATCTTTAAAGAAAAGAAATAAAAAGTTAATTATGATTTTACTATGAGCATTTGAGGAGAGTTATATATGGAAAATGTTACCTTTATAATGTGTTCTTATAATCAACAGGATTATGTTTTACAGCATCTTGAAAGCATCAAATATCAAATCGAACATTACGGATGTTCTCGTGACTGTCATTTCATTTTATCCGATGATTGCAGCACCGACAACACGGTCGCTGTTGTCAGAGACTGGACCCGATATAATCGTGAACTGTTTAGCTCCATAAATATTTTGACGAAGGGAAAAAACGAAGGGATTGTAAGAAACCACATCACTGCCCTGCGCAATGCAAAGACTAAGTGGTACAAAGTATTGGAGGGGGATGATATTTACTACAAAAATAATATTTTTGATGTTATGGGTTCGCACTACAATTTTATGATCACACCAGTTTTATCATTCGACCGTTACGGTAACTTTTCTGCATTTAGAGAATTCGACTACAGATGGTTGCTGAAAAAAACAGACGGAAATGAGCTGAAGGAATTTTTACGTTGGAGAATCAAGAACGGTAACAGCATTGATGCCCCGGGAGTGTTTTATGCTGCCGAACTCGTCGACGAGGGGCTTTTCACGGAATTAGCTCCATATTCTTGGATAGAAGATCAGGCTATGTGGAACTATTTTATCAACAAAGGAGGTACACGAGTAGGTATGAGCACGAAACCCTATATTTTGTATAGATTGGGTAGCGGAATATCTACAAATAAGAAACATCCTAAGCGGGAAGCTTTTTTGCAGGATGATGCCAAAGTTCAAAAAGAGATTTTCATTTTGAAGGGCAAATATCCAGAGTACTGGCTATATAAGTGGAAAAGATCTATAGTAAAAAAGCTCGATCGTATAGATTTTTTCGCCAATGCTAGGATAAAAGAGTATAACGCCAATATGAGTTTGGCAAAAACGGAAGCCAAGGCATATTTAGATTTCTTGAACAGCAGAGTTGAAGCATATGTGAAAGCGCAGGATAAGTGAAGAAATGAAGGGTATCATTTTGGCCGGAGGAGCCGGCACACGGCTGTATCCTTTGACAAAGGTCACTTCAAAGCAGCTTTTGCCTGTATATGATAAACCGATGATCTATTATCCTCTGACAACTTTGATGTTAGCAGGAATAAGGGATATTCTGATCATTTCGACGCCGGAAGATACACCCAGATTCGAACGTTTATTGGGAAGCGGTGCTGACTTCGGGCTGAATTTATCCTATACAGTGCAGCATCATCCGGATGGATTGGCGCAGGCATTTTTGCTAGGTGAAGAATTCATTAATGGGGATAAATGCGCCTTAATCTTAGGCGACAACATATTTTACGGTGGCTGGTTCAGAAAAAACTTGGCTGAGGCTGTTCACAATGCTGATGACGGGTATGCAACTATATTCGGCTATTACGTAAAAGATCCGGAACGGTTCGGTATCGTCGAATTCGATAAAAATATGAATGTTTTATCGGTGGAAGAAAAACCTGCAAGCCCTAAATCCAATTATTGTATCACCGGCCTTTACTTTTATGACGAAAGCGTGGTAGATCTGGCTAAGCAAGTTAAACCTTCTACCAGAGGAGAGTTAGAAATCACAGATCTGAACAGGCTCTATTTGGAAAAGAAGAAATTGCGAGTACAGATATTAGGTAGGGGCTTTGCCTGGCTCGATACGGGGACCATGGACAGTTTGATGGAAGCTGCATCTTTTGTGCAGATCATTCAAAATAGGCAGGGCATGGTCATCGCCGCACCTGAAGAGGTAGCCTATTATGCCAAATGGATTACTAAAGAACAGCTTCTCGAGTCTGCTCTAAAATATGGGAAATCACCATATGGGGAGCATCTTAAACGTGTCGCCGATAACGAATTGTACTTTACAAAAATTTCCGATCGAACTATATGAGGTGAACTTATGCAAGTAGTAAAATATGTTTTCCAACCGCATGGGGATGAACGCGGCCAGTTGGTGGCTTTGGAAGAACTTAAAGATATCCCCTTCAAGATCAAGAGGGTCTACTATTTGTACGCCACTCTCAAGGGAGTGGTGCGAGGCTATCATGCTCATAAAAGTTTAGAGCAAATCATAATATGTATCCACGGCAGTTGCAAAATAAGGCTGGATAATGGGCAGGAAAGCAAGATCATCCCTTTGGAAAGGCCTTACGAGGGCTTGTATGTGGCAAGCAACATGTGGAGGGAGATGTTTGATTTTTCTCCAGATGCTGTGTTGCTGGTATTGGCGTCCGAGCTATATGACGAGAGGGATTATATAAGAAATTATGACGAATTTTTGGCTTATATAAACAATGCACCCATGGGAGAAAAGAAATGATGAAAGTACCGTTTGCCACTTTTTCGCCGATGCACAATGAAATAAGAGCTGAGATGGACGCTTCCTACAAAAAGGTTTTGGAAGCAGGCCGCTTTATTCAAGGGGAGGAGTGCCATAGATTCGAAGAGGAATTTGCTAACTATTGCGGAGTCAAATATTGTGTCGGTGTCGCCTCCGGATTGGATGCTTTGTATTTGGTGCTTAAAGCGCTTGAGATTAAGACGGGCGACGAAGTGCTGGTGCCGTCCAATACTTATATTGCTACGGCGCTGGCAGTGTCTTACACCGGGGCCTTGCCTATTTTTGCAGAGCCGGAGATTGGGACATATAATATCGATCCTAGTCATATAGAAGAAAAAATAACCGCACATACCAGAGCGATAATCGCAGTGCATCTGCAAGGACGGACCGCAGATATGGATGCAATAAACAGAATTGCGCAAAAATACAACTTGACGGTAATAGAAGATGCTGCACAGGCCCACGGAGCAAAGTATAAAGGTAAAAAAGCCGGGGCTCTGGGGCATGCGGCCGGGTTCAGCTTTTACCCGGGAAAAAATTTGGGGGCTTTGGGGGATGGCGGTTGCATAACAACTAATGATGAGGTTTTGGCCGATAAGGTACGGGCCTTGGGGAATTATGGGTCCGACTATAAATATCACCACATCTATCAAGGTGTGAACAGCCGTCTGGATGAGATGCAGGCAGCTTTCCTGCGGGTGAAGTTACCGCATTTGGATAAGTGGAACGATTTCAGAAGAAGAATAGCGAAAAAATATTTGACAGAGATCACGAACCCGTTGATAAAGTTGCCGGTCGACTCGAGCGAAGAATTTGAACATATTTATCATGTCTTTGTCATTCGCTGTGACCAAAGAGACGAGCTGGAAAAATTTTTAAGTGCCAGAGGTATAGGCACTTTGAAACATTATCCTATCCCCATCCATCTGCAAAAGGCCTATGATGATCTGCATATCCACCAAGGCAGTTTGCCGATAGCCGAGGAGATCAGCGCAACGGTCTTAAGCCTTCCAATGTATTATGGAATGAAGGATGAAGAAGCAGAATATGTGGTAAAAGCATTGAATGATTTTAGAGGAGCAAGCAACTTATAGACGTAAGTATGATAATAATTTCGTACAATAAAAAAAGTGTCTGCCCCAAGCAGTTGAAAGCAATATAGAAGCAGTAAACTGAATTGGAGAGCATGAGATTCCCTATGAGTTCTGTCTTAGAAGCAAATAGACGTACTTATAGGGCATAAAAGAATGATTGAAACTATAAAAAGGCGGGTATCATAGATGAGATCGCCGAAAGTCTTCACCAAACAAAGCGATAGTCATCTTAATTATGCTTATTTAGGAGTTGTCGGTAATGCACCTGAGAAGTTTGAATGTTGATGATGCGCCGTTGATGCTGGAATGGATGCATGACGAAGAGATTGCCGAAAATTTTCTTTGCGACTTTCGAAAGAAAACATTGGCAGACTGTTTAAATTTTATCGAAAAAAGCAGGACAACTGCTGAGACGACCGACAATCATTTTGCCGTGGCCGATGAAGGCGACCAATACATGGGGACGGTAAGCTTAAAGAATATTCATGATGGGGAGGCGGAGTTCGCCATTGCCATGCGGAGGCAAGCTTTCGGTAAAGGATATGCGTCATATGGCATGAGAACTGTTTTAGAGTACGGGTTTCTGGAATTGCGCCTGAAAAAGATCTGGTGGACAGTATATGAAAATAATCATAGAGCAATTCGGTTTTATGATAAAAACGGTTGGGCAAATATGAAGACCTCGAAAATATTAGGGGGGGGTTACGATAACAACATATGTGGCGGTAAAAGCAGTTCAGGTTACCTCTACATAGTTACATGCAAAGAATTTGAAAAGCATTTACACGAAAAAAGGCTCGCATGGAAGGCGAGAGATTTTAATCATTCCTAAAGGCGAGAAAGGCACAAAATGGGGAGTGAAAGTGATAGCAATGAAAAACAGATATCAGTGATAATATTTTTGAGTAAAGTTCGTTAAAAGCAGATCGATAGATTAGTGTTTGATTTAAAACAACTGTTGGTCGGAGGACTATTATGAAAGTTATCGTCACCGGGGGCGCAGGCTTCATCGGCAGCAATTTTTTGTATCACCTGCGCAAAAAGCACCCCGCTTGGCGGCTCATCTGTCTGGATAAGCTCACCTATGCCGGCAACTTGGCCAATTTAAAAGGCTTGGCGCAAGACGAAAATTTTCGCTTCGTGCAGGCCGACATCTGCGACAGAGAGGCGGTGTGCCGCCTCTTTCAAGAAGAGCAGCCCGACGTGGTGGTGAATTTTGCCGCCGAAAGCCACGTGGACCGCTCTATCGAAGACCCCGCCGTCTTTTTACACACCAATGTGCTGGGGACGCAGGTGCTCCTGGATACCTGTTTGCATTTCGGGAAGATCCGCTATCATCAGATCTCCACCGATGAAGTGTACGGCGATCTTCCCTTGGACAGGCCCGACCTTTTCTTTACGGAAGCAACGCCTCTTCACACCAGTTCTCCCTACAGCGCATCCAAGGCGGCCGCAGACCTTTTGGTGCTGGCCTATCATCGCACTTACGGTCTGCCAGTCACCATCTCTCGTTGCTCCAATAATTACGGGCCCTATCATTTTCCCGAAAAATTGATCCCGTTGATGATCGTCAATTGTCTGCAGAACAAACCTCTGCCTGTTTACGGCAAAGGCGAGAACGTGCGGGATTGGCTCTATGTGGAAGATCACTGTGAGGCAGCGGATCTCATCATCCAAAAAGGCCGCATAGGCGAAGTCTACAATATCGGCGGACACAACGAGATGAAAAATATCGACATCGTGAAATTGATCTGCCGTAAACTGGGCAGACCGGAAAGCCTCATCACCTTTGTGGCCGACCGCAAAGGCCATGACCTGCGCTATGCCATCGACCCCGCAAAGATCCATCGCGAGCTGGGCTGGCTGCCCAAAACGAACTTCGCCGACGGCATCGAAAAGACCATCCAATGGTACTTGGACAATAAAAATTGGTGGGAGACGGTCATCAGCGGCGAATATCGAAAGTACTACGAGAAGATATATGGGGAAAGATGGTAGTGTTGGGGGGGTAATGCGTAAATTTTGTTTCTTTGTCTGGTCTCGAAAAAATTTCGGACATAGTTCTCAGCTCCTTTCGAATGTGTTCTGTGCTAATCTCATTCTACCAGAGCTCGGGAACTGTGTCCTATATTATTTTGCGCATAGTATTGTACCTTATCTGATCGAGACGCGAGATCCTGCGACGTTCTGCATTGTGCGCTGCTTGTTCAACGGCCGACGAAAAAAATTCGCGCAGAGATGAGCAGCGCCGTGCAGTTAAAAAAATTTTGTTTGCTCTATGTGCGCAAAGAAACGGGCATCGCCGCTTTGCGCTTTTTTCCTTCGCCGTGTACTTTGCGGAAAAAATTTGCTATAATCAAGATAATCGATGCGATCAAATTTATAAGGAGCTCAACATGACGACCAAGACAAAATTTGCCGCAGCTTTTTTGGCTGTCGGCTTCAGCCTCGGCCTGTGGGCCCCTCCCGCAGGGGCTACGGCGAAAGAAGATATCGACGCGGCTCCCGCTGTTGCCGCCGCACCCAAGAGGGAGAGCACCGCAGCCGCTCCCAAAGTGCAGCCTTCTCCCGCGAAGGTGATGCTGCCGCGACGTCAGAGCCCGGTGCTGCGCAACCCGGGGGTGGACATCACCAGCGGCAAACGGGTGGCCGGCAAGGTGAAGAGCGAGCAGGCAGCCAAAACTTTAAAGAGCGAGGTAGCCGAGCAAGCAGCAGCAACTGCTCAGAATGCGGCAAAGGCACAAACGGCAGCACCTGCAGACGAAAAAGTTTTGCGCAAAATGCAAAAGGAAGCGGCCAAGGCCCGCAAAAAAGCGGAGAAGGCAGCAGAAGAAGCCCGCAAAGAGGCGGAGAAAGCGGCCAAAGAAAAAGCCAAGCACCAAAAGCAAGAGGAGAGCAAGCGGGTGATTTATAACGGTGTCGCCCTGCCTGCCGATTTTGAAAACATCAGCATCTTCGGCAGTCCTGCGGCCACCAAGGCTCAGGCTGTGGCCTACATCAAAGCCTGCAATAAAAAGCCGGACTTGGCCTGTTCGGTGGAAGATATCGTGAAATATTATTGGGAAGAAGCGGGACTCGAAGGCATCCGTCCCGATCTGGCTCTCTGTCAGGCGTTGGTGGAGACGGGGGTCTTCGCCTACGGCGGCGACGTGAAACACAAGCAGAACAATTTCTGCGGCTTGGGCACCACCGGCGGCGGTGTGCGGGGAGCTTCCTTCAAAACGCCGCAACTAGGGGTGCGGGCCCACATCCAGCACCTTTTGGCATACGCTTCCAAGGCCAAGCCCAAGACCAAGATCATCGATCCCCGCTACGATATGGCCCACAAGCTGCGGCTGCAGCGGGGGCTCATCGACAAATGGTACGGCCTCAACGGCACTTGGGCCATGGGAGGCTACTATTGCCAAAAGATCATGGTCCGCTACGTGGGCCTAATGAATTCCCCCGGCGCCGATAAAAAAGACGAAGTTCAAAAGTCCGCTCGGCAAAGCAAGAACAA
Organism: uncultured Phascolarctobacterium sp.; assembly: GCA_947630795.1. Lineage (GTDB taxonomy): Bacteria > Bacillota > Negativicutes > Acidaminococcales > Acidaminococcaceae > CANQBR01. The sequence goes on along the minus strand of CANRJC010000006.1, from coordinate 36,819 downwards.
AAAGAAAAAAGAGAGCATGCGGGAGCGGGTGGAAGAATTGCTGAAGGAAAGGCACTGAGCCCTGTCTCTTGCGGCAAAAGATAAGGTAGAAAGAATGCACATTGTTTTAGTCGAGCCGGAGATACCCGGCAACACAGGCAACATAGCACGGCTCTGCGCCGCTTTGGGCTGCCCTCTCCATTTGGTGCGGCCCTTGGGCTTTTCGTTGGAAGACAAATATCTAAAGCGGGCGGGGCTGGATTATTGGCACCTGTTGGAAGTCTATCTCTACGACAGTGTGGAAGAAGTTTTGCAAAAATTTGCGGGGCACAGCCTGTTCTTGCTCACCACCAAGGCGGACAAGTGCTACACCGACGTGGCTTACGACGAGGGCAGCCTTTTGCTCTTCGGCAAAGAGACCGCCGGTCTGCCCCTGTGGCTGCGAGAAAAATATGCGGACTGCTGCGTGCGCATCCCTATGCGAGCCGAGGCCCGCTCTCTCAATCTATCGAATGCGGTGGCAGTGGTGGCCTACGAGGCGGCCCGCCAGCTGCACATGGAGTTAAGAGCATGATCGTCGTAAAAAAATTCACCTTTGACGCCGCCCACTATCTGCCCAGCTACCGGGGCAAGTGCGAAAAGCTCCACGGCCACACTTACAGGCTGTCTGTGGCGGTGGAAGGCAGCCCCGATGCCGAGGGCATGGTCATCGACTTCGCCCTTTTGAAAGCCATCGTGAAAAAAGTCGTCTTGGATGAATTGGACCACAGCCTTTTGAACGATGTCCTCCCAGTGCCCTCCGCCGAAAATATCGCCGTCTGGTCGTGGGAACGCTTGGCCCCGGCCCTGCAGGGCCCCGATCATCGCCTCTGCCGCATCGAAGTGTGGGAGACTGCTACATCCGGCTGTATCTACGAGGGAGGCCAGCTGTGAAAGATATCCAAGGAGAAAAAGATCACCGGCGCATCCCTTTGAAGCAAGTGGGCATCAAAGGCCTGCGCTGGCCCATCGAATTGAAGGACAGGACCAAGGGCAGTCAGCACACCGTGGCCACGCTGACAGCGGCGGTGGACCTGCCTCACGACCTGAGGGGCACCCACATGAGCCGTTTCGTGGAATGTTTGACGGGGCTGGGGCCCATCGGTCTTACGGAATTGGAAGAGATACTGGATCGTTTGAAAGAACATTTGGGAGCAGACCGGGCTTATCTGCGGTTGGAGTTCCCCTATTTCATCCCCAAGGCGGCCCCTGTCAGCGGCAAGGAAGCCCCCATGGATCTGAACTGCGTCTATAAGGCCCGCAAGGGCGAGCACTTTTCGTTGGAAGTGACCGCCGTTGTGCCCATCACCACCCTCTGCCCCTGCTCCAAAGAGATCAGCGCTTACGGAGCTCACAACCAGCGGGCTTACGCTAAGCTCAGCATCCGGGCGAAAGAGCTGGTGTGGCTGGAAGAATTGGCTCAGTTGGCAGACGAGGCGGCCAGCGCTCCTCTCTACGGGCTTTTGAAACGGGCCGACGAAAAATTCGTGACGGAGCTGGCCTACGATCATCCCCGTTTCGTAGAAGATGCGGTGCGGGAGATCGCCCTGCGTTTGGAAAAAGATCCCCGTATCAACTGGTTCAGAGTGGAAGTGGAGAGCATCGAGAGCATCCACAACCACAACGCCTTTGCGGTAGTGGAGAAGGAGGAAGGGCGATGATCTTGGCCATGAAGGGGCGGCAGTTGGAAGAGTCGCTGTCGAAATTGGGAGTGCACGGAGACAGTCTGCCCATTTTTCGGGAGAAGTTGACCATCGAGCCTCTCAAGTGCCCCAAAATGCGCTCACCCGCCGCCAACATCATCAAACAGGAATTGCTGGCCGTGGGGGGCGATGCGGCCACCCCCTTGGACGCGGTCACCTGCAAAGCACCCTATGTGGACGTCATCTTGTTGGGCACTCGCCGTCATTATCGGCGTTTAACGGAAAAATTGCGGCTGATGCCCTACTTCGGTCTGGCCGAATGGGGGAAAGAGCTCGCCGCTTATTTGCAAGCAAGCTCGACCGAACCCTTCACTCGTTTGGCCGACGGACGCACCATCACCTACGATAAGGTCCGTCTGCTGGGCATCTTGAACGTGACTCCCGACAGTTTTTACGCTCCCTCTCGTCTGAGCTCCATCGACGAAGTGCTGCGGCAGGGAGAAAAAATGCTGAAGGAAGGGGCGGATATCTTAGATATCGGCGCCGTCAGCACTCGGCCGGGGAGCGCAGGGCTCTCGCCTCAAGAAGAAGCAGAACGTTTATTGCCCGCTCTTAAAGCTTTACGCAAAACTTTTCCTGCCGCCGTCATCTCCGTCGACACTTACGACGGGGCAGTGGCCGCCGCCGCTTTGGAGGCCGGGGCCGACATCATCAACGACATCACGGCCGGAGAAGGCGACCCCGCTCTTTTCAAAGCAGCAGCTAAAGCTCAGGCTCCTCTCATCTTGATGCATCGGCGGGGCACGCCGGCAGATATGCAGCGGTATGCGCGATATGAAGATGTGGCGGAGGAAGTGGCCGCTTATTTAAAAGAAAGAGCAGAAGCCGCAGCGGCTCAAGGTCTCGGCCGAGAGAAAATAATTTTGGACCCGGGCCTGGGCTTCGCCAAGACAGCATCTCAAAGTTTGCGTTTAGTCCGCGATCTTGCGAACATCGCGGGCCTCGGTCAGCCGGTGTTGGTGGGTGCTTCCCGCAAAAGTTGTGTGGGGGCTGCTCTGGGCGGTGCGTCGGTGGAAGAAAGATTGAACGGCACCCTCGCCTTGCATTTGGCGGCAGTGGCGGCGGGAGCGAGATTGCTGCGGGTCCACGACGTGAAGGCTCACGCGGAAGCTTTGCAGCTGTGGCAGGCTGTGAAAGAGCCGGAGACGGTGATAGGATAGGCTCATATCATTTATAGCTAAGAAGCTCAGGCACGAAAACTTTTTACGCCTGTATCGAAGCGAAATGACGATGCAAAAAGCAAGGACGAAAGAACGGGAAGACGCATGAAAAAGGCTGTGGCCTACATCGGCTTGGGCAGCAATTTGGGGGAGAGAAGAAAAAATATCGAGCAGGCCCTCGCACTTTTAGGCGAAACGGTGAAAGTGCTGAAGACCGCTCCCCTTATCGAGACAGAACCCTACGGGGTAAAAGATCAGCCGCTTTTTTTGAACACTGTCGCAAAAATAGAGACAAAGCTCGGGCCCACGGAACTTTTAGAGTTGCTTTTGGCTATAGAAAAAAAGTTGGGGCGGGTGAGGCTGCGCCGCTGGGGCGAGAGGAACATCGATCTGGACCTGCTCTTTTACGGCAGCGAGCCGGATGAAAAAGTCGATCCCGAAAAGGATGATACTTATGATAATGAAGAAAACGAGTCTCTTTCTCCCGAAGCTCACGGGGCTGCTGTCAGCCCCGAAGGTCAATGGGTGCTGAAGACGAAAGAGCTGACGCTGCCCCATCCCGAAGCGCACAAACGTTACTTCGTGCTGGCTCCTTTGTGCGAATTGGCTCCCGAGCTGGTGCATCCTCAACTTAAAAAAACCGTTGCGGAGCTATTGGGGGAAGTGACGGCCGCAAAGAGGGGCTCAGGCGGCGCTTTTTTGCCCGGACAAAAAGAGGAAAAAAACAAAAAGCGTGGAATAGACAAGGTGAACAGCTGTGGGGGTGAAACCGTGAAGTATCATCGCATAGTTTTGAAATTGAGCGGCGAGGCTCTGGCCGGGGCTAAAGGCTTCGGCATCGACCCGGAAGTGGTGGACAGTTTGGCCGCCCAGATCAAAGTGGTCGTGGCTTCCGGCATAGAGGTGGCCATCGTCAACGGCGGCGGCAACATCTGGCGGGGGCTGCAGGGCAGCAATAAAGGCATGGACAGAGCTACCGCCGATTACATGGGCATGCTGGCTACGGTCATCAATTCGCTGGCACTGCAGGATGCGTTGGAGAACAGAGGCGTGCCTACCCGAGTGCAGACCGCCATCGAGATGCGGCAGATCGCAGAGCCTTACATTCGGCGGCGGGCCATTCGCCACATGGAAAAGGCCAGAGTGGTGATCTTTGCGGCCGGCACCGGCAATCCCTACTTCTCCACCGATACCACCGCAGCTTTGCGGGCGGCGGAGATCGAAGCGGATGCCATTTTGATGGCCAAGAAAGGCACCGACGGCGTTTATGATAAAGATCCCCGCACCAATAAGGATGCGGTGATGTTTGAGGAACTCGATTATATGGAAGTGATGGAGCGGCGACTGAGCGTTATGGACTCCACCGCCATCAGCCTCTGCATGGACAATCACATCCCCATCATCGTCTTCAACATCGATGTGTCGGGGAACATCATGCGAGCAGCTTCCGGCGAAAAGATCGGCACTATCGTGGGAGGGAAAAAATAATGGCCGGCATAGAAGAGATCATCAGCGGTATGGAAGGTAAGATGAGCAAGACCGTGGACGCTTTGCGCTCAGACTTGGCGAGCCTGCGGGCCGGACGGGCCACCCCCGCTCTTTTGGACAAGATCACGGTGGATTACTATGGCGTGCCCACTCCCATCAATCAGGTGGCCACCGTTTCCATCCCCGAGCCCCGCACCATCGTCATTCAGCCTTGGGAGAAAAAAATGCTGAACGCTATCGGCAAGGCCATCATGACCAGCGACTTGGGCATCAACCCCAACAGTGACGGCAGCGTCATCCGTTTGATCCTGCCGCAGCTGACGGAGGAGCGTCGCAAAGAACTGGTGAAGAAGGTGGGCAAGAAGGCCGAAGAGTACAGGGTCATCGTCCGCAACCTGCGCCGTGACGCCAACGATGCGGTGAAGAAATTGGAAAAAGCCAAGGAGATCACCGAGGACGATTCTAAGAAGGGCATCGAGAAGATCCAAAAATTGACGGACAAACAGATCAAGGCTGTTGATGCCGTGGCCGCCGCCAAAGAAGAAGAGGTAATGACTCTTTGATGGAGCTGCCCGAAGTTTTAGGCCTGCCTTTGGAAGAAGCCGTTCCTCTTTTAGAAGCACGTGGCTGGGAGTGGTCGGCAAAGTATCTTTTGACGCCCCGGCAGCGGGAAGAAGCTGTGAATATCCCCGGCTGCAGAAAATACGTAGTAAGACAGCAACGGCTGTCTGAAAATAAAGTGGCATTAGCCGTCATCTGTAAATTACCGAAAGGAGGTGCGAATAATGGCTCTGAAGATCGATAAGGACACCTGTCTCGGCTGCGGCACCTGCGCTGCTACCTGTCCGGTAGGCGCTATCTCCGAGGCTGACGGTAAGTACGAGATCGGTGAGGATTGCGTAGAGTGCGGCGCTTGCGCTGCCAACTGCCCTGTAAGCGCTATTCAATAACGCTGTACTAAGGCTTAGGATCGATGAGGCAGCCCTCAGGCTCCCTGAGCTTTGAGGACTGCCTTTGTATTACCGATAGCTTGGGAAAGGCTGGCCGGCATTGTTTAAAAAAATTTTCGCTTCTGCAGCTGCTGCCGAAACTTCCGTCCAAAAAGAAGAGAGCACACAGCCGCAGCTGAAAGCAGTGCCCCGGCACATCGCCGTCATCATGGACGGCAACGGCCGCTGGGCGAAAGAACGGGGCAAGCCCCGCACCTTCGGCCATCGGGCCGGGGGACAAAATTTGAAAACTATCCTTCGCTGTTGTGCCCGGCTGGGAGTGGAGGCCCTCACGGCCTACGCTTTTTCTACGGAAAATTGGAAGCGGCCTCTCACAGAGGTCGACTTCATCATGGAACTTTTCGCTTCCTATTTGGACAGCGAAGTGGCGGAGCTGAACGCCAACAACGTGCAGCTGCGTTTCAGCGGCGACCGCAGCCGCCTCGCACCTTCTCTGCAAAAGAAAATGGCTGCGGCGGAAGCTGCCTTGGCTCACAACACGGGTATCGTGCTGAATCTGGCGGTGAATTACGGCGGTCGGGCGGAGATAATTCGGGCGGCGCAAAAATTGGCTGCGCAAGTCAAAGCCGGCGAGTTGAGACCGGAAGAGATCGATGAGGCCCGCTTCGAAGCCGAGCTCTACACAGCGGGGCTGCCTGCACCGGATCTTTTGATCCGCACCGGCGGCGACCTGAGAGTGAGCAACTTCCTGCTGTGGCAGATCGCCTATGCAGAGCTGTGGACCACCCCGGTCTACTGGCCCGACTTCACGCCGCAACTGTTGGAAGAAGCGCTGCTCGCATATCAAAAGAGAGACCGCCGCTACGGGGGCCTCGACACCAAACCATAGCAAGGCGGGGATGACTATGTTGATCAGGATCATTACCGGCGTCGTCGGCGTGCTGGCGGCGGCCTTGATCATCACCAAAGGAGGCGTGGCCTTTTCTCTGGCGGTGACGGCCCTGGCTATGCTGGGCTGGCATGAATACAAAAATATGGCGGCCCAAAAGGGCGTGCACATCAATTATCTCACGTCCGGGCTGGCGGCTTTTGTTTTGCCGGCGCTGGCAGGGGCGGCCTATTATTTCGGCATCGAGAGCCTCTATACCATGGCTTTTCTCACCATGTTCACGGCCCTCTTTCTTTTGCTCGGCGCAACAGAGGCTTTATATCGTCACTGCCATAATAAAGAAGGAGAGTGGGACAGACAGGCGGGAGAAAATGCCTGGGCTTTTCTTTACACCGGTTTTCTTTTCGCCCACGTCATTTTGCTGCGCTCTATGGACGGGCCACGGCTGGACTTGGGCTTTCACATTTTCGAGTACGGCGAGGCCTGCCTGTGGGCGGTGCTTTTGGGCACTTGGGCCAGCGACACCTTCGCCTATTTCGTGGGGCGTTTTTTGGGAAGAACGCCTTTTTGCTCTGTCAGTCCTCATAAATCCATGGAGGGAGCGGTGGGAGGCTTCATCGGCTCCGTGGCGGTGACAGCGGCCTGCGCCGTCATCGGCCTGGGGTTGCCTCTTTATCAATGCCTGATCTTGGCCTTCGCGGTAGCGGTGGCGGCCCCGGTGGGCGATCTTATCGAATCGGTGTTGAAGCGCAGTTTCGAAGTGAAAGACAGCGGCATGCTGCTGCCGGGACACGGGGGCGTGCTGGACAGGTTCGACAGCCTGCTCTTCACGGCGCCTCTGGCCTATTACATCTTCATGGTGCTGAGCATCGTAGGCTACTTCGTCACAGAGTGAAAGGTAAAAGGCCGAGACCGCTCATCACGAACATATGAAAAAGCTTGAGCCGAAAAATTTAAGTGCGAACGGAAAATAGGCTGAGTTTAAGATCGTCAGTTAAACTGAAAATGGTCCGAAGTAAAATGATTTCGGGTGATCTCAAAAAGCGTGAAGCAAAATAGCGCTTTTAGCTGAAAAATACGCAGAACATTTTATAAAAAGCGGCATGAAATACTTCAGGAAATAAAGAAAAGAGAGGAGCTTTAGAGCTCCGCTCCCTTAGAAAAAATGGCCCTCTGCTTGCGGCAGTGGGCCTGAGTATTTTATAGAGAAGTAAAGACTGCTACGTCTCTCTTTAGTTTTTGCATTTCCACAGCGCCATGGGGTGATGAGCTATGCGAGAGATAATATCGTTATCGTCGAATAAAAGTTCAGGCAAATACCTTCCCTCGGAGAAACAGCGCAGAAAAGACAGTTCGCCTTCATCAAGCAGGAGAAGTCGGCTTAAATGATCTTTTACCCGATTTTGTACAGCAGACAGATCGAATCGATCCTTGTTGCGCAGAACAGGGGTGAGCTCAGTCTTGACCTTGCGGGCCGTGATGTTGTCGATCTCTGTGAAGTCAAATCCTTTCGGCGCTTCCCCGGAAGAGATAGCAGAGTAGAAGACCGTGCATTTTCTGAACAGTTTCTCTTGCTCCTCATCAAAAGACAGATGATCTTGCATGTTGAAAACATCATAGAGGTCTCGTGCAGCTGCTCGGTTCAAGAGGGCTGCAGTTTTAGCGGCGAAGAGCTCCGGCGTAGCGACCATCGACACAGTAAGCTCATTTTCACTCCACGGCAAACGGACTTCTTTAAGAGATACAGGCAGTACATGGCAACGGAGCATATAATTGATCTCTATCTTCAGATTATCTTTCGTGTTGCCGGCATTCACATATTCGTAGACGAAGGAATCAAGCGCATGATAATGTTTTGATCTCGGGCTGAGAGTGTAGCCTGAGGCTGTCATATATTTTTGAAGGTGGTCATTGATCTGCTGCCGCTCTGAGTGCATCTGCTCTTTTGTTGTATCTCTTGTATAATCCAGATCTATATCCACCGAAAGACGGGGAAGCTTTAAGACCGCCAGATTGATGGCCGTTCCTCCTTTTAAAGCAAGGACAGTCTTGAGTAAAGGATCGCTTCCCATAAAGTCAAGGACCTCAGTGAGCCGACAAACTTTTTCAAAGCTATCGCGGACGAAGCCAAGTACTCGGGCCTGTCTGCCCAGAGCGATACGGTCAAAAAGCATCATGATAGTTCACGCCCTTATTTGTGAAAGAGCTCAAGTATTTCGGGGCAAATAATTTCCATTTGCTGTGAAGCACGAAGTCAGGCCGTTTGGCAAAGAGATAGAACTTTCCGGCAGAGGAACGACTCGCACACTCGGCGAAAAAACTCTCCGGCAAAGAGAGACTGTCGTTCACCGCTTCCAGGATGAAGCCCGCCTTTTGATAGAGTTGAGCCTTGCCGTGCAGTGCCAAAGCTTCCAGCAGTTTGTCAGGAGAAAGAAAAGGTATGAGAAGAAGGCAGCGCAGCAATTCTTCCAGACCGGCTATCTTTTCAAGATCGGCTATGCTGTCTATCACGGTCCGCTCTAAGGAGGTCACACGAACTCCGGTGGGCGTGGTCGTTATACCTACATCTCCCCGATAGAGCAGCGGGCGATAATTTACACCGTCGTAGGAAAAGGGACGAACACGTTTAGCGCTGGCGAAATAAACTTCATAAAAAACTTGATTGGCATAACCGTAATATTCAAAGGCGCTGTGATGGGAGACATAAGCATCGTCGGCCACACGGGATGCGATCTGATAACGATCGGGGATGGGACGACCGGTCTCCAAACTGATCACGGCATAGAGGCCGCGGCGGATCCGCTCGATATAGCCTTTTTGCAGATAGGACTTTAACTGCCACTCGGTCGCACATTGTGAGCCTGTGAGGCGGAGCAGATCTTCGGTGGTGAAACAGCGCAAGGCTGCAAGTTTTTGGTAACGATCCATGGAAAAACATCCTTTCTGTTTCTATAATAACGCAAAACCGGCGAAAAAACAACGATTGTGAGTAAATTTAAAAACGATATTTTTCCAAAAAGACAGAGGAGTGAATATAATGACATATAACTCAGTTGACGCTCCGAAAAATTCTGAGCCTAAAATTCTCAGCTCAAACTGAAAAAGTTTAAACTTAAAATAGCCGGTCGAGCCGAAAATAGTTTGAGTTTATGATCATAACTCGAACCGAAAATAGTCCGAACTTAAGATCGTCGCTCGAACCGAAAAAAGTCGAAGTGCAAAGTCTTAGATCGAACTGAAAATAGGCAAAGCGTAAAATAGCCGGTCAAACTGAAAATAGTCGAAGCGTAAAATCATAGGTCGAACAGAAAAAGGTCGCAGCTCGCGGCTTTTGTTCAAAAAGAAAAAAGCGAGGAGCAAAGGCCGAAAGATAAAAAAAGACCCTGCGAAATTTTTAGGCGAAGTCCCACGCAGCCCGAGCGTTCGAAAAAGAAAAGTCCTTTTGCGGGCTGGGCCGCGGGGCCTTTTTTCTTTTTGCCAAGGGGCGGTGCATATGATATAATGATAGCGATTTCTGTGCGACATGCTTGCTAAAGCAAAAAAGAGAGACGAGAAAGAACCCGTAACTTATGAAAAACATCGCCCTTTTGGGCAGCACCGGCTCCATCGGCCGGCAAACGGCGGAAGTGGCCTTGGCCAATCCCGAAGAATTGAGCATAAAGGTGCTGGCCGCTCATAAAAACGCAGAAGTGCTGGAGCAGCAGGCTCGTCTGCTGCGGCCCGACTTCGTCGTGCTGACGGACGAGGCTGCGGCCTTAGAACTAAAACAGCGGCTCGCCGGCCACACGGAAGTGCTGGCCGGAGAAGAAGGACTGCTGGCCGCCGCCACTTACGGCGGTATCGATACGGTGCTGGCAGCGGTGGTAGGTTACGCCGGGCTTCGCCCCACTCTGGCCGCCATCCGCAAGGGCAAGAACATCGCTTTGGCCAACAAAGAAACTTTGGTGGCGGCAGGGCATTTGGTGATGGCAGCGGCGGCCGAAGAGGGAGTGAGCGTCACCCCGGTGGACAGCGAACACAGCGCCATCTTTCAGGCTCTGCAGGCAGGGAAAAAGTCGGAGGTAAAACGGCTCATCATCACCGCCAGCGGCGGCCCCTTCAGAGGCTACACCCGCGAGCAACTGGCCGAGGTAACTTTAGAACAATGTTTAAAGCATCCCACTTGGCAGATGGGGCCGAAGGTGACCGTAGATTCTTCCACCCTGGCCAACAAAGGGCTGGAAGTGATGGAAGCTCACTGGCTCTTTGCCATGCCTTACGAAAAGATCGCCGTGGTCATCCATCCTCAAAGCATCGTTCACTCTTTGGTGGAATACGTCGATGGCAGCGTCATCGCTCAGCTGGGCGCCCCGGATATGCGGCTGCCCATCCAGTATGCCCTCAGTTATCCAAGGCGTTTTCCCGCCAGCTACGATCTTTTGGACTTGGTGGGGCGCAGTCCTCTCACTTTCGAAGAACCGGATCTCGAAACTTTTTCCTCTTTGCGCATCGCCCTCGATTGTGCCGAAGCGGGAGGCAATTTGCCCTGCGCTTTCAACGCAGCCAACGAAGAAGCGGTGGCCGCCTTTTTGGCCGGCCGTATCCGCTATTTAGATATACCCATCGTGACCGAAAAAGTGTGCTTGCAAACAGAGCAGCTCTCTCATCCCGATCTTGAAGCTATCGAAGCCACGGATCGAGAAGCCAGAAGAGCAGCTCGAGCTCATGTGAACAGTTTGAGCCTTTGAGCAAGGAGAAAATATGCTGACGATCTTAGCGGCGGTCTTCGTCTTCGGATTGTTGGTGACGGTCCACGAGTTCGGCCATTTCATCGCCGCCAAAGCGACGGGGATGAGGGTGGACGAATTCGCCATCGGCTTCGGCCCTTCCGTCTATCAGCAAAAAGAAGGGGAGACCCTTTACAGCCTGCGGGCCGTGCCTTTAGGCGGCTACAACAAGATAGCGGGCATGGACCCGGACGAACCGGGAGGCCCCGGCACTTTCAAAAGCAAGCCCATCCCCGCCCGGCTCTTAGTGGTGGCGGCGGGGGCGCTGATGAACATCCTGCTGCCCATCATCATCTTCAGCGGCATTTTCATGACCCGGGGCATCGATCAAGTGTCGAAAGAACCGGTGTTGGGAGCGCTGGTGCCTTTTCAGGCGGCAGAGCGGGCCGGCCTGCAAAGCGGGGACAAGATCCTCACCATCAACGGCACGGCCATCGACCTGTGGGATGATGTGATCGCCGCCATGGCAAAAAACGGCACCAAGGAACTTACACTCACCGCGCAGCGGGGAGAAAAAACTTTGAGCTTCACCGTCACTCCCGTCTACAATCAGGAACTGGGGCGGCCCCTCATCGGCATCCTGCCCAAGACAGAGCGGGTAGTGTACGATCCTTTTACAGCGGTGGGGAAGAGTTGCCTTTATACGAAACAATTGGTGTTCTCTATGCTGGAGGGGCTGAAGCAATTGGTGAAGGGCACCCGTGCCGTAGAAGTGGCCGGTCCCATCGGCGTGGCTCAGATGGCAGGGCAGGTGGCGGAGTTGGGGCTCATCCCTCTCTTCAATTTCACTGCCTTTTTGAGCGTGAACCTCGCCATTTTGAATCTTCTGCCTCTACCTGCTTTAGACGGCGGCCACTGTGTGCTGCTCATTTTGGAAGCTTTGAGAGGAAAACCTTTAGGAGCGAACGCCATGTATCGCATCCAAATGATAGGCGTGGTGCTTTTGGTCTCCATCTTTTTCTTCGCCACTTTTCAAGATATCGCCCGTTGGTAGGGCCGAGGTGAAATTTTATGACAGAGTTCGGCTATAAGAGGCGCTTGAGCAGAAAAGTGCAAGTGGGCTCCGTGACAGTCGGGGGCGATGCCCCCATCAGCGTGCAATCGATGACCAATACGGATACAAGATCCAGCGCGGCCACTTTAGCGCAAATAAATTCTTTGGCAGAGGCAGGCTGTGAGATCATCCGCTGTGCCGTGCCCGATATGGCAGCAGCTGCCGCCTTAAAAGAGATCTGTGCTTCTTCGCCGCTCCCTGTGATCGCCGACATCCATTTTGACTATAAATTGGCCTTAGCTGCCATCGATGCGGGAGTGGACGGTTTGCGCCTCAACCCCGGCAACATCGGCGGACCGGAAAAAGTGGCGGCGGTGGTAGAAAAAGCTCGCCCCAAAGAGCTGCCCATCCGCATCGGCGTCAATGCCGGTTCATTGCCCAAAGATATTTTGGAAAAATACGGCCATCCCACCCCCGAGGCTTTATGCGAAGCGGCTTGGCGGCACATAAAATTGCTGGAAGAACTGGACTATAAAAATATCAAAATTTCTTTGAAGACCCACGACGTGCCCATGACCTTGGCGGCCTATCGTTTGATGGCCGCTCAATGCGATTATCCTCTGCACGTGGGCATCACCGAGGCGGGCACGGCGACCGGCGGCCTCATCAAGTCGGCCGTCGGTATCGGCACTCTTTTGGCCGAAGGGATAGGAGACACGGTGCGGGTCTCTCTCACCGGCGATCCGATGCAAGAGGTGGAGGCGGCCTACGCCATCTTAAAATGTTTGGGCCTGCGCACTCACGGCCCCACCCTCATCTCTTGCCCGACCTGCGGCCGCACTCAGATCGATCTGGAGAAACTGGCCGCAGCGGCAGAGAAAAAATTGGCGACGATGAAAGAACCCATCAGCGTGGCGGTGATGGGCTGCGTGGTGAACGGTCCCGGGGAAGCTCGGGAAGCGGACGTGGGCATAGCGGGGGGAAAAGGCGAAGGCTTGGTCTTCCGCAAAGGAACGATCGTGAAAAAAGTGCCGGAAGAAGAATTGCTGTCCGCTCTTTTTGAAGAAATAGAACTGGTGTGCCGAGAAAGGAAGAATGCCAGATGAGATGCAGTAAATTATATGCTCCCACTTTGAGAGAAGTGCCGGCTGAGGCGGAAGTCATCAGTCAAAAATTGATGCTGAGGGCGGGCTTCATGAGAAAATCGGCCGCCGGTATGTACACCTATCTGCCTTTGGCTTGGCGGGTGCTGAAAAAGATCGAGAACATCGTGAGAGAAGAGATGGATCGAGCAGGTTCACAGGAACTTTTGATGCCCATCGTGCAGCCGGCGGAGATCTGGCAAGAGAGCGGCCGCTGGTCCGTTTACGGGGCCGAGATGTTCAGATTGAAAGACAGACACAACAGAGAATTTTGTTTGGGGCCCACTCACGAAGAATTGGTCACCACTCTCATCCGCGGCGACGTGCGTTCTTATAGGCAGCTCCCTTTGAGCGTTTATCAGATCCAAAATAAATACAGAGACGAGCGGCGGCCTCGTTTCGGTCTGATGCGGGGCAGAGAATTCATCATGAAAGATGCTTACAGCTTCGACCGGGACGAAGAGGGTCTGGAAGCATCTTATCAGGCCATGTATAAAGCTTACGAGAAGATCTTCACTCGCTGCGGTCTCAGTTTCAAACCGGTGGAAGCAGACAGCGGCGCCATCGGCGGCAGCGGCAGCCACGAATTCATGGCCTTAGCCGAAAGCGGCGAGGCGGAGATCGCTTCCTGCTCGGCCTGCGCTTATGCGGCGGATATCGAAAAGGCGGAGCTCCATCCTATCGAAGCTCCCTTCGAAGAACCTTTGGCCGTGGAAAAAGTGCTGACCCCCGACTGTAAGACCATCCAAGCGGTGTGCGAGTATCTGCACCTGCCGGTGGAGAAGTCTGTGAAGGCGGTGGCCTTCAAATGCGATAAGGGCCTCGTCCTCTGCTTCGTGAGAGGCGATCACGAGGTGAACGAGATAAAGATATGCAACACCGTGGGGGCAAGCGAACTGGAGATGGCCGACGAAGAGCAGCTCCTTGCCGCCGGCACCTGCGGCGGCTACATGGGGCCGAAGGGCCTGGACAGCGATAAAGTCATCGTGGTGTGCGATGCCACGGTGATGAAAATGCACAATTTTTGCTGCGGGGCCAACGAGGCAGGCTATCACTTCCTCAACGTGAACCCGGGCCGCGACTTTACTCCTGCTTATGTGGCCGACATTCGCCTCATGGCTGCGGGGGACCCTTGCCCTCATTGCGGCGCCCCCATCATCAAGGCCAGAGGCATCGAAGTGGGGCAGGTGTTCAAGCTCCACACCAAATACAGCAAGGCTCTCCATGCTGCCTACTTAGACGAGGCCGGCAAGGAGCAGCTGATGGTGATGGGCTGCTACGGCATCGGGGTGAGCCGCACCATGGCGGCCGCCATCGAGCAGAACAACGATAAAGACGGTATGATCTGGCCGGCGGCCATCGCTCCTTATCACGTCATCGTGGTGCCGGTGAACAGCAAGGATGCCCCCTCTTTGGCCAAGGCAGAAGAAATTTACGCTCAGCTGTGCCGGGCGGGGATAGAAACAGTCATCGACGACCGCAACGAAAGGCCGGGCGTAAAATTCAAAGATGCGGATCTCATCGGCTATCCCCTGCGCATCACCGTGGGCCCCAAAACTTTGGCTGCGGGGCAGATAGAAGTGCGGGAGAGAAAGAGCGGGGCCGTGCATTTCGTGCCGGCAGAGGAAGATTTGGCCGCGGCGGTGAAGGAACTGCTGAAGACTCTGTGACTTTGTAAAAGCAAACAAAAATTTTAAGAAATCAGAGAGAACGTCATTACGGGAGTGGACCTGATGTTTGAGACCCAATGGATACACAGCATGGATACTATGATGGCCCTGCGCCTTTTGATCGCCGCTGTCTTCGGCGGCATCGTGGGGCTGGAGAGAGGAAGAGGCGACAGGCCTGCAGGTTTTCGCACCCACATTTTGGTGTGCGTGGGCTCGGCCCTCTTCATGCTGGTGTCTATGTACGGCTTCGACGTGGTGGAACTGGACGGACAGCACCGACTGCTGCTGGAGCCCAGAAGAGACAGCGCCCGTATCGCGGCCCAGGTGGTCAGCGGCATCGGCTTTTTAGGCGCAGGCACCATCCTCCACGAAGGGCTGACCATCAAGGGCCTCACTACGGCGGCCAGCCTCTGGATCGTATCGGCCATCGGCTTGGCGGTGGGCGGCGGCATGTATATGGTGGCCGGCGTCGCCACCCTCATCACCATGATCACGCTGGTCACTTTCCACACCATCGAGAAGCGCATCTCCAGCCTTTCCAACCGCGACATGCAATTTTTGCGGGTGGTGGCGAACAACAGGACTTCCATCGTGTCGGAGATCACCGATCATCTGGTGGCCAACGGCGCCCAGCCCCGCAGTATCAACGTGAAGAAAAATAAATTAAAGGATCAGCTTTTCATCGATCTCTATTTGAAACTCCCCAAAGGAGTGAAGGGACAGGACCTGATCCGAGGGCTGAGCCAGATCGAAGGCATCATCACCACCAAGATGACTCTGTAGCGAAAAACGAACATTGCAACATAAAACACAACATAGCGAGGTTCCGAGGTTTTTATGATCACGAAGTATTGCTGGCACTTAGACGAAGAAAAGTTCATCGAGTTTGCCGGAGCTCGGGCTATGACGGAAGCGCAGCTGGGGCAGCTGCGCTTACTTCATTTGCGGCACATCTCTGCGGACGAAGAAGGCAGAAAGTGGGAAGTGCACTTTGCCGCTCCTTTCACGCCGGCAGAAGGACTGCTGCGGGAACTGGCGGCCGTTTTGCAAAAAGATTTCGCCGTAAGTGAAGTGACTTTCGTCAACGAAGAGGAGCCGGCGGCCTCTCCCGTTCCCTCCGCCGAGCAGAAAAACACAGCAGTGAGCGAAAAAGAAGAAACCACTCTTCAAAAAGCCGCAGAGCATCGGGAAGAAGAAAAAAAGCGAGAGCCGAGCCCGGAAGAAGCGGAATTTTTGGAGGCGCAGGAGCGGCTCTTCGGCGGCAAAAAGAAAAAAGAGGGGCAGCTGTGGGGCAAATCCTTCAAAGAGAGAAAGCCTCGCCCTTTGGCAGAGATCAAAGAAGAAGAGAACGGCGTGGTGGTGGCCGGCATCTTCACCAAAAGCGTGGACCGCACCGGAGCCCTGGTGCCCTTCATCCAGCGGGAGCTGCGCACCGGCAGCATCTCTCTCGTCTTCAACCTCTGCGATGAGAGCGACGGCATTTTCGTGAAGCTGCGTTTCGATCGGGAGGGAGAAGTGAGCGCCAAAGATGCCTGCGCCGCTTTCACCGCCGCCGTCAAACCGGGGATGAAGCTTTTGATCAGAGGCAACGTGGCCCCGGACCGCTTCCTCAACGATGAGCTGACTCTCACGCCCACAGGCATCCGCCGCATGGAAACGGAAGAGCGGGAGGACAGAGCCCCGGTGAAAAGAACGGAGCTCCACTGCCACACCAAGATGAGCAAGCTGGATGCGGTCACCGATATGAAAGCTTTGGTGGAGCAGGTCCAAAGGTGGGGACACAAAGCCCTGGCCATCACCGATCACGGCGTGGTGCAGGCCTTTCCCTTCTGCTATAATGCCTTGGGCAAGGGCGACCTAAAGCTGATCTTCGGCATGGAAGGTTATTTGATCGACGACCGCAATTTCGAAGAACAGACTTTCGCCGCTCCCTTCGTGCAAAAATGGCGGGAGAAAAAAGGCAAGGGCCGCGAAAGAAAGAACAAATATTTTCACATCATCATTTTGGCCAAAAATCAAGTGGGCCTGCGCAACCTGTACAAATTGGTGAGCTTCAGCCATTTGCGCCACTACCTCGGCAACAGGCCTCAGCTGCCTCGTGAATTGTTGGAAGAATATCGGGAAGGATTGCTCTTCGGGTCCGCCTGCGAAATGGGCGAGCTCTATCGGGCTCTTGAGATGGGCGCCCCCGACGAAGTGCTGGAGCAGGTGGCGTCTTTCTACGATTATTTGGAGATACAGCCCCTCGGCAACAACGGCTTTTTGGTGCGGGACGGCTTGGCCACAGAAGAGCAGCTGCGGGAGAACAATCGCCGCATCGTGGAGCTGGGCCGGCGTTTGGGGAAGCTGACGGTGGCCACCTGCGACACTCATTTTTTAAACCCCGAAGACAGCAGCCTGCGGGCCGTGCTCCAATACAATTACGCCGACAGCGATCAACAGCCTCCGCTCTACTTTCGCACTACCGAGGAGATGCTGGCTGAATTTGCTTATTTGGGGAAAGAGACCGCTTACGAAGTGTGCGTCACCAACAGCAACAAGATCGCCGACGAGATCGAACGCTTGAAGCCGGTGCCCGACAGCGATCAACTCTATTCGCCCCACATTCCCGGCGTGGAAGAAGAGGTCCGTTCTCTCGCTTACAAGAAAGCGAAGGAACTGTACGGCGACCCGTTGCCCGAACTGGTGGAGGAGAGGCTGCAGACCGAATTGAATTCCATCATCGGCCACGGTTATGCTGTGCTCTATTACATCGCTCATAAATTGGTGACCCGCAGTTTGGAGCGGAGCTATCTGGTAGGCTCCCGAGGCAGCGTGGGCTCATCTTTGGTGGCCTTCCTCATCGACATCACCGAGATCAACGCTTTGAAGCCTCACTACCGCTGTCCCAAGTGCCGTTACACTCGTTTCTTTTTGCAGGGAGAAGTCGATTCCGGCTTCGACCTGCCACCTGCGACCTGCCCTCATTGCGGTGCGAATATGGTGCGAGACGGCCACGATATCCCCTTCGCCGTCTTCATGGGCTTTCACGGGGACAAGGTGCCCGACATCGATCTGAATTTTTCCGGGGAAGAGCAGGCTGCCGCCCACAAATATACGGAAGAACTGCTGGGCAGAGACAACGTGTGCCGGGCCGGCACCATCTCTACCGTGGCTGCCAAGACCGCCATCGGTTATGTTTTGAAATATTGCGAGAAGCGGGGACGAAAGTTCCACCCCGCTAAAACGGCGGCTATCGCCGCCGGGCTGGAGGGAGTGAAGCGCACCACCGGGCAGCACCCGGGGGGCATCATGGTCATTCCCCGCAACATGGACATCCACTATATCACGCCGATGAACAGACCGGCAGACGAAGTGAGCGCCGAGGTGATCACCACTCACTACGATTATCACAGTATCAACGACCGCTTGGTGAAACTGGATCTTTTGGGCCACGACGATCCCACCATGATCAAAATGCTGGAAGATCTCACCGGCGTCAAAGTCAAAGAGATACCGGTGGGGGACGAGGCCACCATGCAGCTTTTCCAAAACACCGCTTCTTTGGGAGTGACGCCGGAGCAGATATTGAGCCCGGTGGGCACACTGGGCGTGCCGGAGTGCGGTACTAATTTCGTTCGTCAGATGATCAACGACGTCAAACCAAAAACTTTCAGCGAGATCGTACGGGTGTCCGGTTATTCCCACGGCACCGACGTGTGGCTGAACAATGCTCAGGATCTGATCTTGGCGGGGCGGCCGGTAAAAGAGACCATCTCCACCCGCGACGATATCATGACCGGTCTCATCGCCAAAGGCGTGGAGCCTCTCTTGGCCTTCAAGACCATGGAATACGTGCGCAAGGGCAAGGCGGCCAAAAAAGGTTTGGAGCCGGAGATGCTGGAGGCCATGAGAAAAGCGAACGTACCTCAATGGTACATCGATTCTTGTCAAAAAGTTCAATATCTCTTTCCCAAGGCTCATGCTGTGGCCTACGTGCTGATGGGTTATCGCATCGCCTATTGGAAGGTCCATTATCCCAAGGAATATTATGCCGCCTTTTTCAGCAAGCGGGCCAAAGAGTTCGATATCAAACTGGCCCTGCGGGACAAGGCGGACATCAAAGCCTACATCAAAGAAGTTTACGAAAGAGGCTACAAAGCCTCCGAAAAGGACAAGAACAGCGTCATCTATCTGGAATTGGTGAACGAAATGTTGGAGCGGGGCTTCGACTTGGAGCCTCCCGATCTCTACAAGTCGGACGCTTTGAATTTTTCTGTGACGGAGAAAGGAGTGCTGGCCCCTCTTAATGCCATCAACGGACTGGGGCCGGTGGCGGCCCAGGCCATCGCCAAAGGCCGCAGCGGCGAACCTTTTTATTCGTGGGAAGACATCGGCCGCCGCACGGGGGTGGGCAAGGCAACAGTGGAAAAATTGGCGGAGGCCGGCCTCTTGGAGGGCCTGCCGGAGAACGATCAGCTCAGCCTCTTCGACCTGTGATCTTCTGAAATTTTCATCGTGTCAAGGGCGGGGAAAAATGCTATAATGAAAACAGAAAAAACAAAGGAGGCTCCCGTTAGATGGATAGTATCGCTCAGGCAGGAGTGAAGACCCTGCGCTTTTTAGCCGTAGACCAAGTCGAGCAGGCAAAGTCCGGGCATCCGGGCTTCCCCTTAGGCACGGCCCCCTTGCTGTACTGCCTGTGGGACCGCTTCCTCACGTACGATCCAGCCGCTCCTTCTTGGCTGAACCGCGATCGTTTCATCCTCTCCCCCGGCCACGGCAGCGCTCTCTTGTACGCCATGCTTCATGTGGCGGGCTATGCTGTGAGCTTGGATGACCTGAAAAATTTTCGGCAGTGGGGCAGCATCACCCCCGGGCATCCCGAATACGGCCTCACCCCGGGCGTTGATGCTTCCACCGGACCCTTGGGCCACGGCTTCGCTATGGGCGTGGGCATGGCCATCGCCGAAGCTCTTTTGGGAGCAACTTATAACAGGCCGGGCTACGACATCATCGATCATTACACCTTCGGTCTTACGTCCGACGGCGATCTGATGGAGGGCGTAGCCAGCGAGGCCGCCTCTTTGGCCGGCACTTTGGGCTTGGGCAAACTCATCTATATTTACGACGACAACAAGATCACCATCGAAGGGAGCACCGCCGGCGCTTTTGCGGAAGATGTGGGCGGGCGCTTCACCGCCTACGGCTGGCAGGTGCTGCGGGTGGGGGACAGCGAAGATCAGGAAGCGCTGGCTGCCGCCATCAAAGAAGCGCAGGCTGATAAAGAGAGGCCCTCCCTCATCATCGTCCGCACTCACATCGGCTATGGCAGCCCCAAGATGGACGATGCTTCCTGTCACGGCGAACCCTTGGGACCCGCTTTGACGAAAGAGACGAAAGAAAAGGCCGGTTGGCCTTTGGAACCCTTCTATGTGCCGGAAAAAGTGCGGGAGCATTTTGCCGCCAAGGCCGCCGAAGGAGCAAAGAAGCAGGCAGCTTGGCAGCGGCTGTGGGCAGCTTACGAAAAAGAGCATCCCGCTTTGGCCGAAGAGTTGCGGCAAAGGCTGGAAGGCCCCTATGAATTAGACACAGAAGCTTTGGCCGATCTTTTCAAAGAAAAGACGAAGGCAGCCACCCGGGCCGCTTCGGGCGATATCCTGCAGGCAGCAGCCAAACAGCTGCCCGCTTTGGTGGGAGGCAGCGCCGACCTCGGCCCTTCTAACAAAACGGTGCTGAAAAACATTCCCTATTTCTCCAAAAAGGAGCGGACCGGCCGCAACATCCACTTCGGCGTGCGAGAACACGGCATGGGGGCGGCACTGAACGGCATGGCCCTTCACGGCGGTTGCATCCCCTACGGCGGCACGTTTTTGGTCTTTGCCGATTTCTTGCGACCGGCCATCCGCATGGCTGCTTTGATGGGCTTGGGCAGCATCTTCGTTCTCACTCACGACTCTATTTCTTTGGGCGAAGACGGCCCCACTCATCAGCCTATAGAGACAGCCATGGGCCTGCGGCTGATGCCCAATGTGAAAGTATATCGGCCCGCGGATGCTTTGGAGACGGCGGTAGCCTATAAAATGGCCTGCGCCGAAAGAAAAGGGCCGAGCTGTCTGTTGCTGAGCCGGCAGGATCTGCCGGTGCTGAACGAACACAGGGCAACGGTGCTGGCAGGGGCAGCCAAAGGCGGCTATGTTTTGAGCGAAGCAGAGGGCGAAGCCCGGGCGATCATCATCGCCACGGGCAGCGAAGTGCATTTGGCTCTGGCTGCTCAGAAAGAGCTGCAAGCGGAGGGCATCGCCGTGCGGGTAGTGTCTCTGCCTTGCTGGGAAGTTTTCGAAGAGCAGGACGCTGCCTATAAAGAAGCGGTGTTGCCTTCTGAGCTGCCGAAGCTGGCGGTGGAAGCGGGAGCTACTTTAGGTTGGGAGCGTTATGTGGGCAGCAGAGAGAACGTGCTGGGCATCGACCGCTACGGCGCCTCGGCCCCCGGCGGTGTGCTCATGGAAAAATTCGGCTTTACGACGGCTGCGGTGGTGGCCAAGGTGAAGAAGATCATTTGAGAGCGATCGAGAGCATCGAAGAGCAAGATAAAAATAAACGGCGGCAGTCCGAAAGGGCTGCCGCTTTTCTCTTACAAAGTTTGGCCTCAAGGGGGCATAGATCTTTACGCTGCCTTTTTTTGGCGAAGTCGCCGCAAAATTTGCGCATAAATCTTGACGCTACCTAGACTCGGACACTGCTGAGGTAAATTATCAATGTAAATATAAAAAGGCAAAAGACTGTATGGCCCCTTGGCGTTTACTTTGACAAATGACACATGATACTGCCGCTGTGTCCGACTTCTCGGATATTATGGAATTTCTTTTGATCATGTGGTATATTAATAAGTGCGAGGTGTGCTTTGCGAAAATGGCTGAAGCGTGAGAGCTCAGCCCTTCGCAAATAATCGGTGGTTTTCCAAGAGATCCCAAAGGAGGTGCCGAAGGCATGAAACATAACATACCCGCCAGAGTGATGGCGGATATAGAAAAGTTCGCCGCAAAAAACGGCATCCAAAAAGTGATCCTTTTCGGTTCACGGGCCAGGGGGACTAACAGCGAGCGCAGCGATATCGACCTTGCAGCCAAAGGCGGGAACGTGTTCTCTTTTTATACCGACTTGGAAGAAGAAGCTTGGACCTTGCTCATGTTCGATGTGGTGGATCTGAATAAAACTGTCTCCGTCGAACTGGAAGAGGAGATCGCAAGAGACGGAGTAGTGATCTATGAAAAAGTATGATAATTTTTCCAGGGCATTGATCGATCTTCACGAGGGATTAAAGGAAAAAGAACCGTACAGCACAGTAGTGCAGACGGGGCTGGCGGCTCTTTTTGCGATCTGTTTCGAGCAGGCATGGAAGTTGATGAAGCAGGTGCTGGAGGACAACGGCAGGCACGACTATCGGACGGGAGCGCCCAAGGCGGCGTTGAAATTGGCGTATCAGTGCGGGATGATCTCCGACATCGACGGATGGCTGGAGCTGTTGGAGAAGAGAAATGTCCTCGCTCACACTTACAGCGAAGAGAGCGCTTTGGAAATCATAAGGCTGATAAAAGAAAAGTATATTTTTTTGTTTGACGGCTTGAAGAAGGAGATCGATGAGCGGTGGAGCGATGAGGGGGAAAGCGGGAAGAAGGCATGATGCCGCTCACAGGCTCAGGCCCCAAATGTTAGAACAAAAGCCGAGAACTTGAATGATGAGGCCGATGGCAAAAACGAAAAGATGTTAAAAAATAACGGCGGCAGTTCGAAAGGGCTGCCGCTTTTCTATGCGAAAAAAATTTTTCGGTCATAGAGTTTGCCGAGCACTCTCTTTCTTCTGCCTCGCTCGGTGCGCAGCGCAGGATGATGTTGCAGAAGCAGGTGAGTTTGCTCGCGATCTAAATGTCGATCAGATCAGCCGAGCGTTCAAGAGAAGATAGAAATGAACGCCGAGTTTTGTGTCGACATGCACAGCGGAGCGTGCTCGGTGTGCGGTGAAATTCATAAAAATCATACGGCTTCATAGTGCGAGGACCGACGGCACGGTGAGCAGCGTGAAAAATTCAAAAAATCTCGAAAATTTACAAAAAAGTTTTTCGCATAGACGGAAGTCGTCCATCTTCTTTGTTAAAATAAAAGAAAGAGCCGCAAAGAGCGGCAAGTGCAAAGCTCTCGACGGGAGGCGGAGAAGTTGAGGAGAAGAAATGAGATGGCAGAAGCAAAAGACAACGCTTCGGGGAAAGAAAGACTGCTGGATATTTATGCCCGCTTGGAAGAGGGCAGGGGCATCAGCAAAAAAAGAGAAGCTGAGCGCTACGGTGTCTCTCCTCGTTCCTTGCAGCGGGACCTAGACACTATACGGGCCTTCATCGCCGGCCGCAATGCGGAGCAGGGCCTCGATCAGCAAGTGCTGTACGACAGGAGCAGCAAAGCCTATAGGCTGGTGCCGCCTCAAAGGCGGCTGCTGGATAACGAAGAAGTGTTCGGGGTGCTGAAAATTTTGTTGGAGAGCCGAGGCCTCACTAAAAGCGAGCTGTGCCCCATCTTGGAGAAATTGATCGAATGCTGCGTGCCCAAAGAAAACAAACGCATGGTGACGGAACTCATCGGCAACGAAAGATTGCACTATACGCCGCCTCGGCACAACAAGGCGGTGCTGGGCACTTTGTGGGAACTGGCGAAGTCGGTGAAGGAGCGCCGCCCGGTGCGGCTGCAATATGCTCGGCTGGGGGAGCGAGGCACGGTGGAGCGCACGGTGAAGCCGGTGGGCCTGATGTTCTCGGAATTTTATTTTTATCTCCTGGCCTTCATCGACGAGCGGGCTGCGAAAGACTTGTCATCGGATGCAAAGCACGATCCCTACCCGACTATTTACCGCATCGACCGAATCAGACACTTCGAGACGGAGGAGGGACATTTCAGCATCCCCTATCAAAAGCGTTTTGAAGAGGGAGAATTTCGCAAACGGGTGCAGTTCATGTTCGGCGGTCGGCTGCGGAAAATAAAATTCCTCTACAAAGGGCCGTCGCCGGAGGCGGTGTTGGACAGATTGCCCACGGCAACGGTGTTGAAAAATGAAAAAGACGGGCTCATCATCAGCGCCGAAGTTTTCGGCGACGGAGTGGAGATGTGGCTGCGCAGCCAAGGAGAGATGGTAGAACTATTGGAGAACATAGAAGTTCCGCTAGTGTAAAAAGGAGAGGAAGCTCCGGCACAAGATCGCTAAAACATGAAAGCTGAAATATAAAAGAAGAGAAAAAATAAAAAAGGCAGGGAGAGAGATTCGCCTTCCCTGTCTTTTTCTTTTCCTAAAATGACCGCTCTCCTCTCTTTCTTGCTCGCATCGAAAAGAGCCGAGAGAAAAAGACCGTGCGATCTATTGCCGGGCATCGACGAAGTGAAAGTGAAAAGTTAAAATTTTTTCTTCGCTCTTGACTTCTTGAGAGCAAAGTAGTAGAATGAACGTAATTTCAAAAACACCTTAAACCGAAGATGCGGAGATCAAGCCGACAGATGCGCTTGCAGAGAGTCCGGGCAGCTGGGAGCCGGGCAGAGATGCAGGTCGGTAAATGGACCGCAGAGGGCAGCGTGAAACCGCAAGGGAGTAGCGTATGACGTAGCGTGCGCGTTAGGGACGAGGGGTGTGTTGGCACCCTAGAGAGGGGCGTGCTTCGGCACGAATCAAGGTGGTACCGCAGGTGATATGGCCTGTCCTTGTTATTGGCAAGGACGGGTCTTTTATTTTCGGAAAAGAGGGAAGAGGACATGTTGAATCTTACGCTGGCAGAGGTGAAGGCTTATGCCAAAGACTACAAGGCCGTGCCTGTGGCCAAAGTTTGTTTGGCGGACATGGTGACACCTTTGGCCTTTTTGCACAACATTTCCAAAAGCAGCCGCAACTACTTCCTGCTGGAGAGCATCGAAGGCGGCGAGCACTGGGGACGCTACTCTTTTATCGGCTACGACCCGGTGCTGCGCTTCAAGAGCACCGACGGCAACGCCGAGCTGATCAGCGGCGCCACGGTGAAATATAAAGAGCGGGACCCCATCGCCTCCATTCGCAATATTTTGGCGGAATACAAGGCGCCTCAATTGCCGGGCCTGCCCACTTTCACCGGCGGTCTGGTGGGCACTTTCGGTTTCGACTTCATGCGCTGCTGTGAGCCGGACATGAAGGTGGACAAAAGCAGAAAGGCAGAGAGCGCCGATATCGATCTGATGCTCTTCGACAAATTGGTGGCCTTCGACCATTTGAAGCAAAAGATATATCTCATCGTCAACGTGAAAACAGATAACGTCGAGATAAATTACGCCAAAGCTCAGCGAGAATTGGCCGCCATGGAAGAAATGCTGCTGGCCCCCATCCATCCCTTCAAGCCGGCACGGGCGAAGTTGGGGCCCGTCACTTCCAATCAAAAGAAAGAAGAATACGTGGCCAACGTTTTAAAATGTAAAGAATACATCAGAAACGGCGATTCTTTTCAGATCGTGTACAGCCAGCGCTTCAGCGCTTCGTACGATCAAAATCTTTTGAACGCTTACCGCTATCTGCGCACCACCAATCCTTCTCAATACATGGTGTTCATCCACAACGACGACGTGGAAGTGGCAGGGTCCAGCCCCGAGACTTTGGTGAAAGTGATAGGGCGGCAGGTGGTGACCATGCCCATCGCAGGCACTCGCCCTCGGGGCCGCACGCAAGAAGAAGATCTGGAATTAGAGCGGGGCCTTTTAGCCGACGCCAAAGAGATCGCCGAGCACAACATGCTGGTGGACCTCGGCCGCAACGATCTTGGCAGGGTCAGCGAGTTCGGTAGCGTGAAAGTGGACGATTATAAAGCCATCAAACGTTTTTCTCACGTGATGCACGTCACCAGCAAGGTGACAGGCACTTTGCGGTCGGATAAAGATGCGTTGGATGCCTTGCAGGCAGTGTTCCCCGCCGGCACTCTCAGCGGCGCCCCCAAGATCAGAGCCTGCGAGATCATCGACGAATTGGAGCCCTGTCGTCGAGGAATATACGGCGGCGGCATGGGTTATTTGGATTTCGGCGGCAATATGGACATCTGCATCACCATCCGCACCATGGTGAAGCGGGGCGATAGAGTGCAGGTGCAGGCAGGGGGAGGCATCGTCTACGATTCCGTGGTGGAAAACGAGTACCAAGAGACGGTGAACAAAGCTCGGGCCTGTCTGAACGCTTTGGCCATGACCGCAGCAGAGGAGGAGCAGGGATGATAGTACTTATCGACAATTACGACAGCTTCACCTATAACCTCTATCAATTGGTGGGAGAATTAAACCCCGATCTTTATGTCGTGCGCAACGATAAATGCACGGTAGAAGATATCGACCGTTTGGCTCCCTCTCATATCATCATCTCTCCGGGGCCGGGCGATCCCGATCAGGCGGGCATCTGCCTGGAAACGATCGAAAAATTGGGGAGCAAGTATCCCATCTTGGGCGTTTGTTTGGGACATCAGGCTATCGGCCAAGCCTACGGAGGAAAAGTGGTCCACGCTCCGCAAGTGGTCCACGGCAAAGCGGACCGAGTTTATTTCAAAGAGCCCTGTCCTCTCTTCGCCGGTCTGAAAGAAGGCTTTCCCTGCGCCCGCTATCACAGCCTCTTGGTGGACAGCTCGAGTTTGCCCGACTGTTTAAAGATAACGGCGGTGACGAAAGCGGGAGAGATCATGGGGCTGATGCACGAAAAATATAAAGTTTTCGGCGTGCAATTTCATCCTGAATCCATCATGACTCCCGACGGGCGGGTCATTTTGAAAAATTTCCTCAAGTTGTGAGATGAGTTGAAGTTTTGACGCATACGGCGACGAACAAGTTTTAAAATTTTATTCACTATAAATGACATCCAAAGGGAAAGGGGAAACACACCATGATAAGAGAAGCCATCGAAAAGATCAGCAACAAAATGGATCTGAGCTATCAGGAAGCCTACACCGCCATGACGGAGATCATGAGCGGCCGGACCACCCCCACTCAGAACGCCGCTTTTTTGGCCGCACTGGCTACTAAAAGCACCAAGGCGGAGACCATCGACGAGATCACCGGTTGCGCCGCCGCCATGCGGGATCAGGCCCTGCTGGTGAAGACGGGGATGGACGTGCTGGAGATAGTGGGCACCGGGGGCGACCGCTCCAACAGCTTCAACATTTCTACCACAGCAGCTCTCATCGCCGCCGCCGGCGGCGTGAAAGTGGCCAAGCACGGCAACCGGGCAGCTTCTTCCAAGTGCGGCGCCGCCGATTGTTTGGAAGCTTTGGGAGTGAACATCGACCAAAGCCCGGAAAAATGTGTGGAGCTTTTAAAAGAAGTAGGCATGTGCTTCTTCTTCGCGCAAAAATATCACAGCTCTATGCGCTACGTGGGGCCCATCCGCAAAGAATTGGGCTTCAGGACCGTGTTCAATATTTTGGGGCCTCTCACCAACCCCGGCTTGGCCAACAGGCAGGTGCTGGGCGTCTACGATGAATATCTTGTGGCTCCCTTGGCTCAAGTGCTGATGAATTTGGGCGTGACCAGGGGCATGGTGGTCTACAGCCGCGACCGCATGGACGAGCTCTCCAGCAGTGCCGACAACGCCGTGTGCGAATTCAAAGACGGTTGGTACAAAAATTATGTGATCAAACCGGAAGACTTCGGCCTGACTCGCTGCCAAAAGAGCGATCTGGTAGGAGGCACTCCCGCCGAGAACGCAGCCATGACGAGAGAAGTTTTGGCCGGCAAGCCCGGGCCCCGCAGGGATACGGTGCTGATGAACGCCGGTGCCGCTCTCTACGTAGGCGATAAGGCCGAGAGCATGGCAGAAGGTGTGAAGCTGGCCGCCGAATTGATCGATAGCGGCAAGGCTCTGGCTACTTTGGAAAAACTTGCGGCTTTGAGCAACAAATAAAATGGCGGAAGATATTTTGCAAAAGATCGCCGCCGCCACAGCTCAACGCTTAAAAATTTTAAAAAAGGAAAAAAGTTTGAGCGCAGTGCGACGGGAGGCAGAAGAGCTGCCGGCCCCTCTCGACTTTCGGGAGGCGCTGGCTCGGCCCGGCCTTGCGGTGATAGCCGAATTGAAGCAGGCTTCCCCGTCTAAAGGGCTCATCTGTCCGAATTTTCCTCAGCTCTATCTCGAGCAGGCGAAAGCTTATGCCAAAGGAGGAGCGGCGGCCATCTCTGTCCTCACGGAACCGGACTTTTTCTTGGGCAGCTCTCTTTATTTGAAAAAGGTGCACGAGACGGTGGCCCTGCCTCTTTTGCGCAAAGACTTCACTATCGACGAATACCAAATATATGAAGCCAAAACTTTGGGAGCTTCGGCGGTGCTTTTGATCTGCAGTCTTTTAAAAGACAGCCGCTTAAAAGATTTTTCGGCTCTTGCTCATGAATTGGGCCTAGCCGCCTTGGTGGAAGCCCACAGCGAAGAAGAAGTCGAAGCGGCTCTTTCGGCGAAAGCAAAGATCATCGGCGTCAACAACAGGAACTTGCGGGATTTTTCCGTCAGCCCCACCCACAGCCTGCGCCTTCGCTCCCTCATTCCCTCCGCTGTCCTCTTCGTAGCCGAAAGCGGCATAGAGAAACCGGAAGATGTGTTGCCTTTAAAAGAAGCGGGAGCAGCGGCGGTGCTCATCGGCGAAGCGTTGATGAAGAGCCCCGACCCGGCTGCCTTCATCGCCGCAGTGCAAAAAGGCGGGTCTAGGGCATGAGCAAAGTAAAAGTAAAGATCTGCGGTTTAAAAAGCAAAGAAGACATCGCTTGCGTCAACGAGGCTCTGCCGGATTACGGCGGCTTCATCTTCTACGAAAAAAGCAAACGCTATGTGAGTCCCCAAGAAGCGGCAGAGTTGTCGAAACTTTTGGACCCTCGCATCATACCGGTGGGGGTTTTCGTCAATGACCCCCTTGAACTGATCGTCGACTTAGTGCAAAAAGGGACGATAAGACAGGTGCAACTGCACGGCGACGAGGACGAAGCTTTTGCTCTTGCTCTTCGCAAAAAAGTGACGGTGCCCATCGTGAGAGCGGTGGCAGTGAAAGACGAGAGCAGCCTTGAAAATATAGCCGCCTACCCCTGCGATCTTTACCTCTTCGACACTTACACACCGGGCTACGGAGGCAGCGGCCGCCGCTTCGACCTGAGCCTTTTGCAAAAAGCTCATATCCCCAAGCCTTATTTCATCGCCGGCGGCCTGACCGCCGAAAATGCTGCAGCCATCGCCGCAGACGGTGGGGCCTACGCTTTGGACGTGGCCGGGGGAGTGGAGACGAACGGGGCCAAGGACAGAGAAAAAGTGCTGGCCTTTTGTCGGGCGGTGCGTTCCGTAAAATAGACGGCCGAGATCGTAAAAGTTTTTTCATAACAGCAAGGATAAGGAGTTCGATAAAACATGACTAAGGGCAGATATGGCATCCACGGAGGCCAATATTTACCGGAAACTTTGATGAATGCGGTGCTGGAGCTGGAAGAAGCTTACGAGCACTACCGCAACGACCCGGACTTTTTGGCGGAACTGCACCGCCTCTATCGGGAGTATGCCAACCGTCCTTCTCTTCTATATTACGCCAAGAAGATGACCGAAGACTTGGGCGGCTGCAAGATCTATTTGAAGAGAGAAGACCTGAACCACACCGGTGCTCATAAGATCAACAATGTGCTGGGGCAGATCCTGTTGGCCAAAAAAATGGGCAAAAAAAGGGTCATCGCCGAAACGGGAGCAGGTCAGCACGGTGTGGCCACCGCCACCGGCGCCGCTTTGATGAACATGGAGTGCGTGGTCTATATGGGCAGCGAAGACTGCGAGCGGCAGAAATTGAACGTCTTTCGCATGCAGCTTTTGGGAGCAACGGTGGTGCCTGTGGAATCGGGCACCGGCACTTTGAAGGATGCGGTGAACGAAGCTTTGAGAGTGTGGACCGCCCGTTGCGAGGACACCTTCTATGTGCTGGGCTCTTGCATGGGGCCTCATCCCTATCCGGCCATGGTGAGAGATTTTCAAAAGATCATCGGCGAAGAGATACGCGCTCAATTGCAAGAAAAAGAAGGGCGCCTGCCCGATTATGTGCTGGCCTGCGTAGGCGGAGGCTCCAACGCCATCGGCGCCTTCTACGATTTCATCAAAGAGCCTGAAGTGAAGCTCATCGGCGTAGAGGCTGCGGGCCTCGGCGTCGACGATCCCAAGAATGCGGCCACCATCAGCAACGGCAGCTTGGGCATCTTCCACGGCATGAAGTCCTACTTCTTACAAGATGAATACGGCCAGATAGCCCCGGTCTATTCTATCTCCGCCGGCTTGGATTACCCGGGCATAGGGCCGGAGCACGCTTATCTTCACGACATCGGCCGGGTACAATATGTGCCGGCCACCGATGCGGAGGCAGTGGAAGCTTTCAATTATTTGTCGAAGACAGAAGGCATCATCCCGGCGGTGGAGAGCGCTCACGCCGTGGCTCACGCCATGAAGCTGGCGCCCACTTTGCCCAAAGACAAGATCATGGTCATCAATCTTTCGGGACGGGGAGACAAAGACGTGGCGGCGATCGCCCGCTATATGGGGGTGGACTTACATGAATAGGATAGAAGCAGCTTTCGCCAAACAAAAGAAAGTGTTCATCGGCTTTATCACCGCCGGCGATCCCTCGCTTGCGGTGACGAAAGAACTGGTGCTGACTATGGAAAAAGCAGGCTGCGGCATAGTGGAGCTGGGCATTCCCTTCTCCGACCCGGTGGCCGAGGGCATCGTGGTGCAGCGGGCAGACACTCGGGCTTTGGCGGCAGGCACCACCACCGATAAGATCTTCGACTTGGTGGCCGAACTGCGCAAGGAGACTCAGGTGCCTCTGGTCTTCCTCACTTACGCCAATCCCATCTACACTTACGGGGCCGATCGTTTCTTCGCCAAATGCGAAGAGACCGGCGTAGACGGTGTCATCATCCCCGACATCCCTTATGAAGAAAGAGAAGAGATGCTGCCTTACAGCCGGCCTCATCACGTGGCCGTGGTGCCGCTGGTGGCCCCCACTTCTCGAGACAGGATCCAAAAGATCTCCGCCGTTGCCGAAGGTTACGTTTATTTGGTAAGTTCTTTGGGCGTCACCGGCGTGAGAGAGAACATCACCACCGATATGGAAGCCATCGTGAAGGAAGTGCGCAAGACCGCCAAGGTGCCCTGCGCCGTAGGCTTCGGCATCTCCACTCCCGAGCAGGCCAAAAAGATGGCGGCCGTCAGCGACGGGGCCATCGTGGGCAGCGCCATCGTGAAGATAGTAGAGGCTCACGGTGAAGACTCGCCCCGCTATGTTTACGATTACGTGAAAGAAATGGCGGACGCAGTAAAAGAAGCAGCAAAATGAGTTAGGAGTGTGGAGTATTAAAAACTCCAAACTAAAAAATATCCGCCGTTTCTCACGCTTAGAGCGAGAGCGGCGGATAAAATTTTTGTGAGCCGAGCGGGTATTAGTTGTCTACGCAGTTCTATTTCCGAATTAGGTGTATCGCCACCACTTCTCGTAATAATTATAGGCCGAAGGGACGGCGAAGCCAAGAAAAGTGCTCGCCGCCGAAAAAAGAGGGACTGAGCTCATCGCCAATCTCTGCTCTGAAAGCAAAAATAAAAAAGAAGGGCAATAAAATAAATGTCCGCCGCTTCTCAATCTTGAAGAGAGAGCGGCGGATAAAAATTTTAAGAATAACTTTTGCGCAAGGACTCGCCTTAAGCTCTTTCGCTGACCAGTTGGAAGCCTTCTTCCAGCAGCTTGGCTCTTATCTCTTTGATCTGGGCCTCGTTTCTGGTCTCCAGGCCCAGTTTCAGGAAGCAGCTGGTGATGGCCATGTTCACATCGCCGCGGTCGTGGTAAACGCTGATGACATTGGCCCCGCACTGACTGACGATCTCGCTGACCCGGGTGAGCTGGCCGGGCTTGTCTTCCAGAGCGATCATCAAATTAGTCCTGCGGCCGCTGGTCACCTGCCCGCGGGTGATGACCCGGGAAAGGATGTCCACTTCGATGTTGCCGCCGGAGATGAGGCAGACGGTCTTCTTGCCGGCCAAAGGCAGTTTGCCGAAAAGGGCGGCGGCCACCGGTGCGGCCCCGGCTCCTTCGGCGATGAGTTTTTGTTTTTCGATGAGGGCCAAAATGGCGGTGGCGATCTCGTCTTCACTGACGGTGACGATGTCGTCCACATATTTTTGTATCAGTTCGAAAGGCAGTTTGCCAGCGGCAGGGCAGGCGATGGCGTCGGCGAAGGTGTCCACTTTGGCAGAAGTCAAATATTTTTTTGCTTTGAAAGAGCGGGCCATGGCATCGGCCCCGGCGGCCTGCACGCCGTAAACTTTCAGCTCGGGCCGCAGGCTCTTCATGGTGAAGCCCAAGGCCGCAGCCAGACCGCCGCCGCCCACGGGCAGCACCACGGCCTCTACGGAGGGCAACTGTTCCAAAATTTCCAAGCCCAAAGCTCCGTGACCGGCGATGATGGCCTCATCGTCGCAGGCGGGGATGAGGGCCAGCCCTTTCTCTAAGGCGAGACTGGCGGCCTTGGTCTCCGCATCGGCCACGCTGCCGGGCACCAGCAGCACCTCGGCTCCCAGAGCTTTTACATTTTCGACCTTGGCCAAGTTGGTGGTGTCGGGCAGACAGATGACGCACTTCAAACCTAATTTGGCGGCGCTGTAGGCTACGGCCTGCGCATGATTGCCGGCGCTGCCGGCCACTACCCCTTTGGCTTTGGCCGGGGCAGGCAATTGACTGATCTTATAATAAGCGCCCCGCAGTTTGAAACTGCCGCTCACTTGCAAATTTTCCGTTTTCAAATAAAGTCGGCTGTCGCCGGAAAGATTGGGGGCGGCGATAAGGTCCGTTTTGCGGGCCACGTTTTTCAGCACATAGGAAGAATGATAGATCTTATCTAACGTAAGCATGGCGCCTACCTGCCTTTCTCTTGGGCGGCCGCTGCCGCCTTCGTCTAAAAAAATTATATAAGAGATAAATGAGGAGGTCAAGGAAAAAAAGGGGAGCGTGAAAAGAGCAAAGAGCAAAAGCGGGAGCGCCGTAAAGTTTTGCTGAAGATCATTCGGCATGAGCGTAAAAACTTTTTGAATGTCCGAAAAAGAGAAAGGCCCCAAAAAGAAGAAGCGTCCTGCTCTCAACTTGCGCCTCGAGGAGCTTTTGGCTATAATAGATTTATCGAAAAGGAGAATTTCAATATGGATTGGTTGGAAGCGGAAGTGCGGGCCCCGGAGGCCGTTCAGGAAGCGATAGCGGAAATTTTGACGGAAGAAGGTTGCCAAGGGGTGGTCATCGAGGACCCTCGGCTCATCGAAACGCTGCGGGCTCGGGGAACTTGGGAGCTGTGCGACATCCCCGTGCAAAAAGAATTGGGGACGGTGAGCATCAAGGCCTATTATCCCGCAGACGGCACGGAAGGGCTCAAGGCAGAGCACATAAGAGCAGCTCTCGCGACTTTGACCGCGAGGATGGGACCGTCTTTTTCTGCGCCCGAACTTTTTTGCCGCAGGGTGCACGACGAAGACTGGGCTGAATGTTGGAAGAAATATTTTCACGTCACCAAGATCGGAAAAAATTTGGTGATCCGCCCCAGCTGGGAAGAATACAGGCCGCTGCCTCAAGAAAAAGTGCTCACCATCGACCCCGGCCTGGCCTTCGGCACCGGCAGCCACCACACCACCAAGCTCTGCATGGAGCTCATCGAAGAATTTTTGACCGAAAAAGAGGGAACCAAGGTGTTAGACCTGGGCACCGGCAGCGGCATCCTCTCTTTGACGGCGGCTCTTTGCGGGGCCAAAGAGGTCTTGGCGGTGGACATCGATCCCGTGGCAGTGCGGGTAGCCAAAGAAAATGTTGCGGAAAACGATTTGGAAAAAACGATCTGCGTGCAAGCAGGCGATCTTTTTAAGGGCATCGAAGGCCGAGCCGACTTGATCATCGCCAATATTTTGGCGCCCATCATCATTCGTTTGCTGCCGGAGGTGCCGGCTCATCTGGCCGAGGGCGGTCTCTTTTTGGCCAGCGGCATCATCATCGAACAAAAAGAAGAAGTGATGAAGGCTGCCGAAGAAGCGGGCCTCGTTTGCCGCGAAGTGAGAGAAGAAGGGGGTTGGCTGGCGCTGGCGCTGGCGAGGAGAGCATGACCTATCATAGATTCTTCATCGAAGAAAAATACGGTCCCTTGCTCGCCGTCAAAGGCGGGGACGCCAGGCACATGAGCAAAGTGCTGCGGCTGCAGCCGAAAGACAAGGTGCAGGTGGTCACCGACGACGGCATCACCGCTTTGGCCGAGATCACAGCTATCGAAAAAGAAGAGGTGAAGCTTCGCCCTCTTGAAATTTTGGCTCAGATGCAGGAACCGCGGATAGAAGTGACTTTAGCCCAAGGCCTGGCCAAAGGCGAAAAGATGGAGACCATCATCCAAAAAGCGGTAGAGTTGGGAGCGGCGGCCATCGTCCCCCTCACCATGGAGCACTCTGTGGTGCAGTTAAAAGGAAAAAGAGCCGAGGAAAAAGTCAAACGTTGGCAAAAGATCGCCCAAGCGGCTGCGGCTCAAGCTCAAAGACAAAGGGTGCCCCGAGTGGCTCTTCCAAAAAGTTTGGAAGAACTTTTGGCGAAAGACGACAGTTCTCTGAAATTATTGTGCTATGAATGCGAAGATCATTTGGGCCTAAAAAGCGCCTTAGAAGAAGCAGTCAGGCTCAATATATTGCAAAAAGTTTTGCTGATAATCGGACCGGAGGGGGGGATCAGCCCCGCAGAGCTTGCGATCGCAGAAAAAGCCGGGGTAAAAACGGTGAGCCTGGGCCATCGCATCCTGCGGGTAGAGACGGCAGCCTTGGCTGCTTTGACCGCCGTTTTTTTCGCCGCCGGCGAACTGGGGGAATATTGATGCCGAGCATAGCCTTTGCCACTTTAGGCTGCAAAGTGAATCAAGCAGACACCGCCAGTCTCATGGAGCTTTTTCGTCGGGCCGGCTTTTTTGTCGTGCCCTTCGCGCAACCGGCGGACGTCTATGTCATCAATACCTGTGTAGTCACCAATATGGGACAGCGCAAATCGCGGCAGTTCATCCAAAGGGCCGTGCGGCAGGCCCCTGCGGCCCTCATCGTGGTGTGCGGCTGTTACCCGCAGGTAGCTCCCGATGAAGTGCGGGCCCTGCCGGGAGTGGACGTCATCATCGGCACTCAGGAGCGGGCCAAAGCTGTGGCCTTGGTGGAAGAAGCGCTGGCCGCTAAAAAAGAGGCAGTATTAGACGGGGTGAGGCCTTTTGACAGCACCACTGTTTTTGACGAATTGGCGGCGGGAGCAGACGACCGTCACACCCGCGCCTTTTTGAAGATACAAGAAGGCTGCGATCAATTCTGTACCTACTGCCTCATCCCTTACGCCAGAGGTCCTCTGCGCAGCAGACCTTTGAGCGGCATCAAAGAAGAAGTGGAGCGGCTCGTGGCTGCGGGCTTTAAAGAAGTGGTGCTGATCGGCATCCATTTAGGAGCCTACGGTCGAGAAAGCGGTAGCACCTTGGCCGCAGCGGCGGCCGCGGCTCTTTCTGTGCCGAACTTGGTGCGGCTGCGCCTCGGCTCTCTCGAATCTATCGAAGTTGAAGACGACTTGCTGCAGCTGATGAAAAAAGACAGCCGCTTCTGCCGGCATTTGCATCTGCCCTTACAGGCGGGCAGCGATGCGGTGCTCAAAGCCATGGGCCGCCCCTATCGGCGGGAGGAGTTCGCCGCTTTATTGGCCAAGATACGCGACCGCATCCCCGGCATCAACATCACCACCGATATCATCGTGGGTTTTCCAGGCGAGACCGAAGAAAATTTTGCCGAAAGTTGCGACTTTGCCCGGGCCTGCGCCTTCGGTAAGCTCCACATCTTTCCCTATTCAAGGCGAAAAGGCACACCGGCTGCAGCTCTGCCAAATCAGCTCACGGCGGCGGTGAAGGCGGAGCGGGCTCGCAAGTTGGGCCTCATCGACAAAGAATTGCAGCGAACTGCTTTGGAAAAAGCTGTGGGCAGTTGCGTGGAGGTATTGTGGGAAGAAGAGGCGGGGCCGGGCCGTATGGAAGGGCTAAGCGGCAGTTATTTCAGAGTGCAGGCCGAGGGAGGAAGAGAGCTGGCCAATAAATTGAGCAAAGTTCGTATCACTGCCGCTTCCCAAGAGCTTTTGCTGGGAGAGATCATAAAGTGAGCTTCGGCTCGCGCTCTTTTTCAAAAGAGAAAGACGAATGAGCTGCCTGCGAAATTTTTTAAGAAGATCATTTGGCGAAAGATAAAGACGAATATCGCTCTTTGGATTTTTGCAAAGATGATTTTTTAAAAGAGTGACGGACAAAGGCCCATCCTCTTTTTTCTTTTCGGCTTCCCTTTTCATCTTCGCTAAAAAAGAAGGAAAAGAGAGGACCCGTTCAGAATCATATAATCATAAAAATTCAGCCGAAGGAGGCTCGATCATGGCCGAGAACTGCATCTTTTGCAAGATCATCAAGGGGGAGATACCCTCTGTAAAAGTTTACGAAGACGAAAAAATGGTAGCCTTTAAGGACGTAGCTCCTGCTGCGCCTGTTCATGTGCTGCTGCTGCCCAAAGAGCACGTGGAAAATATAGTTGCCTGTCCCGCGCCCCTCTTGAGCCACATCCTCGGCAAAGTGGAGCTCATCGCCAAAGAGACGGGCGTCGCCGAAAAAGGCTTTCGCCTGGTGATCAACACCGGCGCCGACGGAGGGCAAACGGTGCCCCATCTCCACATCCATCTCATCGGCGGCAAAGAGTTGGGCTGGCCTCCCTGCTGAGGGAGCAGTCCTTCATATGAAGGCGAAGAGAGCGGCGCGAAACTGGTTGGGTAGAACGCAGATTGAGAAACTTCAGACAGATAAAACTAATAAGGTAAACAACTTGTACAGAAAAAAGGCCGCCTGTCGGCGGCCTTTTTTCTGTATAAATCATAACCACCGGCTTAGCCGGTGGTTTGACTCAACCCTGTAAGGGCACAAAACCGGCAACGCTCTCGCGCCCCGAAGACCTGCC